>CAZSUU010000011.1:0-116377 GCA_964610105.1 uncultured Verrucomicrobiota bacterium | reverse complement strand
TCCCGAACGCCTTGTTCTACGCTATCGCATGACCCGAGGCTGAACCAAACTCCAGATATACCATTTCGATGATACGATCGTATCATCGAAATGGTATATTCCGGCCCGCCTCGTCCAGCGAGCGCGAGCACCCGGGGTACGCGGCCGCGGCCATGCACGAGGGGCGCCAGCGCCGTTGGGCCGCGAACGGAGCGGGCTTCGCCCGTTCAGGCGGGCGCCAGACTTGAGCCGAAGACGAGCACCAGCAACACCGCGATCGCGCCAAAGACGAGGAGGCTGAGCAGCCAGCCGATGACCGTGGCGCCGAGCGCCTTCCCAAATCCGGTGTCGGACACGGTCATGAGGACCAGCGCCATCCCGACGAAGCCGCCGGCGAACCCGAGCGCCGCCCCCGCCACGGGGATCGGCGACAGCACCGCCCCCAGGATCGCGCCCGCCAGCGAGCCCAGAAGCGCCGTCAGCAGCATTCGTCCGAACGACCGTTTCTCGATTCCGGCAATGCGGGCGCCCAGTTTGAGGAATGCCGCCTGGACCATCAGGACAACGAGTCCCACCAGCAGGACCGCCAGGACCGCGGCCACCGCTCCCATCCCCGCCATGCCAGCCTTCACGCCCCGCCCTCCCCACGTTCCGCTTCCGGCCGCGGCGCCGCCGCGCCGGGCCCTTCACGCACGACCACCACGGGATCGAACGGTCCGTCTTTCCAGTCCGGAACGGGCCACAGATCCGCACGCCGCCCTTCGCGCCAGCCCTGCAGGAAGAGACGGCCGGCGTCCCATCCGCCCTCGTAGAAGGCGCGGGCCGCGACATAGGCCGCATGGACCGGCCCGGCAAGCCAGGGGTGACGCCTGTGAAGCCGCGCGAAGACGGCCTCGCTGCGGCCGCCGTTGCTCCAGAACAGCGGGCTGGCGCGACCCACCCGCGTGACCCGTTCCACCTTGTGACAGGTCCTGGCCCCGGGCACCAGCCGGATCGTGAAACCGGCCTCGCGGACGCGCAGGGCCAGGTCGTAGTCCTCGCAGTAGAAGAGGAAGTTGGGATTCATCAGGCCGCTTCGCTTCAGCGCCTCTCCGCGCACCAGCACGGTGCAGAGCGTCGTGAACTCCAGCTCCGTTCGGCGGTCGTGCCGGCCGTCGTCGGGGCCGGGCGTCCTGTTCATCACGATCACCGGAGGGAACCGGCGGAAGCGCGATCCGGCCGACCAGAGGACATCGGGGGGCTCGTGGTGATAAATCTTCGGCACCAGGATGCCCGCCTCCGGATGCTCCCGCGCGGCGTCCAGCAGCCTGCGCAGCGCGTCGGGCTGGAAGAGCGTGTCGTTGTTCGCCATGAACACGAACTCCGCCCCGGCCTGGAGGGCGCGCGCGAGGCCGGCATTGAAGCCGCGCGAAACGCCCACGTTCTGCTCGTGGCGGACCACCTCCGCCTCGGGCACGCCGTCGAGCACCGCGCGCACCTCTTCCTCCCGGCTGCCGTTGTCGACGTACAGGAGCCGGAGCCCGACGCCCTCGCTCCTCAGCAGACTGCGACAGCACTCGATCGTGTCGCCGGCATGGTTCCACCCGAGCACCACCGCCGTGATGGCTGATTCCGTGTTCAGTGCGTTCTCGCCTTTCGGTCCGCGGTCGGATTCGCGGTGGAGCATACGAACCCCCGCGCCCGTGCCGCAACACGATTCGCGGTCGCGATCGGCGTTTGCTTCCCGTCGCAGATGAGTATACTGGGCGGCAATCGCCGTTCATGAATGCGTTTCCCACGGTCAACGACGCCAGCCCCCTGTGGGGCGCCGCGCTGTTCGCCCTGCGCATCGCGGCGCCGGGCTGGGCATGGAGCCGCGCGTTGTGGGGTCGGGCGGCCCTCGCCGAGGAGGCGCCCCGGTCCGTTCTCCTCGGGATGATCGTCGCCCTGCTCTCCACGCTCGGACTCGCGGCCGGCGGGATGCTGCGGCCGGCCCCGGAGTGGTGGCTGGCTGGCGGTCTGACCGTGGTCGGACTCGTGTGGGCCTCCAGACGCGAGCCAGCCGCCGTCCGGCCTGTCGGACCGGCGCTGGCGGTCCTCTTGTCGGTGTTCGCCCTGGCGGCGGCGGCCTTCCTGCCCGCTCGACGGGGCGAGTGGATCGCGGGCGGCTGGGATCCGGGCATCTACGTCAACGAGGGACTGGTCATCAGCCGGTCCGGTTCGTTGTCCAATCCGCCTGATCCGCTCTACTCGCGTCTGTCCGCCGAGGAGCTGGCCCTCTTCACCACGATCTACAAGGGGCAGCCCGAGGTCATGCCGGGGGCGTCGGTGGATCCGCATACGCGGAGTTTTCAGCCCCTCTTCTTCCGGCTGACGCCCGCCTTCATCGCCCTCCTCGATCACTGCGGCGGCCTTCGGTCGGCGCTTCGGGCCAGTTACGCGGCCGGATTCCTGGCGCTGTTTCTCTTCCCCTTCATGCTCGCGCGGCTGGGGGCGGGCCGGAATGCCGTCGCCGCCGGTGCTCTCCTCATGCTGCTGCAGCCTCTCTGGATCTACCACCTGCGCATCCCGACGTCCGAGATGCTCCAGTTGTGGCTGCTCTGCGGCGTGGGCTGGTTCCTGCCTGAACGGCATCGGCCCGCCGGCGCGGCGGCGATCGCCCTTTTGCTCCTCCTGGCCGTCGTCAACCGTTTCTCGTTCCTTCCTTTCGGGGCGCTTCTGGTCGGGGCGCTGGCCTGGCTCGATCTCGAGACGCCACACCGGCGCGCCGTCGTCGGCGCGCGGCTGCTCCAGGCCGCCGCCCTCGCGGCCGGCGGGTGGGTCGACGCCGCCACGAACACGGCGGCGTTTGCGAGGTTCCAACCGGTCATGGCGGGGCTGGTGGGATGGCCCGTGGCCCTGGTGGCCGCCGCCCTGGCTCTGGACCTCGCCGGCCGCCGCCCCTCATGGCGGGAGCGGCTCCGGCGCCTGGCCGATGCCGCGGTGATACCGGCGCTGGCCGCCGGCCTGGCGGCGTTGATCGGGATGGCCTTTCTCCGCAACCGTCCCGATTTCATGTTTCAGACCCGCTGGAGTTCCGGAGTGATCTGGCATTTCGCCGGGCCGGCCGCCGTCTTCGGCGCCGTGATGGGCCTGCCGGCCATCCTCCGGCGGGAGGACGCGGCGCGTCCCCTGCGGATATGGGCCGCGTTCCTGCTGGCGGCAACGGCGATCACCGTCTACCGGCCGGAGATCATGGAACTCCAGCCGTGGGGCGCGCGAAGGTTCCTGGAATTCACCGCCCCGCTGCTCGCCCTGCTCGGCGGGGTCGCGACCGGCGCCATCGTCCGCATCTTCCGCGAACAGCCGGCCTGGGGACAGGGCGCGGCGGTCGTGTTCGTCACCGCCATCGCCACCGGGCAGTCACCGATCGCGCGGCATGCCGCCCGGTGTTCGGACTTCGACGGACTGTCCGCACAGCTGGCGGAGGTGGTCGCGCGCACCGCGCCCGGCGACGTCATCCTCTGCGATCACTTCCGCTGGTCCACCCCGCTTCGGTTCATCGGCGGCCTCCGGGCCGTCAATGGCGCGCCCTTCTGCGAGGAGCGGCAGCCGGACCGCCTGGAGCGCGCCCTCGCGATTCTCCAGCGCGAGGCGGAGCGAGACGGGGGACGCCTTCGCATCCTGACCTCCGGCCGGCGCGGGCTCGACGTGTTCCCGGGCGGTCTGGTCGCGGCCGCGCCGGACTGGATCGCGCCCCGATGGACGTCGCGCCAGGTGATCCATAGCGCCCGGGGGCGCGAGTTCGCCTGCGAGGAAAAGACGCGGGAATTCCGGCTCCACACGTGGGCGCTGCCCCCGCCGGCGGTCCGACCGACGCCGGCCGCCGGCCCTTGAACGGCGCGCAGGGCGTTTTCGCGGAATCCGCCCGCCGGGGGCAGCGCAGTTTTGGCTCGCATCGCCGGTCGAAGACTGGCAAAAGAACGGCGCAACGCCCGTGTACGGGCGTGGGAGGGAGTCGCATGAAGAAGGTGTTGATACCGACGAAGCTGGACAAAGTGGCCGCCGAGATCCTGAAGGCGCACGGCGGCTACACGGTGGTGCAGGACGACAAGACGCCGATCGAGGCGCTGGCCGCCGCCCATCCGGACGCCTATGCGCTGATCGTGCGGAGCGAGAAGGTCACGTCGCAACTCATCGATGCCCTCCCCTCCCTGAAAGTCGTCATGCGCGCCGGGTCGGGCGTGAACACCATCGACATCCGGCACGCCCGCAAGAAGGGCGTCGACGTCATGAACACCCCCGGCGCCAACGCCAACGCGGTGGCCGAGGAGGTGATCGCGCTGATGCTCGCGGACGCCCGCCACGTGGTGAAGGCCGACGGCTCCTGCCGCCAGGGCGAGTGGGAGAAGAAGGCCTTCATGGGCCGCGAGATCACGGGCAAGACGGTCGGCATCGTCGGCCTCGGCGCCATCGGCGCGCTGGTCGCCAAGCGCCTGAACGGATTCGACGTCAAGCTGCTCGGGTACGATCCGTTCCTGTCGAAGGACCGCGCCGACGAGATGGGCGTGGCGATGGTCGACCTCCCGACCCTCTTCGCGGAGAGCGATTACGTCACCCTGCACATCCCCGAAAACGCGGACACCAAGGGATTGATCAATGCGGCCCTGCTCGGCCGCATGAAGACCGGCGCGACGCTGGTCAACTGCGCCCGCGCCGGCGTGATCGTGGAGAACGACCTGCGCGCCGTGAAGGCCGAGAAGAAGCTGCGGTTCCTGAACGACGTGTATCCCAAGGACGAAGCGGGGCCGAAGAGCTGCGCCGACATCGCCGACGTCATGGTGCCGCACCTCGGGGCCAGCACGTTCGAGGCGAACTACAACGCGGCCCGGCGGTCCGCGGAGGAACTGATCGAGTTCGACGACAAGGGCATCACCAGCTACATCGTCAACCGCGACATCCCCGAAGGGCTCGACCGCGCGTTCGCCGACCTCGCCTACACGCTCTCGCGCCTCTGCCGCGCGGTGGTCGGCCGCGAGTGCCCGTTGAAGCTCATCGAGACGAGTTTCTATGGAACGCTGAAGCCTTTCGCCGACTGGCTGCTGGTGCCGATCGTGGCCGCGCTGGACGACACCTTCGACCGCTCGATGGATGCGGGCGCGGCGAAGAAGCTGCTCAAGGAACGCGGCGTCGAGATCAAGAACCGCGAGACCGACGACCGCAAGGGGTACCGCAATTCCATCACGGTGGACCTGATCGTCGAGCTCGACGGCGGGGCGCTGCGACGCGCGAGCGTCCGGGGCACGGTGGCCGAGGGCAACCTGATGGTCGCCCGCATCAACGACTTCGACAAGCTGTACTTCGAGCCCAGGGGGCACATCGTCGCGTTCACGTACCGCGACCGCCCGGGCGTGATCGGGCAGATCGGCGCCGCGCTGGCCGCGGCGGCGGTCAACATCGACGACATGCGCAATCCGCACGATTCCAAGGGCGTGGACTCCATCGCGATCCTCAAGGTCAACCAGCAGGTTCCCACGACGGTCGTGCGGCAGATCGCCGACGCGATCGGCGCCCACGAGTGCTGCTACGTCCAGCTATGAAGCGCCTCGGGGTCCTGATCCTGGCCGCGCTGGTGCCGGGATGCTGCCCGCAGAGCGGGGAGCGCCCGCCGGCGGGCCCGACGGGGGGTGTCGAGCGTGCGGCGCCACCGTCGGAATCGGCGATGCGGCTCGACATCCGCACCGAACCTCCCAGCAACACGACCTTCACGATCGAGGCGCGCCTGCCCCCGACGGAATCCACGGCGGGGGAATAGCACCTGCGCGAGGCCGGTGAGCCGTAACCCAACGTCAGTGACCGCGCGGTTGTGGCCGGGCGATGGGGTTCGCGTCGAGAGCGCAGAGGCGTCGGGGGAGCTTCCAACGCCCTATGGCGTGTGCTGCATCCTGTACGACGGGAAGCTCATTGCGCACCGTCCGATCAGCGCAACGAGGTTTGTGAGTGTCATACGGCGGAATGCAGGAGAAGGGCGCTTCACCGAACGCGGGCGCCCATTCGCGCGTCACGGGTCGCCGGCATCGCTGAGCTTGGTCGTTGGCGGATGAGATGATTGAGCGCCGGATGGCGCGATCGAATCGGGGTCGGTTTCCGTCTGTGGCGGGGTCGTGTCCGGACTTTGGACATTGCGCAGGCGCGGCGTTCCCAGCCTTGGAATCCGCCATGTTCGCGAGCCGGCAGACGGTGCCATCTGTACGGCGTGCGCGTCGGGGATGCGCTACGGCTTCTTGGACTGCTCCGCGGTCACCTCGATGGTCTGTTTCGCCCCGTTGCGGAAGATCTCGAACTTCACCTTGTCGCCGGGTTCGTGCGTGTGCATGAATTTCTTGATCTCGTGCACCGTCGGCGTCGGGTGGTCGTCGACCATCAAGACGAGGTCGCCCGCCTGAATGCCCGCCCTCTCCGCGGGAGAGCCGGGGCTGACCATCTTCACGACCACCGCCTCGGTCACGCCCTCCGGCAGCGAGGTCTTCTCCGGATCGACCTGGTCCGGCGCGATGCCGATGTAGGAGCGGACCATCTGGCCGTGGGTCATGAGCGTCTTCGCGACCTTCATGGCCATCGTGGAAGGCACGACGAATCCGATGCCGATGTTGCCCGCCCCCTCGCCGGTGGTCTGGATCATGGCGCTCACGCCCACCATCCGCCCCTCCGCGTTGACCACCGGCCCGCCGCTGGTGCCCGGGTTGATGGAGGCATCCGTCTGCAGGAACTGCTCGTACTCGAATTGCCCGCTCTCGCGCTCCTTCTGGCTTACGATACCGAACGTGGCGGAGCGGTCGAGACCAAGCGGCGCGCCGAGGGCGATGACGATTTCGCCGATGCGAAGCTGGTCGGAATCGAAGACTTCCATGACCGGGAAGGTCGCGCCCGCGGGGGTCTCTACCTTCAGCACCGCCAGGTCGGTCTTCGGATCCTGGCCGACGATCTTGGCCGGGTATTCCTGGCCATCACCGGTCACGACGCGGATTTCCACCTTCTTGCCTTCCACCACGTGATTGCTGGTCAGCACGTGGCCCTCGGGGCTGATGATGCTCCCCGAGCCGAGCGCGGGCACCCGGCCGCTGATCGTCTTCAGCTCCTTGGTGGTCGGGTCGACGACCGCCCGCTCCACGAACCGCAGGCACTGGATCACGACGACGCTGGGCATCGCCTTGTCGACCGCCTCGGCGAGCGAGTTGCCGAGGAGGCGGGCGAAGTTGCCCGCCGACGCGGCCGCGGAGGCGGGTCTGGCCGGCGCCGGCTGGGCCGGAGCGGAAGGCGTCGCCGCGATGCCGGGGAGCGGCAGCAGCCACGCGGCGAGGCACAGAACCTTCAGCGCATGTTTCATCCGGACGGTCTCCTTCCGCGGCGGCGATCAGATCTCCCAACCGGCCCGGTTCACGCGGGACCGCAGGCGGTTGGCTTCCTCCGAGTTGGTGAATTCCGCGCGCTCGCTGTTCCATTTCAGCTTCCTGCCCACCCGCAGAGCGATGTTGCCCAGCAGGATGGTCTCGGCATAGGGATACGCGTTCTCGAAGCTGGCGTCCGAGGGCGGCCCGCCGCGGCAGGCGCGGACAAACTGGTCGAGTTCCGACGCCGGGCGCGGCCACTTCTGCGCGGGCGGCGCGGCTTCGCGCATCCGCGCCCGCGGGATGAGACGGGGATGGTCGCCCATGAAGTCGGCCAGGAGCTTGCCCCGTTCGCCCACGAAAAGGATGCCCTCGGCCGGCATGTCCGCCGCATCGGCGTCCAGCTCCGGCGGCATCGGAGGCCGCAATCCGCCATCGTACCAGTGCAGCGCAACCGGGGGCAGGTCGCGGCGGGCGGGGAATTCCCAGCGGATCATGGACGCCTGTGGATAGGCGATGCTGTTGGGCTGCTTCTTCCATTGGTAGCCGTCGATCTTCCAGTACTCGCTCCGGGCCGCCTCGACCGTCAGGGGCGAGCCCAATTGGAGCGCCTCGAAGATCTGGTGGAAGCTGTAATGTCCCATGTCGCCCAGCGACCCGGAGCCGAAATCGATCCAGCCGCGGAAGACGGTGTGCGCCCAGGCCGGATGGTACGGGCGCGCCGCGGCGGGTCCGACCCACAGGTCCCAGTCGAAGCCCTCCGGCACGGGCGGGGTCCCGGGCGGCGGCTCGGTCATCCCCTGAGGCCAGAAGGGGCGCGTCGACCAGTTGTACACCTCGCGCACCGGTCCGATCGCCCCGCCCTCGATCCGTTCGCGCAGGGTCGGTCCCGCGGCGCTCCCCGCCGCGCAGAACAACTGCGTCGCCGCGCCGGTCTCGCGCGCCACGTCGCGGGCGACCCGGACCTCGTTCAGCACGTTGGAGATCGGCTTGTGCGTGATGACGTGCAGGCCGCGCCGCATCGCGCGGACGGCGATGACAGCGTGCAGATGGTCCGGCGTCATGATGTAGACGGCGTCGAGATCCTTCTCGCGCTCCAGCATCTCCCGCACGTCGGCATAGGCGCGGCATTCGCCCGCCGCTCCCGCCCCCGCGCGCGCGGCATAGTGGCGCCGGACGATCTCCTGCCCCGGCTCGCGTCCGCAGAGGGCCCCGCGGGCGCCCGCGGCCCATTGGGGATCATTCAGGAACTTGCGGACTTTCTTGTTCAGCTCATCGTCGCCGTAATCGGGATAGTCGTCGCTGCGCCGCATCGGGTCGCAGACCGCGACGATACGCACGTCGGGATGCTCCAGGGCCGGCATCAGCTGCCGGAAGCCCTGCGTCCCGCAGCCGACGTAGCCGATGCGGACCGGCCGGTCCGCCGGCACGGGCCTGGCGCCGGCCCGGACGGAGCGCGGGACCAGAGTCGCGGCGGCGGCCGCGGCGGCGGTGCCCAGGAAGGCCCGACGGTTGATTCCATAGATCGCACTCATGGTCGCATCTCCAGCGCCGCGCGGCCCCGACATCCGC
This sequence comes from uncultured Verrucomicrobiota bacterium, assembly GCA_964610105.1. GTDB lineage: Bacteria > Verrucomicrobiota > Kiritimatiellia > PWTM01 > PWTM01 > CAZSUU01. Next base: position 107,480 of record CAZSUU010000011.1, on the reverse strand, counting down.
GCTAACGCCAATCCCGACGTTCTTCTCCGGCCCCTCTGTCCAACGCACACAAGCCCGGCACACCGCTCCCCGAGTCGCAAGCACACTCAGAGGTACACGAGTGTGTATCCCAAGAGACCGTAGAGATCGGCCGACGGCGTCACCGTCGCGATTCCGGTGAACATGGACGGCAGCTTCACGCGGCGGAGCACCTGCCACGCATCGACGCCCAGCATCGTAAGCCCCTTGGCGTCAGCGTTGGCGACCGCATCCCAGCGCACCCGCCACTTGAAGACGCCGTCCACTTTCTTGATGGGAAGACCGGGTAGACGCGGACCCGCAATCTCGACAACGTACCTGAGTTGGTCCACGGCCTCGCCCAGTTGATATCCTTCCCATACGAACGGCAGGGCGAAGCACCCTTGGGCGTCGCTCCACGCATCAATCGTATGGAATTGCGGACCCTTGACGTGGTGGTACTTGAAGGAACCACTCACGGAACGAATCGAACTGAGGCGCACCAGCGCCTTCTCCATCCATTCGCCCGCATGAACCACTTTCCCCAACACCGCACCCGGACTGCTCATGTCACCTGCCCCCTCTCGGACCGACATGAGATCGCCCTCGCGCGGCCGCTCCGAGCGATCTACACCTTGTAGAACTGCTCCCAGCCCTTGCGCGGCGGCGGGCCGACGAGCAGCCCGTTGGCGACCTTGTCGTTCGTGATCTGCTTCGTGGCGGGATCGAAGACCAGCTTCGCCGCGTTCAGACGCTGCGCGATGATCCCGAGCGCCATCATCTGACAAAGCGGTCCGGCCACCGCGAAGGACGAGCGGCACGTCTCCTGGCCCTTGCAGGCGAGGAGGAAGTTCTTGAAGTGGTTGGAGGGACTCTTGGGCACCTCCGGCAGCTTGGCGGCCATTTCCTTGGCCTTGGACTCGGGGATGATCGACAGGGTGGAGCCGTGCGACCCGCCCTTGAAGATCAGGTCGTCGCTGTAGATCTCCTTGCCGGGTCCCAGGGAACTGACCGCGGAGGCGCCGCCGCCCGGAGGCGGCACGCCCTCGGTGACCACGGACTTGCCGAAGCCCGGCGGCAGCTCGGGGAAGTTCTTCGTGCCGTCGTACCAGAGGACCTCGCAGGCCGGCAGGCCCGCGCCGCGCGCGGAGAACTTGAAGGAGAGGGTCGAGGCCATCGGGAAGACGAACGGATTGTGTCCCTCGAGCTTGATCGCGCCGACCTCGTGCGGCAGGCCGAGCTTCAGGAACTCGTGGGCGGTGTCGAGGATGTGCGCGCCCCAGTCGCCCAGCGCGCCGTTGCCGAAGTCGTACCAGCAGCGCCAGTCGCCGTTCATGTAGTCCTTGTTGTACTCGTGGAAGGGCACCTGCGCGAGCCACGTGTCCCAGTCGAGCGTGGCCGGAACCGGCTGCGCCGGGGGCAGGCCCGACACCTTGCCGTTCCACTTGTGCCAGCGCCGGCTGCCGTTCATGTGGCCGACGACCTTGCGGACGTTGCGGATGATGCCCGCCTCGGCCCACGCCTTGAACTGGAAGTAGTTGCCCTCGGAGTGGCCCTGGTTGCCCATCTGCGCGGCCACCTTGTTCTTCTTCTCGGCCTGCATCATCAGGTCGATCTGCTGGAAAGTGGAAGCCATCGGTTTCTCGACGTACACGTGCTTGCCCATGCCCATTGCGAGCATGCAGATGGGGAAATGCGAGTGGTCGGGAGTGCCGGCCGAGACGGCGTCGAACTGGTTGCCCATCTTGTCGAACATCTGGCGGAAGTCGCGGAACCGCGGCACGCCCGGGAACTTCTTGAGGATGCCCTCGGTGTGCTTGGCCTCGATGTCCGTGTCGCACAGGGCGACGACGTTGCACAGGCCCGTGCCTTGGAGGCCGTTGACCACGTCCGCCCCGCGGTTGCCGATGCCGCAGCAGGCGACATTGATCCGATCGCTCGGCGCGGTCGACGCCGCGCGGGCGATGAAGGGGAAGGCGGAAGCCGCGAGCGTCTGTTTCAGGAACGCGCGGCGCGAGGAGCCTGTGATCGAGAGGTGTCCGTCCGAGTTCGATTTCATATCGGCTGGTCCTTTCTGTACTGCGCGACATCGGCGATGGTCATGGCGGGAGATCTTAGCGCGAATGGTCCATGGGCGACAACCGTCGATTCGCACTCATCTCCGCCAGGAGCCGTACCGCGCGCAATCCTGCGCGCGACCCGCACCCCGGCCTGTCCGCCAACGCGGGCAGGATTGCCCGCGGTACGGACGGCGTCCCATTCGGACCGCGGGGAGGGCACCGGACCCTCATGGACTGTCCGCGTCCCCAGGGGCGACACCGCGTCACCAGACGGGGCCGCGCCGCTTCACTTCAGCTGCCGATCCAGCCACTCGTAGGCCTCCTGCCGGACGGCCTGCGGGAAGTCATGGCCGCAGTCGGGATGCCGGACCGCCAGGCGGTCCGCCGCGCCGAGCAGCGCATAGACCGGCCCGGCGGCGACGACGCAGTCCCTGACACCGTGGACGGGGAAGTTGTCATCCTTGAGTGGCGCGCTGATGAACACGGCGCGGGGCGCGACCGCCGCGAGCACCTCCGTGAAATCGAAGGGCATCCGCCGCGGGTCCTTTCCGTACACGCTCGCGATGCGCGGCATGTACCCCGCGTGGCTCCAGCCGGCGAGGTCGCCGCCCGCGTAGGTGAAGAAGGAGTTGAAGCCGCAGCTGGTGACGACGGCCTTCAGGCGCGGGTCGAAGGCGGCGACGAACAGCGCGTTGTGCCCGCCGAGCGAATGCCCGATGACGCCGATGCGCCCGCCGTCGACCTGCGGAAGGGACCGCAGGAGGTCGACCGCCCGCAGGTGATTCCAGACGCCCTTCATCGTCGCGCTCGCGTAGCCCCGCGCGTACACGTCCAGCTTGTAGTCCCCGAAGTTCGGGTAGTCCGGGGCGAGCGTCACGTAGCCGCGCTCCGCCAGCTCCAGCGCATGACAGGCGTTCGTCCTGCGGCCCAGCCCGGCCGGCTCGTCCTTGCCTTCCGGCGAGGTCTGGTGCAGGCAGAGCATCGCCGGCGCCTTGCCCGGGACCCGCGTCGGAATCAGCAGCCAGGCGGGAACGCGGTCGTCCGGCTCTGCCGCGAACGTGATCTTCCGCCGGACGAAGTTCGCGGACTGCTTCTCCTCCACGACGCGCATGTCGGGCGGCGTCTCGCGCGAGCCCTGGGGCAGCGGACCCATGACCAGTTGCATGGCGGTCAGGATGCTCTCCCGCCGCTGGCCCCAGTCTCCGGCGGTCTCGACCCGACGCGCCACGCCATCCGCGCCGCGATGGAACAGCAGGTCAAGCCGGGCGCCCGACCGCTTCTCATCCGCGGCCCAGATGGCGCGGATGGCGTCCTCCTGGTTGAAGCCGTCGGGCACGGACGGACCCGGCCGATTCGCGTAGTACCACCGGCGGCCGCCCGCCGGGTGCGCGAGCGTGCGGCTGCCGGGCATCTGCAGGAAGGCGTTCGTGTCGGTTCGCCGCACCCAGTCCCACGCGTAGCGCAGCCATTCGTTGCGGTAGGCCTCGGGCTGGTTCGCGAACCAGGTGATCTCGTCGTAGCCCCAAATCCAGATGCCCCCCGCGCCGGCCCGGCCCGGCGTCGTACTCACGCCCCAGTTGTCGATTTCGACCAGGTACGGCAGATGGTCGCAGGTCCACCCGCTGAATGTCCGTCCCCCCTTGCTCCGCCCGTAGAGGCCGTCGGAGAAGCCGGCCTTCAGAATCGCCTCCTGCGGCCGCTCGGGGACCTCCATGATCCGCAGGGGGAAGGAATGGAAGTCCATCAGCAGCTCGCCGTTGCGCACCAGACCGCCGCTGGGGACATGGGAATCGCAAAGCACCGTGTGGCGGCGGGCGCGCTGCGCCGCGTAAGACCGGATGAGCGCCAGCACGCGGGCGTAGTGGTCCAGCGCCCGATCGTTCCGGTTCATCAGTTCCGTCTGCCCGAAGTGGATCGCCTCGAAGCCGGCATCGATGAAGGACGCCGCGAGAAAGTAGAACCAGAGCTGCGTCTCCGGCCGGCTGACGTCCGGGACCGACTGCCCCGGACGCCAGTGGTCCTTGAACCTCCCGTCGGGATAGAGCATGTCGCTGTAGCGGAAGGCGCGCCTCTCCACCGGCTGCCCCAGGGCGGTGAAGGCCCAATCCGGCACGGGAACCTGCTCCACTTCCGTGGTGACGATCTCGAAGATGCAGGCCTGCAGGATCAGGTCCGGATCGGCCGCGAGGACGCGCGGGGACTGCTCCCGCGCCCGCTGGAGATTGCGCAGCAAGGCGGACTCGCGTCCCCAGAGGCAGAGGCTCCGCCCGATGAACTTGGCGCCGATCGCCTTCACCATGCGGATGTGGTCATCGAGATCGCCGCGCCCGTTCAGCATCCCCTCCATCGTGATCGCCCGCGACAGGTAGTTCTCCAGCACCGCGCGCGAGATGGTCCGCTCGAAGCGGTAGTCGTGCGGAGACGAGGCGCCCGGCGCCTCGGCCGCCTGCGCCAGTCCCCCGGCCGCCATGCCGCCGACGGCCAGGCACGCCACGGTCAGGAGGCGGACGATCCCCGCCCCTTCGGATCGAATGCCATGCATGGCACGGATGATAGAACATCCGGTCATTGGGGCAAGGCCAGGCGCGCCAGTGCGGAGCGGCACACGCTTGTCATCGGCACGTCGTTCATTCTTCACGGCAGGTCCACCGATGGCGTCCGGCACCGACCTGTCCGGTGGAGCCGTCGGGCAGGAACATGGTGGCGGTGCTGTTCGGCGGGATGACGGCGTCCATCGCGAACGCGCCGTGCTCGTTTCGCCACTCGACGGCGATCCGGCCGTACGGGCCGTCGTGGTGCGCCTTCACCCACCGGATGTCGCCGACGACGGCCGGCTTGATGATCACGTTCTTGAATCCCGGCGCGGCGGGATCGGGCCGGATGCCGGCCAGCCCCTGATAAAGCCAATTGTCCGCCGATGTGAAACAGGAATGAATCTGCGACCAGTAGCCGTTCCACTGCTCCCACAGCGTGGTGGCCCCCTGCTCGACCATGTAGCCCCAGCCGGGGTAGTCCTTCTTCCGGTAGAGGCCGAGCACGAGGTCGTCGCGTCCGATCTTGTTCAGGTATTCCAGCAGGAACAGGGTTCCCAACATACCGGTGTCGAGATGGCCGTTGTTCTTCTTCACAAGGCAACGCACCAGGTTCTCCATCACGGCGGCACGTTCGGGTTCGGGTGTGACGCCGGTCAGCAGCGGCATGGCGTAATAGATCTGCTCGTCGATCACGTAGCGCTTGTTCGCGGCGTCGTAGAAGGCCGCATGGACGGCGGAACGAATGTCCGCGGCCCGCTTCTCCGCCCGCGCCGCCTCCTCCGGACGCCCCAGCGCCGCCGCCATCTGCCCGACCAGCTGCCACAGGTGGACGCGGTAGCAGTTGCAGAAGAACTCGGCCATCTCCTTGCTCGGCCAGTTCTGCGTGTCCATTCCGCGGTTTGGCGGCACCCAGTCGCCGATGAATTCGAATCCGCTGCCCCACGCCCGCAGGACGTCGTTCGACGAGCGGGCGTCGAGATATTCGATGTAGCGTCGCGCGGCGTCGTAATTCTCCTCCAGGATCCGGCGGTCGCCGTAGTGCAGGTAATGCTGCCACGGCAGCGCGGCGATGACGCCGGCCCACGGCGGGCCGCCGCCTCCGGCCACGATCGGCGGCGCGATGTTGGGCATGGAACCGTCCTGGGCATTCTGCGCCAGCCGCCAGTCCTGCGCCCACTTCCCGTAGAAGGTCGCGGCGTTGAAGTTCATCATCATGCCGGCCAGCGACACCTGCCCGTCGCCGTAGCCCATCCGCTCGCGGTGCGGACAGTCCACCGGGTAGCCGCCGAGGTTGAGACACCGCAGCGTCCGTCGGTTGACCTCGTGGATGCGGTTCAGCAGCGGGTCCGAACACTCGAACGCGCCGGCCGGTTCGAGGTCAGTTTCGACCAGCAGGGCCGCCGCGTCCTCCTTCCGCGGCGCGGCGGGCAATCCTTCGACGACGACGTGCCGGAATCCGGCGTAGTTGAACTTGTGTTGAAAGAACTCCCCCGGGCGGCCGGCCGATACGAACTCGCTGACCTGGTGGTAGGTCTGGTAGCCGTTGGTCCCGCCGTCGGCGCGCGGGAAGACGGCCACGCTGCCGCGGTTGACTTGGATGTTGCCGATGGGCGAGGCGTGAACCATGTCCGGAAAGACGCGGTCGGCGAAGTGCAGCCGCACCACCTGTCCGGTCTGGAGCGCGCGAGACTCCAGGCGCAACCACCCGGTCAGGTTCCGCCCGAAATCGATCTCGTATCGTCCCTCGCCCAGCGCGATGACCGCGGCCGCGGGGATTCGTTCGCCGATGCGGTTGGGCGGGCACGGCTGCCGGACGACGCGCCCGGGCGGCGGCGGGGCGATCTCGACCGGATTCCACGCGCGGTCGTCGAAGCCCGCCTTGCACCAATCCGGCTGGTGAAGCGCGGCGTCGAGGCGCTCCCCGCCGAAGTCGTTCCACTTCCGCTGTCCGATGCGGCTGTAGCCGCTGAACCGGGATGTCCAACTCGCATCCGTGCCGACGACCACCGGCGCCCCGCCGGCGACCGCGTCGAGCTGGGCGCGAACGACGATGACATCCGCCCATCCGTTTCCGGCCCACAGGCCGATGCAGTTCCGGCCCGCGCGGAGATGGGACCGCACGTCGTAAGTCATCGAGAAGGTCCGCTGTTTGAGATCCGACACGGCGGGCGTCAGCACATCCCCGCCCACCTTGTCGCCGTTGACGTACAATTCGACGTAGCCGGGCGAGCACACGGTCACCTGCGCCGCATCCGGCTTCGCGGACAGTTCGAACTCGCGGCGGAACCACGGCGCCGGCAGGCCGGGGCGGACGCCGGGCGTATCCAGCCGTTGGAAATCCAGTGCGCGGGCCACGCCCGGCTGTCCGCGCCAGGCGTAGTCCACCACCAGTTCCTTGACGATGTTCGGCGCGGGATCGCCGCCGAGATCCTTGAAATGAACGGTGTACGGAAGCCGCCGTTCCGCGACGATCTTCCGCATGGCCGCCGTGACATCCACGGACACGCGGCCATCGAGCGTGCGGTAGGTGGCCTTGTTCACGACCAGCGATTCCGTTTCGGCGGCCGGAGCCGGCGCCGCGATCCACGCCGCCGCCCAATGTTCAGGCTCCAACAGCCCCATTGTCCAGCGCGACGGCTCGCTCCAGGCGGTGACCTTTCCGTCCTTGTCCCAGATCCGGACCTTCCAGTGACAGCGGACCCCCGGCCGCAGCGGCTTTCCGCCATACGGAACCCACACGCTTTGATCGGACGTCACCCGGCCGCTGTCCCAGAGGTCGCTCCGATCGGAGGCGAGAGCCTCCGGCGACGTCGCGACGAGAACCTGGTACGCGGTCTGACGCTGATCCCGGACCGGTTCGCCATTCGACCGGTTGTCCTCCATCCGCCAGCTCAACCGGGGCTGGACGTTGTCGATGCCAATGGGTGCGGCCACGCCTTCGCAACGCAGATCCGCAACCGTGGCCGCGTGAAGCGAGCCGGCGCCGGCCATGAGAGCCAACGTGACAAACAATGGTCTCATCTCACTCCTCTTTGCCCTTCTCCTGCATGACCGTGAGGCCCAGCAGGCCGATCATCGTTTCGTTGGTGAATGTCTCGAGGGTCACCGATCGGATCGTCTCCTCTTCGCCGAGGTCGATTTCCTGCAGCACCGCGTGCGCGTTTCGTCCAAGCGACTGGGGCCGCCCTTCGCCCTGCAGATACGGCTGGCCCACCCCGGAGCCGAGCCAGTCGTCGATCGTGTCGGGGTCGCGCAGCGTCACCGTGCGCCGGGTCCCGTCCTCCAGCAGAACCGTGATGCGCCCGTTCTCCATGCGGCTCTGCATGAGGCTGATCGAGGCAGCGAAGAGGAGGCAGAGTTTGCGGCCGCGCAGGTTGACCGGGATGTCGACGCGGTTCGGGAAGTTGGTGTATTGCGAGGTGAAAACGGCATCCGCCCCCTGCGGCGGCACGTCGAAGGGAATCCCGTTGTCGGACACGAAACGCCCCTTCGCCGCCGACAACGCGGAGGTGTCCCACTCCTTGACTTGGCTGCGTTCCCACCAGCTTCGACCGTTGGCTTGCACGGTGCGCAGGCCGTCCCGCTTCGCCCAGGCGAACGGCTCGATCCTCGGCCCATAGCGATTGCGGTGCAGGTCCGCCAGGCGTTGATTGCGGAGCCTGCCCAGATCCACCGGCTTCGCTTGCAGGGCGGAGTCCGCCCGCTTCGGCTTGTCCGCGGCAGCCGGCACCGCGGGCCGCACATCCACCTCCACTGGCATCCAAAGCTGAACATCCCGATGCTTGACCCGCACGAAGAAGGTCGGAACACCGGGCTCCGCGGGCAGCGGGATCCGGCAGCTCGCTCCGTCACCGCTCACGTCCGCGCGAACGATGTCGTCACGGCTCGTCCGAACGGCCTCGATGCGGCCGCGGTCTATGCGCACCGTGCACGCGCCGCCGGGCGCGCCCGTGCCCGGCGCTTCGACCTTCGGGAGTTCCTCGTCGCCATAGTCCACGGCCACCTGCGATTCCGTGCCGGGCAGCAGGGTGACGGTGATCCAGGCGCACCCGATCCCCGGCTCGACCGCGTGGGTGACTGCCGGACCGTTCGCGGTGACCTTCGCGATCCCGGCGCGACGCGCCCGCAGCCGGATCGTCGGGGCCAGCTTGCGCGGTGTTTTCACCGACAGACGCTCGGATTTGCCATCCCAGGTGTAGCGATACGCCACGGCCGGGCAGCGGATCGACGCATGGTCCCACTCGCGCGGAAAAGCCGGCTGCAGGACGATGCGGTTGTCCGGCGCGTTCATTTGGACGCCGAACAGGCCCTCGACCACGTTGCGGATATACATGGACGTGGTGTCCGTGAAATCCGTGTGCGATCTGTGCACGCCGTCGGGCTGGATGACATAGCCGGTCGAGCCCGGCGCGGGCCCCGTGAAGAAACTGCCGTCGATGACCCGTCGGAACGGCTCGGCGGCCTCGGAGTGCCCGATCCGGTAGAGCGCCAGCAGGGTGTTGAGAATCTCCGCGGTGTAGATGCCGCGCGTACTGTAGTGATCGGGCAACCACTCGGAGGAATAGATCAGCGCGCCGCCGCGGGGCAGGCCGGCCACCGTCTCAAAACGCCGCAGGGCGAAGCGCAGCGACCGATAGGTTTCGAAGGGCGTACAGAAGCCGACATCGATCGGCGTGTAGATGCTGGACAGGTCGGGGGATTCATGCAGAAGCTTCAACCCGCGGCTGTCGCGGTGCTCGCCAAACACGCCCTCGCGCTCCGACCAGAGGCGCGACCGCATGGCGTCGGCCAGTTGATCCGCGCGCTTCCTGAACACCGAAGGGTCCTTTCCGATTCGCCCGGCGATCCCGGCCATGGTGTTGTTGGCCCGCCAGAAGTAAGCCGAGGCGATGGCCCCTCCCCCGCCGTTGCTCCATTTGTAGTCGGTGTTCCACGCGTTCAGGAAGTTCTCGTAGAGGCCGTCGGGCGTCCTGATGAATCGCTCGCCCCAGGCAAGATGGCGCGCGATGGCATCGAATCCGCCGTTCTTGAGCGGCTCCAGGTCGCCGGTCCACCCGCAGTCGTACAGCGCCTGGTCCACCAGGACCTCGCCCATGTTGTAGATCTGATCGCCCCGCAGCGTGGCCGGTATCCGCCCGTCCGGGTGCTGGATCTTGTAGAAGGCCTTCATGTGCGACTGGGCGCGCTCGTGCCAGCCGGCGACGGTGGCGCCGTAGGTCACGCGCCAGCCGGCATAGGTGTCGTGCCAGGCGATCGCGCCGTGCCGGAAACTCGGCGCGTTCCAGGCCGCGTTGTAGCCCAGCAGCGCGCCGGGCAGTGCGGCATCCAGGTACGGATCCGGCGTCTCTACCACGACGGCGGTCGCCAGCGTGCGATTCTCCGCCACGGCCCGCGCAAAGGCTACTCCCGGCGACTTCAGATAGGCGGCAACGTCCTTGGAGTCCGGCTTGTCGGTCGTAAGCATCAGGTGGATCTCGCCGCGGTCCGGCCATTCCGCGGCGAGCGCCGCGACCGCCGCGCCGCCGGCCGGCGCGGCCAGCAGTGCCCCGGGTCCCTTGCGCACGGCCTCCGGATGCGCCGCCGTGAATCGCAGCGGCGCCGGGCTCACCGCGTACAGCGTCGGCCCCTTCCCCGAGATCGTCAGCGCGTTGCCGGCGAAGGCGGTTTTCGTGTCCTTGCATTCGGAGGGATCGAAGGCGGCCTTCGGATTCTGATCGTAGTTGCCGGTTCCGCGTCCGCCCATCATGAGGACCAGCGACCAAGCGGGCTTCGTCCTGCACCGGACCCGCAGCAGCAGGCCTTCGAAGGAGATCCCTCGAACCGCATCAATCTCGATCGCATCCCTCCCCGCGCCCGCTTCGTAGTGCTGCAGGCCCATGTCGTGGCGCGAAAGAACCGGGGTCGCCTCGTCGAGCCACTTCGCGCCCGCCAAGCCGAGCTTGAGATTGGCCAGCTTGTCCATGCTCTTGGTGCCGGTGATACGCATCACCATGAACTCCGGCCGGTCGCCCGCGAGGGCGATCAGGCGATCCGGCCGGTCCACCGAACTGTACAGCGGCCGGTTGAACCGTCGCTCGCCGTTCCGGATCTCAATGCCGCCGTCGACCGGCTGATACGGGTACTCCTTTGCTGCAATCGACCCGGGGGCTGCGGCGACACGGACCGCTTGCGCCGCCACGGGACTGCCCACGCCCCACAGAGCCGCAAGCGCCATGCCGAACACCCGCGCCACGCATTCTGCCGCCCAGACTCGAGAGGTGACATGACATGTTCTCATGAGGTTCTCCTCATTTCGCCGGTTGCTCGATGCGCATGTCGAAGACGCCGCCCGCCTGGGCGCTGGCGTGCGCCTGGAAACGGATGGTGGCGAATTGCTTTCCTTGTATGAGTTCCTTCGGAATCCTATAGGAAACTTCAATGAACTCACCCGGCTTGTCCTGTTTGAGGGTCTGGGTGGCGATCCGCGTATCCTCGACGAGGATGTCGAACACGCGGTTGCCGCCATCCCCGCCCCAGTAGATGCAGACCAGGCTCAAATCGGCGGCGGCATTCACCGGCAGGCGGTATGAGAACCAGCCGCCGTTCGTCGCGTCGCGCCATCGTCGCCCCTGGTGCGTGCCGGTGGAACTTCTTTCGCTCTGCAGGAACCGGTCAGCTTCCGCCTCGGCGTCTCCGATGAAGGAGTCCTTCCGGTTGGCGCACGCCCGGGCCAGTTGTGCGGCGAGGGCTTTCATCTGCGGCGGGGCGAGCACTTTCCAATACACCGCATAGCGCTGGTGATGCACCTGGTAAAACGGCGCGAGCGTGACCGCGACGGGCTGAAGGTTCACGGGGTTGACCATGCGGGCTGTGAAGGTCATCGGCGCGCCGGCCGCTGGCATGATGTCGAGGATCGGCTTGTTTGGCGTTTCGCTCTCCAAGACCGGCACCGGCCAGGCCGGATCGTCGCTGTGGGCCATGTGGTCGCCGATGTCCGAGGCCGGCATGCCCGTGCGCCCGAGTCTGCCCGCCAAAAGGACCGGGCCGTAAAAGAACGACAGCGTGGCGGGGTCGTCCGTGCTGGGCCGAACACGGAGTTCCAGCGGCAGCGTCAGTTCGACGGTGTCGCCGGGATTCCACGTCCGGGTCAGCGGCAGGAACGTGCCGGGTTCCGGTTGCACGGGCACTTTTACGCCGTTCACTTTTGCTTCCGCCATGCCGTCCAGCCATGCGGGTATGCGGAAATTGATCGTGGCGTCCACGGGGCGGCTCATGTCCAGCGCCAACCGGATTCGTCCGTCTTCCGGATACCGGGTATCGAGGCGGATCTTCATCCCCTGCTCCCTCCAGTCGAGCGTGGACGGGATGTAGAGATTCACCCACAGCGATGGGCCTCGGTAGAAATAGATGGCTTCGCCGAAGCGCGCGGCGTTCTCGATGCCCGTGCCGAGGCAGCAGTACGGGGAGTCGATGTGGATGCGGAAATCGCCGGGCCGCAGCGGCATGTAATACATGACCTTGCCGTGGTCGGGTGCGATCGAGGCCAGGATGTGATTGTAGAGGGCCTGCTCGTGGTAGTCGGCGTAGGCCGCGGCCGGCGCACGCTCGAACAGCGAGCGCGTGAGTTTGAGCATGTTGTGGGTGTTGCAGGCTTCACTCGTCAACGGGCCGAGGGCCGAATGGCCCGTACCGGTCACCTCGATTCCGGGTGCGCGCAGCTTCTCGTGAAAGGTGTTGCCTCCGTTGACGAAGGAGTGCCTCCCGACCACCAGCTTCCAGAACGCCTCGGCGGCCTTCCCGGCGCGGTCGTCGCCGGCGGCGATCGCGTACCGGGCCAGGCCGCACGCTTGCGCGATATGGGTATTTCCATGCAGGCCGTCCAGGCGGTCCTGGCCCTCAAGCAGGGGATCGATCAGCCAGTCGCGGTTGAACACCGCCGCCCGTTTCAGATGACGGTCGGCGTTCGGATCCCCGTGGCGATGCGCCAGCACGTGAAGATCGGCGAGCGCCTCCGCCATCCCGCCGAACTCGTTGACCGGGTTCCCGGTATAGTCGGTGCGGAACACGGCCTCGATCTGGTCGGGCTTCAACTTCGCCATGCGCGCCGCGAAATAGTCGGACATCCCGGCCGCGATCCGGAGCGCCTGCGTGTTGTCACAGTAGCGGGCCACGTCCACCAACCCGGCCAGGATCTTGTGAATGGTGTAGTACTCGACCGACGAGGCGCGCGGCGTGGCTTCCAGCCGGTCGAACTTGGCGGCGGGGAAAGCCGAAAGATATCCGCCGCCCAGCTTGTCCTGGCACTCGCCGAGAACCTTCGCCATGTATGTCGCCTTGTCCCGGAACGATGCATCGCCCGTGGCGGCAAACATGCGGGCGGCGGCGGAGAGATAATGGCCGCCGTAGTGCCCCGTGATGAAGCCGTCGTCCCAGCCGCCGTAGCCGCCCGTTACGCCCGCGGGTTGCGGGAGGCCGGCGTTCCGGCGAAACGGGAAGAGCAGCCTGTCCGGATCCAGCTGTCCGACAAGTCCGGTGCGGTGAAGCTCCTGAATGCTCTTGAATGGACCGTCCTGCAGCCGGACACGGCTGAGGTCGAAGGCTTCGACGGTTGCCTGCGACAACCCCGCCCGACTCGCCCAGCAAACCGCCGCCAGCAATAGGGCTTTGGTATTTCCACTCATGGCTCAATCCCGTTCCGACAGATCCGCCGTGTGCGGGTCCCGGGCGCTGAACGTCGCCGGGGGGCCGCCGCACGGCACTCGGTTATCAAGGTCTTGACGACGTCGCAGGCGGAGTCGCAGCCCGCAGTCGCGCGCCAGACACCTGGAAACACCAGGCGAACCGGCACGGTTTCTCCTCGGGCAGCTTGACGACCAGCCCTTCCGCAGTCTGCCGCCAGTCGAGCTTGGTCCGGCTGCCCAAGAGACGGACATCGGCGATCTGACCCGCCCCCTCGCCCAGCGAGCGGATCGTGACCGTGCCGTCTTCCGGCCAGGCCATCAGCCAGGCGTACACGGCGCCGTCGTTGGCCGTGAAGCGGAGGTCGGCCGCCGTGTAGGGCGTCGCGACCTGCGCCGGCCCCAACTTGCCGTTGGGCATGACGACATTCCCCTCGCCCCACGCGTCCCAGGCCCGGCTGCCGTAGAGTCCTTCGCCGTTCACGCGCATCCAGTCGCCCATGTCCCTGAGCATGGCGGCGCACGGCGGCTCAAGTCCGCCCTCGGGGTTCACCGGCACCGCGCAGGCGTAGTTCCCTCCGCGCGACGCGTACTCGATGAGGCTTCGGACCAGCGTGACGGCCTCGTAGGTGTACCCCGGCGCATAGTACCAGTCGCCGATCGGGTTCTCGCCGATCCAAGCCTGGTTGGTCATGATCGCGCGGGGGATGTTGATCTCGTAGGTCATCCCTACGGCGGGGTTGTCCTGTTGGAACTTGATCAGCGCGAGCGTGTCGACCGCGCCGTGCTTCGCCAACGCGCGGTTGTAGAAGTGCGCCACGACGCGCCGTCCGGCGTCGCACTTGAAGCCCGAACCGCTGTGGTCGCCGCTGAACGGTTCGGAAGAGTTGCCATCCGTGTAGAACATGTCGGGGTCGTACTTGTCGATGGCGTCCATGATCCGCAGCGCCCACCGTTCGGCGTACCACTTCGCGTACTCCCGGTGATCCTGGAAGATCCCCTTGCGGCCGAAGGCGATCTCCGTGACGGAATGCCCGGCGCCATCGGTGTACTCGCCCAGGTTGATGTTGTAGAGCAGCCGCGGGTCCAGTCCTTCCCACCAGGCGCCCTTGCCGTCGGCGAGCGTCAGGTTGCCGTCGTACGGCACGCCCGTCTTCGGGCCGGTCGCGTCGGACTTGTAGGCATCGGCCCACCACCACCAACTATACTCATGGTGGAAGGTGACGCCGAACCGCATGCCGAGCTTGCGCGCCTCGCGCGCCCACCCGCCGATCATGTCCTTCTTCGGCCCGACGCGAACGGAATCCCACGGGTTGTAGGCGGAATCCCACAGGTCGTAGTTGTCGTGGTGCACGCCGACAACCATCATGAAGCGCATGCCGGCGTCGTGGAATGCCTTCGTCAGCGCGGCCGCGTCCCACTTCGGCGCCGTCCACGCCCGGAGCACGTCCTTATAACCCGTTTCGGACGGATGGCCGAAGTTCTTCAAGTGATTCGCGTAGGCCGGATGTCCCTGCCGGTACAGGTTTCTTGCATACCAGTCGCCGCTGCGCCCCGACGCCTGCGGCCCCCAGTGCACGAAGACGCCGAACTTGGCCTGATGGAACCAGGCCGGCGCGCCCGGGTAGTGCCGCCGGATCGAGTCCCACGTCGGCTCGAAGGGACCGTCGGCGATCCGGAAGCCCATCTTGACTTCAGGGGAGTCCTTCGGATCCGCGGGCGGTTTGCTGCCCGGCGCGGCGGGCGCGGGAACGGCCGGAGGCGACGCGAGCGACCAACCCGGCGACGGCGCAAACGTGGGCGTCGACTTGCGCGCGGACTCCCCCGCCGCCCGCTCCGGCAGGCAGGTCCAGCGCAGGCCGTCGGGTGAGGTGAGCAGGCCGAAGGTGGTTCGATCCTGCCGGTTCTCTCCCATCAAGATCATGGCCCACCCCTCGCCCTCCGGCCAGACGAACGGTGCCCCGTACTTGGCCGCCATCCATTCCTGCCGCCGCACGTCCACCTCGCCCTTCACGGTCCATGCGCGAAGATCCGGAGACGTGGCCCGGGCCGGGTGCTGTTCGCGCAGCCCCTCGCTGAAGAGCATCGTCCAATGGTCGCCCGTGCGGTAGACTATCACGTTCTCCACGCCGTCCGGCGCCCGGGCGGAGCGGCCGAGCAGGGGCGCGTCCCGCGTCAGGATCTCCCACTTCTCCATGTTCGGATCGCGCGTGACGGCGTATCCGAGCAGGTTCGCCTTGGACGGCTTCATCGTGGTGCCGACGAACCAGCAGTGGAGGGTGTCGCCTTCCACGACCAGGGTGGCGTCGATCACGCGCTGCGCGTCGTTCCACGGCAGGTCCATGGCTTCCTTCAGGAACGGCTTCGGCGCCGACCATGCCTTCAGGTCGGCCGACTCGGCGAAGACCAGGTGGGTGGGCTTCTCGGGATAGGTCTGATACGGCAGGATCCAGCGCCCGTGCCATCGCACCACGTCGCCCGGCGAGGCGTGGCCCTTGGGGGAGACGTCCCGGACGTTCTCAAAGCTCTTGAAGTCGCGGGTGAAGGCATTCGCGACGGTCCAACTGGACGGATTGGCCCAATGGCCGGCCAGCCGCGAATAGAAGACCTGGTAACCGCCCTCCACCTTGAGCACCGAGGGATCGCGCAGGTTGTCCTTGGACGTCCAGACCGGGTTGCGCAGCCCGTTCGTGTCCAACGGACCGGCCAACGCGTTCAGACTCGCGATCCCGACGGCCACCGACATGAATACCGCTCGGTTCATCGCAGATGTTCCTTTCTGCTGGGCAACGCTCATCGGTTGGCGGGCACCAGTTTCACGTGACGGATGTTGGTGGCGCGCCAGGCGGCCTTGTCGGCCACGGAGACGCGCAGGGTCGTTTGCTCGGCGTTCGGGAAGGTGATCGTGCCGGCGTCGACGGTCTTGCAGACGTCGTGGTCGCCGGTGACCGGCACGTCGACAATGAAGGACCGGCCGCCGATCTCGACCAGCAGTTTCGCGCCGGGATTCGGATTGGAGACCGAAAGGCGGATCCTGTAAGCCGCGGGGCTGGAAATGCCCACATCCCAGGTGGCGAAGCCGTCGGGATTCGTCGAGTAGCCGATCGAGGCCACGCCCGGCCGTATTGAAAGGCGCCCATCCGGTTTTCCGGAGTGTCGAAGTCGGCCCTGTTCAGCGGCTGGAACTCCGCCGGGACATCGGGCAGTCCGCGCGCGGCGCGGTCGTTGACCAGCAGTCGCGGATTCTGGGCGTACATTCTCTCGAACAGCCGGGGACCGGTGCAGAGATCCCGTTTTCCGAACGCGTGATCGAACCACATCGGGTCCACAGGACCGTAGTCGTTCATGAGTTCCATCACCTGGTATTCATAGTAGTCGTTGTAGGTCCTGTTGTCGCCCTGCAGATACTCCGGATGAGTCCAGTCGCGGGTGCTGTAGTACCAGCCGAGGCGCAGTCCCTGCTTCCGGGCGGCCTGCTGAACCATGCGGACGGGGTCCTGCCGATACGAGGTGTCGGCGATGCTGTAGTGAACCGGGAACGCCGCGCCCTCGGGGAAACGCTGCCCCAGCTGATCTCCTCGCCGCTGACGGCGGCGGGGCCCCAGTGGATGAAGAGGCTGAACTTCGCGTCGCGGAACCACTGCAGGCGTTCCTCGCGTTGCGCCGGGGTTTCGCTGAGTTGCGGAACCGTGGTGGCGGCCCGGGCGGTCGCCAGACCGAGCAACAGTGCGGCCGCAAGCCGGACTAGCCGGCGACGCCCGTTTGTCGTGGCGGGATGGATGCATGTCTTCATGGGCAGATGGACGGGGGCATTGGGGGATGGTTCGCACGTGCGACCGCGCCGTCGCGTTCTGCGCTCATGGGCCCTTCTCCAGCGGCGCGGCCGGATCCGAGTCGACAACCTCGAACCGCGAGGATCCGGGCGGGGCGTCGAAGATCCGATGGATGCCGCGGGTTTCGATGGGGTCGACGGCGCGGCCGTTGCAGCGCACCGGGCCGGTCACCGGCAGGCCGACGCGCGCCGGGGTGCCGGGCGGGGAAACGAGGTTGAGCGCGAAGCGCCCGGGCTCGCGACGGATCTCGACCTCGACGTTGCCGCGGACCGTCGGTACCACCGCGCGAATGTGTCTCAGCGGGCCCATCTGCGGCATCACTTGGAAGGTCCCGAATCCGGGGGAGGTCGGCGAGATGCCGGCCACGTACTCCATCAGCAGCGTGAGCGGACCACCCGACCAGCCATGGTTGTAGCTGCCGCCGCCGTACCCTTCCGCACCGATGCCCCACCCTTCCCACAAGGTGGTGATCTCGCTCTCCACCATCTTGCGGTAGCGCGACTTCATCCGGGCCAGCGCCGCGGTGGCATCGCCCATGCAGAACAGCGATTCGAGAATGTACTTCTCCATGTACGGACTTGCCTCGAAAGACTGCGCGAGGACCTTCTTGATGGCCGCGTATTGCTCCGGCCGCGCCAAGCCATAGAGCGCGGCCAGGCCATGTCCGCGGTCGTCCGTCTTGCCATGATAGCCCGGCGACCGGTACTCGGTCCCGGTCCACAGGACGCGGTTGAGGTTCGCGGCAATGCTCGCCCGCATCGCCTCGTAGCCGGGGATATCGGCGTCCTGGCCGTTCACCCGGGCCATCTCCGAAGCCGCCCCCAGCGCCTGGTACAACAGGGCGTTGTCCATCACCGGGCGGTCGATGTTCTCCCCCCAGTCGCCCCAGTCCCAACCGCCGGCGCGATGCACCACCAGCCCGTCGTCGCCAAGCTTCCACAGCGCGAGGTAGCGGCGCACCGCCGGATAGACGTGTGCCATCGTCGCCCGGTCGCCGGTGTGGCGGTAGTAGTACCAGAACCCGTGCTCGCCGATGCTGGACAGCATCTGGCCCGGCAGTTCCTTGTCCCAGTTGCCGGCCGGAACGGGGGAATAGAGGACGCCGTCCGGCTTCTGCCAGTCGACCAGGTTCAGCATCGCCTTGCGGATGAGCGCGTGACCGCGCGTATCGCAACTGTGCAGGATCTCGCCCAGCAGGATCGCCGCATCGCCCCACCACTGCGCGCGCTCGCGATCGGGGTCCTGGATGCCGTCGCGCATGTTCACGTTCATCGTGTTGAGGCATTTCACCCAGAGCGTGTTGAGGAACGGATCGTCGCACGTGAAGCGGCCGACGAAATCCGCGTGGTAGCGCGTTTCGCGGTAGCGAAGGGCCGAGATCTCCACGCCGGCGGGAATGGAATAGATCATCGCGTGGCCGTTGAGGTACGCGAGGCTCTCGAACTCCTGCTCGCCTTCGCGCGTGATGTACTCCGAGCGGAAGTTGTACTCGCTTCCTCCCTTGTAGTTGTCCGTGCGCATGTCGATCGGCAGCCCGGCCGGCGCCCGGATTCGGAGATACGGCGAAACGGTGAGGTTGCGCGGCAGCCGCGCGACGATCGGCTTGCCGTCGCTGACGCGGGGAAGCTCGCGGGCGTTCTCGTACGCGGTCAAGTCCCCCACCCGCCACAGCGGGATCGGGCGTTCGATCAACCCGTTCCACGGCGCGCACGGCGGCCGGCCGAAGGCCGCCGCCGTCGGCCAGGCCGCGTCGTCGAAACCCGGAGCGATCCAATCGCCGGGATCGCGACGCGCGTCGAAGTGAATATTGTCGTCCTGCAGCCGGAAGTTCGGATGCGGATCGCCGGTCGTTCTATAGGCGGGATGGCGCAGCATCTTCCACGACGCATCCGACCGGAGCCCGTCCATCTCGAACAGGAAACCGCTTCGCCCGCTGCTCTTGTGCGAGAAACCGTCCTTGCCCCAGTACCAGACCAGCGCAGCCACCGTGTTGCTCCCGCCCTGTAGAAACGGCGCGAGATCCACGACGTCGAAGTAGGTATCCCGCGGATTCGGCCCACGCTTCAGACCGCCCTCGTAGACGGCGAGCCTGCCGTTCACCCACAGCCAGTACTTCGAATCCACGGCGATCCGCGCGACGGCCGCGGTCGGCCGCTCGGTCAGTGTGAAGTCCTTGCGGTAGCAGGTCCAGGCGTTCACCGGATCGGAGGACGCGCCCGCCACTCCGCGACCCCATGGATCCCGGCCGTATGCGCCCAGCACCCGGACCGGCGCCCAGGCCGCGGTCGCGGCCGGCACGGAGCCCTGCCAGCTTGCGTCGGTGACGATCTCGGCGGCCTCGCCATCGCCGCGTTCGACCCGGAGGCGCCCGATGAGCCCGGCCGCGTTGATAGAGCCGGCCGGTTCGCCGTTCGCGCACCGTACGTCGAGCCGATTCGTGCCTGGACGAAGGAGCGCGGTCACGTCCAGCACCGCCGCCCGACGCCAGTCGTCGCTCCCGCCTGCATCCACGCCGTTCACCACGAGCCGGCACCGGTCATCCGCGGTGAAGATCGCCACCGCGGCACGCACGGGACCATTGCCCGGCAGCACGAACTCCCGCCGGTAATGCCGCTCGCCCGCCGGCGCGTTCCTCGTCGCATCCACGCCCGCTTCGACCGTCCAGATCCACGCGGCCCCGTCCAGATTCACTGCCGGTGGCACCGCCGGGCCGATCCATTCCGCGCGCCACGGTTCCGGCATCCGCGGTTCTGCCGTGGCCGCCATGCCCGCAGCCCCCGTTCCCATCGCCAGCACAAGCAGTCCAAATGTATTCATGCTCAATCGCTCCTCCCGCGTGCGGATCTCCGCAGAGTGGTCTCACGTCTCATGTGCTGGATGGTGGGATTACGCCGGGTGGATCGTTCTCGGCAACCGGTTCGGGGGGGAACAGGTCGAACTGCGTGACCCGGGCGTCAATGACCAGTCGCACTTCGCGGGCGGTCGCCGGGGCGAAACGCCTGGCGTAGATCATGCCGAAGATCCGGCCTTGATGAACCGCGGACCAGGAACCATCGGCTTGTTTCGCTTCGAGACGGAAGTCCCGGTACCGGCCGCGCTGGTACCCGGGGCGGTCGATGGTGAACTCGAGGCGGTCGAAGGTCTTCGGCGCGCCGAGGTCGATGACGGTTTCCGACTGCCCCGCGGTGAGCGATCCGGCGGAGATCCCGGCGCGCACGATCGGCTCGAGCGGCCGGTCGTACTCGACCTTCACGATGGAGTCGGAGAGCGCGGTTTGCCTGACGACCGTGGCGGGGATTCGCGGAATCGGGTGCCGGCCGTGGACGTAGAGGGTGCGGTCGCGGAAGGTGCAGCCGGCCCAGAAGGCGCCGCGGGTGTCGCGCACGCTCTCGCCGTACTTCTCGATCCACGGCCGGGTGACCGGACCGGGCACGGGCTGACCGTCGAGCATGGGCGGCAGGTTGAAGAGCCAGTTGCGGTCGATGCAGGCGATGTCGACCAGGGTTTGGATCCGGGCGTCCGGCGTCGAGTGGTCGACGATGTCCCGGCGGCGCGACTCCGGGGTGACCTTGAGCGCCGTCAGGCGGCCGTTCCGGTAGACGCCCTCGACGGTGGTGTTCCGGGCGGCGGCGAGTTTGAACGAGACGTCCCAGTCCTCCGGCCAAGCGGGGAGCAGATGGATCCGGTCCCCGTCCGACTGCAGCAGCATCGCCTGGAGGGTGTTGACCGAATTGGCGCCGTGGTCGTTGTCCGGGGTGCCGTCCATCTTGGTTTCCCAGAACGCGGGGAACCGGGCGCGCGGGCGGTAGGGAAAAGGCAGGCCGGATTGGGGATCGCCCACAACGAAGCCCGGCGAATCGGCGACGCCGCGCATCAGTTCGCCGTTGGGGCCCTTGACGATGTTGCCGGACCAGTGGACGAAGCGGTCGTGGAAGTTGATGCTGGCGAGGCGGGCGGCCTCGCGGGCGAGGCCGAGGCAGGCGGCCTGCACGGGGGCGGACTGCCATCCGCCGGTTTCGACGGGCTGCCAGTCGACCGTGCCGTCGAGGCTGGCATTGCGCACATGGAAGGACTGCCGCGCCATGGCGAGCTTGTCCGGGGTTCCGATCCAGGCCTGGCGGAAGGGATACACCGAGTAGAGCTCCGGGCTTTCGCAATCGACGCGACCGGGGTCGTAGACCTCGCCGACCGCGAGCAGGTCCATGCCGCGGATGCGGCGGGTGGGCACGTCGGGCAGCATGGCGCGCCACTTGGAGAAGACGGCGCGTCGCCCGTCGTCGATGGGGAACGACAGCAGGAGATCCAACAGGTACTTCATGCAGCCGATCTCGGTGGCCGGGTTGGTGACGCCCTGGTAGGTCTCGGCGCAGCCGACGCCTTCCATGAGCATCCGGCCGCGGGCATCTGTTTTTGGGAAACGGTTGAAATAGAACTTGAGTCCCTCCTCGGCGCAGGGCAGCAGCACGTCGCGGAGGAATTTGTCGTCGCGGGTGTGGGCGTAGGTTTCCGCCATGATGGCAGGGAGTTCGATCGTCGCGAGTTGGTGGAACCGCAGATGTCCGGGCATGTGCTCGAAGGGGAAGACGCCGACGTTGTGGTACCAGCTCGCTTCGAAGATGACCGCCCCCTCGACGCCATAGAGCTTCTTGCCGCGGTCCTTCGCAATCTCGAGTCCGTCCCGCACGAACCGCATGCCGGGCACAATGGTGTCGTAGTCGCCGCGGGCCGGCATCGACCAGTAGGGATGGCGCGTGTTTTGCCACATGAAGGACAGCATGGCCCAGTCGCGGCCGTCGGGGGATACCGGCTTGTCCTTGGGACGGTCGAAACCCATCACGCCGGCCGGCATGTCCATCGTGAAGATCGAGCCGTTGTACGGCGGCGGCACCGCTCCGCGGCTGGCGATGGCCTGGCAGAAGCGCTCGAGGACATAGCGCTGGGTGAGTTGTAAGGCGTTTTGCGCAGCCGGAATGTCCGTGTGGCCCTTGTAGACGTCGCGGGCCTGCGGAAACTGGGTGAAGCGGTAGGGATCGAGGTTGTAGGCGCCTTCGCCGGCCTTGGCGACGAAGATGTGACTGCGGTTCCAGAACGACTTCCAGTAGGCCAGGTGTGCTTTCCAGTCCCATCTGACGGGTCCGAGCGCCTCCTGTCTCCACGCCTCGGGGCTCGGCGGCTGGCCGGTCAGGATCCGCACGGTGGCGTCGATGTCGCCGACCGGTTGCGGCGTCGCGATCGAGGAAGGCGAGGCGCGCTTGAAGCCCTTGGCCCGGAGCGTGCAGCCCGACGTGCGGTGGAGGATGGGATCCCGGAAGGCGGACACCATCTCCGGCGTGTTCTGGTTGGCGAACCGCGCGGCCCAGGCGGACGATTGGTTCCGGTAGCACCAGGCCAGCGTGTCGGACGCGTCGTGGAACAACAGCGCGACCGTTCCCGAATCCGGCAGGGGGTCGGCCGCGTTCTTCCAGGCGCGAAGCGATTCGGCCGTCAGCGTGAAGCGGCGCGGGGTCCGGCTGCGGCCCTGGACGCGGATCACCGGCGCATTGGCATCGACCCACACGCGGAGCGAGGCGTCGCCGGCCTCGACGTCGACCGCGGCCTCGCGGAGCCGCAGGGACATCTTGAACGCCGCGGTGTCGAGCGCCGGCTCGGCGCGCAGGCGGACTCGGCCAAGCTTGGGCAGCAGGTGGTTGGCGTCGTAGGCATCCACCTTGGCGATGTAGAAGAGCAGATCGCCATTCGGTTCGACCCAGACATTGATCCCGATGTCGCCGTTGCCCAGCGGCATCGATCCGAAGGAATCCTGGCTCGGAGTGTTCCAAACGACGTTGCAGTCATCGAGGGAGGCGGCGATCGGAGCCTCCCCCGCCGCGCCTGACGCCAAGCCCGGAGTAGCGATGCCGATTGAAAGAGCGAGGAGAAAGACTCTGTGGCGGTTGATAGGGTTGCCGGCGTGTTTCATCTCACTCCCTTAACGTCGTTGGCTTCACGATGCATCGGTCCTTCATGGCGTTCAGTAAACCTCGAATGAATAAAGCCCCGCGCCGTTCTCCGGACGCTGGCAGGCGGTGATGGTGATGCGCACGAAACGGGCGCGCGCCTGGCCGGCGTCTTTGTGCGGGCTGACGGCCACCGGGAAATCGGCCTGCTTGTCGGTGTGCGTTTTCCAGTGCTCGCCGTCTTCGGAAACCTCGATGAGATATTCGTATGACAGCGTGGGGTATTCGAAGGTGGTTTCGATCAGCGAGAACGCGCGGACCTCACCGAGATCGACGGTGAAAGACTGCGGGTAGGCGTTGTCCGCGGCGCGCCACAAACTGGCGTTGTTGTGGTCGAGCGCATACTCCGGCACGTGGTAACCGCCTTTCACGCTGGTGGCGGTGGCGTAGCAACCGCGGGCGAAGTCCTCGCGCGGCGGGGGCGCGGGCCGCAGCGGGCCGACGCCGGTCTGCGTGGGAACCACCGGCTTGATCGTGCCGTCCGGGTTGAACTCCATCCGGTCCGCGCACGTCTGCCGGAAGACCAGTGCGCCCCCCTCGTGCGGCTGGTTGTGCTGGTGATAAACGATGTAGTGTTTCCCGCCGAATCTGAGCACCGAGTTGTGACCCGGACCGCGGGTGGTCTGCTCCTCGTTCATTTGGAGGATCACATGGTTCGTCGGCGTTGTGAAAGGTCCGAACGGGTGATCGGCCATGCCGTAGCGCACCGAATAGGTGCCGTCGTGCAGCACGCCGGAGGAATAGAGCAGGTAGTACTTCCCGTTGTGCTTGATCATGTAGGAACCCTCGACGAAGTCGGCGAGGTGCGGGCCGTTGGAGACGTCCACGGCGTTTTGCGGTTCCGAGCCCTTGCCGCGGACCGAGGAGGCGGTGGCGGACTTGTGGAGCGACACCAGTTGGTCGCCGGAATAGACGGCGAAGTTGTAGAGGCCGGCCCAGTGGCCGCCGCAGTGGTTGAACGTGATGCGCACGTGCCGGCCCGTCGCCCGCCCTTCATCGACGTAACCCTCGCCGGGCAGCGCGGTGCGGTTGGCCGTGCGATCGGCAAGGAGAATCCAGTCCTCTCCGTCCCCGGAGACTTCGATCTTGTAGCCGTACGCGACGTGCTTGAACTCGGGCGAGGAAACGACCCTGGTGACGGGCATCGATTCGCCGAGGTCCACGCTTAGCCACTGGGGCAGCGAGCCGCCGTCGGGCAGCCACTTGGTGCCCTTGAGGAAGTGCACGTCGCCGTCGATGTTCTTCAGGTCCGGCGTGAGCCTGGCAGCCATGGCTTCGGACCAGCCCCAGTACATGTAGGCCTGTCCGTCGTCGTCGATGAACGGCTGAGCGTCCATGTTGTAGGCAGCGACGATGCGGCCGGCGTTGCCGCCGCCGCTGACGATCGCGGTGTTGTCCTCGCGCAGGTTCTTCCACGGGCCGACCGGCGAGTCCGCCACGGCGCCCCACGTGTCGTAGCCGCCGGAGCGCGTGATGAACTGGTAGTACCTGTCGCCCTTGCGGATGATGTCGGGCGCCCAGATGTCGCCGCCGAACTTGCCGTACTCGGGCCAGTTGCTGAGCTTCATCTCCCAGTTGACGAAGTCGTCCGACATCCACACCGAAGCCCGGCCGTAGGAACCGGCGTCGTTCTCCATCGACGTGGCGTAGATGTAGAACCGTCCCTCGTCGAACAACACGTGGGGATCGGGGAACATGCCCGGCAGGATCGGGTTCCCGAGGTAGTCGCCGGCCGGATAGACGTTGACCTGCGCTGTCCCGGTGAACGGTTCCCCGCCGGCGCGGGTGGTCTTCAGTTGGAAGACGTACTTGCCCGGTTTGTCCGCTACCGCCCAGCTGACGGCGGCGGCGGGGCGCTCGATCACCACGTCTCCGGGACCGCTCAGCTTGGTCCATTCGAGGGTGGCTTCCCGCCACTCCGGATGGAGCTGACTGGCGAGCAGCAGCTTGCCGGGCAGGATGGCGTAGTAGCCCCGGCCGATGGCCACGGGTGGTTGCGGCCCGAGCTCTTCGGCGGCCCGGCCGAAAAGCGCGGCGGCAAGGACCAGGGCCGTTCGCAGTGTTTGGTTCACAAATTGAAAATCGGCAATCGGTTAGAACCTCAAGTCGCTGGTGATCGATGATGCGGCATCCGGATGGCCGACGGTGGTTTCGGCCTGGAGGTGTTTTCCGGAAACACGTTTCGGATCAATCTCCAGGGAAACCTCGGTGGCGGCATAGGGCTCGAGCGCGGGCGCCGGGGCGGTGAGGACGATCGGGGCAATTCCGTCGCCGCGCAGCGAGATCTTCACGGTGGTGGGAGCGGATATTCTCAGACCGAAATTCTCCACGGTGACCGCCAGCATGCCAGGACCGGTAATCCGGGGCGGCTGCGGCGAGAGAATCTCCTTGAGTCCCGCATGGCCAGGGGTCCGCACGTAGCCGAGCACGAGGTCGCCCTGCTTGGTTCTCCCGAGCAGTTTCGCCACCGGATCGGTCGGAGCAGACTCCCCGCCCTTGGAATCGAAGGTCACGATGAGATTGCCGCCGCTAACAACTACCCCTACCGCCGTGGATCCCTTGCTGCGGTTCACCTCGGCGGGCGGGCCGAAGCGCAGGGACGCGGGGTCGAGTGCGGAGGGGTCGAATCCCGGCTCGGCAAGGATTCTCACGCGAACCTTTGAGCCGGACTCCGCGTTGGCGGGCAGGATTTCCATCCGGCGCTCAACCACGAGCGGCAAGGCGACGACTTTCGAGCTGTGGCCGTCGGAACCACGGTCTATGTCCTTCGGCGCGTCCATCGCCGCCAGGTACAGGTGGGTGGCGCGACCGTGATTGTCCTGGAGCACATTGGGGCGTTCGAGCTTGTGCCAGCCTTCCTTGCCGCCGTCCGGATGGCGGACGACTTCGATGTCGTAGGCTTTGCCCTCGTCCCAAGTCCAGTTTGCGCCATCGGGCGAGCGCAGGTAGAACGCGGTGCGACCATACCAGTCGTTGACGATGAGATGGTATTGGACTTCATCGCGCCAGACGATCGGGTCTTCGAAGCGGCCGGGAATCCGGGGATAGAGACTCTTCGTGGTGATCTTGCGGAATGGCTTGAGGCCGTCCTCGCTGATCCAGATGTGACCGGCGCGGGACACCATCAGGACGCTGCCGTCCTCGCGGATGGCGAATGAATGATTGCTCATCGCGACCGCCGGCATTCCGCGGCGGTCGTATTTCAGATCGAACTTGTTCCATGGCCCGTCCACGGACTTTGCGGTGTAAGCTCCGCCTATCACATAAAGCACATAGGTTCCGTCTTTGGCGCGGTAACACATCACGTTGTGGCCGGGCCCGACCTCCTGCTTGACGGTGAACGGCCCGGTGGGAGATGGGGAGGTGGCATGGACGACGCGGGAGTCCGGCCAGGCGTTGTGCCCGCGTGGGTCGGCCTCCGACCAGCGTGTGGCGAACATGTGATAAAGACCGTCGGCCTCCCGGTGGACACTCATGCACCAGTAAGACCACGCAGGGTCCTCAAGCCCATTCTCCACCACGCGCGGTTTCACGTTGTTGCCGCCCCAGGCGTCCGAGCGGAGGCCGTTGGGAACCGGCATCGGCAGGATGCGGTCAATGAACGAGCCGCCGGGCGCCAAATCCGCCGGCGCGCGGTAGGAGGAAGGCGCGTGCTGCGCGCCGACCGGGCCGTAGCCGTCATCGGCCAGCCCCGCAAACGGGACGGCCAGGAACATCAGGACTTTAATCGTTGTTTTCATGCTGTCTTACGAGCTTTCAGAATCTCTTTCATACAAGAGTCTTAGTGGTGTGGCATGCTGAATTCGAATTTCCCGGAACCGACCTCGAACACGGCCTTGCCGTTCTCATGGCGCAGGAATTTCACGCCGGAGACGGCATCGGCGGACTTGCCGGATTCATTAACGTCCTCCGGCTTGGCCGCCGGCACGAATACCATCGCCGTTGTGTTGGGCGGGATGGCGACACTCAGGCGGAATTGCCCGCCGTCAATCTTCCAGGACGACGCGATGCGGCCGCGGATGGAATCGTATTCGCCGCGCGCCCAGGTCACCCTGCCCACCGGCTCCGGCGCGACGATGAAGCGGGCGAACCCCGGTGACACCGGCTCGGGACGAATGCCCGCCAGCGATCCGAGAAACCACTGCTGGATGTGGCCCAACATGCAGTGATTCATCGAGGCGCCGGTGTTGGCGTCCCACGCCTCCGGCATCGCCGTCCACCCGTTGTTCACGATGAAGCCGTAGCTGCCCATGTTGGTCCGGACGGTCATATCGCAAATCGCGTCGTGGCGGCCGAATCTTGCGAGGGTTTCGATCAGGTAAACAAAGCCGATGTCGCCGGCGGTCTGCTGGTTGCCGCGGGCACGCAGGTCGGCGATAATCCGGTCCAGCACGGCTTGCTCCTGACCCGGCGGCGCCAGGCCGAGCGCCAGCGCCATGCTGTTGGCGCACTGCGGGCTGCCACTGTTCTTGTATTCGCCCTTGCCGTCGAAGAACCGGGCGTTGAAGGCGTCGCGGATTTGGTTGGCGAGTTGGGCGAACGTGTCCCGGTCCCCGTTCTTGCCGAGCAATCCCGCCGTGTCCGCCACGATCCGCGCGCAACGGTAAAAGGTGGCCATCGCGCTCAGTTCGACCGGCGTGAATTGCGACGCCCCTTTGGTTTCGCCGCCGTAATCGTACCAATCGCCCAGGCCGGGGCGCGGCACAAGATCGGTGGCGGTGTCGCGCATGTATTGCACGTAGCCGCGCATGGTTTCGTAGTTCGCCGCGAGCACCGCCGTGTCGCCGTACCACCGGTGAACCTGCCACGGGACGATCACGGCGGCGGCGCCCGATTCGGGGGTGTAGGCGAATCCGCCGCTGAAGACGGGATAGGCCGGGGCCACGGTCGGCACCAGGCCGTCGGGGCGCTGCGAATCCCTGCAGTCGCGGGCGATCTTGGAATAGAAACCGGAAACATCGTAACGCCCGGCGATAGAGGGTCCCATCAGGTAGGACACCTCGAGCCAGCCGAGTTTCTCGCGGTGCGGACAATCCGTGAGCACGTGCGAAAGGTTGGCGCGCACGGCCCAATCGATGTTCTGGTCAATGGCATTGAACAACGGCTCCGAACACTCGAAGCGACCGACCGCCGGCGCGGCGTTGCGAACGTGGACCGATACCAGTTCCTCGATCACCGGCAGGTTGCGCGGATTGGGCCGCCCCTGCGGCACGGCCCCGTCGACCTGGATATATTGAAACCCGCTGTAATTGAATTGCGGCGACCAACTCTCCGACGCCCCACCGCGCAGCGTGTATTCCCAGTAATTCGGGTGGCCGACACCGGCCGGATTCACCAGTCCGCGTCCGTCGTTGCGCCGGGGCGCCGAGCCGTGGCGTTGCTCGGCGGGGATGAGTTTGACCTTCTGCCCCGCCTGCCCGCGCACGCGCAAGGACGGAATGGCTGAGGCATTCTGCCCGAAGTCGTAGACGAAGATCCCCGGCTCCGGTTCATCGACGCGAACCGGTTTGAACACCTCGTGTCTCTTGAGCGGCGGGGAATGGGCGGCGCGCAGCTCGCCGCCGGGACCGTCGGTCTCCACCGCGCGTTGCCAGCGCGAATCGTCGAACGTCGCGAGCATCCATCCGTCCGGCATGGCTCGCGCGTCGTAGTCTTCGCCCCCGAGGATGGCGCTGTGCGTGATCGGGCCGGATGCGGTGCGCCAGTTGTCATCGCTGACGACGACCTGTTCGGTACCGTCGGCATAATGCAGATGCGCCTGCAGGATGAGCTTGAGCGGGCGGCTGGCATGCACGCCGTGAACACGCCGGTCACCGGCTGTGTTGTAGAAGCCCTTGCCCAGCATCACGCCGAAGGCATGCTTGCCGGGGCGCAGTTGTGACGTGATGTCGAAACTGGTGTAGAAAAGGGTCTCCTCGAAAACCGTCCAGGCCGGATCGAGGAAATGATCGCCGACCTTTCGTCCATCAAGGAACAACTCCTGTTGACCAAGCCCGCAGACATGCACGACGGCGCGGCGCAACGGCTTTTCGACGGTGAATTCGCGGCGGAACAAGGGCAGCGACGGAGATCCCGCGGCGGGCCGCCCCCACGGCGCCATGCCAAACGGCCCGAGTTCCCGCGCCGCAACCCAAGTGCTGTCGTCGAATTCCGGCTGGGTCCAGCCATCCCCGGGGCGATCCGCACATTTCCACGACGCGTCCACGGGCACGGTCAGTTCCGTGCCGTCGTCCAACGCGACCACGAGTCTCCCGACCAGTCCGGCCGGGCTGGGAATCGGGTTTTCAGCCTCGATGGCGATCGCGTTACGACCCGGCTCGATGCATGACGCGAGGTCGAAGCGGTGCAGGTTCTCCCAACGGCTTGCTTCTCCGGCCTTCTGCCCGTTTGCCCGCACGATCATCCGGTTGTCGGCGGTGGCGATGAGGGTGGCGGCGCTCACGTTCACCCCGGCGGGAATCGGCACGACCTTGCGGAAATACCGTTTGCCGGCCGGGGCATTCTCCGCCGGGTTGCCTTCGGGAAACCAAACCCACGGACACCCCTCCACCTGGGCGACCGGCTGCGGATTCCCGCCAATCCACTTGGCCTGCCAGCCAACCGCGCCGGAGCCGTTCGGCGCAGGCGGGCCGACGGGTTTCAGCAAACCCATGCCCCAGCGCGCCGGCTGACTCCACGCGGACTCCTTGCCGTCCTTGTCCCAGACCTGCACCTTCCAGAAACACTCCGCGTTGGCGGCGAGCAGCTTGCCCGCGTACGCGACCTGGTTTTGTTCGGGCGACGCCACTTTCCCGGAGTCCCAGAGATCACCCTCGTCGCGCCGCAGGCGGTCGGCCGAGGAGGCGACGAGAATCCGGTAGGCCGTTTGCCGGTCCCCGCGCGCATCGGATTCCATCACCCAGCCCAACCGCGGCGCAACCGCATCCACGGCGACCGGATCGCGCTGGTATTGGCAGCGGAGATCGGTGGCGCTCATGCGGGCATGGCTGTTCACCGCCGCCAGCGGGAACATGAGGATGAGAAGCCGTATGATGTTGAGTGCCTTCATGGATTATATTTCCACGCGGCGTCGGACTCAGGTTTAACATGATAAAGTTGGCCGGCGTTCACCTGGAACGTCAGCACGCGGTTTGCGTACGACATCCCGGGCGCCTGTTTTCCCGTCGTTGCATTGACGGCAACCACCGGCTGGTCAGGCCAGGGATTCAGCACCCGCGCCGTTTTCGCCACGGTGGCCTCTATCGCCACGCATCCGATCCGGCCCGACTTCTGTTCCGCGCTCACGAGCAAGCCGCCCTGCGCGCGGAGATCGACAAAAGCCGCGTCGTGCTCCAGGGGCCAGGCAGGGAACACGCGGATGATGTCGTCCACGCTTTGCAGCAACAGTTCCCCCGTCAATCCCGCAAAGGCCCAGCTTTCCGAAAGATAGGAGCCATGACCGGGCCATTCCGCGAAAAGGCCGTTGGGAGTGAGCAGCTTGGCGAAGTGTTCGCGCGCCCGGGTGAAGGCCTCGGGCATGGAGAACCGCGCCCGCTGCACGTTGGCCATGATATGTGAATTGAAGTCGTGGAATTTGACCCAGCGCAGCGTGCGCTCGAAGAGCTGCTTCTCGCTGTCCGGCGAGAACCAGGTGACTTGCTCCGCCGGGAAGATCGGAACGGTCGGAACGACGACGTTATGTTCCGGCACGGAATCGGCCGTCGCGCCTTTCCAGTCGGCGACGATCGTTTTACCCTCGAACAGCGTCGTCTCGTAGGCCGGCACACGCGCCGACTGCCGCCGCCAGCGCTGCGCGAGCGTCGCGTCCCTTTTCAACAGCCCGGCCGCCTCCGCGGCCGTGGCGAGCAGGAAGCGGACATACGCGAGGTCCACGGGATTGTTGAACGTGCCGAACGGTCCGTGTTCCGGGTTGTAGCTCGGACCGAGTTCCCCGTCCCGGCACTGTTCGAGGATGTTGGCATAAAACTCCGCGCCATCCCGGAACAGCGGATAGACCGACTCCAAATACTCCCGGTCGGGGGCGTATGTATAGCGCCACCACACATTCTGCAGCGCCCAGCCCGTGCAGCCCAGTGCATACGACCAGGGTACATAGCAGATCTGGCGTGCGTTGTTGCTCTTGGCCTTGTCCGGGGCGACCAGGTGTTCCGGTCCGAAAATGTTCACCGGCAAAAACAGCCCATCCACCCTATACGTCTGCCGGGCCAGCCAGCGGCCGCGGGGGGCATAGTTTTGCAGGAACCGGACGTACGGCTCGGCGAGGTCGGCATGATTGCAGACGAACATCGGCCAGAAGGTCTGCTGGAAGTTGTAGTCCAAGGTCGGCGCGCCATGCCACGGCGTTTCGTCCTTCGACAGGCCGGCGAACAACATGATCGGCAACGGCGAATCCGCGGACGCGAAGCACCGCATGTAGTAGAGGTTGCGATACCAGGCGTCCTGGAAGAACGGGTCGCCCAGCTCCAGACCGGAGGCGGCCCAGAACTTCTCCCAAACGGTTTCGTGCCGGGAGACTGCATCCTCTTTGAATCCTTCCCGCGCAAGATCGACCGCTGCGGCCAGCACCGGCCCGCGCGTGTCGAACGAAGTCGCCACGCCCACCGCTTGCCGTGTCCCGCGGGCCGCGACCGCGATGGCGTATTCCATCCCGGGATAATCCGCGTCGCCGGGCATCTTCATGTGCAGCCATTTCGCGCCATCCGTCTCGCCCAGTTGTGCCGGCGGCAACTCCCTGGCCTTGACCTCCTCCAGGGTGATCGGTCGGCCGCCATCGACCAGGACGACATTGCGGTCCGCAAGAATGCGGACCGTTGTGTTGTTGGCGCGCGCCACGGCACGGCGCAGATCGAGATGCGCCTGGGTGACGGGCTCCTTTTGCTCCGCCGAACCAATGCGGATGACCGCCGCGCAGCGCGGCTGCGGATACGGATGATCCGACCAACTGGACACACGGTCGGATCCGCCGCTCCAGGAACGGTCGCGCACATCCATCCGGAGCAGTGGCGGATCCTGCGAGGTGTCGATGCGCGCGTCCCAAATGTCGTTCTTCGTCAGGCGAAGGCACAGCACGCCATCACGGTCGCACAGCAGCGCGTTCAAGTCGCCGTTGCCGAGCGGCAGGGCGCGGCGGTGGATCTCATCCAAGCGGTCTTGCTGAACCGCGGCGGCGTCGAGCGCGTTCGGAAAGGCAATGTCTCCAGCCCGCACCGATTGCAGGATCAATCCTCCCACCAGAACGCCAACCGAGGCCTTCGCCGCCGATACTGCGGCGGCTTTGCGGCATGATCGTCGACCAGGGGGCGTTCGTTGACGACAACGTGGCTGGACGCTCGGAAGCACGGCAACTTGCAGCTGTTTCATAAGTACTCCTTGCTATTCCGGCACCACGTCGAACTCGGCGACAGATGTCCAAGAACGATTCTGCACTTCCCTCAAGGACTCAAGCTTGAAGAAGCGCGCGGTGACGGGCTTCTTCAGCATGACTTTCTGGGGTTGGTCGCTGTTCGGCCAGGTGCCTTCGGCCACCGGCTTCCAATTCTCGCCGTCATCGCCGGCGTAGATGCGGTAGTGGGCGATGCGGCCGTGATCGCAGTCCCTGCGCGGCGTCTGGGTGAAGCCGTTGACGGTGACCGGCCGCCTGAGTTCGACGACGAGCGAGTGCGGCAAGGCGGGTTCGGGCGGATTCCAGTTCGAGTGCCAGCAGGTATCCGGGCTGTTGTCGGCAGCGTTCATGGCCCAGAAATTCTCGTGCTCGGTCGAGGCGCTCATTTTCGGTGCGAGCCGGGCTAGGAACGACTCGCGGGTGAAGGCCGGCAGGTTTCCGTCCAGCGGAATTTCCACCGTCGGATTGAAGGCCGGACTGGCGGCGTAGGCGAGCAGACTGCGGCGGAGTTGACAGGCGGCCGGACGCTTGTCCAGGTCTCGGTTGAGATCGAGCGTGCAGACCAGCAGTTTGCCGGCACCGACCCGGGTCTCATATACGAGCGCCAGTTTGTGGGCGCGGTCAGGCCTATCGATGGCCTGGACAATGGGGTGATAGCCTTCCGGCGTGCCTTGCAGGCGAATCGCAGAGGCCTGGAACAACAGGTCGAACCACTGCCAGTCGCTGTGCCCGGCCGTGGGGAAATCTGCGAGCGCCGGATGCATGGGGTCACAGAGCAAACCGAGCACTTGTTTCTGGTTCGCGAACATGATGGGCGACCAGAACGGCGGTGTCATCGCAGTGGGGTAAGGACTGTTGAATCCGGACGGCAGGAGGACGACGTTTCTGCCGGCGCGCAGCGCCTCGCGGGCCGCGGTGTCGAATGAGGAAACCACCGTAACATTCGGAGCGCGGAAAGGCTGCGTGGCGGCGGGATAGACCCAGAAATTCCAACGATTGCGAATCGAGCCGCCGCGCAGGCCGACCTCAAGCTGCAGTTGCCGGGCCGCGCGGAACGATGGAAGCGGCAGGGAAACGGAGCCGACCTGGGTGAGGCCGCAATCGGGCAAGGTCATCGTCGGCAGGCTGCCTTGGGCGATGGGTTTCGCGCCATCGGTAACGCGCCAGGCCAAGGTGGCTTTGTCGAGCGGAGCCGGACCGTAGTTGGCGAAATCAATCTCGGCGGTGAAAGTCTCACCGCTGATCCAGACGCGTTTCGCCATGCGGGCGAGCGGGATTTGCGGGCCGCAGAACTCGCGGAACCGTTCCGTTTTAACGAAAGTCTTCGGCTCGAAGAAACTGTTGACCATGCCGACGTAGGCCGCGCCTTGGTCGAAGGAATCCTGAAGGCCTAGCAACTGGAAGCCGCCATACTCCGGCGTGCGCAGCGAGCGCTCGATTTCCTCCTTGTAGAGTTCCAGCGAAAGCAGGCCGGTGGCCTTGACGAAATCCGGCACCTGCGCGAGCACGCCTTCCCGCCGCGCGACATCGCGGAAATGCTCGAGTGTAACCGGTCGGAGCGCGCCTGAGTATTTGCCGATTTCCGAGAGGTCCGGATAGACATACCACTGGCCGGTCTCGTGGCTGATCTGCGGGACGGGGCGGCCGGCCATGGTGGCGCGGTAATCGCCGACCGTCTCCGGGGCCTCGCGGTTGATGAACGCCTCCATGCGCCGGCGGCCGCCCGCGCTGCCGTGGGCGACGGCGAAATCGTCGCCGGGCACCTCGTCCCGGATGCCGCTGGCCTCGGGATTGGAGATGGTGGCGTAGAGGCGGCGCGGATCGTTGGCCTTGCCGCGTACGACCAGGGACTTCAGGAAATCGATCTTCGGCGTCTTGGCCTCGTTGCCGCCCGAGAGGAGAACGAACGAGGGATGGTTGCCGTAGGTCTCCAGAATACGGTCGAACTCCGCCTGACGCCATTGCAGACCGGCTTCGGAATCCGTGGCGACCGAAGCCTCGCCATTCGGCAGTTCCACCTGCACGTAGATGCCGAGCTCGTCCGCCGCGTCGAATGCCGCCCCCGGCAGAACCCAGGAGTGGCAACGGAAATGGTTGAGGCCGAAATTCTTGAGGAGCGTGAAGATGTTCAGCCAGGTGGCCTTGTCCATCGGCGGGTACCCGGTCAGCGGAAACTGCGCGTTATTCGCCTCGCCGCGCAGCATCACCGGCTTGCCGTTGATGGTGAAACGCGGGGCACCACCCTTGAAATCCCGGATGCCGAAGCGATCCGCGCGGGTGGCGGAGCTGGATGCCGTTTGGGTTTCGATGACGGCCTGATAGAGCGGGCGGGCGAATTCGCTCCAGAGCTTCACCGCGGTGGCGGGAAGCGTCACCGGCACGGTGAGCTTCGTTTCGCCCGGCGGGAGCTGCACGACGCGGTTTGCGCCGGCGAGGACCTCCGGTGTGCCATCGGTGCGGATGCGGGCGGTGATCCGGATTTCCTGCGGCTTGCCGGTGGTGTTGGCCAGCGTGAGGTGCATGTCGCAGACACCGGTGGCGGCATTCGGATAGACCTGGTTTGCCGTCACCGCGACGGCAGGGACCGCGCAGAGTTCGATCCGGCCGATCACGCCGTTGTAGATGGTGCATGACTGCTCGTGGTAGGCGTGCGTGTTGCAACCGAGGTCGTGCAGTTGCCGGTTGTCGATGCGCAGCGTGATGCGGTGGGTGCCGGGCGCGAGTTGACCGAATTGATGCCGATGGGGCGCACTGAGCGCATCGATGCGTCCTGCGGACTTGCCGTCGATCCACGCCTCCGAAATCCAGCAGGCGCGTTCGAGGAAGAACTCGATCGATTTTCCCGCCCACGATGCTGGAATGTCGACGGTAGTCTGATACCACGCGTTGCCCCGATAGTCCGAGCGGATCATCGGGTGCCAAAGCGGCTGATCCGTGAACTCGCCGCCCCAGATCTGCTGACGGATAGCCGTGAGCGGATCACCCCGATTCCACGTGGAAACCGTGCCGGGCAGGCGGATGGTCAGGGACAACTCCTTGTCGAACCACCCCTCGGCGACCCCGACATCCTTGCGGTCCAGTTCGAAACGCCACTCGCCGGCAAGCGGGATCACGTTCTCCTTGGCATCTGTCATGACGTTACAGCCGTCGAGGAACGAGACCGCCGGTTGCGCCGCGGCACGCGGCGAAACCGTGCAAGCGACGATCCGGACCAGGGTAGCGATCCACGAAACGCATGTGCCGTTGGTCACGGCAGGGTTCTCCTGACCTGTTCGAACAACTCCAGCGTGCGCGGCGATACCAGGCCGTCCTGCGTGATCTCCAGATTGAAGATCGGGACGTTCCGGCAGGCGATGAAATTCTTCAGCAGCGCCGACAGTTGTTCCGCGTTCCACTTCGGCGGGGACAGCGGCGTGTCACGGCCGAAGTGGCCCCAATCGCTTTCGGTGATGAGACACGCGCTGGCCTGCAACCCGGCATGCGTGCCGGATGGATATCGGCCGTCTCCCCCCGGCCGGAGCAGGCCGCCGAAACCGCGCGGCTCCTGGCAGCCTTCGCCGGCGCAGAAGTCGTGGAAGGCGGTCGGATTGATGAGTTCCCATGCGTTGAACGTCACAAGCCGCCGCGGATTCCCCGCCTTGGCCGCGAGGGCGAGCGATTCCCACGGCGCGTTGCGATGGTAGTAGCCGGTGGATCCCTCGTCGAACCACCATCCCGCGAGTCTTTCGCCATATCGGTTCCCCGCCTCCGCGATCATGTCCCGCCACAGCGCGAAGAACCGCGACGTGTCGGAGTCCCGGTATCCCGACGCATCCAACCAGGCTGGATCGTTCGCGGCGCCGAGGTGGTAGTACAACATCAGCTTCATGCCGCGCCGCCCCAGCGCATCGGCGAGATCCGCGACGAGATCGCGGCGGGCGGTGCGGCCCGGCAGCGCCCGGTCCAGTGCCGCCAGCGGCGCGGGAAAGTAGTGCAGGGCGTGCGTCGTCGTGAACACCACGAAACCTGCGCCCGTTCGCTTCATGCGGTCAGCGAAGACCTCGACATCGAACGCCTCCACGGCCTGCGGATAGGGCAAGGGCTCGCCGCGCAGCGGCGTCGATTCTTTCGTCCAGTGCACCATGACGCCGTAGCGGGCCTGCTGGAACCACGCAGGATCCGCCCGCATCGCGAGGGCGCGACGGTTCAACGATTCGCGCACGGAAGATCGCACGAGTTCCACCGCCTGCACCTGGGCGTCGAAACCGGACTCCGCATCCACCGCTCGGATCCGCAGCGCGACGTCCGTCGTTCCGGCCGGGAGTCTCAGTGGAGGATCGAGCCGGACCCGTTCCCACCACCGCGACGCCTGCGCGGGATAAACGGCCGCCGCCGCCTGCCCCGCCGCCTCGACTTCGAGCCGCACGGGTTGACTGTTGCCGCGCCGGACGACGGCCCACGCCTCGTAGGTGTCGCCCGTTTCGACACCGATGGTCCAACGGCACCGCTGGTCCGATCGCTGCCAACCCTGCAGGTGAAACTTGCCATGCCCGCCGGGCTGGAAGGGAACCAGCCCGTCCGACGCCTCGGCGTCCACTGCCATCAGCACCGTGTAGTCATCTGAGCGGACGCGCCCGTCCGGCATGAAGATCGCCGCCCGCACCGAGAGGGTGGCCAGCAGGAACGAAATGGCCAGGCGACAAATCACGGCGATCCATCCGATGGCGTTCTATCGGACGAAAAAACCTGGAATTCGTTGATGTTGACGGGGCGTTTGGCCTTGATGACGTTCAGCCGGATTTCACGCGAGCGGACGGGCGGCAACTCGATGGACTTGTCCGCCCCGATGGTCGTGCCGCGCGCGATTTGCTTCCATTCTCCGTCCTGCTTCACCTCGATCGCGAACTCCTCCGTCTCCGGCCACTCGATCTCGCTGATCCAGACGCGGCCGATTTCATGCTCCTCTCCGAGGTCCACGGCAAGCCATCCCGAACGGGCCTGGAAGTCGGACGCCCAGCGCGTCTTCAGATCGCCGTCGACCGCGCGCGCCGGATCGTAGCCCGGCTGGTCGAACTGGCTGGAAACCGTGACCACCCTGCCCTGACTCAGCGGAGGGGACGACGGCGTGTAGGGCGGCGCTTTGCCAAGCCAGTTGACAAGGTCCGCTGTCCGTGATTCCGGCGTGACTTTCAGCGATTCCAGCTTCCCGCCGCGCAACACAGCTTCGACGACAGTCGGCCCGGGCGCATGCAATTTGAAATCGACATCCCAATCCGCCGGCCACGCGGGGAACAGGTTGAGCTTGCCGTTCGGTCCCGGTTCCGGCGCGAGGAGCATTTCCTGGATGCCGGTCATGCCGCTGCCGCCCCAGTTGTGGTCGGGCAGCCAGTCGTGGCCGGGGCCGAAGAACGCCGGGAAGCGGGCCTGCGGCGCCGCCGTGTTGGCCATCTTCCAGATCGCGCGCTTCTTCGCCTCCTCCGGCCACGCCAGTGCCGCCATGTTCGCCACGTTCGCCATCCACGAGAAGTCCTGCTTGCACAGGCGGGCGCGATCGCCGGGCACCGTCTCCCACGTGTCCCGCGCGAGTTGCAGGGTCTCCGGCCGCGTGATGCCGACGAGCCGGTACGGCCACGCGGCGTACATCTCGATGGGCTCCCACTTGTTGTAGTCGCGTTCCCATTTCCTTGCGGGAAGCAGCGAGCGCCGGCCCTGCCGGTTTCCGACGGGCAATTCGGGCAGCGTGGCCTGGATGCGGCGGAGGCGGTCACGCGAGGCCGCGGGCAGATCAGGCAGCGCCAGCAACCCGGCCGTGATGCGCCTCAATCCGCTGACGACTTCGATGGCGTCCGTCGCGCCGCCCGCGAATTCCAGCCCGCACGTCGGGTAGAGCACGAGCCGGCCGTCGTCACCGAGTTCCCTCCCGGTCCGCTGTTTGCACTGCGCGCGATAGAAGCTGTCGTAGAACCGCACCGTTCCCTCGATCCATGCCAGGTCCTTCGCCAGGGAAATGCCCAGCGCGTCGCGCGCCTGCAGCGCCATCCAGGCGTGTTCGAGCATCATGGAGAAGTGGTAGGTCAGGTGGTCGGCCCCGCACAGCCCGTCGGGCCGGGGCGCGACGCAGCAGAGCCCCCACACGTCGAGCGGCTCGGGGTAGACCACGCCCTCCGCCCCGTGGATCTTCGCGCGCGCCGCGGCGGTGACGGACCGGTCGCGGTAGAACCTCAGCGATGGCCAAAGCAGGTCGGCGTCGCCGTTCGCCAGCGTCGGCCAGCCGAGCCAGCGTTGGTTCTGCGACATAAACCGACACCCCATCCAGCGGCGGAAATCGGGCGTGACCGGCTCCCCCTCGAAAGTCGGAAGCTCGTCGTTGTTGTTGCCCTTGATCCGCCCGTTGTTGTCGGTGGTGAAGATACCGCCGTTGAAGAGCAGCGGAAGCTCGCCGTCCCGGTTGCAGGCCAGCATGTAGCGGAACAGCGCGTAGTTGCGGCCGATGAGCCAGACATCGGATTCCCGATTGCCGATTGTTGATTGTCGATTTGTTGAACTCGCGGTCTCTGTGACGCCGTCTTGCCCGGATTCGGCATTCGGCAATCGGCAATCGGCAATCCAAATGTGGCTGCGGGACCAGAATTCGTTCCACCGCTCGAGTTCATCGGCGCGGGCGGCTTCCCGGGCGGCGGGCGGCAGGAGGGCCTTCGCCTCCCGGATCCACGACTCCGGGTCCGCGTCGAGTCCCGCGCCGAGCCGGATGGCGAGAACGTGCGACGTACGGGCGGCGGTGCGCCCTGTCCAGGCCCTGCCGTTCCAGAACTGCCACCGCACCGCGGCTTCTGTCGGCATGGAGAGGCCGCCGTCAACAGCCAGCGCGCCGCCGAACAACCGGCGACTGGTGACATCGTAGACCGCTTCCGCCGGGATGCCCTGTGCCCGCGCCATCCCGACAACATCCCCCGGCGCGTCGGCGTTGCGATGGAACCACGAGATGCCGTCCGGGCCGGCGCGGACGCGATCCGGCGTGAAACTGCCCCGGGCCCCCATCATGTCGACCCGGACGTTTTCGAGTTCACGGTCCCGCCAGGTGGCGAACGACACCTCCAACGCGCGGCCGGGATCCGACATGGACTCCACGATCAGCGTCTCGCCGGCAAACCAGAGCGTTGCCTTGAATCCGTTCTGTTCGAGGCGGATCGTTCCGGTGTGCGGATCGAGTTCCTGGCGGAACCCGTCGGCGCCGAGCGCGAAATCGACTGGCGTGAGGCGCACGCAGCCGAGTTTCAACAGTCGGCCCTGTTCGTCGTACGCGCCGTTGTGCGCCAGGTAGAACCAGAGCGATCCGTCCTGCACCCAGACGTTCGCCCCGGCGCCGCGGCGACCGGATAGGGGCATGGAATCGAGCGAATCCTGCGACGGCGTCATCCAGGCGACGCGGTACGAGGCGGGCAGATCGCCCCGTGTCGCACAGGCCACCATGCTGCCTGTTATCAGCCAACGCGTAATTGTGCTCATGTTTACTCCGGCCTAAGGCGGCAAGCCGCAACCCAACGGCCCTGGCCGCTCGATGCGTTGCCTCTTGTCCGCCCGTTCTTCCGTTCCGTAGCATCGCCTTACAGGTAGATTGTTCCGTCGCCCATCGCAACCGAGAACCCGAACCCAAAACATCATACGCATTTGCGTGTCATCTTACGGCGGAACAATCTAGACGAAATCCCCGGCGGTCCTGCGACGCACCGGGGATTTGCGCGAATCCAATGATCGCATCGCTTACGCATTCCGCCGGAACCGCCGCACCAAGGCGGCCGCCAGCCCGCCGCCCGCAGGTGTCCTTCCGGCGTCCGCTGCAGGGTGGCCACTTACGCCGAGAAGCGCTGGATTTCGAGGGGCTGCCAGGTGCCCTCCAGCGGCGGCTCCGGGTCGGTGGTGTAGTCCAGCGCGAACTCGGCGATGCTGTTGTTCGGGCGGCCCGAGAGGAAGAACAGCGCGACATCGAGTTCCGCGGCCCCGATCGGCGGTCGCCCTCCGACCCTCTCGAGCATCGGACAGAGTCGCCGGTCTTTCAATACCATCTCCTGCGGCGGCGGGAATATCCTATTGATCCGCTTGATTCCTATCGAAACCAGACTTAGTCTGGTCTGGTGAAACAGGTGAACATCCAGCAGGCCAAAACACACCTGTCCCGACTCGTGGACGATGTGCTGGCCGGCGAGACCGTGATCATCGGAAAGGCCGGAAAACCGGTCGTTCTGATGACGCCCTATGCGGCGCCGGTCCACCATCGAAAAGGCGGACAACTGAAGGGAAGGGTCATCGAGACGCCCGATTGCTGGCAGGGGGATGAACTCGCCGGGGCGGCCTCGGCCCCGCTCTACCCGCTTCCGAAACCCAGGCGGACGAAGGTCGCCGAGGGCGGAAGGCCGCGAAACTCCTCCTGGATTCGCACGTGGCGATCTGGTGGATCGACGATCCCGGCCGCTTGTCGCCCGCCGCCCGGTCCGCCATCTCCGACGGACGCAACCAGGCGCATTTGAGTGTCGCTTCCATCTGGGAAATCGGTCTGAAGATGGCGAGGAACAAGCTCCGACTTCCACCCGGCTATATCGATGTCCTGCAATCAGACGGCATCGGGCTGCTCGACATCCGCCGGGAGCACGCCGAGCGCGCGCAGGGCTTGCCGCCGCATCACGCCGATCCGTTCGACCGCATGCTGATCGCGCAGGCCGAGGTCGAGAACCTGATCGTGGTGACGCGCGACGCCGTCTTTCATTCGTACGGCATCCCGATCCTTGACGCCTGAGGCGGCGAGCTGCAACCCAAGGGTGTTGGTCGCGCAATGCGCCGACTGCGTTCTTTCCGTTCCTCCGTGCAACCGCGCCACCTTCTGAGATGGTTCCGCCCGCCATCCGTTCTGCACTCATGGCTGGCTCGCGGTCCCGACGAGATTGATCTCCCGATAGACGTTGAACCCCTCCGGCCCGTTCTTGAACTCCAGCCGGACGGACGTCACACGGTCCGCCTTGAGGGGCACGCGCACCTCCGACGCCCCCTGAGCGGTCTTCGCTCCGGAGCCGATCTTCACGAACCGGCCCGGTTCCGCGGCGTACGCCGCCAGGACGTCGTAGCCCTGGCTGGCGCGGCCGTCCCGGTGGCCGGCGAAGGTCCGCACCTCGCGGATGTCGCAGGGTTGCTTGAAGTGCAGGACCAGCCAGTCGCTGGCCGCGTAGCCGCGGAAGGTCTGCCCGTCGTCCAGAGTCTCCGAACCGCCCTCCCCGTTGCGGGCGGTCCCGTTGAACAGCGCCGACGCGTCGTTCCCGCCGCCCTTGTGCGAGCATTGATCTTCGACCCGCGCGAGGTGTGTCCTGAGCAGGTTGTCTCTCACGACGTTCGCCTCGAAATCGCCGCCCGCCGCCGCGGGATCGTTCCCCCCTCTCGCCGCGATCATGGATTCGACCGCCGAGATCAGCCGCACCGGCCCGAGCAACCCCGCCGGTTCCAGCGGCGAATCCGGGCGGTGGTAGTACCAGACCACAAAACCCTTCCGGCCCGACGACGGGCGCGGCCGGTTCTTGAGAAACCACTCGGGATACCCCTTCATCATCCGCCCGTTGCCGCCGCGGTCGGCGCCCCACTCGAAATCGACCGGCTGCTGCTCGTCGCCCACCAGCAGGTTGTGCCAGGTGTTGGCGACGGCGATCTCAAGCGTGTTCTCGCCGGCCCGGATCGCGGACGTCACGTCGCGCGCGAACGGCGGGTGCCACCACGCGCCCTGCGGCTGGCCGTTGACGGTCACGGTCGCGAGGTCATGCACCGCGCCCAGGTCGAGGAAGACTTTTCCGCCCCCGGCCAGAACCGCCGGCGGAACGGCGAAGGTCTTGCGGTAGACCGCCGTGCCGGAGAAGTACTTCAGCGCGGGATCGTTCTGCGCGGACAGGGACGCGAGCGCATCGAGGGTGATGTCGAACGGCTTATCCATGACAGGCCGGCACTCCACCTTCCACGCGCCCCCGACCGCGAACTCCTTCGGTTCCCCGGCCGGCGTCGTCTTCGGCGGCACGCCGGCAGACGCCGCAGCCGTCGAACGAAAGACGACGAACACCGACTTCTCCGCGTCCAGCGCGAGATCCACCTCGCAGCGGCCTTCGTTCATCCGCCACGACGGCGCGGGCGCGACGGTCCCGAGTTCGGCGTCCCACAACTCCGGCTGCATCCCGGACACGGCGAGGGAAGCCCTGAACGCCGAGGGGCGCGACTGGATGTTGGCCACGAAGAACCACTGCGTCCCACCTTCCGCGCGATGGGTTACGCGGACGTTGCCGGCCCGCCCGCCCAGGATCTGAAAGGCCGGCACGATCCCGAGGTCTCGCCGCGCCGCCGACAGGTCGCCGTTCACATAGAGCGTCCCCTTCCCGACCTTGCGGACGGCCTCCCTCCCGTCGCCCCAGATCGTGGCGGCCAGCGCCTTCACGCGCTCGTCGCACGCCGGGTAGTCGGCCAGGCTCGGCGAGCGGTTCGGCGCGGGGGACACGATCGTCGCGCCGGCCTCCACAAGGCGCCCGACCTGCTCCGCCATCGCAGGGAGCAGTGCGCCGTCGTGCGGCACGTGCAGGAGGCGATACCGCCGCCCGCCGGCCACGACCACCTCGCCGCCCTTC
Source organism: uncultured Verrucomicrobiota bacterium (assembly GCA_964610105.1). Lineage (GTDB taxonomy): Bacteria > Verrucomicrobiota > Kiritimatiellia > PWTM01 > PWTM01 > CAZSUU01. The sequence goes on along the minus strand of CAZSUU010000011.1, from coordinate 64,396 downwards.
ACCGCCAGGTCCGACAGGAACACCTGCCGCGAAATCGCGTCGCCTCCGTCGTGCGCCGCCTCCACACTGACGTGCGCCACCGGCGTTTCCCCGCGCTGTAACATCGCCTGGCAGCGGCCGAGGTAGCGGAAGAATTCTCTGCCCGGCTCGAACCAGGTCTGGTGGCGGTTGAAGTGCGTCCCCCACCAGCCCATGCCGAAGCCCGGCCGGCAGCGGTCGTCGAACGGTTGGTGCACCCAGTGGTGAAGGACAAGCCGGTTGACGCCGCCGACGAACGCGCCGTCGGCCGAACGCTTGAGCGGCCCCGGCTTTTCGTTCCACTTCGACTGTCCCGGCCCGCCCGTGAACGCCTCCGCGCCGATCACGCGGCGCCCCATCGCGCGTCCGCCCCCCACGACGTTTTGATCCACGGACACGTCATGGCCGGTCCAGAACTCCACCATCGGCAAGTCGGCGAGCCCGGCGCCGGCCACCGTGTCGAACGGGCCGCCGTAGGGCTCGTGCTGCAGCGCCGCCCCGGCGGCGCGGATCAGGTCCGCGGCCGGCTTCCACCCGTTGTCGAAGAACAGCGATTCGATCGCGTCGCGGTAGTCCCACTCGAAGCGCGCGGTCTCCGCGCCGCTGCCGATCGCGCGCTGTGTCTTGCCGCGGCCGTTCTGGACGGGGTTGCCGAGCGTGACGAGCCACGGGAGCGGATCGTAGCCCTTGCGCTTCTTGAACTCGGCTCGGAAGTCGGGCGTCCAGTTCTGGTTGCCCGCCTCGTAGCTGTCGATCAGGAAGTGCCGGAAACTCCTGCCGAACAGCGGCCCCAGGTGTTCCCGAAGTGGTCCGATCACGGACTCCCAGTGGAATCTCGTCTGCTCGAGGCTCATCTTGTCCGCTTCGAGCACCCGGCCCAGCACGTCGTCGGGAACGGGGTGCGGGGGACGCCCCGTGGAGGCGTGGCAGAAACGGTAGACGGTCCAGGAGCCGGCCGGCGCCATCCAGCTCAGCGTACCGTCGGCCGCCATTTTCGACGTCAGGTCGAGCACGTCGCCCAGTCCGATGGCATCGCGGCCGGCCGGCACGGCCAGCACGGCGACGTCCTTGAACCACGACAGCGTGCGGCCCGTTTTGCCCCACCCCTCGTCCGCGTCCAGCGGCGGGGGCGGCAGTTTCACCGACACGGTCGTCCCGCCCGCGACCTCGACCTGGCTCCATGTGAGCCGCTGCATGCTGCGGGGCTCGTCGATCCATGGCCCGCCGGTGGTCGAGTAGCCGACCGTGTTGTGCAGGCCGACCTCCAGGCCCAGGCGGTCGGCCTCGGCCGCGGCGTGACGGATGGCCTCCCAGTATTTCGCGCCGCGGTAGGTCTGGTCCGGCCACGGGTTGTTCTCCGTCGGCGCGTGGCTTTCCATCACCGAGGAACTGATGTTGAAGATCGTCGCGCCCCCGATGCCCGCGGCCTTCATCGCTTCCAGATCCTTCGTGATGCCGTCCCTGGAGAAATTGGGGCCCAACCAATGCCACCACACGTAAGGGCGGGTGCTCACCGGCGGATCGCGGAAATCCTCTTCGAGCGTCGACGCGCAAACGGGAATGGCCGAAACGGCCAGCAGGCAGCTGAGAAGTCTTTTCATGACGTCGAGTCCTTCTTTTCATCCCCCTGCGTTTTGAGGCTACCCGACACCCATTCCGAGGGCTCGGCATTGCCGGGGCGTCTGCCCGGTGTGTTTGCGGAAGACGGCCGCGAAGTAGGCCGGCGTACTGAATCCCAGTTCGAGCGCGATGTCCGTGACGGAACGACGGGTGTCGCGGAGCCATTCGCGGGCCTGTTCGACGCGCCGGCGCGTCAGGTAGTCCGCGGGGGTGAAGCCCATTTCGGCATGGAACCGGCCGCGGAAATGCCTGTCGCTCATGCCGGCGACCTGGGCCATTCGGGCGGCGCCCGCCTCCTCGCCCAGATTGGCATGGATCCAGCGCAGGGCTCTTCGTATTGGCGGCGACAGCCTGTCCTCGTCGAATCGCGGCGAAGCCGGCCCCGCCCCATACTCCCGGCCCAGCAGGGCGATCAGTTCGTGAAGGACGGACCGGGCCATGACCTCGCTGTCCGGCCGTCGCCGTCGGTGCTCCTGAAAGAACCGCTCGAGACAGCTCTCCGCGACCGGGGAATACTTGAAGACCGGCGGCATGACGACCGCCAACGACTTGAGCAGGGCGCGCGTCTGTGGGGCCGATAGTCCCGGCAGCGGTCGATCCGGGCGCATGGGGACACGGATCTGCACCCAGGAGAAACGCGCCGGGTTGAGCAGATCCCGCACGCCGCCGTGAAGTTGTCCCGGGCGCGTGAGGATGGCCATCCCGCCCCGGACGGTATGTGCGAGTTCGGGAGCGCCGATCCACATCTCCAGGCTTCCCGAGTGCACGAAGTGAACTTCGTACGCGCCGGCATGACGATGGGCGGGCAGCGCGTGTCGCACCGTTTCGCGGAGATCAAGGCGGCCGACGAGGGGCGCCTCGCCGAGGAGGCTGGTCGGTCCCTCGTAGGTCTCCCGCCGCCGCAGGGGCTCCGTCCACCACACGGGGTCGCCGGCCATCGAAGCGGTATCGCGTTCCATCATGGACCTCCACGCTACCAGATGCAGGCAGGCGGAACAACCGCGACGACCGCTGGGCCGTCGCCATGCGGATCGCTCGGCGGACAGGGACGGATCACGGAGCCAGGCCGGCCTGGAACATCGTTTTTCGGCAATGCCGCTGTTCGATTGCGGGGAATCCGGAACGGGGCGTAGTCTGCGCGCATATTCGCACGTCACGAGGAATACACCATGAAGGCGCCATGGGCAAAGCGGGTGAACGATGCAGCGGACCTGGACCGCCGAAGCGCTCCGAAATGGAACCGTCGGGACTTCCTTGGCCGGGGCGGCGCCCTGGCGCTGGGCCTGATCCTGGATTCGCGGATTTCCGCGCACGCCGATGCGTCGCGTCCCGGCCAGCCCGCTGCCGCGAAACTCGGCTGGAAGCTCAGCGTCCAGCACTACACGTACCGGCGCTTCTCCGCATTCGAAGCGCTGGAGAAGGCGGCCGCGGTCGGGCTTCGTCATTTCGAAGTGCGATCCAATCTCAAGCTCGGCCCCAAGTGGCCGGGCCAGAATGCGAACGAAGGCATGCCGGACGGCGCGCGCAAGGAGTTCAAGGCGAGGATCGCCGACCTCGGCCTGTCCATCCCCAGTGTGTTCGCCGATTTCAACGGCAAGCCGGACCAGGCGAAGCGGCTCTTCGAGTTCTGGAAGGGCTTTGGCACGGACGTCATCGTCGCGGAGCCGCCCGCCGGGTCGCACGACCTGATCGAGAAGCTCTGCGCGGAGTACGGAATGATGCTGGCGCTCCACAATCATCAAAGGACCAGATCGGAGTATTGGAGTCCGGAAATCGTGCTGGGCGTCTGCGCCAACCGGAGCGGGCTCATCGGCTCGTGCGCCGATGTCGGGCAATGGGCGCGTTCGGACCTGGACCCGGTGCACTGCCTGCGGAAGCTCGAAGGCCGGATCCTCTGCTTCCACCTCAAGGACGTGCTCAAGAAGGGCGATCTCGACTCGCGCAACACGGTCATCGGCGAAGGTCAGGCCGATTGCGCCAACACGCTCAAGGAACTCAAGCGCCAGGGCTACAAGGGGGTGATCGCCATCGATTTCGAGCACGACACTCCGGCCCTGCAGGAGGACATGGCCAAGAACATCGCCTTCGCCGAGGAGCAGGCCCGTCGGCTTCTGGCCGGATCGATGGCCGGTATGGAGTAGCCCGGCACACACCTTCCCCACGTGTCGGCATGGTCTGGCCCTCATCCAATATGGAGACGAACACGAAGGCACAGCGCCGAGTTTCACGCCGGCAGGCACGAATATGTCCACGTGGCAATACAGGTGGCCGAGGTGCGGGCGGTGTTCGACCGCTGGCGGGCTGCGGACTCAAGGGCGCAATGAACGACGCGATGGAGGTCTTATGAAACGCCCCAACGAACTGGCGTTCCCGGCAATCCTGCTCCTCGGGATTTCACTTTCGGCCTTGGCGGCCCAACCGCTTCCGTGGGAGCGGGAAATCCCGCTGCGAGAGGCGGCCCAATCCGTCTCCTTCGGAAACAGGCTCGAGCCCGGGGATCCCCAGCCGAACTGGAACAGCTATCCCCATGGCAGCGCGATGACCATTTGCAGCCTCAAGATGCGCACCACGCTCTGGGGGCCGCCGGACCGGATCACCATCAGCCTGACCAAGAACAACGTCTGGGACCGGCGGGTCAACTCGCGGGGTCTGACCGCCCCGACCTTGCAGGAGATCACGGACGGCGCTTTCTCCCCGGCCAACAAGGGTTTTGAAGGCAAGGCCCACGATTGCCAGCGTCCCCGGGGGTACGGCTACCTGCGCAAGGAAGGCGGCTTTTACGATCCCTATCGGCAACCCATCGAATACTCGATGCCGTGTCTGAAACCCGTCGGCCAGATTATCGTGGGAATGGACCCGCTGGCCGGCGCCGCCGCGCCGGACGCCACCCAGAGCTGCGCCAATGGCGTGACCAGACTGCAGGTGACCAAGGGCGACGCCAAGGCCAGCTTGGAATACGTGCTGGGGATGACGAGTAACCTCTACGCCGTCCGCGGCAAGTTCTCAGGCATTCACACCCCGCTCTGGCTGCGGCTCTATCGTCACCGCGACACGGCCCACCTGAGATACATGAGCGAAGACGGCAAGACGTACACGAAGAAAGGAACCGAAGCGGACCACGCGTTCAACTATCCGATGGATCCGCCGACCAGCGGCAAGGACGGGCGGTATTTCTGGATTCGCCAGCAGATGCCACCGGAGAAGACGTTCCCGCAGGGCTTCGAATACGTGCTGATGGGCGTGGTCATCACGCCGGGCCAAGTGGACGTGAAGACGGTGGAAGGCGAGACGGGGCTTGGCACGCCGCCGCCGGACAAACACATTGCCGCGGCGCCGGGCGCCGCCGCTACGGCGACCTTCACGCCGGCGGGCGACGGGAAGCTGGAGGCGTTGGTCACCATTGTCACGACAATGGACGGCACGGACGTGATTGCCCTGGCCAGGGAGCGCCTGGCCGCCGCCGAGGCCGCCGGCTTCGACGGCGTGGTCAGGGAGAACACCGCGTGGTGGAATGCGTTCTATGACAAGCGGGAGAATGGTCGCGTGTTCAAAGGTGTGACCGGCACGCAGTGCACGGAGGATATTCTGAGCATCTACCGCAGCTGCGCCGACGGGCATGGCGGCGGCACCAAGACCGACATGCGCCAGTACGAGTGCAGCGCCTCCTACGTGCCACCGGAGCGGGACGCGCAGCTCTGGAGCAGCGCTCCGTGCTACAACGAGATCTTCACCAGCAAGTACTTCGTCCGCAACTGGGCCGACCACCAGGACATGTGGAAGCAACTCGTGTGGCACTGGCGGCCGGGCGCGCGGGACAACGCGAAGAACATGTTCGGCATGCCCGGCATGTGCCTGGTCCACGGCTACCAGCCGCCGATCAAGCCAGACAAGTACGTTCACACGACCCTCACGCTCGAATTGTGCCTCGATACGATGGCCCAGACCGTCAAGCCGGTCTGGGACGAGTGGGACTACGGCGGCGACATCGAGTTCCTGCGCAAGGAGTGCTACCCGCTCATGCGCGAGATGGCCCTCTTCTACGCGGCCTACGCGAAGAAGGGTGACGACGGCTGCTACCACATCATCCCATCCATGGAGCCAGAGAAGTGGGGCTATTACGCGGAATTCGCGCGCAACAAGGACGTGATCAGCTCGCTGTGCATGTTCCGCTGGGCGTTGAGCCGTACGGCCGAGGCGTCGGAGATTCTCGGCGTGGATGCGGACCTGCGCGGCAGGTGGCGCGAAGTCGCCGACCACCTGGCCCCCTATCCTACCTTGGAAACTGCCGACGGGCCGGTGTATTGCGCGATCCAAGGCGTGGAGCCGAAGAATGTTCCCGGCGATCACTTTGGCGAGGCGGTGGAGTACCTGACGATCCTGGCCGACGAAGTCAATCTGGATTCCCCGAAGGAGCAGAGGGAGATGATGCTCCGCACGGCGCGGAAGCTGGAATCAGCGGGAACCACGCCGCAAACACTGATCCTCTTGGGCGTCCCTGCTCAGTCGAAGTGGGACGGCTTCGACGCCGAAGCCCTGCTCAACAGCCGCAGCGGGCGAATGCACCTGTTTCCGGCGGTCCCGCCCGACACCGAAATGGCATTCCACAACTTCCAGGCCCGCGGCGGCTTCCTCGTTTCCGCCGCGAGGAATGCCCAAGGAGTCTATTTCCTCGAAGTGCGGCCGCGGCGGGACCACGTCTGCCGCATCATGAATCCCTGGCCGGGCCGCGAGGTCGTGGTACGCGAGACCCGAAGCTCCGATCCCGTGGCGGTTCGAGCCGACAGCACGAACGGAGAATGCCTGGTGTTCGCGGCAGTCGCGGGGCACACATACCGCTTCCGGCCGCGGTAGCACGCGAAGGAGAAACACATGCGCGACATGAACGAACGACACGCGGACCCCCGGAGCCATCGCCGGAGACCATCGTGGGATAGGATGATCCTGGCCCTTGCGACGATGCTCAGCCCGCCGGCGAACGCGGCGGCGCCCTTGGTCCAAGACGCCGCGGAGCGCGAACTCATCGAACACGCCGTGCCGGAGAAGGCGACCGTCCAGCCCGCCCGGCCGCGCCGCCTGCTGATCTTCACGCGCAACGTGGGCTATGGCGGGCATAAGTCCATCGCGCACGCCAACGAAGCCTTCACCCGGATGGGGGAGAGAACGGGGGCGTTTAGCGCCACGGTCAGCGCGGATCCGGCCGTCTTCCAGCGCGAAGCGCTCCGCGAATTCGACGCCGTGTTCCTCAACAACACCATCGGCAATTGCTTCACCAACGCCGACCTGCGGCGGAATCTCCTGGAGTTCGTCACCGGCGGGGGAGGACTCATGGGCGTCCATGGAACGTCCATCGCCTTCATGAACTGGCAATGGCCGCCGGTTGAAGATTGGCCGGAGTTCGGTCACATGATCGGGACGCGCGGCGCATTTCACCGAGACGCCAACGAACGGGCCTGGATCAAGATTGACGACGCGGATCATCCCCTCAACCGGGCGTTTGCCGGCGAGGGTTTCGAGATGACCGAGGAGTTCTTCCGATTTCACGAACCCTACTCCCGCCAGCGCGTTCGCGTGCTGCTGAGCATGGATACGGTGAAGACCGATCTGTCGGGCATCAAGCCGGGCGATCCCGTCCTGCGGCCGGACAAGGACTATGCGCTCGCCTGGGTGCGCACCTACGGCCGCGGGCGGGTTTTCTACGCAACGATGGGGCACAACCCGCAGGTCTTCTGGAATCCGAAGATGCTCCAGTTCTACCTCGACGCGTCCCAGTTCGTTCTCGGCGACCTGCCTGCGCCCACCACACCGAGCGCCAAGCTCTCGCCGGCCATCCTCGCGCAGGAGAAGCTTGGTTGGAGGCTCGGCGTGGAGGCCTACACGTTTCACAAGTTCACCTTCTTTGAGACCATCGAGAAGACCGCCGAGCTTGGCCTGCCTTACATCGGCGGACTGAGCTTCCTGCAGCCGGTCAGCAAGGACATCCCGAAGAACTTCGATCAGAACCTCACGGACGACGAGTTGCGCCAGATCCGGTTCAAAATGGAATCCGGCGGCGTGCGGATGCTGACCTACTACGCGCAGGACATTCCCACGGACGACGCCGGGTGTCGCAGGCTATTTGAGTTCGGACGCAAGATGGGCTTCGAAACCTTCATCTGTGAGCCCAAACCGGAGCACCTCGATCTGCTCGACACATTCGCAAACGAATACGGCATCAACGTGGCCATTCACAATCACGGCAAGGACATCTCCCCGCTTTACTGGCGTCCCGAAGGTGTGCTCAAAGCTTGCGAGGGCCGGAGCAAGCGGATCGGCGCCGCACCCGACCTCGGTTACTGGCTGCGCTCGGGCATCGATCCGATCGACGCCGTGCGCGTGCTGAGGGACCGCGTGATCACCGTGCAGATGCACGACCTGCACGAACCGGGCCGCAACGGCCACGACGTGCCGTGGGGAACGGGCATTGGCAAATCCGAGGAGTTCTTCCGCGAGCTGCACCGCCAGGGCATCAAGCCCACGATGATCGGTCTGGAATACTCGCACGACTGGTTTGAATCCACGCCCAAACTCGCCCAGTGCATCGAGTTCTTCAACGCAACGACGCTCAACCTCGCTGCGGAGGACCCGGACGCAACCGGTCGCGCCACCTCTGCGGAAACCGTGCAGGATGCCGATGGGAACATCTATCACACAGTGAAGATTGGCAATCAGGTGTGGACCGTCGAAAACCTCAGGACAACAAAATACAATGACGGCACGCCGATTCCTCATGTGACCGGTGACGCCGAATGGAAAGCGCTGGCCAGTCCGGGCTTCTGCTATTACGAAAATAGACCCGCCAATGGAGAGAAATACGGAGCACTCTATAACTGGTGGGCCGCCAGTTCCGACAGAATCGCTCCCAAGCGGTGGAAGGTGCCGACGCATGAGGAACAAATGGCGCTGCGGGACTACCTGATTGCCAACGGATACAACCACGACGGAACCAAAGAAGGCAACAAGGTCGCCAAAGCGATGACGGCCAAGACCGACTGGGATTCCGATCCGACTCCTGGCAACGCCGGCCACGACCTGACCAACAACAACCGCGCCGGTTTTACGGCGCTGCCTGCCGGCAGCCGCTGGAACGACGGAAGTTTCCATGCGATGGGCAAGAGCGTTTACTGGTGGAGCACGACCAAGGGTGAGGGTGAAGGCTCGCACATGAGCAGCATTCACAGCCGGTTCGCCAAATACGGCAACAACCAGCATCACGACCGATCGGGGTTCTGCATCCGGCTGCTGCGTGACGCGGATGAATCTGCGCAGGCCTCAAGCATCCGCGGAACAGTGAAGGACTCATCCGGGGCCGGCCTGGCTGGAGCCTGTGTGAAGGTGGAAAGCACCGGCCAATCCACGACGACGGATGCAAACGGGAATTTCAGCATGGTTCTGGTCGGTCTTGCGCCGGTAGCCCAGACGGTCACCGACAAGGGCTACATTGACTATCGCAGGGATGTGATCACGGTCACCAAAGAGGGCTATCTTGACTATCAGATCCATGTGCCCGGTCAGGACACCGGCGAAATCGCCATCGAGATGATCGACTGCGCGGGTACCGTCACGGATGCCGACGGGAATGTCTACCAGACGGTGAAGATCGGCGACTTCGTGTGGACCACCACAGGTCTCAAAACCACCAAGTACAGCGACGGCACGCCCATTCCCAATGTCACTGACGACAAGGAATGGCAAGCTCTTTCGTCCCCGGCATGGTGCTACAACGAAAACAAACCCGAAAATGGAAAGAACGGATTGCTGTACAACTGGTGGGCCGCCAGCCATCCGAGGATTGCGCCCAAAGGCTGGCATGTGCCCTCGGTTGAGGAACAACTGGCCTTTCGCCGGTACCTGGTACGCAATGGATATAACTTTGACGGAACCCAATACCCCGAATGGAAGGGCGACTACAATCAAGAAAAGGAAAAGGAAAACAAGCTCGGCAAATCGGTGGCGGGAAGAATTGGCTGGCAGTACCGGATCACAGATAAATCAGGAAATGTCTGGGAAAAGGAATTGCTCATCAGCGAGCGTCCGGAATTGAACAACAAGACCGGTTTCAACTGCCTCCCCAACGGCGCCCGCTGGTGCGATGGAAGCTTTCACAATTTGACGGGAAGCTGCTACATGTGGAGCTCCACACCTCAATCTTCAGATAGGGGATGGCTGAGCAGTGTCCACAACTGGTCCAGATACCTGGGTGACAGCCATCACGTAAAACCATCGGGCTTCGGCATCCGGCTGCTCAGAGACAAGAATTGACTGATCGAGCCTTGTAGCCCTATCCCCGGGCCGCGCTCCCGCCCGGGGACTCTCCGGCAAATCGGCGGACCGATTGCCGCCTACGGCATGAACGCTTGGCTCGGGGGGGGCGGACGGCACAATCAAGGCCCGCTTTCATAACGGCGCCACCGAGAAACTTCATGTCGAAGGGAAACTGCCGTGAAGAAGAAGATGGCAGACGTGCTGCCTCGGATCGAAGAGTCGCTGGATAACGTTGCTTTGCGGAAACTGGATGTGTTGCTTGGATACACCCTCGGTGGCCGGCAGGGCGTCATCTACTACTTTCAGCGCCGCTGAAGATCCGCTCCGGCAGGGGCAGAGTGCCTGTCCCCATCATACCCATCGGGTGTCCATCGGCGGATTCCGCCCCCCTGCTACCGCGGCGGCGCAGGTCCTTCCAGCAGCGCCTCGATCACCGCCTCGAACGCGGGCTTCGGCTCTCCCAGACGATCGAACAGCAGCGGGTGATTCACCCGCCTCCAGGGAAAGTCGTTCAGCCAGCTCTGGCCGTCGTGCAGGTTCCAGAAGGTGACGCGAGCGATGACATCCGCGTGCCGGCCAAGAAGGCGGAAGAGCCGCGCGTACAACTCGGCCTGCCGTTGCAGAACCTCCGGCGGGCAGCCGTCGCGGTAGGGGTCGAGCTGCGCGAGTTCGCCGCGATGCCGGCCGCCATCCGCCCACCAGCGGGAGCGGGGGATGACGTCGATATCCAGCTCGGAGAACACCACCTTCACGTTCATCTCGCGCAGGGCGACGAGCGTGGCTTCGATGTCCGCCAACGGCAGCCGGTCGATTTCATAGTGCCCCTGCAGGCCGACCGCGTGAATCGGCGCGCCCTTCTCGCGCAGCGCGCGCACGAGCCGGATCAGCTTGGGGCGCTTGTCGGGCAGCTCATTGTTGTAATCGTTGTAGATGAGCAGTGCCCGCGGGTCCACGGCGTGCGCATACTCGAAAGCCTTGACGATGAACTCCTCGCCGCACGCCGCGCTCCAACCCGAAGGGCGGAGGAAGTTGGTGCCGTCGTCCAGCGCCTCATTGACCACGTCCCACATGGCGATCCGCCCGCGATAGCGCCCGGCCACCGTCTCGATGTGCGTCTTCATCCGCCGGAGAAGGACTTCGCGGCCGGCGGTGTTCGTGCCGTCGCGAAAGAACCAGGGTGGGGTTCGATCATCCTTGGCCCAGACCAGGCAGTGGCCGACGATGTCCAGGCGGTTCGACGCGGCGAAGTCAACAAACGCGTCCCCGCGCGAGAAGTTGAACTGTCCTTCCGCCGCCTGAACCGGATCGGGCTTGAGGCAGTTCTCCGGTGTCACGCTGTTGAACTGGGTCGTGAGCAACGGCCAATCCTCCGGACGTTCCGGGATGCGGTCGCTCACGCCGACGCCGATCGCGAAACGCTCGCCGGCCGCCTCGCGAAGTGAGGGTCGAGGATCAGCCTCGGCGCAAAGCCCGGCCCCTGCCACCGCCAGCGTGGCGGCGACAAGAGCAACGCGGCGGCCCGCCGCCCTCGGATCGAGGGGCGCGGTCATCCTCTTCCCAAACCCGCAAAGGAGATCTCGGTCACGTGCATGAAACGCACCAAAGCGATAGCCCACTTCCACGGGAGACGCAATGAAAAGGCGGCGCCATCGCACGAGGGAAGGGAAGGAATGGAGTGAGAGCGTGGAGCGACCAGGACCATGGGGTCGCGGCTTGACGCCTTGGGGATGTCCTTCATTGACGCTCCCGGTCGGAGGTGCCTGAACGCCCCCGTGCGGCGTCGTTGGTGTCGAGGGGCGATCGGAGCGGCGGGAACGGACCGGCCGACGCCGAGACGGCCAGGGCCAGCGAGACGATCGCGCATACATGATTCACACCCATGGACTTCTCTCCGCTTCTCTGCGGCTCACACGACCACCACGGGGTTTCGCTCGGCGCGGCGGGGCCACGCGAAGGTCTTCCGCGACGCGGACCCGTCGGGCAACGCGATCGCCGCCTCGTACTCGCCATGGAAGAGCCGCGCGCGAAGCTGCCCCCGCTCGTCGGTGATCCCCTCGAACGTCGACCACCACTCCTTCTTGACGAGAGCCATCAGTCGCTCGTAGACCGGCTTGGGCGACATATCCTTGCGGACCAGGCCCGCCGCGGCCCGCTTCCACGCGCGCGCATCGGAGAAGTCCCACCAGGTGATCGCCTCCACCGCGGGATGCGCGAAGAGCGCGGTGTAGAAGCGGACCACCTGCTCCGCCTGTTTGTCCTCGAGCTCCGGAGTGGTCTCGCCCCATCGTTCGTTGTCGCCGCCCCGCCCCGCCCTCGTCTCGTCGCGCCCGAGGAAGGGACCGCTCACGACGGTGGTTTCGGTGAAGTGGATGGGCTTCCCCAGCCGCGCGTACTCGTCGCAGACCTTCCACACCCTCACCATCGGCCAGACATCCCGGTGCATGTGGCTCTGGATGCCGACGACGTCGAAAAGCAGCCGGTCGCCGTCGCGGAGCTGGTCGAGGATACGGTAGAAGGGCGGATCGACGCGATAGTCGTTGACGAGCAGCGTGGCCTTGGGACCGGCCGCCCGCGCGGTGTCGAGATGCTGGCGCACGTAGGGCACGGGGCCGAGCGACTGCGCCCACTCCCCCATCCGCGTGCCGAACCGCCCCAGATGCGTCGGTTCGTTCACCACGTCCCACCGGTCGATCAGCCCGCCGAAACGGGTGATGCAGTCCTTGACCCGCGCGTGGGAAAGGCGCCGGATCTCCTCGAATTCGCGCGGCAACCACGGGGGATCGGCGAAATCCCACACCAACGGGTGGCCCTTGCAGGCGATCCCGCGGCCTTTGCACCACTCGGCGGCTTTCTGTGAATCCTCATAGGCCGGCTGTCGGCGCGCCCGTTCGTACATCGGCCAGTAGAACGGCAGCGTCGCGAAGTTCAGCAAGGCCGCGAAACGCTCGTTGTACGCCTCCTGCAGTCGGGCGTCGTCGAGCTTGCCGAAGTTGAAGAAGTTGCACCCGAACAGGAACTCGTGCCGGGTCTGCGCCAGCCGCACGCGCGCGCCGGCAACCGGTTTCCCGTCCGCGGTCTTGACCGAGATCACTCCGTCGCCCATGCGGTGCTCGCGGATGCGAGACGGGCATTGCGCCAGGATCTCGTCGTCGCGGTCGGCCTCCGCGGCGCGGCTGCGCGCCGCGCCGGTTGCGAACAGGGTGACCAGCGTCGAGCGCCGGAGGAAAGACCGGCGGGTCAGGGCGTTCATCATCGGGGACTCCTTCTCATGTCGTTACGCCTCGGAACGCGGTGAGGGCGCCGCGTCCCCATGCTCCAGCGTCGTTCCGATGGGGCCGCGCCGACCCCGGCGCGGAAGGGCCTGGCAGCGGCCTCGGTATGGTAGCCGCCGCATGCGAACGGGTCGTTCATGGCGAATCCCCCAGGTACGCCAGCGCGGCGGACGCGAGGTCGCGGCCCAACGCGCGCGCGGACGCCGCGTTCACCTCCACGCCCTGGGCGTCGGCATAGGCGATCTCCATCGCGCCCGCGAGGCGCGCGCCGGAGAACGTGTCCCTCGCCCACGCTCCGTTCGAACGGCCCGCCGCGTAGTTCCCGGGCTTGTTCCACGCCTCGCCCGCCGGCAGATAGCATTCGGCCGCGCGGAACGGCAGCGGCCCGCGTCGCTCGCGCTCGAGCACGGCCGCGAAGGCCTTCTCTTCCGCGGCATGGTCCGGTCTCTCCGATCCGACGATGTACACGCGATCGTTCCACTTCCCGTCGATGTAAGGGCAATGCAGGTCGAGGCTGAACACCACGGTATCCTTCGCCGATTCGCCGAGCTTCATCCAGGCGGCGATCTCCGGGTAGAGCGGCGTCGCGTTGTAGTCGCGGTTGTGGTCGTGGGGATCGCGGTTCTTGCCCTGGTCGCCCGCCTCCACGCCGTCCTTGTCGGCGAAGGGCATGGCGACGACCTCCCATCGCTCGCGCCAGCGCCGCCCCGTTTCGTCGTCCGCGAGCACGGCGTCGAGGAATCCCTCCAGCGCGTAACTGGCCATCGACTCGCACGCGTGGTGCCGGGCGGTCAACAGCACCTTGCCCCTCGCCCCCCCGTCCAGGCGCCCGGCCCTCACCCGTTCCACCGGGCGGCCCCCGCGGCTGCGGCAGAGCTCGGTCACGCGCAGGGCGGCGTTCGTCCGGTGGGCATCGAGCCATTCGCGGAAGTGCGTCTCCAGGTAGACCGGCGCGAAGGCGAACCGCGCCTCCGCGGCGCCCTCCGGCACCGCCGCCGCGAACGACCACGCCGGCTTGCCGCCGCGCGCGCCCTTCCTCACCGCTTCGCGGCCCATCCACGTCCAGGTGCGCCCGCCGTCTATGCTCGCCGCCGGTCCGCGCGCACCGATCGGATTCCGCTCGGCGAAGACCACCGTCGCCGTCCGCCCCGGCGGGGCGCACAGGCGGAAGTTGAAATGGAACCACCAGCCCTTCGTGTCGCGAAGGTCCGGCGCCACGACGAACGTATCGCCCGCACGCTCGACCACCCGCACGTTGCCGCCCGGGAAGTCCGCGTCGAGGCGGACGTCCGGTTCCCCGGCCAGCAGGCAGCACTCCAGGTCGCGATACGTGTCGACGTCCGGATAGCCTTCGCAGGTCGGCGGGATCGCGATGCGCGGGGGCGTGCAGACGACGCCGCGCAGGACGTCGTCGCACCGGTGGTTCGTCGAAAAGCCGTGCCGGGCGGGCGTGCCGGACGGCGTGCCATTGTCGTCGATGACCGGCTCGCCCTCGACCTCGAAGAACCGCATGAAGACGCGGGCGCCGGTCGCGCCGGGCCGGAAGGCCGCGTCGTCGTTCCCCGTCCGGAGCCCGAGGGCGTCGAGCCGTTCGTACCACGGGATGTGCGCGCCGTGGATGCAGGAAGGCGTGCCGTCGCGAAGCAGTCGCCAGCCATCCGCGGTCGAGTTGATCTCCCAGCGCGGCGCGCCCTGGACCGCCGGGGCCGCCAGGGCGAGGAGGATCGTCAGCACTTCAAACGGGCGCATCATGGTCCGTCTCCAGAACGCGGAGGCCGAAAGGCCTCGACCACTCCGTGAAGCGCACGCAGCTTCCATCCCGGCGCCCGCGCGCCCTCCACCCGTTCCCCGGGCGGTCCCGTGATCCCGCCCGCCCTTCGCCGGCAATCGCAACGGTCGGCTCATGCCCGGTATCCTGCCCCACCACGGCCCCCGCCGCAATACGCGCTTCCGTGGATGCGACGCCATCCGCCGCGCCCCACCCACGACCGGCGGTCGCCCGGGAACCCGTCGACCATGACTCGCGCCGACAGCGAGCACTCCGTGCCCGGCCACCGTGGGTCAAACTTCTGTTCACTACAGTTGCACACGGCTGTTTCATGAGATAGCACAACGGCATGCTATTACGTGAAACACTGGAAATCGTCCTGTCCAACCCCGCGGAACCCCCCGGCGTGGAGGACGAGGTGATCCGGCATTTCCAACCCGGTTGGAAACCGGCGATGGCCTCGCACGCGCTGGCGCTCGCGGGCGTCCGTCATTGCGGCAAGAGCACCCTTCAAGGACAGGTGCGGCGCGGCCTCCAGGGCGCGTCGGTCACCATCAACCTCGAGGACACACGCCTCTACGGCATGGGGCCCGAGGACTTCCCCACGCTTCTCTCGGTGCTGGACGCCAGGCACCCCAAGGCGGCGGTGTATCTCGACGAAGTGCAGGAAGTGCCGGAATGGCAGCGGCTCGTGCGCGCGCTGCTCGATGCCGGGCGCCGCGTTTGTCTCACCGGCTCCAACGCCAGCCTGCTCGGCCGGGAGATGGGACCGAAACTCACGGGCCGCCACCTCTCGCACGTGGTCTATCCGTTCTCGTTTCAGGAGTATCTCGAGTTCACCGGACGGAAGGCGGGCGCCGCCGCGCTGGAGGATTATCTGATGCGGGGCGGATTCGCCGCCGCGTTGCGCGCCGGCCCGCAGCAAGGCGGCACGCTCCTGCGCGAGTTGCTGAGGGACGTGGTGCACCGCGACATCGTGACCCGGCACTCCCTGCGCACCGCGAGGCCGCTCATGACCCTCGCGCTTCACTTGCTCGCCCATACGGGGCAGCCGCTGTCCTTGCAGGCGTTGTCCAAGGGTCTCGGCCTGCCCTCCGTCGCACAGACCGGGCGCATGGTCGGGTATCTGCAGGATGCGTGGCTGATGCTGGCGGTGCCGCGGTTCAGCGCATCGTTCAAGCAGCGTGTCACCAGCCCGCCCAAGTACTACGCGGTGGACACCGGCCTCGCCGCCGCCAACAGCCCCAACCCGACCCCCGACCTCGGTCGCACGCTGGAGAACGCCGTGCTGCTCGCCCTGTGCCGCGCCGGAGCGGCCCCGGCCTTCGCCGCCGCGCCTCACGAATGGGAGTGCGACTTCGTCACGGCCACCCATGCCATCCAATGCTGCGCGCGCCTCACGCCTGAGAACCGCGGGCGGGAGCTGCGCGGCCTTCTGCAAGCCGCCGCGCTTCCCGGTGCGGCGAAGGGCAAGGCCCGCGAGATGCGGGTCATCACTCTCGACCAGGACGACACACTTGTCGAGCAGGGCCGGTCCGTCCGCATCATCCCCGGCTGGACATGGCTGGATTGATCGCGCGCGCCGTGCATGCACAACGGCCGGCCGTCCCGCAGCAGGGTCCAGCCGCCGGTGGTCGGGAGGATCTCCCAGCGCGGCGCGCCGTCCACCGCCGGGGTCGACTGGGCGTGGAGAAGGGGCGGCCTGTCATCCGCGCGCTGCTGGCCTACCTCCAGAACTCCCGTCGGTGTTCCGCCGCCAGCTTTCGCATCGCCGCCAGCGCCTCGGCATGCCTGGCTTCGCCGGCGAGATTCGTCCACTCGCGCGGGTCGGCTTGGATGTCATACAACTCGGCGGGCTTGTTCGCGTCGGCGTATTCGATGTAGCGGAACCGGTCGGTGCTGACGGCGAGATTGACGGGCTGGTCATGGCGGGCGTTGATGCTGAACGCGGCATGGTCCCAGGGTGCGGCGAGATCCTCGATCAGCGGGCGCAGACTGCGGCCTTCCAGGTCGCCGCGCACGGGCAGGCCGCAGAGATCCACCAGCGTCGGATAGAAGTCCACGTATTCCACGACGCGCCGGCAGCCGGTCCCGTGGGCCTTGCCGGGCGCGGCGATAAGCAGCGGCACGCCGCAGCTTTCCTCGTACGGCGTGCGCGGCGGCCCATGCGAGCGTTGCTCCGACGGCGCATCCGAGCGCGGGAGGTGTCATTTTGCCGCCTCCTTCGCACGCCCGGCCTCCGCCGCCCGCGCCCTCTTCCACGCCGGCACGGGCGTGGGCGGGGCGTCCTTCTCCTTCAGCACCATCGCCTGCAGCGCGGCGGGGTCGAGCAGCGGATCGCGGGTCTCCTCCCGCCATCGTTTCAACTCACGAAGCAAACGTTCCTGCGCGTCCTTGTGTTCCGGCGCGCCGGCGAGATTCCTGAACTCATACGGATCGGTCCGCACGTCATAGAGCTCGATGTACTCGCCCGTCGCGGCCCGGCGCTGGATCCTGCGGTACTCCGCGATCGCGATGCCCGCGGGCCACTGGAAGGCGGGATCCTTGAGTAGCGTGAGGGTGAGCTTGTAGTGCTTGTCGCGAATGCTCCGCTGCGGATTCAGGTTGCGGGGCTCGTGGGTCGTGTACTCCGTCGCCAGGTACTCTCGCCACTGCGGCGGCGCGCCGCGGAATAGTGACAGCAGCGAGCGGCCGGGCAGACCGGGCGGCGGCGCCGCGCCCGCCAGTTCCAGGAAGGTCGGCAGCAGGTCGATGGAGCACACCATCTCGTCGCCCACGCGGGGCGCGATCCGGCCGGGCGCCCAGGCGATGAACGGCACGTTTACCCCCGGCTCGAACGAGGTCACCTTCGCGCGCTGCAATGGCGGACCGTTGTCGCCCAGCACGACGATGACCGTGTTGGTGTGCAGACCGCGCTCGCGCAGGACGTCCAGGAGCACCCCCACCCCCTCGTCCACGCGGTTGACACAGGTGGCGAACTCCGCCACCCGTTGCCGGATCGCCGGCGAGTTGGTGCCCATGAACGGATAGACCTTCGCCTGCTCCGGGACGACCTTCGCCTTCGGGCTGCCGTTGATGTCCTGGATGTGCGGGTCGTGGGGATCGAAGAAATTCAGCATGAGGAAGTACGGTCTCGCCGCGTCGCCGCCGAGGAAAGCCCCGCATTTCGCCCGAATCTTCGCCATGTCGCGCGTGTCCGCCGTGTTGGTTTCCTTGTAGTCGAAGTCAAACGCGCTCTCCGGCGCCACGTGCAGCTTGCCGATGATGCCGGTGCGGTAGCCGGCTTTCTTCAGCAAGGTGGGCAGCGTCGGCACGTCCGGTCGCATCGAGTAGCCCAGGTGCGCCAGGCCGATCTGACCGTTCTGGTGCGGGTAGAGCCCCGTGAGCATGCTGCTCCTCGACGGGCTGCACGACGCCTGGGTGATGTAGCCGCGAGTGAAACGGAGCCCCTCGCGCGCGAGCCGGTCCATGTTTGGCGTCGTCATCACTGCGTCCCCGTAGCAGCCGAGCTGGAACCCCATGTCGTCGGCGGTGACCAGGATGAGGTTCGGCCGCTCCGCCGCCACAAACGCGACGGGCAGAAACGCGGCCCACAAGCTGCGATGCGCGATCCGCA
This sequence comes from uncultured Verrucomicrobiota bacterium, assembly GCA_964610105.1. GTDB lineage: Bacteria > Verrucomicrobiota > Kiritimatiellia > PWTM01 > PWTM01 > CAZSUU01. The sequence goes on along the minus strand of CAZSUU010000011.1, from coordinate 45,801 downwards.
TGGTTTACTCCGCCGCCAGGAACGTGGTCGCCGACCCGCCCGCCGCGGGGCATAGGATGGCCCCGTCCCGCACGTCGAATCTCCCGACCGAGGCGTACTTCTCCCGCCCGTCCTCGGTCGTGCGGAAGGCGGCGAAGGCCGTCGCGGCCGCGCCCCGAACCTGCACCCGCACCTTCCGGTCCTTTCCGAGGTTGGCGAGCACGAAGGCATCGGGATGCCGCGTGCCGTTGCGCGCGAAGGCGAGGACGGCGATCTCCGAGTCCATTGCGCTCGCGCGGGCCACCGCCATCCCCGGCTGTCCCGCGCGCGTCACCTGCTTGTAGAACCAATAGCCGCGTCTCACCTCCCACCTGCCGTCGTCCTTCACGCTGAAGGCGCATTCGCGGTCCACACGCCGCCCTGTTGAGGATCGGGATCCGCGCCCTCGAGACCGGCCGCCAAGGCCAGCCATCGCCATGTCCGGACGATCTTGTTCATGCCATTGACCTTCGACTGCATACTGGCCAGCGCCGGTCCTGGCCAGTGCTTCGTTTCCTTGTACCACCGATGCCCGGCGTCGACACGCACCTCGCGGCTCGTTCCGTGGAGTCCGCGAGATCGAGTCCCACGTCGCCGCTGCGAGATCCGGCGTCGTGGCACCGGGGTGCGCATCGGTCCCCGGCGCGGACCTTCGATCCGGCCATCAGATTGTCCCGCCGCGACATGACACCCAGATGCGTATGATGTTCCTCGTGAGGGTTCGCCGTTGCGAAGGGCGGCCGAACAACCCCCGAAAGCGGCGCGGTTGCACGGAGGAACGGAGGGCATGGAGGGGAGTGCCTTGAACGGCCAAGGCCTTTCGGTTGCCGCTCGCCGCCTTGGGTATGAGTTGGCGGCGATTGCATCCGGCCGCCCGCGTGATACGATGCGGCGGCCATGACGGCGGAACACGTAGCGGACGGCTCGGAGCCTGTGCAGAGCGGAGCGGCGGCGTTTGCCGCTTTCCTGCTCGTGGTCTTCGCCTTCGCGCTGCCGCTGTCTATCGCCTTCGCCCAGACCTGCGGCTTCGCGGCGCTCGCGGTGTGGGTATGGGCTCGATGGCGGACGCGGCAGGACCGGCGGTCGCGACCGCGGATGAATCCCTACCTCCCCGCGATTCTGGCCTTCTTCGTGGTTTCCACGATCGCGGCGTCGTTCGGTTGGAGGCCGGAGATCAGCGTGCCGAAGCTGCACCGCCTGCTGCTGTTTCTGCTCGTCTTCGCTGTCCCCGATCCCCTTCTGCAGCCGCGGGGCCGACCGCTGGCTCTTCCCATCCGCATGGCCCTCGGCCTCATCGCCGGCACCACGGTCCGCTCGTTCTACGACATGGCGCACATCCCCATGTCCCTCCTCCATGTTCCGCCCGGCGAAGAGCCTGTGTTCTGGCTCTTTTCGCAGGGCGACATGCGGACGCCCCAGTTCTACATGGCCTCGCTGTGCTACCTGATCGCCGGCTTCCGCAGCGACCTCGCCGAGCGTCACCCCCGGTGGCGGTGGGCGTTGCTGGCCCTCAACGGCCTGGGCCTCGTTCTCCATTTCAAACGCGGCGTCTGGCTCGCATTCGCGGGTGCCGTGTGCGTCATGGCGCTCTCCGGGCGGCGGTGGCGTCCCCTGGCCGTCCTCGCCCTGTGCGCCGCCGCCGCCCTGCCCGTCCCCTGGGTCCGCGAACGCCTGCAGCGCAGCCGGGCCGATGCTTTCGGACCCGGCGGCCGCGTGGAGCTCTGGATGAAGACGGCGCCGTTCTACCTGCGCAAATGCCCCCTCGGCATGGGGCCCGCCGCGATGGTGAATCGCGACATCCGGCGCTTCGTCCGCGACGCGGAACCGAAGCTGAACCACCTGCACAACAACCTGCTCCAGGTCACCATTGAGCTCGGATGGGCCGGCGGCGCGGTCTGGCTGGCGTGGATGACCCAGGCCCTGGCGCTTCTCGCGCGGGCGGCCCGCCGCCATTTCACCCCCGCCGCGCGAGGCCCTCCCTCCTCCGCGCTGGCCCTGGGCACCCTGGGCGCGTTCTGCGGGCTCCTGCTCAACGGCGCCGTGGAGTACAACTTCGGCACCGGCCTGATTCTCATGCTCTACGCCGCGCTGCTGGGATTCTCGGTGGCCCTCCACCGGACGCCGCCGGAAACGCCGGTCGCGCAGGCCGCATGAAGACCTCCGCGCGAGTCGGCCGCCTGGCCGGCATCGAGATCCGCCTTCACGCCGCCTTTCTGCTCGTGCCGGCCTGGGCGTTCTGGCAGGGCTGGCGCGAAGGAGGAACCGCCTGGGGCATGGGCGCCGCCGTGCTGACCCTGGTCTTCTTTGCCTGCGTGCTGCTGCACGAGATCGGGCACAGCCTCGTCGCCCGCCGGTTCGGCATCACGGTGAGGGGGATCACCCTGCTTCCGGTCGGAGGCGTCGCCCTCATGTCGCACCTGCCCGAACGGCCGCGCGACGAAATCCTCATCGCCCTCGCCGGTCCGGCCACGAGCGTCGTACTGGCCGGAGCGATCGCCGCCTGCCGGGGAGGATTCGCCGGAGTGGAGATCCTGGCGACCGCTTCCCCGTCTGCCGGCTGGCTCGCGGACATGCTCGCCTGGGCGAACCTGGGACTGGCCGGATTCAACCTGCTCCCCTTCTTCCCGATGGATGGCGGCCGTGTGATCCGCGCCCTGCTGGCCATCCGGTGGCCCTACCCCCGGGCCACGGCCATCGCCGCCTGGCTCGGTTTCGCCGGGGCGGTCGGACTCGTGGGGCTCGCCATCCGGCTTTCGAATCCCTTCATGGGGCTTCTGGCCCTCCTGTTGATCGTCGCCGGCCGCTGGGAAGCCGTGCGCATCCGCATCCTCCACCGCCTGCGCGGTCACCTCGCCGAGGAATGGCTGGAGATGGACCTGCCCCGTCTGGCCCCGTCCGAGCCCGCGCGCGAGGCGGCGGCGAAACTGCGCGCCCGGCGCAGCGGGCAGTTGCCGGTGTTCGACGGCGATCGGATGATCGGCCTGTGGCCGCGCGCCCGGCGCTGGCCGCCCCGGCGGTGGCGCGCGTCCGATACGGTGGGCGGCGAGTTGGTGCGTGAATGGATCGGCGTCGCGCCGGAGACACCCGCGGAGAAGATGTTTCCCCACATCCTGCGCCGGAAGCAGTATGTGTTTCCCGTCGTGCGCGGCGAGGTCATCGCCGGTTTCCTCACGCGCCGCAACCTGCTCCGCCCTCCGCCATCCCGCCCGCCTTCTCCAGACGGCGCCGCGTGAGACAGGTTTCTCCCATGGCGCGATCCGACTCCGGCGGCGGGGCCGCCGTCCCTCCCGAAGAAACGGCGCGCGATGAATCGCGCGGGAGGGTCCGCGGCCTCGCGGACCGTTCCTATGACTCCGGCCGTCGGATTGCGGCTCGCCGCCTTGGGCTCAGCGCGGATCGGGATCCTTCAATGCCGCGCTGATGCGGAAGGGGCAGAACTGGGGACCGCACATGGTGCAGGCGGCGGGTTCCGCCCCGGTCTCCCCGCGCCCGCACTTCGGCGCGTCCGCCGTCCGCCATTCCCGCGCGCGCTCGGGATCCAGCGCCAGATCGAACTGCCCCTCCCAGTCCAGCCGCGCCCGCGCCGCCGACATCGCATCGTCCCGCCGGCGCGCCCCGGGCCGTCCCCGCGCGACGTCCGCGGCATGAGCGGCGATGCGCGCCGCGATGACGCCTTCGCGCACATCGTTGAGGCGCGGCAGGCCGAGGTGCTCCATGGGGGTGACGTAGCAGAGCATCGCCGCGCCGTGGAAGGCCGCCCACGCGCCGCCGATGGCGGAGGTGATATGATCGTATCCGGGCGCACAGTCCGTGACCACGGGGCCGAGCACGTAGAACGGCGCCCCGTCGCATTCCTCCTCCTCGGCGCGCATGTTCCGTTCGATCTGGTCCAGCGGCAGATGGCCCGGCCCCTCGACCATCGCCTGCACGCCCGCCTCGCGGCAGCGCCGGACCAGGTCCCCCAGCGTGTGCAGCTCCGCCATCTGCGCCTCGTCCGATCCGTCGGCCAGGCACCCCGGCCGCAGACCGTCGCCCAGCGATATCGTCACATCGTGCTCGCGGCAGATCGCCAGGACCTCGCCGAAATGTTCGAAGAGCGGATTCTCGCGGCCGTGGTGCGCCATCCACGCGGCGAGCAGCGCGCCGCCCCGGCTGACAATGCCGGCCAGCCGGCGGCGCACGGCGCCGAGGTGTTCCCGGCGGAGACCGGCGTGCAGGGTCATGTAGTCCACTCCCTGTTCCGCCTGGGTCACGATGACCTGCAGAAGCAGGTCGAGCGTGAGGGCGGAGGGCTCGGCGACCTGCGCCGCGGCCTGGTAGATCGGCACCGTCCCCACGGGCACCGGGCAGCGCTCCAGGATGGCCTTCCGTATCTCGTCGGCGCACGGGCCGGTGCTGAGGTCCATCACCGTGTCGGTTCCGTGCCGCACCGCGCAGTCGAGCTTCTCCAGCTCGTCGCCGGGCGTTCCGGCCAGTGCGGAGTTGCCGATGTTGGCGTTTACCTTCGTTCGCAGGTCGCGCCCGATGCCGATCGCGCGCACGTTCCGGCGGTGCACGTTCGCCGGGATCACGATCCGACCCCGGGCCACGCCGTCGCGCACCCACTCCGCCGGACATCCCTCGTCCGCTGCCACCGCGCGCATGGCCGCGGTGGTCCCCCCCGCGCGGGCGGCCCGTATCTGCGTCGAATGATTCATGATATGCGTTCCTCGGGGTCGGTCAGCGGGGAGGATGCCGGCGAAAACCAACGCCGCCATTCCGTTCCGGACGTGGCGGCGGTCGCCCGCGTGCCGCTTTCCCTTCGCTGGAATGACCCAAACAGGTTCGAGGGGTTTCCGCCCGACGGCGGATCTCAGCCCCGCACCCGGGGCTCCCCCAGCGACATATACGATCGCATTATGCGCCCGATCCTCCCGCCGTCAAGGCCTCGCCGTCTGCCGTGCGCAGCCTTCGGCGAAGCAAGGCGCCTCCGCCTTCCCCATGGGGAGATGATCCCGCGAGTCCGGCGCGACACCCTGGGAATCGGCGCTCCCCGTTCAGGCGGAAAACACCACGGGGGCGAACACGGGGTGGCCGGCGAGGTTCGCCCGGCCGTTGAGGAAGGCGAGTTCGACCAGGAAATCGATCTCGACCAGGTCGCCTCCCAGTTGTCCGATCAGCCCGGCCGCCGCGGCCGCGGTCCCGCCGGTGGCCAGCAGGTCGTCGACGAGCAGCACGCGCGCCCCGCGCGGGATGGCGTCCTCGTGCACCGCGATGGTGGCCGATCCGTATTCGAGCTCGTAAGAAGCCTCCAGCGTGCGCCAAGGCAGCTTGCCCTTCTTCCGGATCGGCACCAGGCCGGCGCCGAGGCGATCCGCGATGGCGCCCCCCAGCAGGAATCCCCTTGCCTCGATCGCCGCCACGTAGGCGATGCGGTGTCCCGCGTGCCGGTCGGAGAACAGGGCCACGGCGGCGCGGAACAGCGCCGGATCGCGAAACACGGGCGTCAGATCCTTGAAGACGATCCCCGCGCGGGGGAAGTCGGGCACATCGCGGATGGCCTGCGTGATCCGGCCGATGCTCACGTCCTGCCGCCCTTTTTCTTCTTCGGTCGTCTCCCCGGCGGTCGCGAGGCCGGCTTCTTCCGTCTGGCGGCGGGGGACCGCGGACGTCCCGGCTTGCCGGCCGCCACTGCGGCCTTCCGGCCCCGGGGCTTCCCCGCCACGCGCGCGGAAGCGGACGCCGGAGAAGAGCCGGCCGTCGCCGTGCCGCGCGCGTCCTCGGTGTCGCGCAAGGCCGCAATGTCCTCTTCGAACAGCCCCCGATTCGCGATCTCCGGCCGGGGACCCGTCTCCTCCAGCATCTGCCGGAGCCGTGCCAGCGCCTGGTTCTGGATCTGGCGGACCCGTTCGCGCGTGACGTTGAACCGCACGCCGACATCCTCCAGCGTTTCCGTCGCCGCCCCCTGCAGACCATACCGGTACTTGAGAATCTCCCGCTCGCGGTAGTCGAGGCGGTCCATCAGCGATTTCACTTCCTCCATCAACTGGCGGTCGTTGATCTCCTCGAACGGTGACCGCGCCCGGTCGTCGCCTACGATCTCGCTGAACGTCCCGCTCTCATCGTCGCTGATCGGGGCGTCGAGCGAGGCCGGCTTGATGGCCACGGTGGTCCAGTGGCTGATGGTGGACCGCTCGACGTTCATCTCGACCGCCAGCTCCTCCTCGGTCGGCTCCCGGCCGAGATCCTCGGTCAGCTTGCGCTCGGTCCTGCGCATGCGGGCGATCTTGTCGACGAGGTGGGCGGGCAGGCGGATCGTCTTGCTCTGGTTGGCGAGGGCGCGCTTGATCGCCTGCTTGATCCACCACGCCGCATAGGTGCTGAGCTTCCCGCCCTTCTTCGGATCGAACCGCCCCACCGCCTTCATCAGGCCGATATTGCCCTCGGAGATCAGGTCGAGGAGGGGCAGGCCGTAGCGCGCATAGTCCTGGGCGATCTTGACGACGAGGCGCAGGTTGGCGCGGATCATCAACTGGCGCGCGCTTTCGTCGCCGCGCTTGATCCGCGCCGCCAGATCGATCTCCTCCCGCGGGCTCAGCAGCTTCACTTCCCCGATCTCGCGGAGATAGATGCGTATGGTCTTGTCGCCCTCGTACATAGGTTCCCCGCCATCGAGGCATTGAACCGGACTCGCGTACGCTGATACTACATAGGAATAACGGATAGCACAATGGCCGAATTGTAACGGAAGCGCGGAAGGACTTGGCAACAGGCCCCGGCTGGACGATCATGGGCGGCATGAGCGAGAGAACCGACCCGTCTTCCGCCACGGCGTCTTCGTCCTCCAGGCCCGGTGCGCGTCAGCCGGTCCCGATTGAGCTGCTGGTCAAGATCGCCGCCGTCGTGCTGCTGGTCGTCGCCTGCCTGATGATCCTGCGCCCCTTCATCGCCCCGATCCTGTGGGCGGCCATCCTCTGCTACGCCTCGTGGCCGGTGTACCGGCGCATCCGCGACCGGCTGGGGGGCCGCCGCGTGACCGCGGCCATCGTGATGATCCTGCTGTTCACCCTCACGCTCGTGTTTCCGCTGGCCGTCGTCACCGCCAACCTCGCCGAGGGCGTATCGGAGGGCGTGAAGTGGACCCAGGCCATGGCGAGCGATCCCGCGCATCCGCCGCCCGAGTGGCTGGTCCGCCTCCCGCTGCTGGGGAAGCTGGTGTCGGAGCGCTGGTCGGACTGGACGGCCAACGCGGACAAGATCTTCATCGCCCTGCGGGACCTCGCGGTGCGCAATTCGAGCTGGATCCTGCAGCAGGGACTGGCGCTCACGAAGGGGCTGCTGCAGCTCGTGCTGAGCCTCCTGATCGCGTTCCTCTTCTTCGTCCACGGCGAAGTGGTCGGGAAGGAATTCTCCGACGTCTGCGACCGCGTGGCCGGCGAACGCACCCAGCGGCTGCTGGAGATCACCGGAAGCACGATCCGGGGGACGGTCCACGGGGTTCTCGGCACCGCGCTCGTGCAGGGCGTCGTGGCCGGCATCGGCTTTCTCATCGTCGGCATGCCCTCGGCCCTGTTGCTGGGCCTGCTGACCTTCTTCGTTTCGCTGGTGCCGGTGGGCGCGGTGGTCGTGTGGCTGCCGTCCGCGCTGTGGCTGTTCTCGACCGGTCACACCGGCCGCGGCATCTTCATCCTCCTGTGGGGCGGCCTGCTGGTGAGCACGGTGGACAATTTTCTCAAACCCTGGCTGACGAGCCGCGGCGCGAAGCTGCCGTTCGTCCTCGTGCTGCTCGGGGCGATCGGCGGCATTTTCGCGTTCGGCTTCATCGGGGTCTTCATCGGTCCCACCCTCTTGGCCGTGGGATACTGCGTCATGCGCGAGTGGTCCGTCGGGCGCAAGGCCGCGCCCGCCCCGGCGACGCCTCAATCGTAGAGGCGGAACGGCGCGCACCGCCGCTCGAAGGCCCGTAACCCCTGTTCCCAGCGGCCCACGATGCGGGCCGCGCCGACCCCGCGCTGAAGGGCCCGGCGCAGGGTGGAGGTCCCTGCCAGCCGGTCGAAGAAGGCCGGCCGCGCGCCCGGTGCGCGCCAGAGGAATTCATCCCCGTGGACATCCCGAACCGCGGCCAGCAGCGCCACGCCCAGCGCCGCCGGGCGAAACCGCAACGGGTCGCACACCTCCAGGCGCACCCCCTGCATCCGCACGCCGGCCCGGGCGTAGCTGCACGGCCGGAGCCGAACCCCTTCGTCCGTCGTCTGTCGCGCCCTCGCCGCAACGGCGCCGGCGTCCATCCCGGGCGCGCCGAGCACCCGGAAGGAGAGCGCGCCGCCCCGGTCGCAGTCCAGCGCGGGCAGGGCCTCGGTGCACACGGTCGCCGGATACCCGCGCGCGGAGGCGAGGGTGCGGAGGGACGGCGAGGGAGGGACCGCAGGCCATCCGCGCGGCATGCGGCCGTCCCGACGCCATCCGCCCGCCGCCGCGACGCGCAGGTCGAGCCCGAGGCCCAGCTCGTGGGCCAGCCACCGCGCTGTTTCGCCGGGCGTCAGCCCGTACACCCACGGCGCCGGGATGTCGCCCACGAAACTCGCGAAACGCGGGTTCAGCATCGGCCCGTCCGCCGCGGCGGCGTGCGGGACGGGACGGTCGGCCACGATCAGCGGGCGCCCGGCCTCCGCGCAGGCTTCCATCACCCGCCGCAGCGTCGAGACATAGGTGTAGCAGCGCACGCCGATGTCCTGGAGGTCGAAGACCACCACGTCGGCCCGCGCGAGCATCCCGGGGGTCGGTCGCCGCGTGGCGCCGTAGAGCGAGAAGACCGGAATGCCCCATCCCGGATGAACCGCATGGCCCACGTGTTCGCCCGCCGGGGCGGACCCGGCAAAGCCGTGTTCGGGGGCGAGAAGGCAGGTCAGACGGCGTCCGACCGCCGCGCGCAGCAGCTCCGCCGAGTGCCGCCCGCCGCGGTTGACGCTCGCGCCGTGCGCGACCAGCGCGACCCGGGCGCCCCGCAGCCAGCCGCCGTGGCGGCTGAGCAGGTTCTCGAACCCCGTCGTGAATGCGCGGACCGACATGCGCTTCCAATGCCCGGACCGCGGGAGGTCACACCCGTCCGGTGTTCGGAACCGTCTCGCCGGCGGGCCCCGATGTCCAGCGGCTCCGCACAGCGTACACGCGCGCGCGCCCGGATTTGAAGCTCGCAGTTTGAAATCCCGAGTCCGAGGAGGGGTTCGGTGTTCAGGGTTCGGTGTTCAGTGTTCGGTGTTCAGTGTTCAGTGTTCAGTGTTCAGTGTTCGGTGTTCGGTGTTCAGAGTTGGCGATCGGGCTGCTAGGATGGCCGCATGCAATTCGACGCGTTCGGGCTGCCGGCCGCAGCCGTGGTGATCCTCCTGCTGCTGATCGGAATCATCAGCGGCCAGCTCGGCGCGTTCTTCGGAGTCGGCGGCGGCTGGGTGGTGACGCCGGCGCTCTATCTTCTCGGCATGCCCGCCGCGGACGCGGTGGGCACGGGCATGGTGTTCATTGCCGGCAGTTCGCTGCTGGCCGCGCTCCAGCACAGGCGCGCGGGACAGACCGACCTTGTCCTCGGGCTCGCGATGGGCGTCCCGATGCTGGCCGGCGTCGACATCGGTCGGCGGGTCCTGATCCTGCTCGAATCCCGCGGAACGGCCGAGCCCGTGTTCCAGACGATCCTCGCCCTGTTCCTCAGCGCGATGGGCCTATGGGTGCTCCGCGAGGCGTTGCGGCCGGCGGGGGTGGCGCGCACGGCGCCGTCGGCCGCCGGGCCGCGCCCCGAGCGGCGGATCTGGCGTCTCCCGCCGCGCCTTCTCCTCGTGCATGAAGGACGAAGGCTCTCCGTCTGGCCGCTGGCGGGCGTGGGTCTGGCCACCGGGGTGTTCTCCGGTCTGGTCGGCGTGGGGGGCGGGGTGGTGCTGCTGCCGTTCATGATCAACGGCCTCCGCATCGCCCCCGTGCGCGCCGTGGCCACGAGCCTGGTCTGCATCACGCTCGCGGGCGCCAGCGGGGCCGTGGGGTACGGCCTGCACGGCCGCGCGGATTTCGCGGCGGCGGCCCTCCTGCTGGCGGGCGCGCTCGGGGGCATCCGGCTCGGCGTGCGGGCGGCCCTCAACGTATCGGCCGGAGGGTTCCGGCGCCTGTTCGGATCGATGCTGCTCTTCGGCGCCCTCGCCATCGGCCTCCGGCAGGCCGGGGCTCCGGTCGCCGCGGCGGTCGTGCTGCTGGGATCGGCGGGGGCGTTGTCGATCGCCATCGCGGCGCAGGCCGCCCGCCGGAGGGCGGCGGCGGAGCCGGGGCCATGAACATCAGCCCCAAGGTCCGCGCCAAGCTGGCGGCCCTGCCCGACCGGCCCGGCGTGTACATCATGCGCGACCGCACGGGGCGGGTGATCTACGTCGGCAAGGCCGCCTCGCTGCGCAGCCGCGTGCGATCCTACTTCCGCCTCAGCACCCTGCGGAGCGGGGCGCCGAAACTGCGGAGCCTCGTGCATTCGATCGACGACCTCGACCTCATCGTGCTCAAGACCGAGGCCGAGGCGGTGCTGATCGAGGGGCAGTTCATCAAGGAGTACCGGCCGCGGTACAACATCGACTTCAAGGACGACAAGCGCTTCCTGCTGCTCCGCGTGAATCCGGACGACCCCTTCCCGCGGTTCACGACCTGCCGGATCCGCCGCGAGGACGGCGCGCTCTACTTCGGTCCCTACGCCAGCTCCGCCGCCGCGCGGGCGGCGCTCGATTTCGTCGAGCGTCGGTTCGGCCTGCGCCGATGCCGGCCGCGCATCCCGGGGCCGGAGGATCACACGCACTGCCTGGCCGATGTCCTGCGGTTCTGCTCGGCGCCGTGCCTCGGCGGGATCGCCCCCGAGGATTACCGCCATCGCGTCGGCGAGGCGTGCGCCTTCCTGCGCGGCGAGCGGCCCGAGTACCTGAAGGAGATCCGGAGCGCGATGGAGACCGCGTCCTCCGAGATGAACTTCGAGCGCGCCGCCGCCCTGCGCGACACCCTGGGGCTGCTCCACGAGGCCGTCCGCCGCACGCTGCGGTCGATGAAGACGCCGCAGATCGCCGCCGGCGAGGCGCAGCGCGGACTGGAGGAGCTCGGCCGCGCGCTCGGCCTCGCCGCCCCGCCGCGGGCGATCGAGTGCTACGACATCTCCAACATCGGCGGCACGCTCGCCGTCGGCAGCCTCGTCTGCGCCGTGGACGGCCGTCCGCGGCGCAACCGGTACCGGCTCTTCCGCATCCGCACGGTCGCGGCGAGCGATGACCCCGCGATGATGGCCGAGGTGATCCGGCGCCGCTTTGCCCGCGCCTCCGATCCCGCGTGGCAGCCGCCGGACCTGGTGCTGATCGACGGCGGCGTGACCCAGCTGCGCGCGGCGCGGGCCGAACTCCGCGCCCTGGGCCTCGGCCATCTGCCCTCGGCCGGACTGGCCAAGCGGTTCGAGGAAATCCACCGGGGGCCCGACGGCGCGGAGTCGGTGCTGTCGCTTCCCCTCGACTCGCCGGCCCTGACGATCCTGCGCCGCATCCGCGACGAGGCGCACCGTTTCGCCCTCACCTACCACCGCACGCTGCGCGCGCGCCGCATCCAGGAATCGGCGCTGGACGACATCGAAGGCATCGGGGAGAAGCGGAAGCGGCAACTGCTCCAGCGCTTCGGATCCATCGCACGGGTGCGCCGGGCCGGCGTGGAGGAGATCGCGGCCGTCCCGGGGATCGGCCCCGCCACGGCCGCCGAGATCAAGCGCCGGCTGGAGTGAGGCGGAGGCGGAACAAGCCCCACCGACGAAACGACGAGACGCCCAATTTCGAGCTTCGGACGCCCAACCTCAAGGCGTCCCCTCAATGGCCGCGAGCTTTCCGTCCCGGAACTCGAGGCGCAGCCGCTGGCGTTCGTACCAGACGTCGTCATCGACCCACAGGAAATCGTGGACGGTGTACACCCGTCCCCGGCTGTCGCGGTAGTAGTGACGGATCGGCACATGCCGATAGGAGGGATAGCGATCGTAGTCGATGTACTGCCAGATCTCCGCGTCGCCTTCCGCGGTCTGTCGCATCGACACGACCGAAGGCCGTCCGATCGCCATCTCGACCATGGGCCTGGTGAAGCCGATGGCGACCTGTCCCTTCCGGATCAATGCCTGGGCGTCCGCCGGGAAGGCGGCGAACACCTCCGGGTTCCGGCTGATGCGCGCCTCCGGCGTCGCGCAGCCCGCCGCGAGAAGCAGCAGTGAGAACGCGATTCCTTTCGGAATATGGCTCATGAAACGAATATACATCTTCTCGGCGTCCGATACGAAGAGGTTTGAAACCCGGCAACTCCGGCTTCGATGAGGATGGAGAGTGTGATGGGGAGTGAGAGTCAGAGGAGTTGCAGGTTGGAGTCAGATTGTTCCGCCCAGACATGATACGCAGATGCGTATGATGTTTTGCGTGACGGTTCTCCGTTGCGAAGGGCGGCGGAACAATCTCAGAAGGCGGCGCGGTTGCACGGAGGAACGCACGGATTGGAGTGAGAGCATTGAGCGTCCAGGACCGTTGGGTTGCGGCTCGCCGCCTTAGAGTTCGAGTTGGATGGGGACGAGCGGATGTCGCGCACGTGGAGCTGCAGGCTGGTGGCGCCGTTCCAGGTGTTTTCCTTCAGCTCGAAGGCCACGTCCGCGGCGCCCTCCGGGATCGGCCGGTCGCCGAAGCCGAACGCGATAGCGTCGCGTCGCACCCCGCCCTGTTCCACGGTCATCTTGAGGTGCCTGTCCCCCACCTTCCGGGGGTACAGCAGGCGCACGCCCGCAACGGCCCACACCGGTTCCGGATTGCCCTGGCCGCAGGGCCGCAGGGCCGCCATCGCCTTCAAGAGCCGATCGTCGGCGTCCTTCAATCCGATCCAGGCATCGACATGCAGCACCGGATGGAGCGCCGCCAGCGTCACCCGCCGCCCGATCGCCTCGAAGAACAACCTGCGCAGCTCGTCAATCCGATCCCGCGCGACATCCAGTCCGGCGGCCATGCTGTGACCGCCGTAGCGGGGCAGCACCGCCGCGCAGTCGCGCAGGCACGCCACGAGATCGACCGCCTCGACGCTCCGGCAGGACCCGCGCCCGCAGTCGCCGTCCAGGGCGATCACGATCGACGGCCGGCTGTAGAAGCCGCAGAGGCGCGAGGCGACGATGCCGATCACGCCGGGATGCCAGCCCTCGTGGGCGATCACGATGCCCGGTTCGAGCTCGGGCGCGTGCCGCGCTTCGATCAGCGCCCGCGCCTCTTCGAAGATCCGTTTCTCGATCGCCTGGCGCTCCCGGTTGGCCGCGTCGAGTTCCTCCGCCAGGCGGCGGCCGCGGCCGGGATCGTCGGTCATCAGCAGTTCCAGCGCCTTCTCGGCCGTGCCCAGGCGGCCGGAGGCGTTCAGGCGCGGACCCAGGAGGAAGCCAACGTGATAGGTGTCGGTCGCGCCGCGCACCGCCGCCACCTCCCGCAGGGCCCGGAGGCCCACCCCCGCCGGCCGGTCCAGCAGGGGCAGGCCATGGCGAACGTAGATGCGGTTCTCCCCCCGCAGCGGCACGCAGTCGGCCACGGTTCCGAGCACCACCAGGTCCAGGTGGTCCTTCAGCCGCGAAGCGAGGCCCCGGGCCGCCGCGGAACCGTGCTCAAGGCCGATCTTCACCACGGCGTGGGCGAGTTTGAACGCCACGCCGACGCCCGAGAGGTCGAACCAGGGCGACGCCGGGTCCCCGAGGCGGGGATTCACCACGGCGACGGCGGGGGCGGGCGGACCCGAGGGCTGGTGATGATCGGTGATGACGACGTCCACGCCGTGGGCCCGAGCGCGCTCGACCGCCGCCGCGGCGTTGGTCCCGCAGTCGACGGTGACCAGGAAGCGGGGGTGGTGTCGCTCGACGCACTTGTCGAGCGTTTCGGGGACCAGTCCATAGCCGTCGTCGGTACGGTGTGGAAGGAACGCCTCCACCTGCGCCCCGAGCTTCCGCAGCACACCGACGAGCAGAGCGGTGGCCGTCAGGCCGTCGACGTCATAGTCGCCGTAAACGACCGTCGGACGACCGTTCGCCAGCGCCGACCACACGGCTTCGGCCGCCGCGCGCATGCCCGGCAGCTCGAAGGGATCGCCGAGGTCGCGAAGGGCCGGATGGAGGAACCGCCGGGCCTCCGACGCCTGACCCAGCCCGCGTGCGACCAGGATGCGCGCAAAGGGGGAAGGGCAGCCAAGCTCGCCCGCGAGGCGCTCCGAGGCGGCCTCATCGGCGGGCGTCGTGACCCAGTGCTTCATGGCCCCGCGGGCGCCCCCGCGCCCGGTTTGCTCAGGCCTTCGCCGGCTGTCCCTTCACCGGCTGCCTGACGCCGTTGCGGGCGGTCTTCTTCTCGACCTCCTTCTTCGGGCGGTCGGGATGCCAGAGCAGGGCCACCGGCGTGGCGATGAACACCGACGAGTACGTGCCGGCAACGAACCCGATGAAGAGCAGCACGGCGAAGTCGTTGATCGCCCCGCCGCCGAACACCATCAGCGAGATGACGCTGAGCAGGGTCACCCCCGTGGTGAGGATCGTGCGGCCGAGGGTCTGATTCAACGCGGCGTTGCACAGGTCCTTGAACTTCATGTCGCGGTGCAGCTTCATCTGCTCGCGGATGCGATCGAAGATCACGATGGTGTCGTTGACCGAGTAGCCGATGATCGTCAGCACCACCGCGATCATCGGGGTGCTGAGCTGCCGGCCGAGCAGGCAGAACACGCCGACGGCCACCAGCGCGTCGTGCGCCAGGGCGATCACGGCGCCCACGGCGAAACTGAACTCGAACCGCACGGAGATGTAGACGATCATCCCGACCAGCGACCAGAGCAGCGCGGTCACGCCCTTGCGCTTCAGTTCCTCCCCAACCTGCGGGCCGACATCCTCGCGCGCGATCACCTGGCATCCGGCCCCGGCGAAGCCCTCTTCCATGACCTCTTTCGCCTTGCCGCCGAATTCGAACGGCACGCCGACGACGAGCACTTCCTTGTCGCCGAACTTCTGGTACTGCGGGTTGACGTCGCGGATGCCCGCCGCTTCCAGCGCCCGGCGGACCGCGCCGATGTCCGGCTTCTGCTTGAACTCGCACGTCAGCTGGGCGCCGCCGACGAAGTCGACGCCGAAGTTCTTCTGGCCCTTCATGACAAACACGGTCCAAGAGCCCACGATCACTATCACCGACAGGGCGATCGCCCAGTACCGCTGCTTGAGGAAGTCGAACCGGGTCTCGCCGATGACGCTCAGCATCCTCACGGTCTTCAGGTTCGGATTGCGCAGCATCCAGTCGAAGATCATGCGCGTCACGACGACGGCGGTGTACATGCTGGCGAGGATGCCGGCGCTCAGGGTGATCGCGTACCCCCGCACCGGCCCCGTGCCCTGCCAGAACATGATCACCGCCGCGAGCAGCGTGGTGAGGTTCGAGTCGAAGATCGTCAGGAAGGCGCGGTCGTAGCCGGCCTCCACCGCCGGACCGAGATGTTTGCCGGCCTTCAATTCCTCGCGGATGCGCTCGTTGATCAGCACGTTCGCGTCGACCGCCATGCCGAGGGTCAGCGCGATGCCCGCGATGCCGGGCAGGGTCAGCGCCGGCAGTCCGATCGTGCCTCCCTGGAAGCCGGAGAACACGCCGAAGAAGTTCGCCACGAAGAGGGCGGCCAGCGGCAGGAGCACGAGGTCGAGGATCAGCGCCGTGTTGGCCAGCAGGCCCGGCACGAGATAGTAGAGCCCCATGAAGAACATCACCAGGACGCTGCCGATGAGGGTGGCATTGACGCCGGACTTGATCGAGTCCCTGCCGAGCGTCGCAGACACGGTCCGCTCCTCCACGATCCGCATCGGCGCCTGCAGCGCGCCGGTGCGGAGGACGTTGACCAGCTGCCGCACCTCGCCCAGCGAGAACGAACCGGTGATCTCCGCGCGGCCGGTGTTGATCTCCTCGCGGAGCTCGGGCGCCGAGCGCAGGGTGCCGTCGAGGATGATGGCGAGCTGGCGCCCGTCGTTGCTCTCCCGGTTCTTGTCGCCGTGGGGGGCATAATCGCGCGTCAACTGCGCGAACTTCTTCCGGCCGGCCCTGTCGAACTCCAGCGACACCTTGGGGCGGCCGAAATTATCGGTGTCGCTCATCGCCGTCTTGATGCTCTTGCCGGTGAGCTGCTGGACGGTCTCGACGTAGTACGGGTGATAGACGAACGACTGGTCGGCCGCCTGGCGCTTCTCGAGCATGAACTCGGCGCCCTCGTGCGGGGCAAACCGGCGGAGGGCCTGCCAGTAGGCGGCGTCCATGTCCTCCTCGGCGAGGTCGCTCGCATCCCGGACGAAGACGTAGCTCTCGCCCGACATGGCCGGCTTGAAGCCCTTCGGGAACTTCCCGTCCGAGAACAGCCGCTCGACCCAGCGGGCGCTGTTCTTGTGGACGAGACGGAACTCCAGGAACGCCACGCTCTGAATGGACTTGCGGGCCTCCTCGCGCTTCTTCTCGTCGACGCCCGGCATCTGGATCACGATGCGGTTGTCGAGCTGGGGATAGATGGCCGGCTCGGCGATGCCCAGGTTGTCGATGCGGTTGCGGATGGCCTCGATGCCGACGTCGCGCGCGTTGACGACCTCCCGGTTGAGGATGGCCTCGACCTGGGCGGGCGAATGCGACGGATCGCGCTCCTCGATCTTGCGCTGCAGCTCCTGGCGGTCCACCTCCACGACGAAGCTCGACCCGCCCTTGAGATCGAGCCCCAGGCGGATCTTGCCCTGGCGGATCACCTTCCCCTCTTCGTCGACCCTGTCCATGGGCGGGTGCGTCACCCAGATGGAAAGCCCGCACAGCACGATCAGCAGTATCCACTTCCACATCGCGTTCTTCTGCATGTCTTGTCCCCTGCTCCTGCTTCAGATCATCGCCTCCGGCGGCCCGTCACCGCGCGGGCTCGGTCTCCGGAACATCGTCCTTGGCCAGCACTTGCGAGATGGCCGAACGAGCCACCTCGATCTTGACGTTGTCGGCGATCTTGACGGTGAAGGTCTTGTCCTTGACGTTGGTCACCACCCCGAGCAGCCCGCCGGCGAACACGACCTTGTCGCCGCTCTTCACGTTCTCGATCATCTGCCGGCGTTCCTTATCCTTGCGCTGCTGGGGCCGGATCATGAGGAAGTAGAACATGAACAGCATGAGCACCAGCCAGCCGACCATGAACATCGGCGACTGCTGTCCGCCCTCGGCTCCGCCGCCCGGGGCCCCCAGGGCCAACACGATCCCGTCAAGACTCACGACCCATCTCCTTCCCGATCCCGCGCCTCGTGTTCCGGTGTCCTATCCACGTACTCCGCGGCCACGCGCGCCCGGAAGGCGGCGAAGGTGCCCGCCTCCAGCGCCGCGCGCATCTCGCGCATGAACGACGCGTAACAGTGCAGGTTGTGCACCGTGAGCAGCCGCACGCCGAGGATCTCGTTCACGTTCAGCAGGTGCCGCACGTACGCCCGGCTGAAGGTGCGGCACGTGTAGCACGCGCAGCCTTCCTCGACCGGCCTCGGGTCGCGCGCGTACGCGCCGGCCTTGACCGGATAGCGCCCGCGGCGCGTGAACGCCGACCCGTTCCGCGCATAGCGCGTCGGCATGACGCAGTCGAACAGGTCGATCCCGCGCGCCACCGCCTCGGCCATCTGCGACAGCCGGCCGACGCCCATCAGGTAGCGCGGCCGCCCGGCCGGCAGATGCCGCACGCTCGCCTCCACGCCGGGGAGGATCAACGCGTCCGGCTCGCCGACACTGACGCCGCCGATGGCGTATCCGTCGAACCCGACCGCCGTCAGCGCCGTTGCACACCGCTCGCGCAGGTCGGCATGGATCCCGCCCTGCACGATTCCGAAGACCAGCCGCGCCTCGGCGCGGGGCTGGTCCGCACATAAAGTCGCCCACTGTAGGGTCCTCGCGACCGCGGCGCAAGCGTATTCGCGGTCGCAGGGGTACGGGAGACATTCGTCGAGGACCATCGCGATGTCGCTGCCGAGCCGCCGCTGGATCTCCATCGCCCGCGCCGGGCTGAGGAACTGCCACGAACCGTCATAGGGAGACTGGAACTCGACCCCCGTCTCGGTGATCCGGCGGAGTTTCGACAGGCTGAAGACCTGGAAGCCCCCGCTATCGGTCAGGATCGCGCGCGGCCAGCCCATGAACCGATGCAGGCCCCCCATCTCCTCCACCAGACTCTCGCCTGGACGGCCGTGGAGGTGATAGGTGTTCGCCAGCAGCATCTGCCATCCGTCGTCGAGCAGCTCCGCCGGACTCATCGCCTTCACCGTCCCCTGCGTCCCGACCGGCATGAACGCCGGTGTGTCCACCGGTCCGTGCGCCGTGTGCAGGCGCGCCCGGCGGGCGGACGAGAGCGGATCGCCCGCCAGGATCTCGAATGTGCCGGTTCTCTCCACGGGCATGGCCCTTTGCGCGGCCGCGTTATTACCGCTTTCCCGATCGTTATGCACGCTTTTGCGAGGCGACACGGATTTCGACATTCGGGTTTCCGGTTTCCATCCGCATCGCGGTATATGTTTATCCACACCGGTCACTTTCATCCTTGTAAACGCGGTGTGATTTTGCATAATCGTTTTGTCAGGGGTTTTTGTAGGAAGGAGCATCCAATGACGTTCGGACATGGCAAGGCTACGCTTGAGATGACCGGCGAGCATAACCGGCGCATCATCTTCCAGCTATTGCGGCGATATGGGCAACTTTCGCGGCAACAATTGTCCGATATGACGACTCTGCATCGATCAACCCTCTCGAAGATCATGTCGGAGTTTCTGAAACGCAACCTGGTGGTGGTGGTGGGCAAGGCCGAGCCGCCGGTGCGGCGGGTCGGGAAGAAGCAGATCCTGCTGCGCATCCGCGGGGAGATCGGCTGGACGCTGGGGATCGGCGTGAACCTGGAATGGATGAACATGCTGGTGGCGGACGCCGCCGGCCGCGTCGTGAAGGAGAGCCGGGCCCACCTGGGGCGCGACCTCACCCGTCTGGCGGCGGTGGCGAAGGCGCATTTCGACTCCTGGCTGGCGGCCGACCAGCGCCCGGCCGGTCCGCTGCTGGGCGTGGGTGTGGCCGTGCCGGGGGTCGTGGATTCGGACAGCGGGAAGGTGGTGATCTCCGATTTCTTCGACATCCGCAATTTCGGTCTCGCCGCCGCGATGAGCGAAGCGTTCGCTCAGCCCGCCTATCTGGACAACGACGTCCGCCTGGAGGCGCAGGCCCAGCTCAACCAGCCCAACGAGACCGCGACGGGGAACTTCATCTTCTTCCACACGAACTTCCATCCCAAGGACGGCGGGTACGCGATCTCGGAGTTCGGGTCAGCCCTCGTGATCCAGGGGCGCCTGTACCGGGGCGCCAATTCCTGCGCGGGGGAGCTCAGCGGAAGCCTGAAGCCCGGCGACTCGAACATGCTCACCGAGAGCGACCTCGAATGCCTGTCGGCCGATGAAGCGCCGCTCTCCGACAACCTGAGGCAGCTCGCGGCCTGGCTGGCGCCGTATCTCGCGCTGCTGGGCGGGTACATGGATCCCCATCGGATCGTGATCGGCGGCGCCCTGCACTGGCGCAACCGCGCCCTCCTGAAGATGCTGGAGGACCTGGTCAACGAGCGTATCCTGCCCGCCGTGGTGAACCGGCGACTGACGATCCATCCGACGCGTTTCCCGGGCCAGGAGACCGCCTACGGCGCCGCAATCATGGCCTTCGACCACGTGCCGGTCACGGAACTCGGCCTCGCCGGAACCCCCGGCTGAGACCGTCGGTGCGACCTATGCGCCTGTGGTCCATCGCCCTGCTTTCCGCCGCGGCGGCCGGCGCCGCGCCTTTTCCGCCGGACGTCGCCATCCCCGGCGGATTCGGCGTGAACATCCACTTCACGGACCCCCGGCCCGGCGAGATGGAGATGCTGGCCGCGTCGGGCGTGAAGTGGGTGCGCATGGACTTCGTGTGGGGGGCGACGGAACGCGAGAAGGGCGTGTACGACTTCTCGGCCTACGATCGTCTGGTCGCCGCCCTCGGGAAGCACGGGCTGAAGGCCCTCTTCATCCTCGACTACGGCAACCGCCACTACGACGGCGGCGCCTCGCCCGCCAGCGACGAGGGCCGGCAGGCGTTCGCGCGCTGGGCGGCGGAGGGCGTGAAGCATTTCCGCGGGCGGGGTTTCATCTGGGAGATGTGGAACGAGCCCAACATCGGGTTCTGGAAGCCGGAGCCGAACGTCACCAACTACATCGCCCTCGCGCGCGTAACCGGACACGCGATCCGGGAAGCGGCGCCGGGCGAATGGTATGTCGGCCCCGCGACCTCGCGCATCGACCTGCCGTTCCTCGAGGCCTGCTTCAAGGGCGGCCTCCTGGACTTCTGGGATGCGGTGACGGTTCACCCTTACCGCCACGAGAGCGGACCCGAGACCGTGGCGCGGGAGTACGGCCAGCTGCGCGACCTGATCGCACGCTACGCCCCCGCGGGCCGGGACATCCCGATCCTCTCCGGCGAATGGGGGTACTCCGCCGCCTGGGCCCGTTTCGACGAGACGTCGCAGGGTGCGATGCTGGCCCGGCAGTGGCTGGCGAACACCGCGTGCGGCATCCCGCTGTCCATCTGGTACGACTGGCACGACGACGGCCGCGATCCGAAGGAGGCCGAGCACCACTTCGGCACCGTGGCCCACGAGTATCACGCGGGCCGGGACCCCGTGTACGATCCCAAGCCCGCCTACCGGGCCGCCCGGACCTTCACGGGCCTGTTGGGCGGCTTCCGGTATGCAGGGCGCGCGCCTCTTTTCCGGGGGGGAGCGGCGGAGGAAGCGAGGGGGCCGGCCTCGTCGCCCGACGACTGGGCGCTGCTTTTCGAAAACGGCGATACGCGCATGCTGGCCGCCTGGACCACGTCGGAGAAACCGGTGACCGCGTGGCTGGCCGCAAAGGCGGGGCCGATCGGCGTCACGAACCACCTCGGCGAGGCGCAGCCGGCCCTGGCTGCGCTCGATGGACGGGTGGCGCTGACCCTGACGGGCCATCCCCTGTATCTCGCGTTCCCAAGGGGCTATTCGCCGTCTTCGGGAGGCGCGGGCACGGCCCGCCGCTGGACGGCCCGTCTTCTCGGCCGCCCGACCGGACCCCCGTACGACTGGCAGGACGAGCGCATCTCCGCCGCCCTGCTGAGCGTTCAGCCGGACGGATCGGCGTGCGCGATCGCGGAGAAGGCGTTTGGCGACGCCTTCGACGGCGACATCGAGGCTTCCTCAGCCGGCCGCGTGCTCTCCCTGACCCGGCTCCGCATGAAGGCGGGCGCGGCGACGGCGACGGTATCGCTGCCGCCGCTCGACGGCGGCTTTCTCGCGAGCCCCGTGAGCCTGCGGGTCCGGCGGAATGACGGCGCCACCGTCTTCCTGACGCCGCCCCGACGCACGGTGCCGCTGGCCGTCCTGACCGCGGACGATGCGGCCGCGCGATTCAGGGTCGAGAAGTCTGGCGACGGCACCGCCGACGCGGTGGTCTCCGTGGCGTGGGAACCCGCGCCTCCCGGTCTTCCGACAGCCGTTGCGCGGGCGGTCCGCATCGACCTTGCCGTTGAGAAGGGCCCGCGCTACGTCCGCCTCTTTCCCCTGCGCGAGGCGGATCGCGCGATCGAGGGACGCCCCGTGGCGATGGGGCTCTGGACCCGGCGCGAAGGATCGGACTGCCGGTTGACCCTCCGGTTCGCCGACGCCAACGGCGAGGTCTTCCAGCCCCCGCAATCGCGCGTGGAGAGCGGGGATTGGCGCTACCTTGAGATCCCGCTGACCGGACACCTGACCCATTGGGGCGCGAAGAGCGACGGCGTCATCGACGGACCGCTCCGCTGGGACACGATCATCCTCGTCGACCGCCCCGCCGAGCGGCGCGCGGAAGCGACCGTCTGGGTCGCTTCGCCGTCGCTGGTGTATTGATCTTCATTCTCTCACCCGTGTGCCGTCCTCGCTCGCGCGCAGGATGGCGCGCGGTGCGGATTCCTCCACCCCCGTACCGCGGGCAATCATACCCGCGTTCTCCGCGCGCGATGGGTCGGGCGGACGGCGGGTAGAGCGCAGCATCCCTGACGCGCCGGCGCCTCGCCGCCTTACGGCTTCCTTGCGGCCTGGCCGGCGATGCCGAATCGGATCTGGACTTCGTCGGCGACGTGCAGGAAATCGGGATCCAGCTTGAGCCCGAAGTCGGTCCGGCGAACCGAGAATCCGGCCCTCAGCACCAGCAGATCGCCGCTTGCGCCTTTCACGCGATCGCCCAGGCGGCCGGGGAGATACTGAAAGCCCACGTCGACCTCCAGCGGCTTTGAAACGCCGCGGCACTGGAAGTCGCCCTTCACCCGGGCCGTGTACCGCCCCGTATCGTCCAGCTTCTTCACATCGGTCACCTCGCGCACGTCGAACCGGATCCTCGGGAACTGCGCGACATCCAGCCAGTCCGTCGCCCGCGAGACCTGCGTCATCATGGGGTTGGCGAACACCAGGTTGGCGACCGTCACCTCGATATACCCGGCCGTTTTCGCAGGCGCCTCCGGATCGAACTTCACCTGCCCGCTCACGCCGCCCGCCATGCCGGCGATCGGCTCGAGCGGGGTATCGAGCAGGATGTGGATGGCGTTGACGCCCTTGGGATCCGCGAAGTCGAAGTCCATCGGCGCGCCGCCGGAGACGCCGGCGAGCATCATCAGGGCTGCGCTCGCTGAATGCGCTGTGATCTTCATCAGGGATCTCCCGCTTTTTGCCCATACCATGCCCTGACCTGGCGGGATTTCAAGAGTCCCGGAATCGCATTCGTGCCCGTGGACACCCTCGAACCCGGTGGCAGCAGGAAACACGAGAACGGTCTGAAGGACCCGCGACCGGCATGCGTTTATGTTATTGAAGGCGCCCTTCGCCGTGCGGGACGCGCGGGGGGCGGGATCAAATGACCAGGGCCCATCACCACGGGTGGCGCATATGAAACCGATCCTGAAGCGACGAGCCGCAACCGACCCGATCGGACCATTCGGCGCTTCCACTCCAATCCGTCCGTTCCTTTGTACAACGGCGCCGCCTTCAGAGACTGTTCCGCCGCCTTTGAATTCGCCTGTTCATCCGCCCAACGGCCCCTCCCCTTCCGGCGGTCTCTCCCGCCGCTCGTTTCTCGTGTGCGCCGCGGCCGCCGCGGGCGCGGGGCTGGTACTGCCGCGGGCGCACGCCCGGCGCGTATCGCCGTCATCGCGGATCCGCTTCGCACTGGTGGGTTGGGGCGAGCAGGGCCGCACACTGACGGACGCCCTCCTCAAAATCGCCGGCATCGAGTTCGCGGCGATCGCGGACATCTGGGACTACAGCCGCGAGTATGGCCGGCGGTACCTGAAGGCAAACGGTTCCAAGGTCAACGCCTACGAGAATGTCGAGGACCTGCTGGCCGGGGAGAAGGACCTGCGGGCCGTGATCGTTGCGACGCCCGACGTCTGGCACGCGCCGGTGACGAACACCTGCCTCAAGGCCGGGCTCCATGTCTACTGCGAGAAGATGATGTCGAACACCGTGGAAGGAGCGCGTTCGATGGTCCGGACGATGAGGGAAACGGGCAGGCTGCTGCAGATCGGCCACCAGCGCCGGAGCAATCCCCGTTACATCTTCGCGTTCCAACGCCTGCTCCGGGAGGCCAGGATCTGCGGCCGCGTGACCGCCGCCAACGCCCAGTGGAATCGCGCGGTGAAGCCCGATACCGGTTTCCCCAGGGGCGCCGAGATGCCGGCCGGACAATTGGCGAAGTACGGCTTCGACAACATGCACCAGTTTCGAAACTGGCGCTGGTTCAAGAAGTTCGGGGGCGGTCCGCTTTCCGACCTTGGCGCCCACCAGATCGATATCTTCAACTGGTTCCTCGACGCCTATCCGAAGCGGGTGCTGGCGGCGGGCGGGCTCGATTACTACAAGAATCGCGACTGGTTCGACAACGCGATGGTAGTCTACGAGTACGCGCTGCCGGAGGGCACGACCCGCGCGCTCTACCAGGTGCAGACCACCAGCAGCGGCGGGGGAGGCTACTTCGAGTACTTCATGGGCACCGACGGGTCGTTGAAGATGTCGGAGAACCCGAATACGACCAAGTTGTACCGCGAGGTCGCGGCGCCGCCGTGGGACGAGTGGAGGGCGAAGAACTACCTGCGCGCCCCGGCGGCGCCTTTGCCCCAGCCGACAGAGGCCGAGAAGATCGACATCCGCGAGTCGCCGCTGCCCGAGATGTTCGACATCCCGATCGTGCTGAACAAGTTCATCCACCAGCCGCACCTGGAGAACTTCTTCAAGGCCGTGAGGGGCGAGGCGAAGCTCAACTGCCCGGCCGATGAGGCGTTCGCCAGCGAGATGGCCGTGTTCAAGGCCTGCGAGGCCGTCGATGCCCAGAAGACGCTGACGATCGGTCAGGCCGACCTGGAGGCGTGACCCGCGCCCGTCCGGGGCGCTGGTGCGGGCGGCTCGGCGCCTTCGGCTCTACTCCCGTGTCCTCCATGTGGGGGGCCTTGGGGCTTGGGGACAGGCACCAGCCAGGGGGCCTTGGGGACAGGCACCAGCCAGAGTCGTCAGCCGGTGATTTCTTTGCGCGATTCCGTCGGAAATGCGGTCGGCCTTTTCCTTTAATCATAATGGTGCGGTGGAGGAGGAGCGGCGAATGGGGCAGGTCATTTCGATCGACGCGGATGACCGCGAGAGACCGTCCGGCATACCGGATCTGCTCCGCGCGGAGGCCGGCGTGGTGGTGAACATCCGGAGGCTTGCGCTGGGCGACTACCTCGTGAACGGGAGGTTCCTGTTCGAACGCAAGACGTTTCAGGATTTCGCACTGTCGATCGTGGATGGCCGGTTGTTCCGGCAGGCCCGCCGCCTGGCCAACTGCCGATGGCGGCCCGTCGTCCTCCTCGAAGGCACGGCCCTCGACCTAAAGAGCATCCACGTCACGTGGGAGGCCCTCCAGGGCGGCCTCATTACGACAAGCCTGATCTTCGGCATCCCCGTGCTCCGATCCCGGACTCCGGCGGAGACCGCCCGGCTGTTGATCTACTCCGCGATGCAGGAGGCCCGCCACGCGACGGGGCTGACGAAGCGTCCGGGCTATCGGCCCCACTCCAAGGCCGCCCGTCAGCGGTACATCCTCCAGGGCTTGCCCGGGATCGGCCCGATCCGCGCGAGCCAACTGCTCGAACGCTTCGGCGGTGTGGAAGCGGTCATGACCGCCGGTGCTCCGGAACTGGCCGAGGTGGCGGGCATTGGACTTCGGACGGCTGAACTCATCCGTGAGACCGTGCAGGAGTCCGGCGAGTCGTACGCCGTGAACGGCGCACCGCCCTGGCGCCTTCTCGAGCCGGATACGCGGTTTCGCGTGTATCGGTAGCCGCGCCGCTGCGCGACGCGCACGCCGCACAGCCGTTATCGCCTGTCGGCTTCCTGCTTCGCGAGGAACGCTGCGCGGGACAGGTTGCCGCGCCCCGGCGGGGGGCGGATGGGCCTGCGGTCCGGCGATTCTCATTCTGGCCCGGAGCCACCGGGGTCGGCGCCATATTGAGAACTGCTGCCTGCGGCCGAAGGCCGGTTGCGTCTGAAGCGGAATTGATGGAAGATCGGTTCACAACCGACTCACGGCCATGCGAAGCCTGATCCTCGCCAGTCTGGCCCTGCTCATGTCCGGACACGTGCGTGCCGCGGAGTGGATCGAGTCTCCGCAGCCGCATTGGGGGCTGAAGACCGGCGTGCAATTCGCTTCGCACCCGGCCGGTTTCGGCGGTGGTGACGGAGGGCCGCGCGGACTCCTGCGGGTGGGCGCACCCGCGCGGCCGGGAGGTGGTCACCTCCTGGTGAATTTCGTCGCAGTCGAGCCGGTGGTGAAGAGCCGGCGGGGGTTCAGCGAACTGGAATGGAGCCGCATGGACAACGCGAAGGGCAAGCGGTTCTGGGCCGGGGAACCCCGGCGCACGTTCCCTGCACCGGAGGTGGAGGAATTGGAGGTGCCGATCCACGTGGAGGCGTTCGACAACGGCGCCCGAATCCGGCTGCTCGTGGCGCAGCGCAGCGATGCGCCGGATGAACTCCGGCTCACCGTTCACACGCAACCCGGCAGCGCACCGGTTGAGAGCTGCATCCTCACGGCCACCATGGGTAATCTGGTTCGCGCGCGCCGGCTGTGGCTGCGCGAGGAGGTGCTGAGCAGCCTTGCCCTCTATCCCGGCTTTCGCGGCCATGGCTTCACGCCGCACACCGTGCGCCCTTTGCCGCACCTGGCCCGCACGCCGGGCGGCGATGTGACCGCGGCGATCACGGGCGACGAATCGGATCCGGCCGGCGTGTTTCCATTCCCCGGCACGCGGCGGTGGCACTATGCGGGGGTGCCTGTCACGCAGTACTGGAGAGTCCCCGAGGCGTGCGTGTCGCCGGATCTATGCGTCGCGGCCAACGCCCGCCACACGTATTGGCAATCCATGCAACCTATTCCCGGCGGCCTTGCCTTCGAGAACTTCGAAATGCGGATGCCGTTCCGTGAAGGCCAGACGTTCGTCTTCGGCGTCACGCGCCGGACGCCGTCGGAGCTGGGTCTCGCCCCGGCAGCCGACGCGCTCGGGAGGGGGGCAAGGATGCTCGCATACGCCCCGGCGCCGGTGGACAATCCGTTGAAGGGTCTGGCGCCCTATGCGGGCGATGTGCGCGACCGGTTTCCGCATAGCATGGAGTTCTTCTATCTTCCCTTCTCGGCCCTCGTGAAGGGCTACGACGAATTCGATTGGCGACCCCTGGAAGACCCGCTCAACGCCGTGGCCGGCCGGGGACACCAGGCGATCTTCCGCGTGTTTCTCGAGTATCCCGGTCACAGCGACGTGATTCCCGCCTTTCTGATCCGTGACGGTCTGAAAGTGCATCGCTACCTCAACACCAACACGCAACCGTTTCCGCGCCGGGAGGTCGAGACGCCCGATTACGGCGACGCGAATCTGCGCCGGGCGATGAAGGGCTTCATCGCCGCGCTGGGACGGAGGTACGACGGCGATCCGCGCGTGGGCTTCATCACCGCCGGTCTCCTGGGCACGTGGGGTGAGTGGCATGACTGGCCCCGCGACGACCTGTTCGCCAACCGGGAGGTCCAAGCGGAGGTCATGGATGCGTACGAAGCCGCGTTCAAGACGACCCCCGTGCTGCTGCGCTATCCCGCGGGCACGGATCATCCGACCAAGGCTCCGAACGCCACCCGGCGGTTCGGCTATCACGACGACTCGTTTGCCTGGGCCACGCTCGACACCGGCCGGAAGGGCGACGATTGGTTCTTCATGGCGCTTCTCAAGGCCGCGGGGCCGGCGGCCGCGGAGAAGTGGAAGATCCAGCCGATCGGCGGCGAGATTCGACCCGAGGCGTGGGGCCGCTGCTTCGACGCCGAGCCCGGGGATCCTCGAATCCAGGATTTCCGGGCCTGCGTCGAGGCGACGCATGTGACCTGGCTGATGGACAGCGGGATGTTCAAGAAATCAGAGGCGCGGAATGAGGAGCGGATCCGTCGGGCCGAGGAGGCGGTGCGGCGGATGGGATACGAGTTCCACGTGCGGGCCGCGACCCTCGTCCCGACCGCGGATGGTGGACTGAACGCGAAGGTGGAGGTGGAGAATCGAGGGGTGGCGCCGTTCTACTACGACTGGCCCGTCGAGTTCGGCTTGATCGATGCCGGCGGCGCCGTGGTCAAGACGGTTCGCGGCTCGGGGAAACTCACGGGCCTTCTCCCGGGCGATCCGGCGCGGGAGTGGACCGGCGCCTGGGATCGGAGCGACATCCCACGCGCGCGATTCAAGGTTGGCCTTCGCGTGCCGAATCCGCTGCCGAACGCCAACCCCGTCCGTTTCGCCAATCGAACGCAGGACGCCGACGCCAAGGGCTGGCTGACGCTGGGCGAGATCGGGCCGTGAGGAAGCGGGCAGGAATGGAAACCGGGGCTTGTTCCGTATATCATCTCCGAAATGCGTGCGGAATGCTCTCGCGTTTGCGGAGGGGGACAGGAGAGCCACCCCCTCATCGGCGCTCATCTCTGTAGCTCCGGCGCCTTGCCGCCGGAGGACGGCGCTTTCGCGCTTCGAGGGCACCGGGACCGTCGGACGCGAGTGTCGTTCTGGGCACGGGCAATCAGGTGCTTTGAGATCGCCGCCCTGAGCACGGTGGTTCTTTCGTACGCGGCGTCGACCGCGGCGGAGTCGCCCGCGCTGTTCCCCGTGACGCAATACGGCGCCACGGCGGACGATGCGTCCATCGATTCCGCCGCCATACAGCGGGCCATCGATGCCTGTGCCAAGGCGGGAGGCGGCGCGGTGGTCATCCCGAAGGGCAGCTTCGTGGCCGGAGGTCTGCGGCTCCCGGATCGCGTCCGCCTGGTGCTCGAGGAGGGCGCCATCCTGCAGGGCAGCACCAACTGCGCGGACTACGGCGGGGCCTCCGCGTGGGGCGATGCGCTGATCTCCGCGCGGAACGCCCAGGACATCCGGATCGAGGGCGCGGGCACGATCGACGGCGCCGACTGCCGCAATCCCCGGGGCGAAGAGGGATTCCGCGGACCGCACGCGATCTCCCTCACGGCCTGCACCAACATCGTCATCGAGGGCATCACGATTGTCCGCGCAGGCAACTACGCCATGCTCTGTCGTGACAGCGCCGACGCGGAGGTCCGCCGTGTGGCCGTTCGCGGAGGCCACGACGGGCTGCACACGCAGGCCTGCCGGCGCTTCAACATCGGCGAGTGCGACTTCCGCACCGGCGATGATTGCCTGGCGGGTTGCGACAATGAGGAGTTCGAAGTCTCGGACTGCCGGATCAACTCATCGTGCAACGGGTTCCGCCTCGGCTGCGACCGGATGCGGGTCAAGGAATGCCGGTTCTGGGGTCCGGGCGAGTTCCAGCACCAGATCAGTCATCGCACGAACATGCTCACGGCTTTCGTGCACTTCGCGCCCAGGGACCGCCACCCGCGCCTGCCGAGCGACCGGTGGCTGATCCAGGACGTGACCATTGAAAACGCCGACACGGTCTATGCCTACGATTTCGAACGCGGACTCTGGCAGACCGGCCAACCGGCGAAGCGCCTCCATTTTCGAAATGTGAAAGCCACCGGAATGGTCCGGCCGTTCAGTGTCCTGGGCGATACGAACCGGCTGTTCGATCTGACCCTGGAGAACGTCGTGTTCGCGATGCGGCCTGACGCGCCGAAGCAGCCCGTTCTCGACCTCTCGCGCTTCGGTTCCCTGACGCTGCGCCAGGTGACGCTGCAGAACGGCGGGGAGGCACCGCTCATCCGCGCGCGCGATGGAAACCGCGTGGTGCTCGACGGAGTGATCACGGTGCCGGAAGGCCCGGCGCCGTTTTCGATGGAGCGCGTGAAGGAGATAGCCTCGAACCGCGGGCCTTGAGTCCACAGGCATGGCGAATGCCGATGCCGGACCCAGAGGTCGCAGGAGTGTGACGATGATGACGTCGACCGTTCTTCCCGGGGGCGCCCGATGGCGGCCGTTAATGCGGGCGTTTCTGTCGGCCGTCGCGTGGCGCGCCGTCGCCACCGCATGTCGCGGCGCCGACATCGCGCCGCCGGCCTGCGTGGCCTACGCGCCCGGCAAGGCGGATGTGGCCGTGCGGCGCGACGGGACGGACTTCCTTCGATTCAGCACGGCCGTGTGGGGACCGAACTGGTCCTACGCCGACGTGAAGGGAAGCACGAGGGCGGAGAACGGAGCCGCGCTCGGCTCGTTGAGCGCCGGCATCGGGGGCGAGACCCTCCGACTGGAGTTCAGTGCGCAGCGATCGGCGACCAACGCCCTGATCCTCCGCTACGAGCTCAGGGCTGAACGCGAGACCCGCCTGACGCTGTTCGCCGTGCAGGTCACGCCGGGCGCAGCGCTCGATGGCCGCGATCTGCTGGTCGAATCCGGCGGGAAGCAGAGGACGCTGCGGGGCCAACTGGGCCGCCGCCCCGTGGGCGAGCAGGTGACGGCCTTGAGCTGGACGGACGGTGGCGGCGGCCGCACGAGGCTGCGTTTCGATCCGCCCTGCGACATTGCGGCGGACGGAGCCCTGCGGCTCATCCTGGCTCGGGACATGATCACGGCCGACGCGCCGCGGCGGCTCAATGTCACGGTGGAGCTTCCAGGGGCGACCGCGTGGTACGCCGGTCCCGCCGACGTGCCCGACGAGCACGGGCTGGATGCCTGGTACCCGTGGCAGGGCGCGGACGGGGCGGCTGACGGCGCGCTGGACATGAGCGGGTGGACGGACGGGCCGGCCGGTCGCCACGGACGCATCCGGAGCCGCGGCGCGCAGCTCATCTGCAACGGCAAACCGATCAGGCTCTGGGGACTGAATCTCTGCTACGGGGCGTGCGCGCCCGACAAGGAAACGGCCGACCGGCGCGCGGCCTTCTACCCGCGGTACGGCTTCAATGCGGTGCGCCTGCACAAGTTCGCCGATGGCGCGGGCTGGAGCGGCATCCAGTCCAGGGAGAGCGCGGCCGACTACGATCCGGCCGGCCTCGACCGCATGGACTACCAGGTCGCACGGTTCAAGGAAGCCGGCCTTTTCGTCAAGCTCTCCGCGCACTTCGGGACGGTCAGGATCGGCCCCGCCGACCGGCGGGATGTCCCGTACATGGACGAACTGGGCAAAGTCGATCCTCGGGCGAACCGCGTGACGGCGCCGCACAGCGCGTTCTTCTATTCACCCGAGCTTCAGGATTTGCAGATCCGGCAGATCGTGAATCTCCTCGGTCACCGCAATCCCCACACGGGCATGACGTACGCCGAAGACCCGGCGGTCTGCGCCGTGGAGATCATCAACGAGCAGAGCATCCTGTTCTTCACGTCGATGGCGCCCCTGAAGCAGAGCGAGACTCTCCGCCGGCGGACGGGCGAACGGTTCTCGGCCTGGCTGGCCTCGCGGTACGGCGACCATGCGGGACTGGTGAAGGCGTGGGGGGCCCGCGCCCTCGACGCGTTCGCGTCGGAGGGATTCCCGGCGGGAGAGCACCTCGACCGCCGGAACGTCCTGCCGCTGGGGAATCCGTGGTACTGGGATCCGGCTCAACTGGAGGGTACGCAGGCCCACCTGAGACGGCGACTGCTGGACACGCTCCAGTTCCTCTACGAGCTGCAGTGCGAGGCCTACGACCGCTACGTCGCCGCCGTGCGGAAGGCCGGCTACGACGGCGAGATCCTCGGCTCGAACTGGCAGGCCGGCCGCGCCTTCAGCCATTACGCCAACCTGCACGCCGACGCGCGCGTGGGGTTGATCGACCGGCACAACTACTTCGGCGGGAATCAGGGCGGCGTCGGTCCGTTCGCGTCGGCGTCCATGCTCGCCCGGGCCGGCTCCGGCACCCTCAGCAGCGGCCTTCAGCAGGTGGACGACCGCCCATTCATGGTCTCGGAGTGGATCCACGTCTTCCCGAACGAGTGGGGCGCCGAAGGTCCGGCCATCATCGGCGCCTATGGGATGGGTCTCCAGGGATGGGATGCGTCGTTCCTGTTCCAGAACGAAGATCGCGCCGCCTTCAGCCGGTCGCTGGGCGGCAGTGCGTGGGACGTGATGGTCCCGCAGATCCTGGGGCTGATGCCCGCCGTGGCGCGGCAGGTGCGGCGCGGGGACGTGCGCGAGTCGGAGGTTGTGGCGGCGCGGCATGTCCACATGCCCTCCCTCTTCGAGGGCCGGCTCGGCTTCGAGGACACGGTTGCGCAGGGGTACGACGACAAGGAGCTCGACAGCCGCACGGTCCCGGCACGGGCGCTGGCGGCCGCCCGGTGCGCGGTGACGTTCGGCGATGCGTATCGCGAGACGCCGGCCTTCGATCTCCGCCCCTACATCGAGGACGGATGCGTCGTGTCGTCGACGAAGCAATTGCGCTGGGGCGACGGCGCCGGCCGCACCAGCGGCTGGTTCACGATGAACACGGAGGGCACGAAGGCCGTGGTGGGCTTCGCGGAGGGGCGGGAATGCCCGCTCGGCGGCGTGACCATCCGCCCGCGGTCCCGCTTCGCCGCGATCTATGTCAGCGCGCCGGGGAAGTCCGACACCGTGGCCGCGTCGCCGCGGCTGCTGGTGACCGCGATGGCCCGCGCGCGCAACACGGACATGAAGTTCGGCCCCGGCGGCGGTGAACTGCTCGACAAGGGTCGCGCACCCGTGCTGATGGAACCGGTGAAGGCGGAAATCGCCTTCGCGGGACGCCGCGTGAAGGAAGTCCGCCTGCTCGACCACGACGGCCGCCGCACGGAGCGCACGGTACCCGTGAACGACAGCCGTTTTGTCGTTGACGGCGCGCGCGACCGGACGCCGTATTACGAGGTGATCCTCGCGGATCCGGCCGTCGCGGGTTCGAGGTGAAGTCGGCCATCCCGGTTGGTTGTGAAGGAAAGGAGTCTCTATGAGACATCTGATGTTTGGCTGGTTCGTTATGGCCGCACTCAACACGGCACCGGTAGCCGCACCGGCCGCGCCGATCCCCGTCATCCTCAGCACGGACATCGGCGATGACATCGATGACACCTGGGCGCTCGCGTTGGCGTTGAGCTGCCCCGAGCTGGACGTCAAGCTGGTGGTCGGCGACTACGGCAACCCCCTGCCCCGCGCGCGGTTGATCGCGAAGTTCCTCGAAGCCGCCGGCCGCACGGATATTCCGGTGGGCGTGGGTTTCGATGCCGAGTGCAAGGCCGATTTCCGGCAGGCGAAGTGGGTCGAGGGCTACGACCTCGATCGCTATCCCGGTAAGGTCCATCGCGACGGCGTGCAGGCGATGATCGATCTGGTGAGGGCATCCAAGGAACCCGTGACGCTCATCTGCATCGGGCCGGTGCCGAACATCGCCGAGGCGTTGCGTCGCGAGCCGCGCATCGCCGAGAAGGCCCGTTTCGTGGGCATGCACGGGAGCGTGCGAGTCGGGTACGGCCAGGGCTCGAAGCCCGCCGCGGAATGGAATGTCCGCGCCAATCCCGCCGCCTGCCGCGCCGCGCTGAGCGCCCCGTGGGACATCACGATCACCCCGCTGGACACCTGCGGCCTCGTGCAGCTCCGGGACGGGAAATTCGCCAGGGTGCGCGAATGCACCGACCCGATGGTGCGGGCCTTGATGGACAACTACCGCGTGTGGACCGAGTGGAATCGCGCCCACGGCAACGCGGGCGCAGATCCGGAGAAGGCCAGCTCCACGTTGTTCGACTGCGTCGCGGTCTATCTGGCCGTGGCGCGGGACCTGTGCGTCATGGAATCGCTGTCGCTCCGTGTCGACGACGAGGGATTCACCCGCGAGGATCCCGCGGGGTGCCGGATGAACGTGGCGACCCGGTGGAAAGACCTCGCGGCGTTCGAGGACTGGCTCGCGAAGCGTCTGACCGCGAGAGCGGCGACGAAGTGAGGCGGACGCCGTTGGCCCCGAAGGTGTTCAGGGCCCGCATCTACTTGAGCGTCTCATGCGAGCTGACTCCTCCACCTGTTGTCCCAGTCCGATGCCAGCGAGCGCCATGGGAGAGGCCTCTCCTGGCTGCAGACGCGGAGACGACAACCAGTATCCGGCGCCGTTATACAGCCATGAGACTGCGTCCTTTCTTCATCGCTTTCGGGATCGCGGTCCTTGCGCGCGCCGACGCCGTCGGCAAGGCGGCGGGTCCGGAGGCCCCCGCCTTACCCTGCGCATCGAACCGACGACGGAAGGGCGCGGCTTCCTGACCCAGGACCGGCCATCGCCGCGGATGGCAGAGCGAACCGTCAGGTCTTCAAGCCCCGCAGGTCCGCCTCCAGACGCCGATTCTCCTTCAGCAGTTCGTCCATCGTCAGCCGGGTGCGACGGAGGGCGGCCTCGCGGCCGAGGATGGTGGCGAGCGCGCCATCCACCGACCGGCGCACGGTGGGATTCTCGAAGCGGCCTGCCGTGACATCATCGTAGAACCTCGCGATGTTGCGCACGGCGCCCGCTTCGTACAGATTCTCGACCTGCCCGTTGTAGCTTTTGTCCGCCCCCCGCAGGAACGCCTTGCCGCCATAGCAGGTCTGGGCATACCCCGTCTGCCCCTGGACCTGGCAGACCACGTCGAACTCGCACTGGTTGTTGAGATGTTTGCCGCGGTGGCTGACCGCCCGGCCGTCGGCGAATTCAAGCAGGATCGAGAACACGTCATGGCTGTCGCCGTGCGGATCCGGCCGCATGCGGCGGGAGAGGCCCGACGCGGCGACCGGGCGGCCGCCGGTGGCCCAGAGCGCGGCATCGACCGCGTGGATGCACGCGTTGACGTGGTACCCGCCGCCGACCGCCACGTCGTTGCACCAGATCAGGCCCCGAAGACGGCTCTCGAGGCTCCCGGTGAAAGCCGGGTCCGGGAAGAGGCCCGCAAAGTAGTGACTGTTCACCGTCGCCACCGGTCCGATCTCCCCCGCCTGCACGCGTTTCATCACCTCGATGTTGTGAGGATCGGTGGGGATCTGGTAGTCCACCAGGAAACAGCGCTTCCCGGCGGTCGCCTTCTTTGCGGCGGCTTCGATCTCCAGGCAGCCCGGTACGTCAACGGCCACCGGCTTGGCCATGTACACGTGCAGGCCGGCCTCGACGGCGGCGCGCGCGTGCTCGGGGAAGAAGCAGGGCGGCGTCTCGAGGGCCACGGCCTCGATGCCGGACTCGATGAGCCGTTTGTAGCCGGAGAGCGTCGAGAAACGGCGGGACGGGTCCACGCCAAGGGCGTTGCCGCAGGCGTCGGCCACCTCCTGGAAGTAATCGGCCACCGCCCACATTTCGTAGCCGCCGTGTTGCTTGAACAGATTGGCGATCCACGCGCCGCGGCCCCCGTTGCCGACCACGCCGAGTTTGATCTTCCGCTTGTATTCCGGCGGTTTGGCCGCAGCGGGCGGCGGGTCCGCGGCGACGACGCGCAGGGCGCCGAACGAGGAAGCGCCGACCGCGAGCGCCCCGCCCAGGAAGCGTCGCCGGGTGAACGAAGCGGAATCGGACGCGGGGTGTTGCTCAGACGGAATCGAGGTCATGGCTCGCTCTCCTGCGGCGGTTGAAGCAGGCGGATCGCGCGCTTCCCGCGGGAGGGACTCGCGGCGCGCGGCCCGCCCGGTGTCCACTCAAGAGGGTCCAGGCACATCTGGCGTTTGGTGCGCTCCGGATTCCAGGAATGATAGACGATGAAATGGGTCCGGTTGTCGGGACCGAGGACCACGCTGTTGTGGCCCGGTCCGATCAGCTTGCCCGAAATGCTCTTCAGCACGGTGGCGCCTTGCAGGTTGGCCTCGTCCTTGTAGGGACCCGTGACCTGGTCCGACACGGCGAAACCGACCCCGTAGCCGGGCGTCTGCCAGTTGCCCCCGGAGTAGAAGCAGCAATACCGGCCGTCATGCAGGACCACGAACGGAGCTTCGACGGTGTGCCACGCATCGAAGACCCGGTCGTACATCTTCCGATTCCGCTCGTAGATCTGCCAGTCGCCCACCGCCCGCAGCACGGTCCGGACCGGACCGGTGACGGACGTCATGTCGTCGCCCAGCTCCGCGACGGCGAGCGCGGTGCCCACGCGCTGATCGAGAAAGTCCTTTGCGAAGAACAGATACCACCGGCCGCTCTTCGGGTCGCGATACGGATGGCCGTCGATCGAGAACGGCTCGTCCGGAAAGAGGATCCTGCCGGAGTCCTTGAAGGGGCCCGCCGGACGGTCCGCGACGGCGACGCGCATCTTGTATTCGCCGGCGTAGTAGAGATAGAACCGCCCGTCCTTCTCCGCGACCTCCGGCGCCCAATACGCCTTCACCTTCGGGTCCGCCAGCGTCTCCAGCGCATTGCCCACGAACTCCCACTTCGCGAAATCCCGGGACCGCAGCACCGGAAACTGCCGGCCTCCGTGCGCGTGGCCGGTGCCGTACGCGTAGTACTCGCCACCGGTCCTGAGCACCTGCGGGTCGGCGAGGTACCCGTCCCACACCGGGTTCTCGTATTCGAGGGTCGCGGGCGGCGCCGAATCGGCGGCGTACAGAAGGCGGGCGAAGAAGGCGCACGCCAGCGCCCGGCCTGCCCGATGCGACGCGCGCGAGGCGCGAAGCGGTCGGCGGGACCGTGTGCGGTTCGCGGAATCAGCTTTCATGACCTGATCTTACAGGCATGGGAAACCCGGCCGCCAGAGATTTCCACCCCCTGGAAACGAACCGCACCTGAGGCGGCGAGCCGCAACCGAATTCCGGCTCGCCTTTGACGGCGTCCTCTTCATAATCGCGGCGACATGCGGCCTCTCGACTGGCTCATTCTCAGCCTGTTCGCCATCCTGGTGGTGGGCTCCGCCCTGTATGTCCGCCGGCTGACCCGCAGCGTCGCCGACTTCCTCGCCGGCGGGCGCGTCGGCGGGCGGTACCTGCTGACCATCGCCTGCCAGATGGGCGCCCTGGGCGCCATCAGCATGGTCGCGCAGTGGGAGGCCTCGTATCACTCCGGCTGGGGCGGAACCTGGTGGGCGGTTATCCTCGCGCCGGTCTGGATGATCATCACCCTCTCCGGCTGGGTCATCTACCGTTTCCGGGAGACCCGCGCCCTGACCCTGGCGCAGTTCTTCGAGATGCGCTACAGTCGCCGGTTCCGCGTCTTCTCCGGCCTGCTCGCGTTCGTCAGCGGCACGCTGAACTACGGCATCTTCCCCTCGGTCGGCGCGCGGTTCCTCATGCATGTCTGCGGCCTGCCCGAATGGAGCGTCAGCATCGGCGGCTTCGACCTGTCGCTCATGTACGCCCTGCTCATGGCGGCCCTGCTCGGGTTTGCGCTCTGGATCACGCTGGCGGGGGGACAGGTGACCGTGATGGTCACCGACGCGTTCCAGGGGATCCTGTGTCTGCTGATCGCCGTGGCGCTGACCTTCTACTGCATCCACCGGGTCGGCTGGGATCAGATCGCCCAGGCGGTCGCGCTGGCGCCGAATCCCGAGACGGCCTCGATGATCAATCCCTTCAAGACCTCCCAGGTGCGCGATTTCAACCTGGGGTTCTACCTGATCGCGATGTTCAGCGCGTTTTACTCCTGCATGGCGTGGCAGGGAACGGCGGGCTACAACGCCTCCGCCCGCAGCGCCCACGAGTCGCGAATGGCGCGCGTGCTGGCCACGTGGCGCGGCGGCACCCTCCTGCTGGTGATCGGGTTCATGGCCATGGCCGCCTATACGGTGATGCACCACCCGGATTTCGCCCCCCAGGCCGCCGCCGTGCACGAGCGGCTGGCCCGCATCCCCGAGGCGGCGGTGCAGAAGCAGATGACCGTGCCGGTCGCGCTCAGCGTGCTTCTGCCCTCCGGCCTGCTCGGGCTGCTGCTCGCCATCGTCATCTCGGCCGCCGTGACGACCGACGACACCTACCTGCATTCCTGGGGCTCCATCTTCGTGCAGGACGTCCTGCTCCCATTCCGCCGGACCCCCCTCTCCCCCGCGCAGCACATCCGCGCGCTGCGCTGGGCGATCGTCGGCGTGGCCGTCTTCGCCTACCTGTTCAGCCTCTTCTTCGTGCAGCGCCAGTTCATCCTCATGTTCATGGCGACCATGGGATCCATCTTCCTCGGCGGCGCGGGGTCCTGCATCGTCGGCGGCCTGTATTGGAGACGCGGATCCGCCGCGGGCGCGTGGGCGGCGATGATCACCGGGCTCGCCATGGCCGTGGGGGCCATCGTTCTCCAGTACGCCGTGCCTTTCCGCACCCTGGACATCCGCGTCCGCGCCCCGGAGGCCGCGACCGTCACGGTGGACGATCGGCCGGCGGTCCGTGGATCGGACGGCCTATGGACCGGCGCATTCAAGGTCTGGAAAGCGCGCGAGTGGTCGCGCTGCCCGGTCATCGCGGTCGATGCCGCCGGCCTCGCGCAGTCCACCACGGTCCACCTCGCCTACGGCCCCTCGCTCCCCGCCCGCCCCCCGCCCGCCGCGGACGACGCCCTCGCGGCCCGCGTGGAGCCGGCGTCGGGGTCTCTTGTCGAGCCCGGTCGTTCGCCGGCCGCGCGGTTCTTCTTCCGGCTTCGCGGGACGAGCGGGCAGGTCCTGTACTTCTTCTCCATGCTCGCGGCGCTCTCGATGTATGTGCTCGTGTCGCTCGCCCACCGGCGCGTGTTCGACATGGACCGCCTGCTGCACCGCGGCGCCCAC
The DNA here is from genome assembly GCA_964610105.1 of uncultured Verrucomicrobiota bacterium. Classification (GTDB taxonomy): domain Bacteria; phylum Verrucomicrobiota; class Kiritimatiellia; order PWTM01; family PWTM01; genus CAZSUU01. The sequence continues at coordinate 7,600 of CAZSUU010000011.1, read as the reverse complement.
GCCATCGCCGCCGACCGCGCCTCCGCCGCCTCGGCTCTGCCCGTGAGCGGGTGGCGCGCCCTGCTCGGCGTGACGCCGGAATTCACGCGCGGCGACCGGATCCTGTACTACCTCACCATCGCGTGGACGACGGCGTGGATCGCGGTCTACGGAACCCTCATCGCGATGAACCTGTTCAGAATCCGCGCCGACGGATTCTGGGTCAACTATCACAAGGTCAAGTTCTACGTCTACCTGGTGCTCGGATTAGGCACCACCGTGTGGTTCGCGTGGGGCGGATTCCGCGATCTTGCGCGGCTCATCCGGGACCTGCGGACGCTCCAGCGCGACGACCGGGACAACGGAACCGTGCGGCCGGAGGACCGGGCGCCGATCACCCGATCGTAGGGGCGTCGCCCGGCGACGCCCGCGGTGATGGGTGGGTCATCCCAAAGGCTTCGCAAGCGAAGCCCCTACGCAAGCGAAGCCCCTGCGCAAGCGAAGCCCAATGCAGAGCCGCTCCGACCGGAACAGGGGGGCGTGGGTTTGATCCGTCTGTTCCGCGGGCACTCCTGCCCGCGAGAACTGCTCTTCCCGCGCGGCAGTCGCGCGCAGGATTGCGCGCGGTACGATCTGGGTCCGCTCCGACAACCCTGATGGGTCCAAGCCACTCCGCTCCCCGCAATTCGCTGGGGCGACGGATCGGTTTCGGGTAGGATTCCGACGCGATCGTTCCGCGACCATGGACCGTACCATTCTACACGTGGACATGGACGCCTTCTTCACGTCGGTCGAACAGCACGACCGTCCGGAGCTGAAGGGGGCGCCCGTGGTCGTTGGGGCTCCGCCCGACCGCCGCGGCGTGGTGGCCGCCGCGTCCTACGAGGCGCGCCGCTTCGGGATTCGCTCGGCCATGCCGTCGCGGGAGGCGGGCCGGCGATGCCCTCATGCCGTGTTTCTTCCGCCGCGTATGAAACGCTATGAGGAGGTGTCGCGGCAGGTGTTTGCCATCCTGGAGCGCTTCACGCCTTTCGTCGAACCGCTCTCGATCGATGAGGCGTTCCTCGATGTCGGCGGAGCGCGGCGGCTTCACGGCAGCGGGCCGGCGATCGCGGAGAAGATCCGCGCGGCCATCCGGGCCGAGACCGGCCTTACGGCCTCGGTCGGCGTCGCCTCGAACAAGTTCCTCGCCAAGATGGCCAGCGACATGCACAAGCCCGACGGTCTCACGGTGGTCCCATCCGGACCGGCGGAGATCCGCGCGTTTCTGGCCCCCCTCCCGGTCGGCCGGCTGTGGGGGGTGGGCCGGGTGACGCAGGCGCACCTGGAGCGGGCGGGACTGCACACCATCGGCGACCTTCAGCGCGCCGATGCGGAGCGCATGGGCCGCATCCTCGGCGCCCATGCCGCGGGGCATCTGCGCCGGCTGGCCATGGGGGAGGACGATCGTGACGTGCAGACGGAATGGGAGGAAAAGAGCATCTCGCGGGAGCACACCTTCGACGAGGATTGCTCGAACCGGGGAGAGGTCGAGGCTACGCTGTTGGGGCTGGTGGACCGCGTGGGCCGCCGGCTGCGGGCGGCCGGACGCCACGCATCGACCGCGCGACTCAAGCTCCGATGGGGGGATTTCCGCACCCTCACCCGGCAGCAGCCGCTGCAGCCTCCCTGCTGTGACGACTTCCGGTTGCGCGCCGCGGCCCTGGAGCTGTTCACGCGGGTCAACCCGCGGCAGCCCGTGCGGTTGATCGGTTTCGGGGTATGCGGTTTCGATCGCCTGGCCTCTCAGCCCGACCTGTTCGGCGCCGTCGCCGCGGCCGACGGGCGCCGGGAGCGATTGAGCCTTGTCATGGACGAGATTCGCCGGAAATATGGGGGCGACAGCATCGGTCTGGCCCGCGCGAGAGCGCCCGCGTCGCGCGCGACCGATCCGAGGCACGCATGAAGCAGCCCTCGTTACGGGATCGTTGGGAAAACCTGGCCGTGGTCGGGGGACTCGGACTTGTCCTGTGGGTCGTGTACGCCCCCCTGGCCCGCTGGCTCACCCATGCCGCCGCCACGCACGAGCAGCTCGCGACCGGCGGCATCCTGGTGTTGATCGCGACCGCGGTGTCGTTTCGCGAGATCCGCGATTCGCTCCGTATGCAGTGGCGCGTATGCACGGCGGGCATTGTCCTCCTCGTAGCCGGCGCGTTCATGTCCCTCGCGGCCCGCCTGGTCCCCGCCGCGGCCGTGCCGCTGATGCTGCTTTCGTTCGCGCTGTCGCTCTCGGCGCTTATCTCCTTCGTCTACGGCATGACCGGCATCCGCGTGTTTCTCCCGCCCCTGGCCGCCGTGGTCGTGCTCGGGATCATGGCCGCCGCGGTGCCGCGGCTGGACTGGCCCCTGCGCGCGATCGCGGCCCAGTACGCCGGACACGCGCTCGGGCGCCTTGGAGTGCCGGTCCAAGTGGACCTTGTGAGTCACCGCCCGCCGGCGCTTCTCCTGGTCGTCAAAGACCGCGTGTTCGAGGTGGCGGGCGAATGCAACGGTTTCGGGCTGCTGACCTCGCTGCTCGTTTTTGCCGCCATTCTCATGTTCCGCTACCGCCTGAGGTGGTTCCGGAAGGCGGGGCTCCTGGCGCTGGCGGCGCCGCTCGCGATCTTCGCCAATGCCGGGCGGATCATCGGCATCTGCCTGATCGCCACCCATGCCTCGCTGCCCTACCCGCTCATTCACGAGGGCGTCGGAGCGCTGGTGTTCCTGGCGGCCATGGCGGCTTTCTGGGCCGTGGCGCGGCAGGCGGAGGAGCCGGGGGAGACGATTCTTCCCGCCTCGCCCCGCGGAGCGGATGCGGCGGGCCCGGATGCAGACCCCGGCGGGACACAGACCCCGTGAGGGCCCTCATGCTTGGATGGCGCCGCCGCACGGAGAAACGGACGGATTGGAGTGAGAGCATTGAGCGGCCAGGACCGTTGGGTTGCGGCACGCCGCCTTCAGGCGTCGGCAAGCGACGCCCCTACGCGAGGAATGAACAGGGCTACCAGCTCAGGATGTCGTCGCCGGTGCCGCTCGGACCTGCCTTCATGTTGTCCGGCACGCCGTTCGGACCGAGCGACCACACCACGGCATTCTTGCCGATGATATCGGTGTTCTCGGGGCGTTTGAGGCTTCCCGCGCCAATCGTGCTGCTGTAGTCGTCGTCGAAGGCGCACTGGTAGACGTTGCCCCATGGATCGACCAGCGATCCCACCTCATTGGTCGACATGTTGGGGACCTCCAGAAACACGCGCAGGTTTTTGTTGAAGTGTATGCTCTTCCAGTTGGTGAACGCGGGATTCCCGCTCAGGACACCCAGAAACGTTCTGTCGACAGGCGTTGGATCCACGGTGCCTTGCCATCCCTGCGGGGGCCGGGGCCATCGGTTGTACTCGTTCATGTAGGCGGTGATCGCCTTGACCAGCTCCTGGACCTCGGTTTCGGCGCGGTTGCGGTCGGCCGCGGCGCGCGCCCGCTGGACCGCCGGGATGATGAGGCCGATGAGGATCCCGATGATGCCGATCACGACGAGCAGCTCCACCAGCGTGAAGCCCCCCGCCACATGTCTACGAAAGAAGCGATTCATGTCCGTGTCCCCTGCTCGCGGTCCCGTGCTCTTCATTGATAGTCTAGTGCAAACGCGAACCGTTGTCCATGCCTGCCGTCAACGGCAATGGCCATTCATGCCATCGCTTTCCCGCCGGGCGCGCATCGCGGGCAGGGCGGGGTCTCCGACCGGGCCGGGGCGATCGTCGGGACGGCAGCGGGTCCGGAGGCCCCGCTCTACCCACGGATCGAGGTGACGGTCGGCGCGGGACAGGCGCCCAGCAGTGCTTGCCCGCGCCAGCGCAACTCCTGGGGCGGGGAAGGCCAGATTGAAGCCCCCTCAGGTCTTCCGCGAGGCCTTCTGGTCGCGCTCCAGCTCCTTCCGCCGCTCCCGCAATTGCGCATCGTCGGGCTGCTTCTCGAGAAGACGGTCAATGATCTCCAAGGCCTCGTCACGAGCCCCCGTGGCGGCCAGCACGGCGGCCAGGGTATCCACCGCCGCCGCGGACTCCGGTTGGGCGGCGGCCGCCTCGCGCGCGAACGGAAGCGCCTCCGCGGCGCGCCCCTGCATGAAGATGGACCACGCCAGGTCGTTCAGCACGGCCGGGTCGCGACGCCGGGCGAGGCTCGTTCGCAACGAGGCTTCGGCCTGCACGTACTTTTTCTGTCCGAGCTGGAAACTGCCCATGAAATGATTGGCGGTGGCGTTGTTCGGATCGATGCGCAGAAGCTCGTGGGCATGTTTCTCCGCCACGTCCTGTTTCCGTTCAGTGTAGTCGAGCCAGATGAGCATCTCCCACGCGGGGATCATGGCCGGACTCTGCTTCACGGTCCCTTCCAGATCGCGCCGTGCGGCGGCCAGATCTCCCTCCAGCATGCGGACGTAGGCGAGCAGGAGCGAGGCCTGTTCAGGACGCTTCGGCGTCTTGGCGAGCTGAAGCGACGCCACCGAGATGTCGCGTTCGTTGCCCGTCTGGAGGCAGGAGAGCAGCCGCAGCATCCATGCCCACCCGTCCTGCGGATCGCGACGGAGCAGCTCCGCCACACGCTTGTCCGCCGCCGCCCGCCGGCCCTCCTGCAGTTCCACGCTCGCCCGCAGGAGTTCCACCTGGCGCATCACCGGATCCGACCCCTGCACGCGATCCAGCCGCGCCAGCCCCTCGTCCATCCGCCCCTCGCGGATGAGCTGCATCGCGAGGGCGATCTGCGCCGCCGGGTCGTCGGGATTCCGAGCCAGCATGGTCTCGATCATGGCGCGGCTTCCGGCATCCTGGCCTTGGGCGGCCAGCAGCGAGGCCATGACGCGTGCGGCCGCGGCGTTGGTGCCGCCGAGCTCCATGGCGGAGGCGAAGTCGGAGGCGGCGACCGAGAGCCGCCCCGCGTGCGCCCACTGCATGCCGCGCATGACCATCACCCGCGGATCGCGAATCCACCCGTAGACCTCCTGCTGAAGGACCCCGCCCGCGCGTTCGACAAGGTCGCGCGCCGTCTTCTCCAGCGCATCCGCCTCCGGTCTCTCGTGGCGGCGCAGAAGATAGGCCAGGTTGATATGGGCCGAGAGGTGACCGGGGTCGAAACGGATGACCCGCTCGTACACCTGCCGCGCCAGGGCTATGTCCCCCGTATCCTCCAAGGTCACGCCCAGGTCGTTGGCCAGCCGCGCCCCATGGCGGATGTGCCACTCCGCCATGGACCGCCAGGGCTCGGCGAACGTCTTCACCTCGTCGCGCTCGCCCTCGAGCGCCTGAAGCCACTCGTCCTGCGCGCGCACCAGCGCGGTCTTGTCCGGCAGCGCCTCGCCCGGCTGCAGACCAGCGTAGTAGGTCCGCATCGGCAGCGCCCGCAGTCCGGCGGCGCGCCAGAGCTCGGGCACGTGGGAAACGGCCGTTTGTCCGCGGGCATCGGGGACGTGCGCAAACCACTCGGGCAACAGGACGTCCAGTCCGGCCGCCGCCAGCCCCTGCAAACGCGCCTCCTTGAAGAGGGTGGCGATGTAATTCAAGTAGGGGCCCGACCGGGCATAGACCAGCTTGATCACGCGCAGGGGGCGACGCTCCTCGGCCGCCCTGAGCACCATGATGTCGTCCAGTCCGCCGCCCGACACGAACCAGGTCCGGTCGCCGCAGTCCGCAAGAACGCGGCGGGCGACCCGGTCGAAGAACCGCGCCGGGCGTCCGCTGGCCGCCTTCCAGTTCCGGAAAGGCGCGCAGAGGATGGCGATCGAGACCAGCGCCGCCCCCGCGATCGCCACCCCGACCCGCGCGCGGTCCGACGCCACGGTGGCCGGCCGCCAGTGGAGAAAGGGGAAATCCCAGCGTGAGATATCGTAGAACAGCAGCCTCAGAAGCGCCGCGATCATGAAACCGAACCACGCCGCGTGCACCACGTACGGCGTCACCATCAGCTGGGTGTAGCCGGCCAGTCCGCCGGGCGAGAACGGCATCTCGTTCACGAACCCCAGGGCGAACACCAGCAGGCCGACATACAGAATGAGCGTCAGCAGCCGCCGGCCGGGACGGTCGGAAGTCCAGGTGAAGATCATCAGGATCAACGGCGCCGCCGTCACGAGCGGCAGGAGCATCCACGCCTCGCGCGGGAGCATCGCCTGCAGGATCCAGTACTGGTCGCGCCACACCTGAACCAGGGCCGCCCAGAAGTTGTCCAATCCCATCCAGACGGCCGCGGGCGACGCGGCCATCAACGCCGCCTTGACGAAGTAGGGGAACATGCCGAGCGCGCCGAACAGGAGGCACAGGAGGGGCAGCCGGAGGTCCCATCGCCGTCTCGACGCGGAGATCTCCAGATAGGGCATCCGGATCCGCTCGTGCACGATGAAGGCCCAGAGCATGATAAACCCCGCCACCGGCGCCGCGAGGATCAGGATGGCGGACTCCGTCAGGGCCAGGCCGTAGAGGAAGGAAAAGGCCAGGGCGGTCCGTGTCCGGCCCGTCCGGTACAGGGAGAGAAGCAGGTGCGCGAGGACCAGGTGCATCACCGCCTCGAATGCCGCAAAGTGCGCGCGGGTGGAGGCCATCCAGAACGGCACCGACACCGCGAGCGAGAAGGCCGACACGATGGCGGCGCTGAGACGCATCGTCGCAAAGCGGCTGAACTTGGGGCGGTGGGACTGCCGCCGCGGTTTCTTCGCATCCGCCCCCGCACTCCTGCCCTCCGCGATCGAGCCCGGACCGGTCCCCCAGGAGGTCGCCCAGATATCCTTGACACCCACGAGCCTCTCCATCAGCAGATACATCAACACCACGGCCGTCCCGCCGCAGAAGACGCTGAAGAGATTCACCCGCACGGCCAGCTCGCCGACGCTCAGGCGGCTGAGCGCCCACACCACCGCATTCCACAGGATGTGCGAGCGCAACGGGAACGGATCGAGGCCCGCCGCCGTCACCAGCAGCCGCGCCGAGTCGCCCGGCATGGCCGTGGGCGCCATGGTGACCAGGTACAGAAACAGCGCGCCGACGCCGGCGACCGCCGCGCCTATGAGGGCGCTACGGGGCAATGTGTATGAAGAGTCCATGGCCTAGTCGTGGTTAGCATTCTCCCGAACATGTGCGCGTTTCCGCGCTTGCATAGGGGCTTCGCTTGCGTAGGGGCTTCGCTCGCGAAGCCCACCCGCTGACAGAAACCACCCCATCGGGCGTCGGCAAGCGACGCCCCTACAGGGGCGTACCGACACAAGCGCGTCTTCCTATGCCTCCGTTCGCCCTGTCTCAAGCCTGAAGCTCCAAGTCCGAACCCGGAGATCCGTTCCCATTCCTGCGCGGGCTACGCCCGCTTCCCATCCGCCAGCACCTTGGCAACGGCAGGACAAGATTGGCTCGGACGGGTGAACCAGCGACCTTGTCCGTCGCGGAAGCGCCAGCGCATGCCACACCCTTCATACGGCACGCCGGGCGCCCGATTAGCCAACCCACCCTACCCCCGGCGGCACCGGCTCGCTCGCGACGCGGCGCATGATACGCCCTGCACCCATCGCTTCGCAGTTAAAAAAAGACCCCGGCAAACGCCGGGGTCTTTCGGAGAATCATGCAGTGGCCTAGTT
>CAZSUU010000010.1:0-127301 GCA_964610105.1 uncultured Verrucomicrobiota bacterium | reverse complement strand
GCATCCCAATCACAACCTCTTTCTTCGCTTCTGCAGAAATCCGTCATGCACCCCGTGTACGATCCTTCACAACCCACGCAGGGGTGGCTGAGCGTCAGCAACCTTCCGGCGGCGCGCGGGTATCTGACGGCGGCGAGCGTGAACGGGAAGATCTATGCCATCGGCGGCGATGGTAGTAGCGGCTACCAATCCACGGTTTACGTCTACGATCCTTCGCAGCCCACGCAGGGGTGGCGGAGCGTGAGCAACCTGCCGGCGGCGCGCGGGTATCTGGCGGCGGCGAGCGTGAACGGGAAGCTCTGCGCCATCGGTGGGTCTGGCAGCGGCGGCTGCCAATCCACGGTCTACGAGGGGGCGCTTGCAGCGGGAGTGTCACCCGCTTCGGGTCCGCTGGCCGGCGGCAACACGGTGACGATCGGCGGCAGCGGCCTGGGGAATGGCGATGTGACCAACGTCAGCCTGTGCGGCATTGCAGCGACCATGGTTGCCGATCACAGTCCCACCCAGATCGTCGTGATCGCCGGAGCGGCGACGGTTCCAACCAACGGCGATGTGGCCGTGTATTCGACGAGTTATGGAACAACAATCAAGGGCAACGCATATACCTATGTGGAGACCGTCACCGCGCCGGATCCGCCGGCTGGTTCGGGAATAGGGGAAACCGGAAGCGCCCTGACCTTCATCACCGGCGCGTCGACCAACACCGAGGGGTACGCGGTGGAATACCGCTTCGACTGGGACGACGGCTCGGTGTCCGACTGGGGCAGCGCCACCGGTACGCACGCGTTCGCCGCGGCCGGAGGCTACCAGGTCAAGGCCCAGGCCCGATGCGCGGTTCATACCAACCAGGTCTCTGCGTGGTCCGCGCCGGCGTCGGTCGTGGTCTGGTCGTCCGGAGACGTGCCGGGACTGTCCGAGGACCTCGTGGCCCACTACTCGTTCAACTTCGGGGCGATGGACGTCACCGGCAACGGCCACGATGGTACCCTCACCAACGGCGCCTCCATCAGCCCGGACGGCCGGTACGGCAATGCCTTGCTGCTGGACGGCTCGAATGACTACGTGTGCGTGCCGGGTTCGCCGGAGTTCGCGTTGAGCAATTTCTCCTTCTCGGCGTGGATCAAGCCGGCTCGAATACCGACCGGGTTCGATGATTACATGTGCGTGGTCGACGACCTGACCCCCTCCGTGGCCGGGGGGGGCGCGCAGCTTGCGCTCGGCAATTCGGGCTTCAGGGGAGGGTACCGCGACGGCATCCATTCCATTGCAGTCGACGTTCAGGCCGGAAACCCGTATGCGTTCTCCGCGGGCGACACGAACGACTGGCACCTGCTGACCTTCGTCACGGCATGGTCGAACAACCAGGCGGTGATGCATCTCTACAAGGACGGCCAACTGGCCGCGGTGACCACCAACGCCCTCGCCCCGATGGCTTATGACGGGCAGGTGCTGTACATCGGCGTGAACTGTGACGGCAGGTCGGTGGGCGGTCCCTATCAACGCGAGTACAAGGGTCTGATCGACGATGTGAAGATCTACCGCCGCGCCCTTGCCGCCGCCGAGGTCGCTTGCCTCTATGCCAACCCGGCGGTCAACGAGGAGGAAGTCTCGCCCCCGGACGCCCCGTCCGGCCCGGCGGATGGATATGCGGGGCAGGTGCTGGCGTACTCCACGACGGGATCCGTCAGCGAGGCCGGCCACGCGGTCGAGTACCGCTTCGACTGGGGCGATGGAGACATGAGCGACTGGGGGCCCGGCCAGGACACGCACGCGTGGGCCGCGCCAGGCGCCTTCCCGGTCAAAGCCCAGGCGCGATGCGCCACGGACACCAACGCCCTTTCGTTGTGGTCCGCCGCGACGGCGCTGGACATCCGCACACCCACCCCCGGCCTCGTGCGGCTGACCGCCTCCTTGATCAACATCGCGGAGAACGCCGGCAGCGTCACCGGCTGGGTCGAGCGTACCGGCGGCTACGATCTGCCGGCGAGTGTCGACTACGCAACCACCGCCAATTCCGCGAAGATCGGCGCCGATTTCATCGCCGTCACGGGTGTACTCTCCTGGGCCGATGGGGACGCGGAGGCCAAGCCGATCGTCGTGCCCATCGTCGATGATACGGTCTTTGAGATCCTGGAACGGTTCACCCTTTCGCTGTCCAATGCCGCAGGCGCCGCGATGGGCTCCCCCTCGAGTCGTTCGGTGTACATCAGCGACAACGATCCTGAGCCGGTGCCGATCATTCGGCTGAGCGGCGACCTGGCCTTCGGCGGCGTGGGCACCAACGCCACGGCCGTGCGCACCCTGACCGTCCACAACGACGGGACCGCCGCGCTGGCCGTCAGCGCCGTCACCTGCCCCGACGGATTCACCGCCGAACCGCAGAGTTTCGGCGTGCCGGCCGGCGGCAGCAGCCCGGTGAGCGTCACGTTCGCGCCCTCCGCCGTGACGACCTATGTCGGCACGATCACCGTCAGTTCCGACGCCATGTCCGGCGACGGGACCGTCGCGGTGTCCGGCCAGGGGCAGGTGGCGTCCCTGTCCTTCGCGGCCTGGCTCCAGCGGCATGCCCCGGGCGTGGATCCGGCCACGGGCTTCACCGAGATCGATCCGCACCGCGGGTATGCGTACGGCCTGCTCTACGCCTTCGGGGATCACTTCCCCTCGAACGCGGTGTTGATGCAGGTGCGACTGGTCAACGGGGGTCCGGTGATTGACATCCCGGCCCAGGATGAACTGACGCTCGACGGAGCGGAGGTCCTGCTCCAGGGAACCACCAACCTGCCGTCCGGCGACTGGAGTGGGCTTCTTGCCCCCGCGCCCGATACGACGGGGATGCCTCCGAACCGGCGATGGTGGGTAGCCGTTGGCGATCCGCTCCAGTTCTTCGGCCGGATACAGGTGCAGCAGAAGTAGCGCACGCCACCGAAAGACGTGCTGGGCTTGACACCGGCCACTGTCGCAAGTGGCTTGCTGTGCGATACGGCAGAGGGGTCCGTTTGCGCCGACACCCGTTGTCTCTTCTCTCCAGGGCGGCGAGATGCCGCCATACGGCTCTGGCCGCCCATGGCGACAGAACCGCGAGTCCGCCGGATCCGCGGCCTCGCCTTCCTGCGCCGTCATCAGGAGCGGCCTCAAGCGCGGGTCACCGCGGTGCCGCACGGCTTCCGCGGGACGGAGACCCTCCGCCGCCTCTGATCGAGCGAACGGACGCCTCGGGAGGGGAGGGCATGGAGGAGCCATGGCCGTCGGGCAGCGGCCCGTCGCCCTAGGGCAGGAACGCGCCCTTCTTCAGCTTCTCCGGCAGGTAGACGTCCATGACGAAATTCAGGCCGTGCTTGGCGAAGGCCTGCTGCTCGATGCGGACGCCCATCTGCAGCATCTGGTTCAGCGCCGCCTGCCACTCCTTGTGGTGCCGGACGAAGGGATCGTTCTTGAGCGCGTCCTTCGCCCGCTTGACGTCCTGTTCCTCCAGCGGGTGGGTGGCGTCCTCGAGGTCGTAGTCGAGGATATCCTGCGGGGTGACGCCGAGGTAGTGTGCCGTCGGCACGCAGAAGAACCGGTTGATGTGCGCGGCCTGGCCGGACCCGGCCTTGAGCGTGCGGTAGATGTTGCAGTAGCCGTAGGGATCCCCGTCGGTGAAGGCCAGGACCGGCACCGCGCAGTCGTCCGCCAGCCGCCGCACGAACCGGCGGCACGCGCGCGTCGGCACGCCGCTCATGGAGACCAGGATAGCGCGCGCCTTCTCGTACCAGCGGTGATGGACGAGGCGCTGGAAGAGCGAGGCGGTCTCGACGACGAGCACGAGCCGGGCCTTCGTCTGGAACGCGAGGTGCTCGACCCGCGAGGGGATGCTCCACGCCCCCGTGCCGAGCCGGGTGCAGTCGATGCGGATCGGGTTCCCGCTCGCCGGGTCGCGGTCGATGACCACCAGGGGCCCGCAGACGTCGCCCCCGCGCTCCTCGGGGATGTAACCCAGCTGCTCGCGGTTGACGCCGAGCATCGCCTCGATGTCGTCCAGCAGCGTGTCGCTCTCCGGCTGCTCGTCGAAACGGCATTCGCCCCAGCCCTTGCTGTTGTAGTAGACCTCGCGCTTGCCCGCGATGTCGTTCTTGTCGAGCAGGTCGTTCTTGGTGGTCGCCAGCAGGCGCATGGACTGCGCGAAGGTCTTCACGGTGTTGTACGACAGCGTCCGCGTGGCCATGCGGCCGAGGATTTCGAAATGCCCCCGGCGCGGATCGTACTTCACGTTCGCCAGCGACCGGACGGGGAACTTCATCGCGGGCCTGCGGCCCCTCCGCACGATGTCGCGGTGCACCTCGCGGGCCACCTCGACGATGGTCCGCGACGCGCGCTCGCGGCTGACCTTCTCCGGGGCGGCGGTCGTTTTCGGCGTGCGATCGGCCATGGCAGTTTCTCCGTCCAACCGGCGGGCGTCGCCGGAAGAAGGCAGCATCATACGGAGTGCGAGGCGGGCGGAAAGCAAAACAATCCAGCCGGCGAGAGGTGCGGGCCCCCCGGGGGAGGGGGACGGTCGCGCGCGCCGCGGGACCGCGGGGTGCCGCTGTCCGCTGTGGACAGCCGGCGGGGGGGTGAGTATGATCGCCCTCCTTCTGGGGCGGGGTTCGTGCGAGGATGGCGGACGGCGATATGTTGAGCGACAGCTTGAAGCTTCGGGATCGCGTCGGCGACGATGCGATGGCCGAGGTGTGGACCGCGGTCGAGTCGTCGGGCCGCGTGGTGCGCGCCCGCCTGATCCGGTCCGACATCCTCAACGATCCCCAGGTTCAGCCGTACTACATCGCGGAGGTCTCCCGCGCGCTCGGGCTCGATCACCCGGCCATCGTGCCGGTGCTCGCGGCCGGCGACCGGGAGGGCCGGCTGGCGGTGGTGACGGCGGCGGCCGAAGGGGTGACGCTCGCGGCCCGGCTGCGCGGCGGCGCCGCCGTGCCGGAGGCCGAGGCCCTGCGGGCGGCCGAGGAGATCGCGGTCGCCCTGTCGTCGGCCTGGAACAGGGCCCGGCTGATGCACGGACTCCTCACCCCGCACGGCGTTCTCTGCCGGCCGGACGGTCGGGTGGCCGTCCTCGATCTCGGTCAGTCGGGCGTGGTGGCCCTCCGCGCTTCCGGCGCGGGGATCGGACGGATCGAGCATTTCCTCCACGCCGCGCCCTCCTATGCGGCGCCCGAGCTCGTTCGGGGGGCGACGGACCTGGATTTCCACGCCGACCTCTATTCCCTGGGCGCCCTTCTCTATCACATGCTGACCGGCACGGCCCCCTTCGGCGATCGTCCGCCCGAGGAGGCGCTGACCAAGCACCTCTTCGGCCTGCTGCCGGATCCGCTGGACCTCCAGCCCGAGCTCTCCCCGGCGGCCGGCTGGCTGGTGGAGAAGATGATGGGCCGCGAGCCGGCCGCGCGGCACGGCTCGTGGGCGGATGCGATCGAGGACATCGCCACCGTGCGCCGGGGCGGGATGCCGACCCCGCCCCTCCCCGAGGCGGGCCGCAGCGTCGTGCGTCGGAGCGAACGGCGCGACCCGAAGCTGGCGGCCTCCATGCGCAAGGCCGCCGGTCAGGCGCCCGGCATCGCGCCCGTCGCGGGAAACGGCAAGTTGAAGCCGCGCATCGTGGTCAGCGATGAACTGAAGCAGTCCGCCGAGCTCGCCCGCCGGCGCTCGTCCAGGCGTCCGTCGAGTGCGATGGTCCTGACCTTCCTGCTCCTGGCCGCGGCGGCGGGCGGGATCTACTACGTGGTCAGGCACCGGCCCGATCTCCTGCGCAAGCTGGACGAGAAGACGGCCATTCAGCCGCCGCTCCCGCCCCTGGCGCGGACGGACACGCCCCGGCGCGAGCCAGAGGACGGGCCGCGGATCACCTCTCCTTCCCCGTCCCTTTCGGAGATCCTGCCTCCGCGCCGCCCGCGTGTGGCGGCTCCGATGGTGGTGGAGGAGATCCGGCTGGGCGCGGACCCCTCGGTCACGGGCGTCGTGGTGGGGGCGGGGACGAGCCTGCCGCCAACCGGCCTCCGCGCGGACGCGGATTTCGTGAAGGGCGCCCGGCTTTTCAACGAAGGGCTGAATCTGTTCAAGGCCTTTCAGAAGGAGAATGACCTCAAGGCCCTCAGGCGGGTGCCGCCGATCTGCGAACAGGCGGCGGCGGCATTCGAGACCTGCCTCGCGAAGATGCCGGGGGAGAAACCGGTGCTGCAGAAGTACATCGAGCAGTGCTACGGCATGGTGCGGTACGCGCGGCAGGCGCTGCTGATGTCGGAAGGCGAGCAGAGAGAGCTGCGGGACCCCGGCAGCCGGACGGGACCGCGGCCGTCGGTGCGCCCGGAGCTGCCCCCGCCCTCCTTCGCGGAGAGCCTCAAGCTGGCGCCGGGATGGAACAGCCCCCTCGCGGGGGGCGGCGGTCTGTTGCGCGACACGCGGGACCTGCTGGCCGGCCGCGGCACCCCGGGCGTCAATCTCCGCCCCGACCCGGCACTGAAGGTCTTCGACGGCATCCCCTATCTGACCCAGGCGGACAAGGCGGCGGAGTACCTGGGGCTGGCCCCGCCCGCGGGTCCCGGCACCGACATCACGTCTCCCGCGTTCCCCGAGGGTTCGTTCCGCTACTACTCGTACGCGCGCCCCGCGGAAGGGCAGCCGTTCGAATCCCTGCGCCTCATTCTCGACGGCCTCGGCCACGTCGTGGGCGTACAGGAGATCGGCGAACGGCCGGCCGACCAGCTCTGGCTCCCCGAAGCCGCCTTCTCGGGCAAGTGGATGATGGCCGACCTGGTGGCCGGCCGCGTCAAGGAGCGGTCCGACCTCCGAATCGCCCACTCCATACGCGCCGATGGACGCCTGCTGAGGATGGAGAGCGAGATGGCCGATTTCAGCGGAGGGCAACCGCGTTCGGTGATGCGCAGCCGCCTGCGTCTCCCGCAGCCCGTCGTAGACCTGATGATCCTGCGCCTTGGCGGCGCCACGCCCGCCGCCCCCTGAGCGGTTCTGGCCGCTCAATGCTCCCGCTCCAGTCCGTCCGTTCCTCCGTGCAACCGCGCCGCCTTCAGAGATTGTTCCGCCACCCTTTCCACCGAGGAACCTCACGGAAAGACATCATACGCATCCTGGTGTCATGTCTTGGCGGAACAATCTGAGGCGGCGAGCCGCTACTTCCTCGGCAGGGCGTCGGCCGGGACCTGGATGGGCACCGTCGCCTGCTTGAGGAAGTCCGCCGGCTGGCCGCTCTCGTAGATGCCCGGACCGGTGCGGGCCAGGAGATTCGCCAGCGCGCCTCGGCACAGCGACGTGTCGCCGCCGATGACGTTGAGCACCGGCACGGCGTCGGGCAGCAGCAGGCGTATGCGGAGGTATTCCGACGGCGGCGGGATCGACATCGGCCGGCGGCAGTTGATGCAGCGGCCTCGCATGCCGATCTCCTGCTCCTGGATCCAGAGCTTCTGCCCGCATTCCGGGCAACTGATCTTGAACTGCCGCTCCTCCGCCGGACGCAGAATGAACACGCCGAACGGAACGGTGCGCACGGCGCGCGTGCGATGGTAGAGACGCCGGGCGGCCTCCAGCGACGGCCCGTCGAGGAAGTGCACGATCATCGCCATCGCGTCCGCCTTCGCCAGGCATTCCTGGCTTTCGGCCGAGTCAAACGCATCGGCGGGCAGATGCTCCAAGGTCAGCCGGTATTCCTCGAATTCCACGTCGCCCGATGCGGAGCCGGTCTCCAGCACGGCGTGAACGAACGCGACCCCGAGATCCGGTTCGGGCGAGAATACCGGAACGAACAACGGGCGGCGTCCCCCGTCTATGGAGACCGCGTCGTGCATTGCGGATGGTGTACCGCCACCGCTCCGCGCGGGCAAGCACGAACTATGTCACTTTCTTCTCCTCGCGCCGCTTTTTGATGATCTGTTCGGCGATGAGGTAGGGCACCGCCTCGTAGTGCTCGAAGTGCATCGTGAAGGTCGCCCGGCCCTGGGTGACCGTGCGGAGGGCGTTGGAGTAACCGAACATCTCGCTCAGCGGAACCATGCCGCGGACGATGCTCTGGTCACCCTGACTCTCCATCGATTCGATGCGGCCGCGGCGCTGGCAGATCGAGCTGGTCACCGAGCCGGTGAATTCCTCGGGGGTCTCGACCTCGAGCGACATGACCGGTTCGAGCAGCTCGGGGCTCGACTGGAGGAAGAGCTGCTTGAAACCCGCCCGTCCGGCCTCCTGGAACGCGAAGTCGTTCGAGTCGACCTCGTGGTACGAACCGTCCACCAGCGTCACCCGCATGTCGACCACCGGGTAGCCGGCGTAGGCGCCCTGCTTCATCGCCTTGATCACGCCCTTCTCCACGGACGGGATGAACTCCGCCGGAATGCGGCCGCCCACGATGCTGTTGACGAATTCGAAACCGTCGCCCGGGTTGAGCGGCTCCAGCTCGAGCACAACGTGTGCGTACTGGCCCCGCCCGCCGCTCTGCTTGATGTGCCTGTACACGCCCGAGGAGGCCACGGTGCCCGTCTCGCGATACGCGACCTCCGGCTTCCCGACGTTCGCCTGCACGTTGAATTCCCGCTTCAGACGGTCCACGATGATCTCGAGGTGCAGCTCGCCCATGCCGGAGATGACGGTCTCCCTGGTCTCCCGATCGTAGACCACCGTAAAGGTCGGATCCTCGTCCGCCAGCCGGTGTAACGCCTCTCCGAGGCGGTCGGAGTCGGTCTGCGACCGCGGGGTGATGCTGATCGCGATCACCGGCGCGGGGAATTCGATGGCTTCAAGGTGGATCGGGTGATCCTCGTGGCAGAGGGTGTCGCCCGTCTTGGAATCGGCCAGACCGACGGCGGCGACGATGTCGCCGCAGTACGCCTCGTCCACCGCCTCCTGCCGGTTGGCGTGCATGCGCAGCAGGCGGCCCACACGCTGGACCTTGTTGCGCGTGCTGTTGAAAACCGTCTCGCCATTGCGTAGCGTGCCCGAGTAGATGCGGATATAGGTGAGCTTGCCCATGTGTTTGTCGGACATGATTTTGAAGGCCAGCGCCGAGAAGGGGTCGCTGTCGGTCGGATTGCGCCGGTTCTCCTCGGGTTCACGGGCGCAGATGATGGGGGGGATCTCGTTGGGGGCCGGCAGACAGCGGACCACCCCGTCCAGCAGGCGCTGGACTCCCTTGTTCTTGAACGCGGAGCCGCAGTACACGGGCACCACGCGCCGGGCGATCGTCGCCCGCCGGAGGATGTCGAGGATCTCCTCCGCCGAGAGGTCGCCGGTCTCCAGGAACTTCTCGATGAGTGCGTCGTCCTGCTCGGCGCATTTCTCGACCAGGTTCGCCCGCCACTTCTTCGCCTTCTCCATCTTGTCCGGAGGGATGACCGTCACGGTGTAGTTCCGGCCGGCGGTCTGATCGTGGTAGTAGATCGCCTTCATCGTCACGAGGTCGATGATCCCCGCGAAGCCCTCTTCCTTCCCGATGGGCACCACCACGGGCACGGCGTTCGCGCCCAATTCCTCCTGGATCTCCTCCACGACGCGGAAGAAATCGGCGCCGATGCGGTCCATCTTGTTGATGAACGCGACCTTGGGTACGTTGTACTTCTCGCTCTGCCTCCAGACCTTCTCCGATTGCGGCTGCACGCCTCCGACCGCGCAGAACAGCGCGATCACGCCGTCCAGCACGCGCAGGCTGCGTTCGACCTCCATGGTGAAGTCCACGTGCCCGGGCGTGTCGATGAGCGTGATCCGGTGCCCCTTCCATTCAAGCGTCGTGGCGGCGGACGTGATCGTGATGCCGCGCTCCTGCTCCTGCGGCATCCAGTCCATGATCGCGCTGCCGTCGTGCACCTCGCCGAGTTTGTGCGTCTTTCCCGCGTAAAACAGGATCCGCTCGCTGCAGGTGGTCTTGCCCGCATCGATGTGCGCCATGATCCCTATGTTGCGTACCTTCGAAAGCTCAAATGTCCTGGGCATATGCCGTCCTTCCTGGCGGTGTCCGGGAGAAAAGGCCGCACAATGTGCAGGCCCCCCGGCCAAAAATCAAGGGAAATATCGCGCCGTCGGCCGCGCCGCGAACCGGAGCCGGACCGGGGCGCCCTCAAGGCCGAACGCCTCGCGGAGGCGGTGGATGACGTACTGCTCGTAACTCCCGGCGCAGAGCGAAGGGTCGTTCACGAACAACCGCAGCCGGAAGGGACGGACGCCGGTCTGCACGGCGTAGTAGAACCGGAACCGCCTGCCCTTCACGGCCGGCGGCGACTGCCGCGCGAAGATGTCGTGCAGCGCGCGATTGAGGATGCCGGTGGTGACGGTCGTCGAGACGGCGGCGCCGACGCGGTCGACCGCGTCGATCGATGCGCGCACGCCCGCCCCCGTCGCCGCCGACACGAACAGCAGCGGCGCGTAATCGAGGAAGGGCAGTTCGCGATGGAGCGCGTCGCGGTATGTCCGCGGGGTGACTCCCGTGCCGGCGGCTAGGTCCCACTTGTTGACGATCAACACGCACCCCTTGTGCTCCGCCTGCACCCGCGCGGCGATGTGCTTGTCCTGCCGGGACGGCCCGCGCGCGGCGTCCAGCACCACGGCCACCACGTCGGCCCGCCGCACCGCCTCCTCCACGCGGATCAGGCTGAACTTCTCCACCGCCGTATCCACCTTGCGGGACGGACGCATGCCGGCGGTATCGATCAGCAGGTAGTGCCTCGCCTGCGGCCCCCGGCCGATGACGAACGGCACCTCGATGTTGTCGCGCGTCGTGCCGGGCACGGTCGACACGATCACGCGGTCGCGCTGGAGGAGACGGTTCACATACGACGACTTTCCGGCGTTGGGACGTCCCACCACGGCCAGCACGAGCGGCCGGGTCGACGTGGGCTCCGGCGCGGGGGGCGGAAGCAGGGGCATCACCGCCTCCATCAGCGGCGCCAGCCCGCGGTCATGGAGAGCGGAGACGGGGAATACGGAGAAGCCGAGGCGGGCGAAATCGACCGCGGCCGCGTCATGGGCCGGGTGATCCGCCTTGTTCGCCGCAAGGAGGACGGGACGTCCGCGCCGGCGCAGCAGCCGGGCCACCTCCTCGTCCAGCGGATGGAGACCCGCCGCGAGATCGGCGACGAAGATCACGACGGCCGCCTCCTCGATCGCGAGATCCACCTGGCGGCGGGCGCCCGCCGTGATCTCGTCCGCGGGGGCCTGGCGATCCATGAGGCCGATGCCGCCGGTGTCGATGAGCGTGAAGGCCTGCTCGTTCCAGCACGCCTCGCTGGCCAACCGGTCGCGCGTGATGCCCGCCTCGGCATGCACGATCGCAAGCCGGCGCCCGACCAGCCGGTTGAACAGGGCCGACTTACCCACGTTCGGCCGGCCGACCAGCGCCACGGCACGCCCTGGACCCCCCGCGCTCAGTTCTGCCTCCCTTCGATCGCGCACAGCAACACGGCCGCGGCCAGACCCAGCCGGCGGTCCAGCCGGCGCTCACGGTCGGGGCTGAAGTCCAGCTTGAGCTTCAGCACGAACGGATTGAAGTTCTGCCGGAACTCCGCCACCGTCTCCCCGTCCATCGTAACCGTGTAGCGCTGGGGCACGAGATTGGTCAGGAGACGGCGTATGAGGGCGAGGATCAGGCTGTCCTCCTCGATCTTCGCGATGTCACGATCCTCGGCGTCCATGATCGTCCATTCGTCACGCATGAGCGACTTCCAGCCGCGGCGCTTGCACGCCCCGAGCCGTGCGCCGGTGGCCGGGTCGAAGATGTCGTAGGCCGATGAGAAGTCGATGATCTGCCGGGCCCTGATCAACAGCACCTCGGTCTGGCAGTCCTCGCCCGTCCAGATGCGGATGTCTTCCTTCAGCTTGAAGGCCTTCAACCGCGAGTACAGGATCACGCGGCCCGAGCCGTCGTAGATGTGGAAGGCCCCTCCGAACAGTTTCAAGACTTTGCGTCGAACCACGTAGTGGTCGGTCTCGTAGTAATGCTCTTTCACGTCGCTGCCCCCATCGAATCGCCCCATCGTACCCTCTCGACAGGTCCTGCACAAGAATCGCGTGGAGGGGATTGGGATATGGTATTTCGTGTAAATTGCTGACTTTCAAGCGGTTTATCTTAGGTTCTCACGCCAGAGAAAAAAAAGTAAAGATTCGCTTGAAATCTGTTCGGGGTGGGTTAGTATAGCTTCGCGGTGCGCGTTTCTCTATGGGTTCCCCACCCAAACCTCCTTGGCGCGCACCGTACTACTTTAAACACGTGATTGACTGCCTCCAGGATCGGCCGCTGCACCGCTGGGACGTGAGTCCCGCCGATGCGCGCGCGATTCAGGAGCGACTCCGGAGCCGGGTGTCCGAGCGGGGGCGCGTGGGATCCGTTCGGACGGTCGCGGGGGTGGATGTGGGTTTCGACGACGGGGGGCGCACCGCCCGCGCAGCCGTGGCGGTTCTGGCCTATCCGGGCCTGCGCCTCGTGGCCCGGGCCGTCGCCCGGAGGCCCGCGAAGTTCCCGTACGTCCCCGGGCTGCTTTCCTTTCGCGAGCTGCCCGTCGTGCTGGAGGCCCTTGGGCGCCTCCCTGAGCCGCCCGACGTGGTGCTCTGCGACGGCCAGGGCCGGGCGCATCCGCGGCGGTTTGGCCTGGCCTGTCACCTGGGCGTCTGGACCGGATGGCCCACCATCGGCGTCGCCAAGAGCCTTCTGACGGGCTCGCATGGGGCGCTGCCGCCGGAACGGGGGGCCCGGGTGCCGCTGATGGATGGCGACGAGGTCATCGGCGCCGTGCTCCGCACACGGGACGGCGTGAGGCCCGTGTACGTCTCCGTCGGCCACCGGGTCAGCCTCGATGCCGCCGTCCGACTGGTCCTGCGCTGTACGCCCCGCTACCGTCTCCCCGAGACCACCCGATGGGCTCACCGCCTGGCGTCGGGTCTGGCGCCAACCTGAGATTGTTCCGCCACCCCTCGCAACGGAGAACCCTCGCGAAGGACATCATACGCATTTGCGGTCATGTCGGGGCGGGATCATCTGGCGCCTGTTCGAGTCTTGAGGACGGTGCTGCGCGGCGCCTCCCGCGAGAGCGTCTGAGCGAGGCGGTCGATCGCCGGGGGAGAGGCGTCAGGGCCGCCCGTTTCCGATGCCGTCGCGGGCCTTCCAGCCGCGCGCGATCTCGATGTCCTCCGCCACCCTGGACGCCAAGGCGTGGAGATCCACGAAGCCCACCCGGTTGAGCAACTGCGGTCGGTACTGAGCCGTGGCCAGCGCGGCATAGCGCTGCCACTCATCGCGCGCCGTCTCCAGGTGCCGGACGGCCTGAAGATGATGCTCGTCCCCGCCCGTCCGGTCGAACAGCGCGAGCGCAGTGGCCCCGTCGATCTTGGCGGCATAGTACAGGCCCAGCCTCGCCATGGCCTCAAAGTCGCCCAGCATGAGCCGCAGCTCCCGGTTGGCCCCCTGCCGGGGCCGGAGTTCCGCCGTCAAGCGCAGGGTCTCCTCCGCGTCGCGTCGCAGCCCCGCCGCCGCCTCCGGAGGCGTTCCGCCCTCGATCGGCCGGCCCGCCAGCCGTCGGTCGCAGTAGTCGCGGATGTTCAGGAGCCCGCTCCCGGGCATCGTCACGCCCTCCATGAAATGCCGCACGGTGTAGAAACCCCGGTGCCGCGGATGGCTGAGGCAGGCCTCGGGGAACCACTTCAGATCGATGTCGCCCCAGAAGAAGCGGGTGGCCTGAGGGATGATCCGCGATGCGGCCGAGGAGGCGCGAAGCAGTCGGTCGGCGGGCACCTCGGGGCAGCGATGGCCAAGCAGGTGTTCGAAAAGGGCGTCCGGGAGGGTGGGGTCGTAGCTCAGCCGCCCCCAGAGCGCGAAGCTGAGCCATTGCTTCTTCATCACGAGCTGCCGCGGCGACTGCGGTTCCGTATCGATGAACTCGCGGCCCCAGCAGTAGCCGTCCGGGCCCATGTAGAAACCCGCCAGCCGTTCCGGTCCCGGCAGATTCCGTATGAACGCCCGCGCGAAGGCGGGATCGCCCCACCGGAAACTGTAGATGTCGTCGTTGCGCACCGTCATCCAGGTCCGCCGGCCCGCCGGCAGGTCGCGCAGAAAGCCGCGTGCAAAGGGCGGCGCCGGAGAGGCGTACATGTGCGCGATGGCGTACTTGAAACTGAGGTCCATCGGACACGGCGCGTCCCGCCACGCGTCAAGGATCTGCCGCACGCCGGTCATGTGGCAGCGGTGGATCAAGAGGAAGTCACGGCCGGGTTGGCGGGCCAGCGCGTCCCGGATGCCTTCGCCGTAGGTGGCGCTCAGCCATTCCTCGCGTTCGGCGTTCGTGCCTGGAAGCTGCTCCCCCGCGGTGATCCCGATGCCCGCCAGCCGCGGATACGTCAGCACCAACTCGCGCACGCTGCGGCGGAAGTAGTCGCGGGTGACGGCGTTTGCCGGCGCCGGCGCGAGGCCGTGGCGGGGCTCCGCGCCGAAGGTGAAGAGGTTCCAGGTGAAGAGGTACACCTCCACGCCGCGGTCGTGCGCGAGATCCATCACGGCGCGCCAGAAGCGGATCTTCTCCTCGATCGTCATCCTCCGCACGACCTCGTGCCGGGCGAGCATGGCCGGCCGCACCATGTCGTCGCCCGTGTGGCTGAACGTGTCGTCGAGGGGCATCGTGGTGCGCCACACGTCGCTCAGCGCCACGTCGGGGTATTCCGGAACACGCACGAGGGACGGAAAGGGATGGAGGCTCCAGAGGGTGAGCACGTTGTACCGATCCCGCGCCATCTCGTCCAGGAATTCGCGCCAGAACTCCATGCTCCAGACCTCGGGGATGTTCTGCTGGAAGGAGTCGCCGCAGTCGGAGTAGCTCGGGGTGCGGAGATCGAGCGGCCAGTTGAACTTGAGGCCGCGCTTCGCGATGAACGGCGCCCGGTCGCCGTCGCGCAGCGCATCGAGGCGGCCCAGCCGCAGGGCCTCGGCCACGTCCAGTCCGCCGTACATCGCTCCCCCCCCGTCGGCGCCGAGCACGGCGCAGACCGGACGGCCGGAGCGCCCGGTCCGGCGGATCGCGTACGCCTCGGGCGCGTTCGTCGCGGGCGGCGCCACGCCGAGTTCCGACGCCGTGCGCGCACACGCCTCCGCGCCCGCCGCGAGGATCACGGAAACGGGAGCCGATCCGCCCGCCGCCCGGATCTCGTCCCCCGCAAACCGCAGCCGGGCCTCCTCCGATGCGGGACACCGGATTTCGACCGCCGGGGGGGCGCTCGCCGCATCCACCGTCGACCCTCCTGCGGCCGCGAGCCCGCACGACCCTGCGGCCACGAGCATCCGGATGGTCGCAGGCGCGTTCAGCTCACTCCCCCAGCAGCTCGCGCACCGTGGTCGCGATCTCGGGATCGGCGTTGTCCATTTCTTCTCGGAGGAAAGGACGCGCGGCCTCGCCGAAGGACTTGAGACGGGCGCGGGCCGCCGCCCGCTCCGCCGGCGCCGCCGCGGCGAGCTGGGCGATGAGCTTCCGGATCTCGGCCTGCTGCTCGGGGGGGACGTCCTTCTTCTCCACCCGCGCCTTGGCGGCCTCGCCGCGGCGAACGACCACGCTCGCCTGCACCTTGCCGCCACCGATGGCGATCTGCTGGTCGATGTTCACGATGCGACCGTTGACCATGATGACCGGCTGCGCCTGCCCGGCGAGGTCCATGATCACCCCCTCCCTGTCGTTGGCCGCAATGCCCAGCAGCCGGTTGACCACCCAGCCGTCGCCGGCCGGCAGCATCTCCAGCGTGATCCGGGTGTCGTTACGCACAAGCGTCATGCGGGCCACGGCACGCTGGTCGTCCATGTCCACCTCACCCACATCCAGTTGGGCCAGCTCGCCCAGGACTTCCTTGGCGAACTCCTCTCCGGTCAGCCGCAGGCTGGTCTCCATCAGGTTGAGCATGCGCCACAGGTCATCGGACAGGTAGGAACGCAGGCCGGCCAGGCTGCCCTCCTGTTGCCCGGCCTCCACAAACTTCTTCCACGTCTCCGGCGGCGCATTCGTCGGCCAGAGTCCCTTCGCCTCCCCGCCGGCCTCACGGAATCCCCGGAGGGCCTCCGCGCGCAGGGGATGCTCGCGGCCGGAGGCCACCACGGTTCTGAAATCCTCCCTCGCCGCCTCCTTCCGCCCCAGGCCGACGCGGGCCTGCGCCCGCTGGCAGTGCGCGGCGAGAAGGATGTCCGCCGGCAGCGGCTTCACCTTGAGCACGTTCGTCAGTTCCGTCTCGGCCCGGGCGAAGTCCTTTCTCTGCATCGCGTCGAGCCCCGCCTGGAAAGGCGTCGCCCAGGCGAGCAACACCGCCAGCGCGAAGCTGTTGGTCACCACATCCATGATCAGGTTCTCCGATGGCTGGACCCCAGGATACCTCAACCGCGGCCCTCACGGGATCACAAACCATGCGTTCTTCTCCATCTCCGCCTCCACCGCCCTCCCGGTCGCCGTGAAGCGCCCCGCAAAGTGCCTGTCCCCTTCGCTCTCTCTTCACTCTCTCGGGGGGGAACACGCGAGTCCTGTCGGTCACGGCTGGGCCGCCTTTGGACTTGGATTCCTGCGGCCGCCGCGTAGCATGCCCGACATGAAACCCCTCTGGGCGCCGTGGCGGATGGACTACATCCGGCAACCGAAGCAGGGCGGCTGCTTCCTGTGCGATATGTTTCGCGCCGCGGCCGATCGCGAGAACCTCATCGTCAGGCGGGGGCCGACCTGCGCCATCGTGATGAACCGCTTCCCCTACAACAACGGCCATCTGATGGTCGCGCCGTACCGGCACTTTCCGGATCTGGCCGGCCTGAACGACGGGGAGCGCCTCGAGCTGATGCATCTGATCGAGAAGGGCGTCGAGGCGCTGAAGGCCGCCGTTCGTCCCGACGGCTTCAACATCGGGATCAATCTCGGCCGCGTGGCCGGTGCGGGGCTGGACACCCATCTGCACCTGCACATCGTGCCGCGATGGAACGGGGACACAAACTTCATGCCGGTCCTCGCCGACACGAAGGTCATCCCGCAGACCCTCGAGGAGCTGCGCGACCAGCTCGCCGCCGCCCTCGCCGGGTGAAGCCTTTCATCCCTCCGGATCCCGGAATCGAACCGGGGTGCGGTCGCAGCGGGTCTCCGGGGCGCGATCAATCCAGCAGAGCCGGATGCTCCTTGTGGACCTTGAGGACCAGCTCGCCGAAGATCGTATTGGCCCACGCGAACCACTTGCGCGTGAAGCGATTGGGGTCGTCCTTGTGGAAGGCCTCGTGCATGAAACCCGTGCCGGCGTGTGTGGCCTGCAGCGTCTTCAGACAGTGGCGGATGTCCGGCTCGTCCGTGGCGGTCAGGCCCTGCACGATCAACCCGAGTGGCCAGATCATGTCGCGGCCGACATGCGGCCCGCCCGGGCCGGTCGCCGCCTTGCCCACGCAGTAGTACGGATTGGCGTCGGAGAGCACGAGCCGCCGCGTATTCAGGTAGATCGGGTCATCGGGCTTCGCCGCGCCGAGGTACGGCAGTGAGAGGAGGCTGGGGACGTTGCCGTCATCGATGCAGTAGAAATGCCCGTAGCCATCGACCTCGTAGGCGTACACGTCGCCGAGCCGGGGATGCTTCACGACGGCGTACTCGCGCAACGCCCGCTCCACCTCGTCGGCCAGGGCCCGACACCGGGCGGCAGTCTCGTGATCGCGGACGATCTGCTCCAGCATCTCCGCCGCCTGCCGCAGGCTGACCACGGCGAAGAAGTTCGAGGGGACCAGGAAGGAGAAGAGGGTCGCATCGTCGCTCGGCCGGAATATCGAGCAGATCAGACCCACCGGCTTCACGGGATTGCCGTAGCCTCCACCCGCGACCGTATCGGTCTGCACCTCGGTGCGCCGCTGGAACCGGTAGGGACCGTTGCCTGTCTTGCGCTGCTGCTCCACGAAGGTCTGGAGGGTGCGGAGGATCGCATCGCGCCACGCCGCGTCGAACGGGGCCGTGTCGCCGCTCGCCTTCCAGTAGCCGTGCGCGAGGCGGATCGGGTAACAGAGCGAGTCGACCTCCCACTTGCGCTCGTGCACGCCCGGCTTCATCTCCGTCCGATCGTCTTTCCATTCCCCCCGCCGGGTCTCGTCCTTGTAGAACGCATTCGCATAGGGATCCTTGCAGATGCACCGCGTCTGGCGGTGGATGAGGCCGGCGATCAGTCGCTGCAGGGCCGGATCCTCCTTCATCAGCGGAAGGTACGGCCACACCTGCGCGGTGCTGTCGCGCAGCCACATGGCGTCGATGTCGCCGGTGATGACGTAGGTATCGGGCCGCCCGTCGATGACCTCGAAGTCGACCGTCGTGTCGAGCGTGTTCGGGAAGCAGTTGCCGAACATCCACGCGAGCTCCTTGTTGCCGATGGAGGACTGGATGCGCTCGATCGTCTTCTCGATGGCCGCGCTCTTGAACCGCCGCTTCGCCTCAGGAGTCCGCACGACCGGGAAACCGCCCTCGGCGGCCCGGCCCGCAGGGCCAAAAGCAGCGGCGGAGGCGAACAACGATGCCGTCCGGCAGAATTCTCTTCGATTCATGGTCCCACGTCCTTTCCCGTTCGAGGCATGCCATCCGCAGCCGCGCGCCGTTCAACGGAAGACCAGTAGAAAGCCGCGCGATTCGAATGTCAATTCAGACGATTATGGGCGTGTCACTGCGACTGACAGTCCGCAGCGGAATCCGAAACGCGAATCCCGAACGGGAAGGCGTCAGCCTGTCTCGCCTTCGCTGCGCTTCGGCGCGGCGCGCCCAGATACACGTGTCGCGCCGAAGCCTCTGGACGAAGGCGGAAGGTGGAGCGGGGGGCGGTGGACTCGTGTCCGCGGTCGCCGCGACAACGCCGCAGACGGGCCAGGGTCACGTGCGAGCCGTCTGGCCCCATCCGCATCGCGCCCGCTGGATTCACAACACGCGTGCGGCGGCGGGCGCGAGCGAAGGGTGCCACGCACAAGCGGGCACGAGGTTCGAGAAGGCGCCAACGGACCTACCGCGCCCGGTGCAGGAACGGCACGTTGGCGAGCCACGTGCACACGGCGACGGCCAGGATCGCGTTTGCCCCCAGGACCGCCAGCATGCGTTGCACCGCGTCGGAGGCTCCCAGCGCCAGGGCCAGGGCCAGGGCGACACCGGTCCCCAGCACGTACAGCCACACGCCGCCGAACACCCATCGCCCGACGCGGCTGGCGTTGTGGAAGATGAGCGCGGCGGGGATCGACGCCATCACCGCGCCGCCCCCGAGGCACATCAGCGGCAGCTGGCCGGACAGGATGCCGCCCGTGACCAGCACGATGCCCGCAAAGAGGGAGGCGCCAACCGCCACCGCCTCCCGTCGCTCCGCCCGCGTCAGGGCGTGGCGGGCGCGCCGGTCGCGCAGCAGGAGCAGGGCGCCCACGCCCCGCGCAACGAATACCCAGAAGACGAAGAGCAGGTACAGCAAGGTCACGGCCACGCCCACCCACCAAAGGGGACCCGTGAAGATGACGCGGAGGAAGCGGTAGCCGAGGTAGAGTCCGAGGATCACCGCCCATTGCCGTCCCCGTCCCAGACGCTGCATGGCGAAGCAGTAGCGCAGGTAGGCCCGGTAGAAGGGCGAACGCGACTTGTAGGCCTCCTTGAGACCGTCGCGCGCATGCTCGAACTCGGGATCCAGACGCAGCGCCTCGAGGAAATGTTCCTCGGCCTTCGCGCGGGCGCCGCCCTGCAGGGCCTGCCAGCCCGCGTTGGCGTGCGTCCACGGATTCTCGGGATCCCGCGCCAGCATCCCCGACAGGTGGTCGGCGTTTTCGTCCAGCCGGTTCTGCAGCCGCAGGGCCGTGGCGAGCTGGTTCGCGGCCACCGGGTCGGCGGCGTCGATCTCGAGGGCGGCCCTTGCCGCCTGCTCGGCCTCGGCCCATTTCCGCTGCCCGAGGAGCGACGCTGCAAGCGCGTTGTGGGCGAAGCTCGAACGGGGCTCGCACGCGATCGCGTGGCGCGCCGCCGCCTCCCCCTCCGCGTCGCGATCGAGCTGCACCAGCGCAAACGCGCGAAGGGCGTGGTGGTCGGAGTCCTCCGGATCGGCGCGCATCGCCGCCTCCACGATCTCCAGCGCACCCGCCGCGTCGGCCTGGTTCAGGCGGCACAGGGCGAGGTTGTGCAGGGCGAAGGAGTTCTCCGGATCGCCCGACAGCACCGCGCGAAACGCCCGCTCCGCCTCGGCCCACCGGTGCTGCGCGAGCAGCAGGGCCCCGTGCTGGAAATGGCGTTCGCCGCGGGCTTCCGGGTTCATCGCAGTTTGAGGTAGTTCAGGATGTCGTCGTAGAAGCCGCCCTGGTTGGCATAGAGCGCGTAGTTCTTCGCGCTCTCGAACCACGCCAGCGCGCTTGGCTTGACGCGCGAGGCGGCCTCGACCAGGTCGCGCGTCGTGACCGGGACGATCCGGCCTTCCTTCATGGCGCGGGCGAGGCAGAACTCGATCGCCATGTCGAACACCTGTTTCAGGTCGGCGCCGGAGAAATGCCGCGCCCTCTTCGCCAGCGCCCGCGCGTCGAGATCCGCGATCGGTTTGTCCTTCGCGAGCAGGGCGATGATCGCGGCGCGCGCCTCTTCGTCCGGCGGGGCGACGAACAGGATGCGGTCGAAACGCCCCGGCCGCCGGAAGGCGGAATCCAGATGCCACGGGGCGTTGGTGGCCCCGATCACCAGCAGGCCCTCGTTGTGCCCGGCCGTGCCGTCGAGCTCGGCGAGGAACTGGTTGATCAGCGTGCGGCCGGCCTGCTTGCGGAGGTCGCCGCGGTCGGCCGCGAGCGCGTCCACCTCGTCGAAGAACAGCACGGCCGGCGCGTCCTGACGCGCGAGTTCGAAGATCTGGTGGAGGTTCTTCTCGCTGTTGCCGAGCCACATGTCGAGGATCTCGTGGATCCCGATGGCGAAGAACCGCGCGCGGATCTCCCCGGCGACGGCGCGGCTGAGATAGGTCTTGCCGCAGCCGGGCGGGCCGTAGAGCAGCACGCCGCCCCCGATCTTCCGCCCGTAGGCCCGGAAGAGCTCCGGGTTCTGGAGCGGGTAGAGGATCTTCATCCGAATCTCTTCCTTGATCGCGGCCATCCCGCCGACGTCGGCGAACGTGATCGACGGCGCCTCCGGCCGGAGGGCGGCGGCGATCTCGGCCCCTTCCGCCGCCTCGCCGGCCCCCGCGCCGGGGATCGCCCCGGCCGGAACGCGCGCGGCGGGGTCGCGGCTGGCGGGATCGAGGTACAGCTCCTTCTCCAGCGCGGGATCGCTGACGCTGCCGTCCGCCTCGCGGGCCTTGCGGAAATGCTGCTGCGCCTGCTCGCGCCGGCCTTCCATCATCGACAGCCGGCTGAGCAGCAGCCACCCCGGCGCGAAGCCCGGCTGGCGCTGCACCAGCGCCTCCGCCCTCACCACCGCCTCCGAGAGCCGTCCCTCGCTGAGCGCCGCATTAGCCAACCCAAGTTGGCCTTCGAGATGGGTCGGTTGGAGATCCACCACGCGCTGGTACAGCTTCCGTGCCTCCGCCGGCAGGAACTCGTCCAGCGCCGCGCGCGCCGCGAGCAGCAGCAGCGGCAGGTTGTCGGGCGACGCCTCCAGCGCCTTGCGTAGATCATCGAGTTGCGACATAGGATGCCCATTATGGCGATCCCCGCCGTACGCGCAAGCGCGACCGCCGCCTTGGCGATGCTCTTTCCGTTTCCCATGGGCGTCGGGGTAGTATCGAGGTCGATCCCCCTTCTTCCCTTCCGCTTCCCCGACGCCATCGTGGCCGGCTTTCCACGTGCCGCCTCGCCCCCGCAACTCCTGGGGAATCCGTTCCTGAACTCTCATCGCAAAACCGCTTGACCCCCCTCCGGCCACGAGCGCAGCATCGCCCCCAAGGCGAACCGATGGAGGATCGAGAAACCGGGCCAGAGCGACACGAACCCGCGACAAGCGACGGGCCGCAGCGGGAACGTCGCCAGAACGAAGGCAGGTGAATGGATGAAGAAGGCCATGCGGGCCGTCTGCGCGGGGATCGCTGTGGTGTTGACGTCTGCCTGTGCGGACGACGGGCGGCCGAAGGAACGGGCTGTCGGCGGATGGTCTTCAGCCGCGGTGACCGACACCAACGTCATTTCGGCCGCGACCTTCGCGGTCAAGGCCCAGGAGAAGGCGTTACGGGCCCAGTCCCGTGCGGAGACGGTCCGTCTGGAACTCAAAGCCATCCGGGCGGCCGCGCAACAGGTCGTCGCCGGCATGAACTACCGGCTCACGTTGACGGTGAGGCTGGATGGCAAGGAAAAGACGGCGGAAGCCATCGTGTGGTGGCAACCATGGCGGAAACCAGATCCGTATCAACTGAGCTCGTGGAGCTGGAAATGAGAGGCCGGCGGAACCGGCGAGCTCACGGCGCGACGTGCCGCCGCCTTTGAGCGTTTCGTTCGGCTGGAGAGAAGAAATGTGGAAGCGATGGGACACGTACTACGTGGCCGAGCCGTACCACGACAGGTCCTTTCAGTGTGACGAGGCCAGACAGGCGGAGATGCGAGCCGCCGCGCTGCGGAAGGATCAACGGGTCCTGTCGGCTTTCATCCTGATGGTTGGAGCATTCGGAGTTGCGCTCCTTTCGGGTGTTTTCTGGTACGTACCGGGTCTTGGACTCGGCGCGGCGGTATTCGTCGGGGCGTTTCTGTTCTGCGCGGTGCTGCTGCTCACTGGACGTCCTCGGATGGCATGCTCCCGGTGTGGGCGCCGGATGAAGACCGAATGGGGGCCCATCCAGAACGAAAAGGACGGAGAGTATCAAGTCTGCCCCTCGTGCCGGACCTACGTCTTCAACTACCGGATGTCGAGATAAGATGCGGCCGGAGTTTCGGTTTCGGTGCAACAAGGAGGCAACGAAGGGAGCGAAGAGCTCTGTCGCTTGTCCTCCCAACGCACCGCGGGTTGCCGATATGTGCCCAGGTGCAGCGCGTCCCAATCGGCCAGGACACCGAGGCCGCGAGGGACCGCGGCCCTGCGGTCCGCGGGTCTTCCCTGTCCCGCGCGTCATTCGCTTGTTCCGGCCCGCCGCCGGTTCGATGCGCAAGGTAGAGCGGGGCCTCCGGACCCGCCGGCCTGCCGATCGCGCACGAGACGCGGCGAACCGCCGTCGCTGAAGCTTGCCGCTTCGCGAAGACGCTGCGCAAAGGCGTGCATCCCGTCGGGAAGAGCGCTAGGATTCCGGCACGATGAAGGGAGGGGGGACCCCCTGCGTCAGGGCGCTGGCGCAACCGATCGCGATGCGTTCAGAGAGGATCACGGCAGCGCAGTTCGAGAGACAGGCGCCCGGATCCGGCCTGTCTTGCCGGGATCCGATCCGACTGCATCTTCGGAACCGCGCCCTGGACCCCGGGAGACGCGAGCCAAAGTGGGCATGACGACGTGCATCTTGACCCTTCCCGCGTGACATGACCTCCTCCGCACACCCCTCGCCCCCGGGAAGATTCGGCGCCTTCGGCGGGGTGTTCACGCCGAGCCTCCTGACCATTCTCGGCGCGATCATGTTCCTGCGGTTCTCGACGGTGGTGGGATACGCGGGACTGTGGAACGCGCTTCTGATCCTCGCGAGCGCGAAGTCGATTTCCGTGATCACCGGGCTGTCGGTTTCCTCGATTGCCACCAACATGCGCGTCAAGGGCGGCGGCGCGTATTACCTCATCAGCCGAAGCATCGGCGTGGAATTCGGCGGGGTGATCGCCGTGTTCTTCTACATCGCGCAGGCGGTCGCCGTCACGCTGTACGTGGTCGGATTCACCGAGTCCCTTGTCTCGGCCTTTCCCGGCCTGGGGTGGTCGTTCCGCACGATCGCCACGCTGACGAACATCGCGGTGTTCGTCTGCGTCTACATCGGCGCGGGGTGGACGATCCGCGTTCAATACGGCATCCTGGTCGCGCTTGCGCTGTCCCTGCTCTCATTCTTCGTCGGCGCGGGCATGCACGTCTCGCCGGAGGTCCTTTCCGCCAATCTCGCCCCGAGCTGGACGGCGGAGTACTCGTTCTTTCCGACCTTCGCCCTCTTCTTCCCGGCGGTCACGGGGCTGATGGCCGGCGTCAACATGTCCGGCGATCTCAAGGACCCCAGCCGCGCGCTCCCGCGAGGCACGTTGGCGGCCATCGGCGTGTCCGCGCTCGTCTACGCCGCCATCACGTTTCTGTTGGCGGCCGGCGTTCCCCGCGCCGAGCTGCTGGGCGGCGGATTCGTCATGAAGAACCGCGCCGTCTCCCCGGCGCTGATCTATGCCGGGGTGTTCTGCGCGACGCTGTCCTCCGCCCTCGGCAGCATGATGGGCGCTCCGCGCATCCTCCAGGCCTTCGCCCGCGACGGTCTCTTCCGCCGTCTTCGCTGGTTCGGCGCCACCGGCGGACGTTCCGGCGAACCGCGTCGCGCCATCGTCCTGACCTTCGTGATCGCCCAGGTCGGCGTCCTTGCCGGCAACCTGGACACCGTGGCGCCGATCATCACGATGTTCTTCCTGATGACGTACGGCACGATGAATCTCGCCTGCTTCTACGAGGGACGTTCGCACAATCCCAGTTTCCGCCCGACCTTCCGCCTGCACCACTGGTCCCTCGCCCTCGCCGGCGCCCTGGGGTGTCTCGGCGTGATGTTCCTGATCAACGCGATCTGGGCTGCCGTCTCGATCGCCCTCGCCGGCGCCCTCTACGTCTTCATCGCCCGTGCCAACATCCGCGTGCGATGGGGCGACGTCGACAGCGGCCTGGCGTATCAGCGGGCCCGCAACGCGCTCCTGCGCCTGGAACAGGAGAAATACCACCCGAAGAACTGGCGGCCGTCCATTCTCACCCTCAGCGGCGGCCCGTACAACCGCCAGCACCTGGCGGAATACGCATGCTGGTTCACCGCGGGCAGTGGCATGGTCAGCATCGGACAGGTCATCTCCGGGACGCTCGAGCATCTCCTTGCGCGGCGCCTCGAAGCCGAGGACATCCTTCGCAGGTTTCTTCTCCGAGAGGGCATTCCCGCCTTCCCCGTCGTCATCGTCGAAGACGACCTCCATGCCGCCATCAAGGCCCTGGTCCAGTGCCACGGTATCGGTGGAATACGCCCGAACACCGTGCTGCTCGGCTGGAGCCAGTCGCCCGAGAAGGCCGAGATGTACGTCGAGGCCCTCCGCATCGTGGCCCGGATGAAGCGCAGCCTCATCTGCGTGGCGTGCGAGCAGAGGCAGGAGAAGACGCAGATCCCCGACGGCGCGATCAACGTGTGGTGGACCGACGCCGAGCACGGGGCGCTGATGCTGATGCTGGCCCATCTGCTCCGGGAGAATCCCGAGTGGCGGAACCACCCGCTGCGCATCATCCAGCCCGTGGCCCCCCGGGCGGATGTCGCGACCATCGAGGCCGACATGCGGGAGATGCTCGCCCTGGCGCGCATCAGCGCGGAGCTCGTCATCCTCCCGACCGACACCCCCCTCGATGCCGTCCGCCGGGTCATGCAGCCTTCCGCCCTCCTGTTTGCCGGATTTGACCCGTCCGACGACCGCCCGGCCCACGTCTTCATGCGCGAACTCCAGCCCGTGGTAGATCTTCCCGGCGACGTCATCCTCGTGTACAATGCCGGGGGTGTGTCGGTCCATGCCTGAGGGTCATCGCATGAGGACCACGGGCGGGCCATGCCGCAGCACTGCACGCCGACGATGGCATGCACACAATCAAATCCCGGGCCCGACGGCTCCGGTAGACGTGCCCGTTTCGGGCGCGGGTGGGTGTCGAGAGAGTGGATCGCATCAAAAAGAACGCCGCCTGGTTGGAGGTCGTCCGGGATCGTATCCGGCCCTCCGCATGGGTGCGCAGATGGATCGAGCAGGTTCCGTTGCACGACAAGGTGGCGGTCCTGTTGTTCACGCTCGTCTGCAGCGCCGGCGCGAGTCTCGGTGCGGTGGCGTTCCTCTGGCTCACTCAGGAGCTCTTCCACCTGAGCTATGAGCGCCTGGCGTCCGCCTCTCCCCTCCTGTTCCTGGGGGGCGCCCTGGCCATCATTCTCGGATCCTCGCTGTTGGCGGGATACCTGCTGCATCGCTTCAGTCCCGAGGCGGCGGGCAGCGGCATCCCGGAACTGAAAGTCTCGTACTGGAAGGACCTGGGCCACGTGCCCTTCCGGCCGGTGGCCATCAAGTTCGTCGCGGGCGTCCTGAGCTTGGCCGGGGGGGCGAGCCTCGGCCGTGAGGGACCGACGGTCTTCATCGGCGGGGGGTTGGCGTCGAGCATTGCGCGGTGGCTTCGCGTCCCCAAGCAGAAACGGCGCACGGCCGCCCTCGTGGGTTCCGCGGCGGGTCTGGCCGCGGCGTTCAACACCCCCCTGGCCGCCATCGTCTTCGTCCTCGAGGAGATCCTCGGCGATTTCGGCAGCCGCGCGCTGGGCCCTGTCGTGCTGGCCGCGGTGATCGGCGCCTTCACCATCCACGGTCTGATCGGCCCGCAGCCCGCGTTTCTCCTGCCGGAAATCGGCGTCATTTCCTCCTGCACCTATCTGCTCGTGCCGTTGGTCGCGGCCCTCGCCGCCTTGCTGGGCGTGACCTTCCAGTCGGTCACGCTCCGGTGGCGCGCCCGCATCCGGCAGCACAGCCGGGTGCCCGTCTGGCTGCGGCCCGCCTGCGGCGGACTGGCCACGTGGGTCCTGGGATGCGCCATGTTTCTGCTGACGGGGCGTCTGGGCATCTTCAGCCTGGGCTACGGGGACCTTTCCGCCGCGCTCAGTCACCATCTGGCCTGGCAGGTGGCCGGCCTGCTGATCGTGCCGAAGCTACTGGCGACCATCGCCTCCTACAGCTGGGGCGGCTGCGGCGGCATCTTCTCGCCCACGCTGTTTCTGGGTGGGATGACGGGCATCTTCGTGGGCGGGCTGTCCGCCTCCTGGCTGCCCCTGGGGGCGGAGGACCAGATCGTCCTGGCGACCGTGGGCATGAGCGCGTGCCTGGCGGCCGTCGTGCGCGCCCCGCTGACGTGCCTGCTGATCGTGTTCGAGATGACGCACCAGTTCGCCCTGGTCCCCGCGCTCATGATCGGGCTGGTTCTCAGCCAGCTCATCGGGCGCCTGGCCGGCCACCTCAACCTGTACGATGCGTTGCTCCTGCAGAACGGCCACGAATTGCTCAAGATCAAGCCCCCGCCGAACCTGCAGGCATGGCAGGACCTGCCTGTTTCGGTCGTGGCCAATCCGCGGCCGGTCGCGCTGCGCGCCACGGATGCCCCGGTGCTCCGCGGGGCGTTGAGCGCGCACCCCTACCGGTGTTTCCCGACATGGACGGCGGACGGCGCCCTGGCCGTCCTGACGCGGCGCGAGATCCTCGCCGCCCTTGCGGAGGGTCGCCCTCCCCGGCCGGAGAAGGCGACGCTCTGCCACCCCGACGAGACCATCCGACAGGCGGCCGACCGCCTCGTGCAGGCCTCCAGCGGCATCCTGCTTGCCGTACACCGCGACACCGGCGAGCTCTGCGGACTGCTCACCCTCCACGATCTGCTCCGCGCGCAGGCGGCCGTCACGGAGTGAGGTCCGTCGGCCGGGGCCTTCCCGCGGCGCCGGATGCCCGGTCAGCGGCCGTACCCGGAGCCGGCGAACGAGAGCGCCTCGTCGAGCCAGTGGTCGGCCCGCAGGACATTGTGGCGTTGTTTGCGGGCGAGCGACTGCGCGGAGCGCTGGGCGAAGCGCACGGCCGACTGCACGAACGGCCGGGCGCGCTCGGGATCGGACGCCAGCAGTCCGGTCAGCCGCTTCCGAACGGGGGCCGGGACGAACCGCCGCATCAGCTCGTCCTCCAGGCTGACGAACGCCTGTGAGCCTCCGGGATCGCCCTGCCGCGCGCAGCGCCCGAAGAGCTGCCGGTCGATCCGGCCCGATTCGTGGCGCTCGGTCGCCAGGACCTGCAAGCCCCCGGCCTCGGCCACGCCGTCGCCGAGGCGGATGTCGGTGCCGCGGCCGGCCATGTTCGTCGCGATGGTGATCTGGCCCGGTTGTCCCGCGGCCGCGACCACCTTCGCCTCCTCGCGATGCCGCACGGCATTCAGCACGTGGCACGGCAGGCCCAGGGCCGCCAGCCGCGCGGCCAGCTCCTCGCTCGCCCCCACGCTGCGGGTCCCCGCGAGCACCGGCCGTCCGGTGACGTGCACGCGGGCGATGGTCTCGGCGACCGCTTCCCACTTCGCCTCCGCCCGCGTGAACAGGCGGTCCGGCTCCTCGCGGCGAATGCAGGGACGGTTCGTCGGAATCGTCACGACCGGGAGGCGGTAGATCTGCCAGAATTCGGCGGCCGCCTCGCGGGCCGTGCCGGTCATGCCGGCCAGGCGGTGGTAGAGCCGGAAGTACCGCTGGAAACTCAGCCGCGCCAGGGTTTCGTCCGGCTCCGTGACCGCCAGTCCTTCCTTCGCCTGCACGGCCTGGTGCAGCCCCTCGCTCCAGTTCCGGTTGGGCATGAGGCGGCCGGTGAACTCGTCGACGATCGTCACCCGCCCGTCCTGGATGACGTACTGCCGGTCGCGGTGGAAGAACTCCCTCGCCGTGAGGGCCTGTTCGATCAGCTCCCGCCGCCGCTCCTCGCCCCTCCAGATGCCGGGAAGGTGCCGGCCCTGGTCTTCCAGCCACTGGAAGCCCGGCCCGAGCAGCTCCACCTCGCGATAGCGCGCGTCGGTCCGGTAGTGGCGGCCGTTCTCCAGCTCGCGCGCCAGCCGGCACGCGACTTCGCACGCCTCGCGCAGGGCCCGGTTGTCCCTCGGCTGCGCGATGATGAGGGGGGTGACGGCCTCGTCGATCAGCACGCTGTCGGCCTCGTCGACGATCGCGGTGTGGAGCCCGCGCATGACCAGGTCGGCGGCCGGGCCGGTGCCGCGCAGCAGCCCGCGCACGAGACGCCGCGTCGGATGCTGAAGCAGCCCGAGGCGCAGCCGGTCGCGGAGGAAGTCGGCCACCACCTCCTTGCTGGTGGTATAGGTCACGTCCCTCGCGTAGCCGGCGCGGCGGGCCGGGGGATCCAGGT
The DNA here is from genome assembly GCA_964610105.1 of uncultured Verrucomicrobiota bacterium. GTDB lineage: Bacteria > Verrucomicrobiota > Kiritimatiellia > PWTM01 > PWTM01 > CAZSUU01. Next base: position 98,308 of record CAZSUU010000010.1, on the reverse strand, counting down.
CGGCGGTGACGCACCCGACCTCGACGCCGCAGAAGCGGTAGAGCGGCTCGAACCACTCCGCGTCGCGGCGGGCGAGGTAGTCGTTCACCGTTACGACGTGGCAGGGCCGGCCGGTCCACCCCGCCAGCACGGCGGTGCAGGCGGCGGTGAGCGTCTTGCCTTCGCCCGTCGCCATCTCCGCCAGGCACCCCGCGTGCAGCGCCAGGCTCCCGGCCACCTGCACGGGATAGGGGCGCAGTCCGGTCTGGCGGCCGGCTGCCTCCCGCACCGCCGCCAACGCCTCGCCGACGCGGGCGGCCGAGCGGGACTCGGACCGCCGGAAGAGGCCGCGGTACTCCTCCAGCCGCTCCCGCAGGCGGCGATCGGAGAGCGCGGAGAACGCCCCGCAGAGGCGGTCGATCCGCTCCGCTTCGCGCAGGAAGCCGCCCAGGCGGATGTCCCCGCGCACGAACCGGCCGGCGACCCCGTGCACCCACGCATCGAGCCCCGCGTGGATGCGTTCGGGCCGGCGGACCTCGACGCCGCGGTATTCCCGCGTCGGCGTGATCATCCCCCCCTGTCCTTCCGGAGCGTCTGCCGCAGCCTGCGCAGCCACTGCTCCGCGAGGGGTTCCGGCGCCAGGGTGAAGCAGATCCGCCCCGTGCGGCCTTCCAGAAGGCGCACGTCCGGCCGGGGGCGGACCGCGGCCCGCACCTCGAAGAACGGCTCGGCCGTCTTCGTGCCTTCGGCATCCGTCCACGAGACCTGCACGTCCCCCCCGCCCCGCCATCCGAGGGCGGCGGAGGGCAGCCGTTCGCGCTGCGCCGGCAGGATGGCCTGGGCGTCCACCGCGAGCGGCGCCCCGGCCCGGCCTTTCAGGCGGACCTCCGACCGGCGGAGCCCGCCGTCGAACAGGCGCGAGGCCTCGGCCTGCGAGACGATGGCCGAGAAGCGGTAGGCGGCCGGATCCGCCACGACACCGAGGCGATCGCCGCGGGCGAAGCGGAGCCCCGCCGCGTCGGCCAGCTCGGGCGCGAACCAGACGCCGGCCATCGGCGCCCGCACGACCAGGTTCGACCGGTCCTCCCGCAGCCGACCGAGCCGGGCCTGCACGGCGCCGATGTAGCGCCCGAGGGTCTCCAGGTCCTCCGTCGCCTCCTGCAGCGCCTTGCGCTGAAGGGCCAGCGACTGCTCCAGACCGGCCCCGGCCGCGGCGATCTGGTGGTCGAGGTCCTCGTCGGCGAGGCGCGCGAGCGGCTGCCCGTTGGTGACCGAGGCGCCCGAGGGGGTCAGGATCTCCGCCAGACGGCCGGCGGTGGCGTTCAGGACCTCGGCGCGATCGACGGCCTGCACGATGCCGGGGGCGAGGAAGCGGTGCGGGAAGGGGATGAGCCCGAGCAGTGCGATCGCCGCCGCCGCGAGTGCGGCCGTCACGCCGACCGCCCGCGGGCGCCGGCGTTCGATGGCCGGGCCGGACACGAGGTAGGCGGCGAGCCGTCCCGCCGGAACCAGGATCCACGAGACGACGCAGACCGCGCCCATCACGGCGCCCGCGACCAGGTATCGCTGCGCGATGAAGAGGATCATGGCGGAGAAGACCACGAGGCGGTAGGCCCCGCTCAGCACGCCATACGCCGCCAGCCACATCCCTTCGCCCACCCCCTGCGCCGGGCTGTGCGCCGCGCGCCGGCCGAAGAGATAGCGCTCGGCGAGCCAGCGGAGCTGACGGGCGGACCGCGCGTAGAGGTTCGGGAGATCGAGCAGGTCGGAGAGGATGTAGTAGGCGTCGTAGCGGAGGAGCGGGTTGCCGTTGAAAAGCAGGCTCGAGACCGACGCGATGAAGATCATGTTGTAGGCCAGGCTGTGCACGATCCCCGGACCGGTGGCCGCCCAGACCGCCATGGCGCCGGCGGCGACGAGCAGCTCCGACATCATGCCGGCGGCCGCGACCCACACGCGGCGATGCCGCTCGCGAAACGCCCAGCTGGAGGTGACATCGACATAGGGCACCGGCGTGAAGATCAGCAGCATGATGCCCATCGTGTGAACCTCGCCGCCGTAGCGCCGGCAGGCGAGCGCGTGCCCGATCTCGTGCACCGCCTTGACCAGGGCCATGCCGACGTAGAGGAGGAACAGGTTGCCGGGGGCGAGGACGCTCTGGGTCTGCTCGCGGAGCGCGTCCCAGTGGTCGAGGCCGATCTTGACCGCCCAGATCACGGCCGCCAGCCACGCCGCGAAGCCGGCCGGGCTGAAGCACACGCGCGCGAGCGGCATCAGCCGGCGCAGGAAGGCGTCGGGGTCCCACAGCGGGAACTTCGCGAACATCAGGTTCAGCCAGACCGACCGCTGCTCGCGGTCGCGGCGCTTGCGGTAGCGCTCGAAGAACTTCTCGCTCTCGGGCGGAAGGTCGAAATGCAGCAGGTTCGCCGCGTAGAGCTGCGCGAGGAGGTGGAGCGCGTCCTCCTGCCCGGGCGCGTCGTCGGGATGCTCCTCGAGACATTCCTCCCACGCCTGCTGCACCGTGCGGCCGGGCCGGAGCCGGACCAGGAAATCCCAGGCAGCGGGGCGGACGCGGTGGAACTGGTTGTTGAACGGATCCTCCAGCAGGAACCACGGCTCGCCGCGCCAGTACTGCCGGTGCACGCGCACCTGCGGACGCAGCGCGACCTGCTGGCTGGCGATGCGGTACCAGAATTCGCTGAACGTGCGGCGGCGTTCGCTCACGGCGGCCCCTCTCCTAAGGCGGCGAGCCGCAACCCAACGGTCCTAGCCGCTCAATGCTCTCACTCCAATCCGTCCGTTCCTCCGTGCAACCGCGCCGCCTTCCGAGATGGTTCCGCCGCCCTTCGCAACGGAGGACCGTCACGCAAAACATCATACGCATCTGCGTATCATGTCTTGGCGGAGCAACCTAAGACATCTGAGGAGGTCCGTCGATGCTATTCTGAGCGCTCATCTCATGCCTCAGGAACCTCGGACAGTTCCACCGCTCATGCGTCCAACACGGCCTGCCGCTGCGCTCGATCACCGGGGCGATCCCGGCGCAGGTCTGGAGGTCGTTCGCCGTCGGATGCCGATCGCGGTCGGTGCCGAAGGCGCGTGGGAGTCGCGGCGCCAGGACCGAGGACCGGCGGGGCGAGGCCCCCGAGCCGGCCGCCCTACGGCGTGCGGGGTGAAGGCGTCGTGATGAACGCCGCCAGATCCTTGTGCAGCTTGGCGGCGTCTTCGGCGCAGAAGTACATCATGTGGCCGCTCTCGTACTCCGCGAAGAGCACGTTCCCGCGGAGGGACTCGGGGAGGGGGAGATGGTTCACGCTGTAGCGCATGGCATCCATGGGCACCACCACGTCGCGGCGGCCCGTGAGCACGAGCATGCGGAGGGCCGGGTTGCGCTTCATCGCGGCGCCGAGCCGGTCTTCCATCGACAGATACCGGTTCGAGAAACTGGTGTATCGCCAGGGCAGCGGGGCGAGCACCCGGTAGGGATGGTCGCTCTCGTAGCCGAGCTCGGAGCGGACGTAGGCGTTGATCGCCGCTGAGACGGCCCCGCGCACGAAGGTCGCGGACGGATCGAATTCCGGATGGCCCTGGGAGAGGTCGCTGTCCTCCGCCGTCACCCGCGCGTCGTACGCGCCCAGGATGCGCCCCTCCTTGCGGAGGAGCATGCGGCGGAAGAAACCCGGTTCGATGCGCAGATTCTGCTCCACCACCAGGTCCGCGCTCAAGCCGGTGAAGCGCGCGACCCCGGCCGCCACGCGCTGCCGCTCGTCCGCACCGACCGCGCGCCCTTTGAAGAGGGCCAGCGCATAGTCCTTCTCGGCGAACGCGCGTGAAGCGGCGACCGCCTTCGCGTAGTCCGCCTGCAGGTCCGGCTCCAGTCTCTGGTGGTAGTGCGCCGTGGCGGTGTAGGAGGGGAGAAACAGGATGAACGGCAGGTCGTTGCCGGGCTGCGCCCCGATGACCTGCCAGTTCAGCAGCCCCGAGACCATGACCAGCCCGCCGAAGTACATCCCGTGCCGCTCCTGCAGGTAGTCGGCCAGTCCCGCGGCGCGGATGACGCCGTAGCTCTCGCCGCAGAGGTACTTCGGCGAGGGCCATCGTCTTTCCCGCGTGGCGAACAGACGGATGAACTCGCCGACCGACTCGATGTCCTCGTCCACCCCGTGGAACTGCTCCTCCTTCTCGCCCTTGGCCGCGCGGCTGAGCCCCGTGCTGACGGGGTCGATGAAGACGAGGTCGGTCAGGTCCAGCACGGAATCCGGATTGTCGACGATCGCCGCCACGGGCTCCGCGGCGCGGCCGTCGAGGAGGGTGTTCACCCGCCGCGGCCCGAGGCCGCCGAGATGGATCCACACGGCGGAGGAGCCGGGGCCGCCGTTGAAGCAGAACATCAACGGGCGCGCGGCGGGATCCGCGTCCGCGAGCCGCCGGTCCTTGGCGCCGGTCGCGGCGTAGTAGACGTAGAACACGTCCGCCCGCGGCGCGCCGTCCTCCTTCAGCACCGGCAGCTGGCCCGTGGCGACGGTGTAGCGGATCTCGCGTCCGCCGATCTTCACCGCGCCGTTGCGCAGCTTCGGCGCCTCGATCTTCGCGGCGTCCGTTTTCGTCTCTTCGTCTTTCGCCGGCTTCTTCGCCTCCGCGGTGTCGGCCTTCGCGTCCTCCTCCTCCCCCGCCGCGAGGCCTGTCGGCGGCAGGAGGGCCAGGAGGGCCGCGAGCGAGGATCGGCGGAAGAGAGCGATCAGTAGCTTCATGGCAGGCTTTTCCTCCATTGCAGTCCCGGTATGTGCCGGACGTGATCGTCGAGGGTGACCAACACCGCATCGATGGATCGGGCGCACTGGGCAATCAGGATGTCCGTCACCGGCACGACGACCCCCTTCCGATCCAGCGACCAGGCCGCGTCCGCGGCGGCCCGGCACAGGGTGTCGTCCAGTGCAATCGAATTCAACACGTCCAGGAAGTCCGACACCTGTTGCCGGGCCCTCGCCTCCCGAATGCCCCGCAGGACCTCGACGCGGATGACACCGCAGGTCCACAGCCGGCCGGCGTGAATCCAGGGGGCCAGCAGCCGCCGGTAGTCGATCCGCGCGCGCTGCTGGGCCACGTAGAAGGACGAATCAACGAGGATATCCACGGCCGGCCTTCTCCATCCGCCGCGCCTTCAGCACGTCGTAATCCGGATCCAGGGCGCGGGCCATCGCGTCCACATCCCATGAACGGGACAACACCTGGTCCACCTGCGCTTTTCGTTCCATCTCGGCGAGGGCGCGATTCACGACCGCCCGGCGCGTCTTGAGGCCGGTCATCTTCATCACCCGCCGCAGGCAGGCCTCGTCGAGGTCGATCGTCGTCTTCATACGGGGGACGATACGGGCATCCAAGGCATACATCAAGCCGTATGGCATCCCCGCAACCTGCCCTGCGCAGCGCGCGGGCGGAGCAGGGCACCTCGGCGCTCCACGCGGCGCGCGGGTCCCGCGACCTCGGTTCGTGCGGCGGCGGTGGCGGGGAGGCGGCCTCAACAGGTCGGCGTCGTGCCGCGCGCGCCGCTGTCCGGCCACAGCGCCAGGGCGGTGCCGGCCACGATCAACGCGGCGCCCGCGAGCATCGGGGCGGTCATGCGTTCCCCGAGCACGACGTAGGCCAGCCCGGCGGCGGCGACGGGCTTGATGAAGAAGAGCAGCGATCCGCGCGAGGCCTGGACGCGTTTCAGGCCGGCGAAGTAGAGGGCGTAGGCCAGAGAGGTCGTGGCGAGGGCGAGGTAGGCCACGGCGCCGAGGGTGGGCAGCGGCAGCGGCCGGAACGGCATCCCCTCGCGCCACCACGCGACGGGCAGCAGGGCGAGACTGCCGAGGATGCAGGCCGCGCAGGTGAGGGGGATGGCGCCGTAGCGGGCGAGCACCCGCTTGGACAGGACGGTGTACAGGGCGAAGACGAACATCGCGCCCAGCATGAGGGCGACGCCGGCCGCCATGTGCAGGGAGAACCGTCCGCGATCCCACAGGAAGAGCGCCACGCCCGCGGCCCCGAGGGCGAGGGCGGCGCGCCGGCGCGGATCCAGCCGTTCGTGCAGGAGCCAGGGGGCCAGCACGGCGACGAAGACCGGGTTGCCGCTGAAGAGGATCGCCCCGACGTTGGCGGGCAGGTAGGTGAGCGACACATGGTACAGCCCACTCAGGACCGTCACGCCGATGACGGCGAGACCGCCGAGCAGGATCGCGTCCTGCCGGGTCCACCGCCGGCCGGAGCGCACCACGCCGTGAACGGCGAAGGGCAGGAGGGCCAGCCCCGCGGCGAGGAAGCGGAGCGCGGCCAGCCGGAGCGGCGGCATCGAGCCGCCAATCCACTTCGCCGCCACCTCGATCGTGCTGAACAGCAGGACCGCGGCGGCGAGGGCGGCGTATCCGGCCGCGGGTCGGCGTGTCGGCATGGTTCGGGTCACGGCTTCGGCGCGCCGTTGCCGTTCTCCGGTCCCAGCTCGATCGCGACGGGCGTCACGTGCCAGATCTCCGAGGCGTACTGGCGGATGGTGCGGTCGCTTGAAAACGGCCCCATGCGCGCGACGTTGAGGATGGCGCGCCGGGTCCACTCCTCGGGCTGCCGGAACAGGGCGTCCACCTTCTGCTGGCCCTCGATGTACATGCGGTAATCCGCCACGTGGAAGAAGCGATCGCCCTGCTCCAGGAGGGTCTTGCAGACCTCGGCGAACATGTCGGGCTGCGCGGGGATGAACCAGTTGGTGCGGATCGACTCCATGACGCTCCGCAGCTCGGCGTCGCCGTCCACCCAGGCGCGGGGATTGTAGCCCGATTCGCGCAGGTGGACCAGGTCCTCGGCGCGGTGCCCGAAGATGAAGATATTGTCGAGCCCGACCTGCTCGGCAATCTCGATGTTCGCGCCGTCCCACGTGCCGATCGTCAGCGCCCCGTTCAGGGCCAGCTTCATGTTGCCGGTGCCCGATGCCTCCATGCCGGCGGTCGAGATCTGCTCGGAGAGATCGGCGGCCGGGATGATCAACTCGGCCAGCGAGACGCGGTAGTCGGGCAGGAACACGACCTTCAGCCGTCCCCCGACGTCGGGATCGGTGTTCACCACCCGTGCGACGCTGTTGATGAGCTTGATGATGCGCTTGGCGATGTGGTAGCTCGGCGCGGCCTTGGCGCCGAAGACGAAGGTGCGCGGGACGACGTCCAACTGGGGGTTGGCCTTGATCCGGAGGTAGAGCGTGACGATGTGCAGCGCGTTCAGAAGCTGCCGCTTGTACTCGTGCAGCCGTTTGACCTGCACGTCGAACAGGGTGTCGGGATCCACGTTCTCGTGGCAGAGGCGCTTGATTACCCCGGCCAGCCGCGCCTTGTTGTCGCGCTTGACCTCGCGGAAGCGACGGCGGAATTCCGCGTCCTCCGCCAGCGGCTCCAGCTTCCGCAGCTGGTCGAGGTCATGCACCCAGCCCTCGCCGATGTGCTCCGTGATGAGCCCCGAGAGACCGGGGTTGCACTGCAGCAGCCAGCGGCGGTGGGTGATGCCATTGGTCTTGTTGTTGAACCGCTCGGGCCACATCTCGACGAACTCGGGCAGCAGCCGCTTCTTCAGCAGGTCGCTGTGCAGGGCCGACACGCCGTTGATCGAGTGGCTTCCGGCGACGGCGAGGTTGGTCATCCGCACCTGCTTGTGCTCGCCCTCCTCGATCATCGAGATCGCCCGCATCTTGTCCACCTGGCCCGGGAAGCGGGCCTCCACGCGCTGCAGCACGCGCGCGTTGATGTCGTAGATGATCTGCATGTGGCGGGGCAGCACGCGCTGGAGCAGCTCCACGGGCCACCGTTCCAGGGCCTCGGGCAGGAGGGTGTGGTTGGTGTAGGCGCAGGTCTGGACGGTGATGTCCCACGCGGTCTCCCACGGGAGATCGGTCTCGTCGATGAAGAACCGCATCAGCTCCGCCACCGCCAGCGCGGGGTGCGTGTCGTTCATGTGGATGGCGTTCTTCCGCGGGAAGGAGCACCAGTCGGAGTGGTTCTTGAGGTAGCGCCGCACGAGATCGCGGATGGAGCACGTGACGAGGAAGTACTCCTGGATCAGCCGGAGCTCGCGGCCCGCGTACACGAAATCGGAGGGGTACAGCACCTTCGAGATCGTCTCCGCCCAGTTCTCGCTCTCGACGGCCTTCACGTACTCGCCGCGGTTGAACACGTCGAGGCGGAAGCCTTCCGACGCGCGCGACGCCCACAGGCGCAGGATGTTGGTCGTGCTGTTGCCGTGGCCGAAGACGCCCACGTCGTGCGGCACGCCCTCGATCATCTGCCAATCGACCCACACCGGGCGGGTCTGTCCTCCCGGCCCCGGCACCGGGTCCACGCGGCCGTAGAGGTACACGGGGACGGCGTACTCCGGCCGCACCACCTCCCAGGGCGTGCCGAACTTGAGCCAGTCATCCGGGTTCTCCACCTGCCAGCCGTCCTCGAATTCCTGCTGGAACATCCCGTGCTCGTACCGCAGGCCGTAGCCGTACCCCGGGAGCTCCAGGGTCGCCATCGATTCGAGGAAGCACGCGGCCAGCCGGCCGAGACCGCCGTTGCCCAGCCCCGCGTCGGGCTCCATCTCGCACAGGCGGTCGAGATCGAGGTCGAGCTGCTGCATCGCCTCGCGCGTCCGGTCGAGGATGCCGAGCGCCACCAGGTTGTGACGGAGGAGCTGGCCGATGAGGAATTCCATCGAGAGGTAGTAGATGCGCTTGACGTCGCGGTCGAGATAGGTGCGCTGCGTGACGATCATGGGCGCCGCGGCGTAGTCGCGCGCGACGTGGCAGAGGCTCATGAGCTTGTCGAAATCCGTCGCCGTCCGCCAGTCCTTGTAGCACGTGTACTTGATGTGCCCCAGGAACCGGTCGCGGATCTGGGCCGCCGTGATGTTCGCCAGCGCGTCGTACACATGCACTTCCGGCTTTTTGTTCATAGCATCCTGCCCCGGAGCGTCCGGCGCCCGCCGTTCTCCCCGAGCCCTGGTGTTTCGTCTTCCCATGTCCGGACCGCGGCGCCCCCCCGCCTTCCAAGGTCCGGAAGACGCCGTCGGAACCGGGGCACCATAGCGGGAACGCGGGCGAAAACAAAGCCGAACGTGCGCGCGCTCGGATGCGTCGGCATGCCGCGCATCGTTGCTCAACACGTCCAGCAGGACCGAGATGAGGAGCGGGGCGACGCGCACCGCTCACTGCTCGCCGAGGAAGCGCTTGGCCGCCGCGGCGTCGAGGATGCCCGCGCCGTACTGGGGATCGGCGCCGGTCGCGCCGGCGTCGGTCACGGCCTTGCCCAGCGCCTGCGCGGCGTCGGCCGGCGTGGCGTCGGGGTGCAGGGCGAACCAGCGGGCGGCGATCTGCGCGGTGTAGGCTGTCGCGGCCGAGGTCCCGGCGTACCGGCCGGCCGGACCGTTGTAGCCCACGGGGAAGGAGGCATAGCCAGGGGCGGCCAGGTCGACGAAATCGCCGTAGTTGGACTCGGCCCACCGTTGCCCCGAGGCGTCGGTCGCCGCGACGGCCAGCACGCCGGAGAGCGCGGCGGGATAGACCGGGTTGCCGGTGGGCTCGTTGCCGGCGGCGGCGACGACCAGCACCCCGGCATCCAGGGCGCGCTCCACCGCGTCGGCCAGAAAGGCGCTCGAGGTCTCCGTGCCCCAGCTCAGGCTCACCACCCGCGCATTCTGGTCGATGGCGTAATCGATGGCCCGCATCAGGTCGTAGCTCGACGAGAGGCCGTTCTCGTCAAAGGCCCTGACCGCGAGCACGGCCGGTCCCTCGCCGGCCGGGGGGCGGCCGCCCTCGGGGGTCACCGCGCCGGAGGCCACCAGGGCCATCTGGGTGCCGTGGCCCGCGGGATCGCTCAGCGCCGCTCCGGGCTGCACGGCGTCATAGGCGCCGGCCAGCGGGATCTTCCAGCCCTCGGGCAGGGCGAGGCCGGAATCCAGCACGGCCACCCTCACGCCGTCGGCGCCGCTGCTGACCATGGGTCCCAGGTCCGACGCGAGGGATGACCCGGCCGCGGGCAGGGGAAGATAGACCGCGTAGTTGGGCTCGGCCGTCCGCACCCGGCTGTCGTCCTTCAGCTTGGCGGCGACCGCCATGGCATCGGCGCCCGCCGGAAGCCGGATGCGCCAAGCGCCATGACTGCCCAGGTGTTCGATGGGCGTGCCGCCGATCGAGCTGAGCAGGGCCAGAAACTCCCCCAGGGTCGTACCGGGCTTGAGAGCGATCAGCAGCTCGCGATCGAGGTGCGGGGGGGCCTTCCCGTCGGCCCCGCGCGACACCCGGCGGCTCTTCTTCCCTTCGGCGAGGTCGACCAGACGTTCCGGATGCCCGGGCTCGTACACGCGGATCTCGCACAGGCGCGGGAACCGCCCCAGCGGCGTGGACTCCGTCTGCCAGAAGAGCGCGTATCCGTACGGATCCAGCAGACGCTTCAGCGCCTGCTCGGTGTCCTCCTCGCGCACGTCGGCCGTCAGGACGGCCTTGGCGAGGCCCGGATCCATCTGGACCCGGACGCCCGCGCGGGCGAACTCGGTCAGCACGTCGGACAGCAGCTCGGTGTCGGCGCGCAGGACGAGACGTTCGCCGCGCAGCTGCACCTCCGCCCCCCGGGCGGCGAGGCCGACCACCCCGGCCAGCAACAGACTCCACCCCGCGTGTTTCATGGCATCCAGCCTATAACTTCCCACATCACGCGCTTATTGTCCTCCGAATGCGTGCGGAAGGCAACGGCCGTCTGCACGGCGAAAACGGGCTTGATCCCGTCCGCCCCCATGGCGCAACATGCGGCCCCGCGGCCCGGTGGGCGGACGACGATGCCGATATGAAGATACCCTTCTACAAGATGCATGGCGCGGCCAACGACTTCATCCTGGTCGACGACCGGGCGCAGACCTTCCCGATGCGCGACCGCCCGTGGCTGGCCCGGATCGCGGCCCGGCGGACGGGGGTGGGCTGCGAGGGCATCATCCTCATTCAACCGTCGGCACGGGCCAGTTTCCGGATGCGGTTCATCAATCCCGACGGCGGGGAGGCCGAGATGTGCGGCAACGGGGCGCGCTGCGTCGCCCGCCTGGCGCACGATCTGGGAGTCGCGCCCGACACGATGACCGTCGAAACGGGGGCCGGGCTCCTGCACGCCGAGATCCTGGAGGCCCGCGTGCGCCTGCGCATGACCGATCCCAGGGACTGGAGACTGGGCCAGACCCTGGTGACCGAGGGCCGGACGTTCGAGTACGACTTCGTCAACAGCGGGGTGCCGCATGTCGTCATCCGCACGCCCGACGTGGACGGGGAGGACGTCCGCCGTTTCGGCCGCGCCCTCCGGTATCACGCCGACTTCCAGCCGGCCGGCACGAACGTCAACTTCGTGCAGATCGCCGGTCCGGACGCCATCCGCATCCGCACCTACGAGCGGGGGGTGGAGGACGAGACGCTCGCCTGCGGCACCGGCATGGTCGCCGCGGGGCTCGTCGCGGCCCGCCGCGGATGGGCCGGCCTGCCCGTGAGACTCCTGCCCGCCAGCGGCGACGCGCTGGAGGTCGCCGGCCGCGCGGAGGGGGAGCGCTGGACCGACGTCACGCTGACCGGTCCGGCGGAACATGTCTTCGAAGGCGTGCTGACCTACCTCGCGAATCGAGCCGACGGCGGGAAGGGCGCGGCATCCTGACGGGCCGTCGGTGGGGCGGCCTGCGAATCGAACTGCGGGCAGGCGGACCGCGAGGCCGCGGGCCATCCCGCCTCCGCCCGTGATCGGTCCCGATCCCGCTCGCGATTCCGATTTGGAGAACGGCAGGGGACTCAGATCGCTGCTCTCCTCGTTGTCTTCTGTTCAAATGGAATCGGGTTGCGCCTCGCCGCCCTGGATTGTTCCGCCAAGACATGACACGGAGATGCGTATGATGTTCTCCGCGAGGTTGCTCCATGGGAAAGGGTGGCGGAACAATCTCCGAAGGCGGCGCGGTTGCACGGAGGAACGGACGGATGGGAGGGAGAGCATTGAGCGGCCAGGACCGCTGGGTTGCGGCCCGCCGCCTCAGGGATGGACGGAAGAAGGCGGCTCGTTGGTTGGACCCGCCGCGCCGGCCCGGTGGCGGACGAAGGCTTCCCGCACCATCCGCCGGGTCAGCTGAACGCGCGCGAGCTGCGTCGCAAGCTCTTCGGCATCGGCCGATCGCGCGGCCCGCGACTGCTCGACAAGGGCCGCCAGCATCTGCTCCCTTCTCGCCAACTGGGCCTGCACGGCGGCCTCCGTGGCGAGACGGTCGGCCGGAACCTCATACTCAACGGATCCGCTGCGGAACGTGAACCGGTTATCGCCGCCGCGGGCGGTGACCTCGACGATCTGCAGGGGTTCCAGCTCAAGGGTCGCGTCTCCGGCGCCGCGCGCGGTGGCGGGGACCAACACCAGGAAGGGCCCCGGAGCCCACACCTCGCGCGGCGGCGCGGAGGTGGCGATCCTGCGCTCAAGATCCCGCACGTTGCCGCGAAGCGCCTTCCGATCGGCCTCCAGGCGATCGCGTTCCGCCTCCAACCGGCCCCGTTCGGCCAGCAGACGCTCGATCTCGAAATCGGCCCGCAGGCGGTTGACCGCGTTGCTGTGGACGCGGTCGAGAAGCTCCTGCACGACGAAATGCGGAACGGAGTTCGTCGTTGACGGAGAGGGCGCCGCGACGCCCGCCGCGGCGATCGTCAGGCCGCCGAGGAGCGGGGCCCGCAGGCGGCAGCGACGCGGCCGGAATCTTCCGCCCGATGCGGCGACGGCGCTTCCCGCCGCCCCTCGTCGCGCCGCTCGCGCGCCGCCATCGTGTCCGGAGTCTCTCATGTCGCCATCCGCACCCGATGATGAAGCCTCCACCCCGCGCGGTCAAGGGTCCGCGCGCCGCGTGGGCGGCTGGCGGGACTGCGGGTGCACCCGCCCCGCATGCTTGACCCTCACGGCGCGGGCGCGTAGACTCCCAGCGCTTTTTTACCCAGACACATGGGTTGTTCCGCCGTAACGCGAGACGCAGATGCGCATGATGTTCTCCGTGGGGTTTCTCCGTGGAAAAGGGCGGCGGAACAAGCTCGGAAGGCGGCGCCATTGCACGGAGAAACGGATGGAATGGAGTGAGAGTCTTGAGCGGTCAGGGCCGTGGGATTGCGGCTCGCCGCCTTAGGGAGCAGCGACATGTTGAGCAAGATGGTGCAGACGGCACAGGACGAGACGGCCCCGGGACAGGAAACGGCGGCTCCGTCGGTCCGGAAGATCCTGTTGATGGAGCTGGAAGGCGTGGCCGTGCCCGTTCGAAGCGTCGTGTTCGAGGCGCTGAAGAAGTCGTTGGGCGCCGGCAAGTTCGGCGTGGCCGAGTTCATCCGCTACGGCCTGCACGCCGTTCCGGAGCACATGGCCAACGACCTGACCGGGCACCTGGAGCTCAAGGCCACGACCCGGGACGCATTGCTGGCCCAGGTCAACAAGGCCCTGGCCGAGTACTTCGACGACTCGCCCCGGCTCGCCGAAGGCCTGGACGCCCTGCTGGACGCGGCGGAGAAGCAGCAGGCCTGCATCGGCTTCCTGTCGTGGCAGTCCGACGAGCGCGCCCGGCTGCTCATGGAGAGGGCCGGCCTGACCGGCGAACTCAAGCGGCTCTTCACGTTCCCGGAGATCACCCACGAGTTCCCGGGCGCGGATCACTGGCTCAAGGCGGCCAAGCTGTCCGGCTGCGACGCCCGCTGCTGCGTGACCCTGGTCTCGTCGCACGCCTCCTGCCGCGCCGCCCTGGCCGCCGGCATGCGGTGTGCCGTGGTGCCGGACGCCTACACCTCGTACCAGGACTTCGGCGGCGCCGACTTCGTGGCGGACCGCGTCGCGGACCTCAATCCCGCGCGCCTGCTGGCCGGCATGTGAGCTCGCCTGCCGACGGGTGGCCGGGGAAGAAGATGGACCTGCCCGAACGGCCGATGGACCGCCTGCTCGAGATCATGCGCCGGCTGCGCGCGCCCGACGGCTGTCCGTGGGACCGTGAACAGAGCCTGGAATCGCTGAAGAAGTACCTCGTGGAGGAATGCTACGAGGAACTCGACGCGGTCGACAGCGGGGATCCGGCCCGCATCCGCGAGGAGCTGGGCGACCTGCTGCTCCAGATCGTCTTCCAGGCCCAGATCTGCTCCGAGGCCGGCCACTTCGGGTTCGAAGACGTGGCGCGGGCGATCGCGGACAAGCTCGTCCGCCGGCATCCCCATGTCTTCGGCGAAGTCCGCGTCGAGGATGCGGAGGAGGTGGTGCGCAACTGGGACGCCATCAAGCGCTCGGAGAAGGGCGCCGACGAGCCCGCCTCCGCCGTCGAAGGCGTCCCGCGGCACCTGCCCGCCCTCCGCAAAGCCGACCAGGTCCAGGCGCGGGCCGCGCGGGTCGGGTTCGACTGGGAGCAGACCCGCCAGGTGATGGAGAAGCTCGACGAAGAGATCGCCGAGCTCAAGGCGGCGCTCGCGGGCGACCGGGCCGATGAGATCCGCCGCGAGATCGGGGATGTCCTGTTCACCGTCGTCAATCTGACCCGCTTCGTCGGCTGCGACGCCGAGGAAGCGCTCAACGGCACCACCGCGAAATTCATGCGCCGTTTCCGCGAGGTCGAGCGCCGGGTCCACGCCCGGGGCCGGACCCTGACCGGATGCCCGCTCGCCGAACTCGATGCCCTGTGGAACGAGGTCAAGGCCGACGAAACGGCCCCCGACGGCGGCGCCGCTGCGCCCGAAGCGTCGACGTGACTCGGCGATCGGACGGGGCCGCGCCGCCGCGGGAACGCTCAAGTTCGAATCGGCCGTTCAGAAGGGCGCCGTCCTTCGCCCGCGTTTCCCCCCGTTCGCCCTTCCGCTTTCCTTCGGATGTCGACCTTCGGGTTTCGGATTCCTTCCGCATGGATGAAGCATTCGCTCCAAGGACATCATGCCCTTCATCGAATTCCCCCACTCATGCCTGCGCCTTCGCCGCACAGTAGTTCTCATCCAGCGCCGGCCGCAGGGCGACGAGCGCGCCGAGGCGGCGGGACATCTCGGTTACGTAACGCACCTCCTCGATGGTCAGGCCGCGGCCCAGGAGCCGCTTCTCGCGGTAGGAGAGCCATTTCTTGATCACCTGGTAGCCGCCGATCGTGAACTCCCACACCGTGTCGGGCACGTCCCGCCAGAGACACCGGTCGTTGATCCAGACATCGTAGAGTGTGCCGTTGTCGATGAACGGCACGCCGGGATCGCGTTCGACGATACCCACCGTCAACCGTCCCCGGCCGGGCATCGTCACCCCGCCCTTGCCCGCATGCCCCCAACCGGCCGTCACATCGAGATCGCCCGCATCCGGATCCGCCGCTTTCCCGTCCGCTTTCGCGAAGACCGCGACCCCGCGCAACTCCGGCTGTAGTCTGCCGGTCGTCACTCCCGGCACCGGGGTCTCCACGTCCAGCAGCGCCGCCACCCGCCGCCCCAACGCCGCCGAGGCCAGCAGCACGTCCTTCGACTTCGGCAGCGGTATCCGCGGCCAGTCCTGGCGCAGTGCGCCGGCGTTCTCGGAGCGGTAGGCGGGGGCGTGGAGAAGGGCCAATACGCTGTAGAATAGATCGTCAGGGGCAACATCAATCCCCTTGAAAAAACCTTCGGATTTCGGACTGAGGTTGTAGTGTGTTTCCTTCCCTTCATGCAGAGGGTCAATCAGCATCAGGGGAAAGAAGTTCGACAGCCCGTTGCCGAAATTGTCGGCGAGCACTCGCGTGAAGTAGCCGCGGTCGTAACTCTCCATCGTCTGCTTCTGCCTCGCCTCCAACCAGCAGTTGTCGCGTGTCACGTGCGGCCAGTAGTCCGCACGGTTTCTGTCCAGCAGCTTGGTGTCAGGCTCCCAGTACAACCAGCGAATGTCGAACGGGCGGTAGCAGTACCGAACGATCCTCCCCTTGGTCGGTCCGCGCTTCCGCAGGTAATCGCGTGTCGTTTCGCCGTTGAAGCCTGCAACATTGGCCACAGCATCTCGCGCAAGGCGTCGCATTTCTTCGTGGCTCACCGCCGGATCGAAGTACGCCTTCAGCCGGACTTCGAGGTCCTGCCGATCGATCGCGACGAGGAAGTCGTCGCGGCTGGTCTTCACGCCGGGAAACGACACCGGGAAGAGTTCCGGCAGCGCGGGCCAGCCGAAGTAGTCCGCGCTGATGGTCGCGGACATGAACGAAAGACCCATTTCCAGACGTGGGACAACGGTCACATAGGATTCATCCGAAGCTTGGAAAAGATCGGCCCGCTTGTTCTTGCCCCAGAAATGCCGGAATCGGATCTCGCGAGCGGCGCCGCCGTCGGTGGAAGCGCGCTTCACGAGCGTCGCGATCGCCGTGCCGACCTGGATACCCTCGCGGTTGAACTCGGTGGAGAACACGCTCGGGTCAGGCTCGCCATCCGGCGTCAGTTTCCCGGTCTTGTACTTGTCGCCGTTTAGACAGTCGACCGCAATCCCGTCGAAACAGTCGAGATAGCGCTCGCGCATACCCGTGAACGACAGGCCGTCGAGCCACGAGTAATTGGAGATGAAGCAGACCACGCCCCGGCCCGTGCGTTCCACGATCCGACGCTCCGCCATGCGGAAGAAGCGCACGAAGAGATCATTGAGGCCCTGTCCCTGCGGCGGCGCGACTTCGCTCGTCTTGCGATAGGCCTGCGACAGGTCCCGCTCTTCGCCGACCACCACACCGGCATAGCCGTTGTACGGTGGATTCCCGAGAACCACGAGGATCGGCTCCTGCAGCTTCACGCGCTCCGCGGCGTCGCGTTCGGCCTCCAATTCGGGAAAGAGCAGCCGCTTCGGCTCCTTCGGCGGTTCCCAGCCGGTGAGGGCGTTGGTGAGGTAGACGCCGACGCGTTCGGCCTTCGCGTCGGAAAGCGGGGCGCCGAGCCGCTCGAGTTCGAGCCCGAGCTGCATGTGCGAGATGACGAACGGGGCGGGCAGGATCTCGAATCCGAACACGCGCTCCATGGCGGCGCGTTTGAGGTCCTGCGCCACCAGCGCGTCGCCGCCTTTCTCGTGCAGCGTCGCGGCGATGCGGCCGAGCACCGCGCGGAGATAGGCGCCCGTGCCGCAGCACGGGTCCAGCACCACGACGCGCGGATCGGCGAGGCCGTCAGGGATGTCGAGTTCCGCGCGGAGCACGGCGTCGACGCGTTCGACCTGGTAGCGGACGATCTCCTCCGGCGTGTACCAGACGCCAAGTTCCTTGCGCAGTTCCGGGTCAAACGCTTCGAGAAAGGGCTCGTAGAAATACCTGCACCGCGTGGCCTTCGTCGAACGAGGCGAAGAAGGCCTTGCGATCAACGCGGTTCAGCGCGGCGGCGGTCCAGTCGAGGACTTCAACCAACCCCAACGCTCCGAGCCGTGCCGGGTCAGCGACCTGGATGAAGAGCGCGCGCAGCATCGGCACGCGCAGCAACCACTGCGCCGTGCGCCAATCGAAACGCGCCGAATCCGCGGCGTAGGCGATGCCGGGATCGCTGACGGCTTGTGCGTACGACGGGGCGGCCGTCGACTTCGCATTGCGCCGCCGCGCCCAGAGCACCCAGGCCGAGAAGACGCCGTAGAAAAGCGTCTGCACGAGGGTCGAGCGGAAGAAGTGCTCGCCCTTCTCGCCTTCGAACCATAGTCCGAGCGCCTCCTCAAGCGCTCCGCGGATCGGCGTGAGCGCGGGGACCTCTCCGCCCTCCGTGCGGGCCTTCGCGTCGCGGGCGTACGAGGCCAGGAGTGAGGCTACGTCCTGCGGCGATTCCAACGGCGCCTGGTGCAGGAGCACGCGCAGCAGGTACTCGACGAAGCGGCCGCCCGCCTGTTCCGCGGCGCGGCGGGGGTGCTGCACGAGCGTCCAGAAGTCCTCTTCGGACCCGGCGAGCGCGAAGCGCTCCAACAGCGCCGGCTGGCCGGCCGGCGTGCGTCCGACGAGGGCGAACTGACGGAGGTTGGTGACCAGCACCAGCCCGTACTTCTTCCAGTATCCGCCCACCTGGTCGCTCTCGATGACACTCTGCAGATCCTGCGCCGGCGACTTGACCTCGATGACGCCGCGCGCGGGCGCCTGACCGAAGAAGGGCGTTTCATCGGCCAGGTCGACGCGGCGGAGTTGGTCCTTCGTGAAGAGTCCGCCATCGGGCAGTCCCGCCCCGCGGTTCTGGAGCTGCATGACGCACAGCACGACCGGTCGCAGCGGGTGCCCGATGCCGGAAAGCAGTTCGCTCAGGGGGGCGTAGTAGGAGGTTTCCTTGGTGCCGCCGCCCGAGGCGCGAATGTCGCGGACCTGCGCGAAGAACTTCTCGACCATGGCAAGCGGCTTCTCCATGGCGCGGGATGGTAGACGCCGCGGGGCGCGGTGGCCAGTCTGTTCCGGTCGCCCCAAGGCGGCGAGCCGCAACCCAGGGCTCTTGGTCGCTCGATGCACCGACTGCATCCCTTCCGTTCCTCCGTGCAACCGCGCCGCCTTCTGAAATTGTTCCGCCACCCTTTCCACGGAGAAACCTGACGGAAAACATCATACGCACCTGCGTGTCATGTCTTGGCGGAACAATCCGAAGCCCGTTGAATATGCCTTGCCGGTCATTCAGTCGCTCCCGCTCACCCAGCCCGCCGCCGCAGTCGACACCCACGAACGGCAAGGCAGCAACCGCGAAATCCCTTGACCGTCATGGCCGGCGGCCTATCCTTCGATTCGGGTACTCGATGGCCTTGCTCGATCTTGCGGCAGAGCGCAAGGGCACAGGAGTGGACGGAGGACAGGGAGCTGGGCGATGAGATTCTTGCGAGTCAGCATCGGTGCGGGTGCGTTTGCGCTGGTTCTGCTCATCAGTGCGTCCCTCGCCTGGCAGGACGCCGCGCCGCTGCGATCCACTCCCACCGTCAGCAACTGGTCTCAGTTGGCAAAAGAGTACCTCAGCGAACGCGAGACCCTCTGGCCGATCGTCCTGCCCTTCCCCGAACTCTGCCCGTTGAAGGATGCACCCGATGCCGCCACCCTGACCGCCTGGCAGACGCGGCCGGAGTGGTACGTGTCCATCGAGGCCGGGGAGCGGTTCTACGAAGACGGCGCCGCACTCGCCAAGGTCGTGCGGGCCGGCGATCGGGTGTGGCTGTACGAAGAGACGGTCGCAGGCGAGATCCGCGTCATGCTGGCGGCCGGCGACGGGCGCTTTGAGCCCGTCGAAGTGGCCGCTTACCGCGCACCAGCCTTCGAGGCGACCGACCTGGTGGAACTGGAGCAGGATCTGGCCCGGCGGCGCGTCCTGTGGGGCGTGACGCTGCAGCCGAAATCGATCCTCGCGGAACGCGCGCTCGACGGGGGACCCGGCGAGATCGTGCTCATGTCCGGAGAAGGCGAGTCGTACCCATCCGTGACCGGCATCACCTTTCACGCGGTCGCACCCGTCTCGAACGGCATCCGGGTGGTCATGGGGTACGCCTCCGGCTATACGAACGGGCTCGATGTGTTCGCCAGCACCGACCTTGTTGCGGAGGCATGGACCCTCGCGGCTACCAACCTCTGCACCACGGGTGCCGAGTGGATCGCCTGGACCGACACCGCCAGCAACAGCTTCCGGCTCTACACGGCGGGCGATGCGGTGACCGATGCCGATGGCGACGGGCTGCAGAGCGCCCGCGAGTTCTTCCTCTACCACACCGATCCGGCCGACGTGGACACCGACGGCGACGGGCTGGTCGACGGCTTCAGCGGCGTGGTCTCCACCAACAGCTACTCCGGAGGCGTCGTCACGGGCGGCAGCGCGTATGTCGAGGGCGAACTCTCGCGCGGCACGAGTGCGCTTCTGGCTGACACGGACGACGACGGCGTGTCCGACGGCGCCGAGGTGCTCGACGGGACCGACCCGAACGACGGCGACTTCCCGCCGAACGTCTGGGGTACGATCGCCTACGACGGTTGGCAGACCGGTGCGGTGTACGTCGTGGCCGTGACCAACGAGAGCGCATGGAGCACGAACAACTCGTGCTGCCTGACAAACCTCGGCGCCTACCGCATCGCCGCGTTGCTGAATACCAACTACTACCTCAAGGCGTTCCGGGACACCGACGGCGACGCCGCGGCCGACGACACCGAAGCGCAGGGCGCCCTGCTCGCGAACCCCGTGGTCATCACCAACCGGCTTACCAGCCAGGACATCGACTTGCTGGACCCCGATACGGACGCGGACGGGCTGCCGGATTGGTGGGAGGTGCGCTACTGGACCAACCTGACGGCGCAGACGGCGACGAACGATCCGGACGGCGATTCCTACGCGAACGACGAGGAGTACCTCGCGCACACCGACCCTACGGTCTCCGGCAGCCATCCGCTGAACATCGAAGGCGCGATCGCGTATTCCGGCGAGCAGCCGGGCGAGATCCGGGTGATCGCCACGGCAACAAGCTCCTCCTGGGACGCGGTCGGAACCACCATTCTCTCTACGACCGGCGCGTACACGCTCACGCATCTGCCGGTCGACGAGATGTACTGGATCAAGGCGTGGGTGGACGGCGACGGAGACGGCAACCCCGAGTTCGGCGAGGCGTTGGGCGCGTACGCTTCCGGCGTGCTGCTCGACGAGGAGCGCACGAACGTCAACATCACGCTGGCCGATGCCGATTCGGACGGGGACGGTCTTCCCGACTGGTGGGAGATCGAGTACGGCCTCGATCCGACCAATGGCGGCCTGGCCGCGGCCTCGGCCCAGTGGGACATGGACGGTCAGGGCAGCGAGACCAACGTCGCGGATTCCGGTGGTTCGGGGCTGCACGGCGCGCTATTCGGCGGCGGCAGTGCGCCCTGGACCGAGGGCGCGATCTCCAATGCCCTGACCCTCGACGGCGTCGACGGATACGTCCAGCTTCCCGATGATGCCGCGTTGAAACCGGAGTACGTCACCGTGGCGCTCTGGATTCGGCCGGCGCTCGCGGACACCAACCCTGCATCCGTGCTCTTCAGCAAGCGGCCGTCCGGCTCCGCCACGGGCTACGAGATCGTGTACACCAACGGCCAACTGCGATTCATGATCGGCTCTTCCGGCGCGAAGACGGTTTCCTATGCCTGCGTGCTGACGAACGGGCAGTGGACGCACGTGGCGGGCGCGTACTCGGGAACCGGGCAGGCGCTGTATATTAACGGTGTGGAAGTGGCAGCGACCAATCACGACTGGGGCACGGGGTTCGGATACCTCGATCATTCGACCGACGGACCGCGCATCGGGGCGGCGCTCGGTGTAACGCCCTCGGGGTTCTTTGCCGGCGACGTGGACCGGGTGCAGATCTTCCCGCTCGGACTGGCCGAGACGCAGGTCGCCGCGCTGGCGGAGATCGGCCGCGACCACGATCTCGACGGGCGCACCACGGCGCAGGAGTACCAGGCCAGAACCAACCCGATGAACAGCGACACGGACGGCGACGGCCTGAGCGACGGCGAGGAGGAAGTCTTGGGGACGGATGCCAAGGTCAAGAACCCCGTCGTCACGCTCGGGCCGGAAACCACGGCCGAGTACCGCAGCGCTGCCGCGAGCCGACAGAAGGTCGGATATGCGGACTTCGTTGCCGCCACGAACGGGAAGCCGGTCTTCTTCCTAACGGCGCAGGTCGAGGAAGGGGGCGAGAACTACATTCCGTACCTTGAAGGGCTGGGAACGAACTACCAGTTCCAGTACAGCTACACCCACCAAGAGGAGGTCAACCCGACCAACGGTGTGGCCGAGCAACTGGGAACGTGGAGCAGCTCGCTCGAGTGCGAATACGACGGCGAACCCGGCGGATACGCTCTAGAAGACGTGTGGACGAACGAGTATTCCCTCCTCTGGGGCACTCCCCAGGAAGACGTTTCCATCGCGGGGGACGGCCACACGGGAACCCGCCAGTGGATTGGTGTGGAGACAACTTCTTGGGCGAATGCAGCGCTTCCGCTGCCTGATTTCAGTCACGACGTCGGCTTGGACACAGCCTGGAACACCACGAATGCACAATCGGGTCTGCGCACGATGGATGGGGTGTTCGCTGACTCGGGCGGAGACCCCATCGCGGGCAGTTCCTGTGCCAAGGAGGAATCCCGCTCGACGCCGTACACCACGAATCTGCTCTTCGCCCTCACGCAAGCCGATCTGTCCTCCGTCAACCTCTCGAATCTCGATTGGGCTGTCGGAGTCGCGTGGAACGACAACAACGCCTCCACGGGGACAGCGCTGACGGTCTCCTGTCGCGAGTTGGCGACCAACGAAGTGTCGCTCTACCTCGCCCGCACCGGCTATCGGTTCATTGTGCCCACAACGAACACCACGCCGCCGACAGTTTACCGGCTTGCCTGGCTGGACATCTACAGCGGGACGAACGGCACGTGGACGGGAATGGTGGTCCAAGCCTCTCACGCAACTAACTTCGTCGGCAACGGCCAGACCAATTACGTCGCCGGCATCCTCGAACCGCCGGCGAGCAATGGGATCGTGGCGATCGCGGTC
The DNA here is from genome assembly GCA_964610105.1 of uncultured Verrucomicrobiota bacterium. Lineage (GTDB taxonomy): Bacteria > Verrucomicrobiota > Kiritimatiellia > PWTM01 > PWTM01 > CAZSUU01. The sequence continues at coordinate 75,834 of CAZSUU010000010.1, read as the reverse complement.
GCGTATCTTCAGTTCTTGCGTGCCGACGGGACTCCCACGAACCAGTTCGCGATCTCGAAATGGCCGGGAGCGTTCTCGGGCGCCGGACCGGCCTTCGATCCGACATTCGTAGAATCCGATCCGGACAGTTTCCGCCTGCGATTGACCGGGTACCCGCCCAACTGCGGCCCGGTCTCAGTCATGCTCTCGACCGATCACCCATCCTCGTCGCCTTGGGACGATCCACCGACGGAAATCCGCCTCTACTACGATGCTTCGACCGGTTCGTACACCAGCAAGACGATGATCCTCGTCTGGAATCAGGTCGACGACCACGAGCTACTGAGCGGTAGCAACAACCTGATCTCTGGCGCAGCCGATGAGGCAGTTGACGACCGGACACACATAGCACGATTAGGGTCTGAACTAAGGGCCGATTACCTCTTGCCCGCAGGCAAGTCCGGCTCAGGGGCGCTTGCATCTGTTCCCGTCGGCGCGAGGATGATCAAGCTCCAGCCAGTCGTGTTCGCGGGCGACAGTACAGTGCCCTCCAATAGTGTCGTGCTAAGCCATCTCTTTGCGTTGCGCGAAGCATTCGCCCAGATCGGAGTCGAGGCAAGCTGGCATCCTTTCGAGTTCAGGCCCCTTCCTTCGGGAGTCAATTTTGATGACGACTTCTTGGTTATGACCAACATTGGCACCACGACACGCGTAACGAGTGAAGCTGCAGCTCTGATAAGGCAGACGGGGACATACGCGAATACAAACGACATACATGTTTTCTACGTCAGGAATGGCGAGTACACCCCGGGGTTCAGCTTCTGGGGCGCTCAGCTTCGGCCGGGTGCTTTGGTGGCCGCCGATGCCGGGTATGCCTATAACATCTTCATTAACTGGGACGACTCCATTGCAGGGCCGATCAGCAGACCTTTCGTCATCGCTCACGAGACCGGGCACCTTATGGCCGACGACGGCGGGCACAGCGCCGATTCGTGGAACTTGATGTTCGGCACTCAGTGTTTTTCACATACTGCCGTCACCAATACTGTGCGGCTGGATACGTCATGGGCCGATGCAATAATGGCCAACACCAACCACATTCGGAGGGTAACGCAATGAGCGCATTTCAATATATTGGCTTTCTTTCATTGTTGGGGTACACGATCACGCTTCTGACGCAAGCCATCCCCGCCGCAGGAGCTCTCGGTGCAACGCCCCCACGGGAGGAACTGAGGGCGTTCTTTTCTGGGGAAATCACTGATGCTGAAATGGAGCGTCTGCGGACTGTCTCCAATTTCGTTGTGTCTTCAGGCCCCGAGATCCTGCCGGTTCTAATCGACCTCTACACCACGTCACTTTCGGAGCGAGGAAGTCTGGTGGAAATGGGTTGCGGCAGACAAATCCTGAGACTGGCGAGGGGAGATCACGCCAGAGCGACCATTGAGTCGCTCCTCTCCGTAGAGAACTTGAAGGCGCACATGCTCGCTCTCAAGATCGCCTCAGAGAACGGCTTGCCTAGCAGCGAATACAGAGCGGCAGCGGCCAACGTGTTTCGGAGATACAAGGAAATCGCAACTCAGACGGGTATGGCACCTGTGGACATCTTCCTCAAGTTGGATCGATATTGCGGGAATCAGGAAGCGGTGGTGATTGCGGAGTTGCTTGAGGGGAAGGACGGGGGTGTCTTGAGTTTGCGGCAGCGGGGTGCCGCGCTGCTCGTGAAGATTGGCGATGAGCGCTCCTTGGCCGCCTTGCGGAAGCTATATGCGCGTTGGCTGGGTGAAGAGCCAGACCGAATTCAGAACGAGATTAGAGAACGGAAGACCGTTGCTGAAGAAGGCGGCAACGTATGGGATCCAAAGTCGCCTGCGGCCACCAAGGGGCTGAGGGAAGACTGGTTGAACAGTATTGGCGCCTCCATCACCAACCTGGAGAACCGGCTGCGAAAGGAAGGCCGTCTGCCGCCATCGGCTAAGTAGCGGGCTCGATCGCTCTGAACGTGGGTGGAGGGCCATCTGGTGACCTGTCCGGCAAGTCCATGAGAATGATGACGCTTCTGTTTGCCGCTATCACTATGTGCAGCGCGGGGCTCCGCTGCCACTGCACCCAGGCCGTCGGCCCCTCCGCCGAGAGACAGCCAGCGGAGGCGTTGGGGGGAAGTACGAATTCACTGACACACGCAGAGATGGAGCGCTGCCGCGAGTTCAGGAAGGCTAAGGGGAAAGAGCGCTACACTCAAGGTCTAACGGTGCGGAGGATCCTCAAGGCGAGGATCAGTGGAGGTCCGTCAACGGCCAGCACAGATCAGGTCAATCGGCTCGACAAGTCAGCGATCATCCATCTGTTGGGCCAACCAGAGAAGGAAGTGACGGCAGAGAAGAGCCGAACCACGATGGCTTATGATCTGAATCCCAAGTCAGGTCTCTTGAGATCGGCAACTCTCCTCGTTGTACTGGACGGGGACGCAGTAGTAGATGTCTTCATAGCCAAAGACGGATGACAATTGACAGGTACTGATGTGACGGAGTTGCAGCATGTGGAAGAGGTTCGCCATTGCCACGAGTTCAGCTACTGCCATCCTCCTCTTTGTGGGCCACTTCGCCGATCTCTTGCGGCAACGGGTCTCCATCGCCAGCCAGTAACGCCGTGGCCTTCGGCAGATTCTCTGGCAGTGCGCCACGGAAAACCGTTCTGCGCAATCCTGCTCAACGCATGTTCCAATCTTGGGTTATCATCCTGCGGTCACGTGACATCCACGCGCAGAACCGCTCGAATCTGGAACCTGGGAAACAGGCCGTGCTAGACTTCTGTTCAAATGGGATTGGGTGGCGGCCCGCCGCCGGGGACTTCAGCCTTCGGGCGTCAAGCCCCTTGACTTGCGGTCGCCGCGCGGGTTGAATGGCGCGCCCCTGCGGTCGGAGTGGGCCGGGGCGAGACGGCATGAGCGATTCGAAGTCAGAACGGCGGCTGCTGTCGGGCGACGAAGCCTTCGCGCGCGGCGCGTGGGAGGCGGGCGTCCGGGTGGCGTGCGCGTATCCGGGCACGCCTTCGACCGAGATCCTCCAAGCCCTGGCCGGCTGCCCGGAGGTGGACACGCAGTGGTCGGTGAACGAGAAGGTCGCCCTCGAAGTGGCCTGGGGCGCGGCCATCGGCGGCGTCCGCAGCCTGTATGCCTCGAAGCACGTGGGGCTCAACGTCGCCATGGATCCCCTGATGACGGCCGCCTACACGGGCGTTTCCGGCGGGTTGATCGTGGCCGTGTGCGACGATCCCGGCCTCCACTCCTCGCAGAACGAGCAGGACACGCGCTGGGTCGCGCCGTACGGCAAGCTGCCGCTGGTGGAACCCGCCGACCCGGCCGAGGCCCGGGCGTTTGCGGCGGAGGCGTTCCGCCTGAGCGAGGCGTTCGATATCCCGGTGCTCTTCCGCATGACCACGCGCGTGGCTCATTCGAAACAGGACGTGGAGGTCGGCCCACGGATAGAAGTCCCTCCCCGGCCCTGGAAGACGGACATCCCCAAGTACGTCATGGTCCCGCGGCACGCGACGGCGCGGCACGCGGACCTGGAGGCGCGGCTGCTGCGGCTGAAGGCGGAGGCGGAGCGCTCGCCCCTCAACCGCGTGGAGACCGGGCCCTCGGGCCTCGGTTTCGTTACGACGGGGGTCAGCTACCTTTACCTGAAGGAAGCCTTCCCGGACGCCTCGTTCCTCAAGCTCGGGTTCTCCCATCCCTTCTGCGATGACCGCATCCGCGCCTTCGCCGCGCAGGTGAAGGAGCTGGTGGTGGTGGAGGAACTCGATCCCATTCTCGAGGAACACCTGCGGACCCTCGGGGTGCCGTTCCGGGCCAAGCATCCCGGCTATCGTCTCGGCGAGCTCCGGCCCGAGTACATGCCGGGGCTCGTGCGGGGCGAACCGAAGACCGACCAGCCGTCGCCCGGCCGCAAGCCCGTGCTCTGCCCCGGCTGTTCGCATCGCATGGTGTTCAATGTCCTGAAGGAACTTAAACTGACCGTTGCCGGCGACATCGGCTGCTACACGCTCGGCGCCTCGCCGCCCCTCTCCGCCCTGCACACGTGCCTGTGCATGGGCGGGGGCGTGACGGTCCACGAGGGTCTTCGCCGGGCGGTGCCCGGCGGCCGGATCGTGGGGGTCATCGGCGACTCGACCTTCATCCACTCCGGCATCCCCGGCCTGATCAACGCCGCGTACAACCGGGTCAAGGGCCTGCTCCTGATCCTCGACAACGCCACCACGGCCATGACCGGCGCGCAGCCGCATCCCGGCACCGGCCGCACGATCCGCGGCGAGCCGGCGCCGACGCTGAGGCTGGAAGACCTCTGCCGCGCCTGCGGGGCGGACCGCGTGGATGTGGTCGACCCCAGGGAGAAGAAAGCGCTCAAGGCGCTGGTGAAGGAGCGCGTGGAGGCCGAGGCCCTGTCGGTGATCATCGTGCGGGCGCCCTGCTGGCAGCTCGACAAGCCGAAGCACCAGGCGCCGAAGGTGGACGCGGCGAAGTGCCGCGAGTGCCACCTGTGCCTCAGCATCGACTGCCCGGCGGTGGTGAAGAACGAGGACGACTCCATCCGGATCGACCTTTCGCGGTGCGTGGGCTGCAACCTGTGCGTCCGCACCTGCCCCTTCGGAGCGCTGCTGTCGAATGAAGGCTGATCGCGTGTTCAACGTGTTGTTCTGCGGGGTCGGCGGGCAGGGCGTTCTGACCGCCTCGGAGGTGCTCGGCGTCGCGGCCATGACCGACGGTTTCCGCGTCCGCAAGTCGGAGGTGCACGGCATGTCCCAGCGCGGCGGCTCCGTGGAGTCGCACCTGCGCTTCGGGGCGGAGGTGTATTCGCCCCTGATCCCCCGCGGGGAGGCCGATGTCCTCGTCGGCCTGGACCCCGGCGAGGCCGAGCGGTGGCGGGACTTCCTGCGGCCGGGCGGGGTGGATCTGACACCCTGCCTCGATGCCGCCAGGCAGGCGATCGATCAGCCGCGGCTGGTGAACACCTTCATGCTCGGCGTCCTCAGCCGCCATCTGCCGCTCTCCGAGGCGTCGTGGCAACAGGCCATGACGCGGTGTTTCCGGCGCGCGATCGAGGACAACCGCCGCGCCTTCGCCCTCGGCCGCGCGCAGACGCAGATCGGGCCTCCTTGAACCACGGCGTTGCACCAGGCCGTTGGCCTCCGAAGTGCCTGTCCCCCACGTCCCCGTCTCCACAATCCGCTGTCTCTTGTCTTTCCCCCAGGGCCGGATTGCGGCACAATGCGTCTCGGAGAGCGGCATGGATTCGGCCATCGGGATACTCGGCGGATCGTTCAACCCGGTGCACGTGGGGCACCTGATCCTCGCGCAGGACGCGATGGAGCGGTTCGAGCTGGAGCGGGTGTACTTCGTGCCCTGCGCCCAGGCGCCGCACAAGGCCGCCGAGATGCTGGCGCCGGCTGAGCACCGGTTCGCCATGCTGGACGTGGCCATCGAGGGCGACCCCCGGTTCGCGGTCAGCCGCGTCGAGATCGACCGGGGGAGCGTGTCGTATACCATCGACACCGTCCGGGAATTCCGCCGGCTGTTCCCCGACAGCCGCCTGCATTTCATCATCGGCGCCGACACACTGACCGAGCTCAAGTCGTGGCGCAGCATCGGCGAACTCCTGGACCTGTGCGCGTTCGTGACGCTCGCGCGGCCGGGCTTCCGGTCGACGGACCTGCGCGACGAGGACATCGGACTCCCGCCCCCCTGGCCGGATCGCCTCCGCGCGCGCGTGGCGGCGGGCCATGCGGTGGAGATCTCGTCGACGGACATCCGGATGCGCCTTGCCGAGGGCCTGAGCATCCGCTATCTTGTCCCCGAAACCGTGGAAATGTACATCAGCGAGCATCATCTCTATGGCGTCTGACAACGTCGCGCTGGCGGGAGCGGCGCGGGCGGCCGCGGAGGCCAAGAAGGGCATCGAGCCGGTCATCCTGGATGTCCGTGAACTCTCAAGCATTACGGATCTTTTCGTCATTGTCACCGGCACCAGCGCGCCCCATCTCAAGGCCCTGGAGGCGGAGATCTCCCGGAGACTGAAGGAGATCGGCCACCGGAAACACCGCACGTCGGGATCGCCTGAAAGCGGATGGGTGGTGCTCGACTTTCTGGGGATCGTCGTTCACCTCTTCACCCCGGAACGGCGGGCACGGTACGCGTTGGAAGAGCTCTGGGGCGATGCCCCGCGGCTGGCTTAGCGCGGGCGGGTCGGAGGTTCGCTCTTCTTTTCGGGAAAGGGATTCGCCATGGCATTCAGGGAAATCGTGGTGCCCGCCGAGGGGGCGAAGGTCGTCATGGGGGCGGACGGACGGCTGCAGGTGCCGGACCGGCCGGTCCTTCCGTTCATCGAAGGCGACGGCACCGGACCCGACATCTGGCGCGCCGCGGTGCCCGTCCTGGATGCCGCCGTGGAAAAGGCCTATCGCGGATGTCGGAAGATCGCGTGGATGGAGGTCTTCGCGGGCCAGAAGTGCTTCGACCGGTTCGGCACGTGGCTGCTCGACGAAACGGTCGACGCCTTCAAGGAGTACCTCGTCGGCATCAAGGGTCCCCTCACGACACCGATCGGCGGCGGCATCCGCAGCCTCAACGTCGCCCTCCGCAAACGGCTCGACCTCTACGTGTGCCTCCGCCCCGTGCGCTGGTTCAGGGGCGTACCGTCGCCGGTCCGGCGCCCGCGGGACGTGGACATGGTCATCTTCCGAGAGAATACGGAGGACATCTACACCGGCCTGGAATTCGAACAGGGTACGGAGGAGAACCGCGAATTCCTGGCGTGGCTGAGGGACCGTTTCCCGAAGGAGTTCGCCAAGATCCGCTTCCCCGACACCGCCGGCATCAGCGTCAAGCCCATCTCGCGGGAGGGCACGGAACGGCTCGTGCGCGCCGCCATCCGCTACGCGCGGGACCACGGGCGCCGGAGCGTGACCCTCGTGCACAAGGGCAACATCATGAAGTTCACTGAGGGCGCCTTCATGAAGTGGGGCTACGCGCTCGCCAAACGCGAGTTCGGGGCGGTGGAGATCGACGGGGGGCCGTGGTGCAAACTCCCCGACGGGCTCCTCATCAAGGACGTGATCGCCGACATCTGTTTCCAGCAGACCCTCACGCGCGCCAGGGAATTCGACGTGCTGGCGACGATGAACCTCAACGGCGATTTCCTCTCCGATGCCCTCGCCGCGCAGGTCGGCGGCATCGGCATCGCGCCGGGCGGCAATATCAACTACGTCACGGGCCACGCCATCTTCGAGGCCACGCACGGCACGGCGCCCAAGTATGCGAATCTCGACAAGGTCAATCCCGGTTCCGTCATCCTGTCCGGCGAGATGATGCTCCGCTACCTGGGCTGGACGGAGGCCGCCGACCTCGTGATCCGGGGCATGAGCCGCGCCATCGCCGCCAAGCACGTGACCTACGACTTCGCCCGGCTCATGAAAGGCGCCACCGAGATCACGTGTTCGGAGTTCGGCGCGGCCGTCGTCGAGGCGATGTAGACTCCTCGGCCGCGCGACGATGCGCCAATGCGTGTCACCGCTGCGGCAGACTGGAGCGGAATAGTGGGGTAAGATCCGGCGTGCCGTCCATGCAACAGAAGACTCGCCACCGATTCCAACATCGACGGGGCTGTGCCTCATCTGGAATTCGGGAGATCTCCGCACGAGTCCGGTCCGCGAGGCCGCGGACCCTCCCGCGCACGTTCAACGCATTGGGCGGGACGCCGGCCGCGGCTTCCGCTACCCGGCCAACACCGTCGTCACGCCGTACCCCTCCCGCCTTGCCCCCCTGACGTGCTCTTCAACGCTTTCGCATCCGACCGGCAGCGTCGGCCGGCTCCAAGGATGCGCGCGGGCTGGATCCCGGCCTTGGACATGGAACGAGGACTGGATTCCCGGTCCTGGCCGCTCAACGTTTCCGCTCCAATCCGTCCGTTCCTCCGTGCAACCGCGGTTCAGGCCAGCGCCTCTTTGCAGAACCGGACGCACTTGCCGACTTCGGCCACGGCGTTCGAACCCTCCGGGATCTTGTATTCGAGTTCGATGTCCGCCGGGAACGTCCACTTTTGCTTCCGCATCAACTGCAGGACTTCCTTGATGGGGGTCTTGCCCTGGCCCCAGGGCAGGTTGCCGCCGTCGGCGGTCCGGTCCTTCAGGTGAAGGCTGACGATGCGGTCGTGGTACTTCTCGATCACCGGGATCGGCGACAGCCCCTTCGTCCCGGCGAAGTAGTGGCCGATATCGAAGTTGAAGCCGATGTACCGGCCGAATTCCAGGATCGGATCGGGCTTGTCCATCACCGGGTAGTTGTTCGTGTGGTTGTGGAACGCGACCCAGATCCTGTGCTTGTCGGCGAACGGCGCGAGCTTCTTCGCCAGCGCCTCGTTGCGCTCGGTGGTGATGCCCACGCAGCCCAGCGCCCTGGCGACCTGGAAGTTGAAGTCGATCTCCTCGTCCGACTGGCCGAAGCCGATCTTGTGGATGTGGATGTTGACGCCCGCGTCGTTGTACATCGCGCGCAGCTCCCTGCACTTCGCCAGCTGCGCCGCGCGTTGCTCGTCGGCCGGCTTCGCGGCCGCCGCGGCGGACGCGTCTTTCGCCTTTCGCGCCGCCCCGCCGATGCCCGCAAACTGCTCGATCGGCCCGCCCATCAGCTCCGCCTCGCTCAATCCGTCCTCAAGAAGGTACTTCAGCGTGTCCGCGGCCGAGCCGGCCATGCCGCGGTAGCTGTAGGTGATGCACCCGATGCGCACGCCGTTGAAGACGGAGTTCGGCTTCGCGAGATCGGCGGCCGGCGCGCTCCGCGGCAGGGTGAGACCGGCCGCAAGGGCCGCCGCACTGCCGAGGAATTCGCGTCGGGTGGTGAGCTTGTCGGTGATGGCGGTTGAGTTCATGGGTCCTGTTTGCCATGCGCGCCCGCCGTTTTCAACTCGCAAATCGCAATGCCGGTTGCGCCATCACGGGCACGGGGAACCCCACCGTGGCCGGAACCGCGAATGGACGCGGATCCGCGCGAATGGCCGGAGGCTAGGCGCCCCGACGGACGGAGGGATGGACGCCGAAGTGCCGCCGGTAGACGCGGGAGAAGTAGAAGGGATTCGCGTAGCCGGTGGCCTCGGCGGCCTCCTTCACGCGCATCGTGCGGTCGCCCAGCAGGATGTTGAAATTCGCGATCATCCGTTGTCGATGGCGCCAGGGTGAAGATTGTGCCGGTCAAATGTCAAGATCGTGCATGGACACGGTACGCTCCACGCGGCAGCATCGGACTCCGGAATGGGCGACGGGTGGGCGCGCCGCTGTGCGGCGGGCGGACCGCGGATGGGGAGCAAAGTCATGAAGTGGATGCGGGCGATGGGGGCGGCGACGGGATTGGCGCTTGTGTCGGCCGGCGCGGTGGACGACCGGGTCGACGGGCCCGCGTTCCTCGGCCGGCGCGACCTGGTCTTCGACACGCGGCCCACGCCGTTCGACCACGGGGCGTTTCTCGGCCACGGCCCGCGGAAGGCCCCGGTCGACGCGTCAGCCCTGTCGCACGGCAGGCGTGTAACGGCGTCCAGCGTGTGGAGCCGGGACGAAACGAGAGGGCGGAGAGGGGGCATCCTGCTCGCGGCCGCGGTGGCCATTCCCCTGCGCGCAGCTGCTGCCGGCTCGCTCGCGAAACCGACCTCCCCGCAATACGCGTGGCACGAGCAGGAGCGGATCATGTTCGTGTGTCTCGATCCCTGCACATGGCAGGGGCGTGAATACGACAACCACTCGACGCCGCTCGAGCGCATCGACCCGGCGAGACTCGATGCCGACCAGTTCTGCCGCGTCGCGATATCGTGGGGGGCGAAGGAACTCCTCCTGGTCGCCAAGCACACGGGAGGCTTCTGCTGGTGGCAGACGGACACGTCCGACTACAGCGTGAAGCAGACCCCGTGGCGGGGCGGCAAGGGCGATCTGGTCCGGGAGGTCGCCGACGCCTGTCGGCGGAACGGGCTGCATCTCGGCCTCTATGTTTATCCCGGTGACGACACGTGGGGCGCGCCGATGGGCAGCGGCGGGCGCACCCGGGATCCCGCGAAGCAGGAGGCGTACAACCGCGTGTACCGACAACAGTGGACGGAAGTGCTGTCGCGCTACGGTCCCGTCAGGGAGGTGTGGTTCGACGGCAGTTGTGTGATCGAGGTCGGTGACATCATCCGCCGATACGCTCCGGATGCCGTCGTGTTCCAGGGGCCCCACGCCACGATCCGGTGGCCCGGCACGGAAAGCGGGCGCCTGCCGTACCCGGTCTGGTCCTCGCTCAAGAGCACGGATCTGAAGACGGGCTCGGCCACCGCGCGGCACGACGATCCCGACGGCGACGCATGGGCGCCGCACGAGGCCGACACCACCCTGTACGACCACCACTGGTTCTGGTCGGCGGCCAACGAGAAGAGGCGGAAGGGCCTGCCGGACCTGATGGATATCTACGTGAAGTCCGCCGGCCGCGGCGGCGTGCTGTTGCTGAACTCCACGCCCAACACGGACGGCCTGATCCCGGATGGAGACGTGGCTCTGTACGCGGCGTTCGGCCGGGAGATCGACCGTTGTTTCGGCCACCCGCTCGCCGAAACGAACGGCGCAGGCGCGGTGCTGGAACTCGACCTCGGCCGGTCGGCCTTGGTGGATCATGCGATGGTGATGGAGGACTACCGGGAGGGGCACCGGATCCGAGAGTATGAGGTCGAGGGATGGGATGGAACAGCCTGGAAGACGCTGGCGTCCGGCTCGTCGGTCGGTCGCATGAAGATCGACGGCTTCTCGCCCGTGGAACTCCGTCGGATCAGGCTTCGCGTGCCGCGCTCTGCCGCCGAGCCGCTGCTGCGCCGTTTCGCGGTGTTCTGCAATGGCCTGCCGACCGGGGGCGCCGCGCCGGCGAAGGCCTGGGTGCACGGGGGGGCGTGGGTGGCCGGCCAGTCCGCGTGGACGCTCGACCTCAGCCGCCACATCACGAAGCCGGGCCAGTACGAGGTCCGTTTCGAGCCGGCCGGGGCGGGCGGCGCGGTGCGGATCACCAGGGCCATTCTCCTGTATGAAGGCGAGGAGGCCACGCCGGGATTGCTGGCCCCGACCGGCGACCTGACGTTCCACATCAATCGAACAGCACAGGTGACGGACGAGAGCCGGTCGGTTCTGAAGGTAGAGTTCTCCGATGCGTCCGAGGCCGGCAACGTGTGGATCCGTTCACGGAGCGGGGAATGAGGGACCATGCCATGAACGCCATCGGGACCTTCGTGATGACCGTGTGGGGACTGACCGTCGCGTGCGGGGCCGCAGTCGGATCGGTCGACATGGAGCGCCGGACGAAGGAACTCCAGGACCTCCGCTGGGGCATGTTCATCTGCTGGAGTTTCAGCACGTTCTCGGGCAAGGAGTGGACGCCGGGCGTCACCAGCGTCGACTTCTTCCGTGCGACCGAGGTCGACACCGACCAGTGGGCGCGGACGGCGAAGGAGGCGGGGATGGGGTACATCCTGTTCCTCACCAAGCACCACGACGGCTTCTGCCTGTGGGACACGAAGACCACCGACCGCAAGGTCACCCAGGCGCCGCTGGGGCGCGATGTCCTGGCGGAGTTGCGCAGGTCCTGCGACCAGCACGGCCTCAGGCTGGCGCTGTACTTCTCCGAGGGCGAGTGGCGGCAGCCGGGCGGGCTGGACGATCCCGCCGCGCCCGGCCCCAGGAGGAGCAACCAGGGCGGGCGCAACGCCGAACTGAAGAAGGCGCAACTGAGGGAGCTGCTCACGCAGTACGGCCCGATCGAGTACATCTGGTTCGACCACGCGGTCGGCGACGGCGGGTTGGGCCACGCGGAGACGATCGCGTTCTGCAAGGCCCTCCAGTCCGGCTGTTTCATCGGCTTCAACCACGGCGACCAGGAGGGGGCGGACATCCGGCTCGGCGAGATGGGACGGCCGGGTCCGCTCGACGACCCCGCCGCCGCCGGCCCCCACATGCGGAACGCGCTGGCCAAGACCTACCGCCTCGCCGAATTCACGTATCCCATCCTGCCCCCGCACAAGGGCGGGGCGATGTGGTTCTACTCGCTGTCGGAACACGACGGCCTCGTCCACCCGCCGGAGAAGCTCTACCGGGATTACCTCGGCGCGGTGAAGTGCGGCAACGTCTTCGCGCTCGATGTCGGACCCGACTTCCGCGGGCGAATCCGGGATATTGACGTGACCACGCTGCGCAGGGTCGGGGAGTGGATCCGCGCCGGGGCGCCGCACCCGGACCTCGCGGGAAGCAAGGTTCCGCCAGGCGCCCTTGCGCCGGGGCCGTTCGAGGCGACGGAGGACTCGCTGCGCCGGTACCGGTGCCCGGACTGGTTCCGCGACGCCAAGTTCGGCATCTGGGCCGTCTGGGGGCCGCAGTCGGTGCCGATGCAGGGCGACTGGTACGCCCGTAATCTCTACCTGGAAGGCAGCCGGCACAACCGGTGGCACGTCGAACACCATGGCCACCCTTCCACGAACGGTTTCAAGGACGTCATTCTGCTCTGGAAGGCGGAGAAGTGGGAGCCGGACCGGCTGATGGAGCTCTACAAAAAGGCGGGCGCGAAGTACTTCTGCACGATCGCGATGCACCACGACAACTTCGACTGCTGGGATTCGAAGTTCCAGCGGTGGAACTCCGTCCGGATGGGGCCGAAGCGCGACATCGCCGGCGAGTGGAAACGGGCGGCGGAGAAGCACGGGCTGCGTTTCGGCATGACCGAGCACCTCGCGGCGAGCTGGTGGTTCTACGGCGCGGCCAAGGGGGCGGACACCAACGGACCGCTGGCCGGCGTGCCTTATGACGGGGCGGACCCGAAGTTCGCCGACCTCTACTGGACCGGCAACGCGAAACCCGACGGTCACTACTACCTGCCGAACGCGCCGGACGCCGTGAAGCGGGCGTGGTTCGAGCGCGTCAAGGACATGATCGACCGCTACCATCCGGACCTGCTCTACTCCGACAGCCCGCTGCCGTATCCCGACGAATACGGACGGGGCCTCCTCGCCCACTTCTACAACGACAGCGCCGCGCGCCACGGCGGCGCATGCGAAGCCGTCTACACCTGCAAGCAGGACGCCGAGGGCCGCTGGGTGCGGGACCTCGAGCGCGGGGTGATGGATGCCATTCGAGACGAGCCGTGGCAGACCGACACGTGCGTCGGCGGGTGGTACTATGACGAGACGCTGCTGGCCAACCGCCGCTACAAGTCCGCCACCACCGTCATCCAGATGCTCGCGGACAACGTCAGCAAGAACGGCAACCTGCTCCTGAACTTCCCGCCGCGGCCCGACGGCACGCTCGATGACGAGGAATTGAAGACTCTCGACCAACTCGCCGCGTGGATGGACGTGAACGGAGAGGCGATCTTCGGCACGCGGCCATGGAAGATCTGCGGCGAGGGGGCGCGCAAGGTCCGCGGCGGCGGCTTCAACGAGGACAGCCTTCGCTACACGGCCCGCGACATCCGCTTCACCACGAAGGGCGACACGCTCTACGCCCTCGCGCTCGGCTGGCCCGCGGACGGGCGGCTGGTCGTGCGTTCGCTGACCGCGCCTTCCGGGAAGATCGCAGGCGTCGCGCTGCTCGGACACTCGGGCCGACTCGAGTGGACGCAGACGGCCGAGGGGCTCGTCGTCACGCTGCCGGCGCGGAGGCCCTGCGAACACGTCTGGGCGTTCAGGATCGACGGTGCGGGACTCCAACCCGCGCCAATCATGGCGGAGGCGGCCATTGAGGCGGAAGCCGGCGGCCGCTTCGCGCTGCGCGCGGCGGAGGCGACGATCCACGGCGAGTCACCGCGCTACGAGGAGGGCGGCGGGAAGGACCAGATCGGCTTCTGGGGCGATGCGCGGGATTATGTCTCGTGGGACCTCAAGGTCGGGAAGCCGGGAACGTACGGCGTCGAGATCACCTACTCCTGCGCCGCCCCCGGCAGCGAGTTCACGGTCGACGTTGGCGGCCAAGTCCTCACCGGCCACTCCGCCTCCACCGGATCGTGGGCCGACTACCGGACCGACAAGCTTGGCACGCTGAAGCTCGACAAGCCCGGCACCCTCACCCTCGCGGTCAAACCCAAGACCGAACCGAAATGGAGAGTCATTGGCTTGAAGTCCGTGACCCTCAAGCCCGTTGAGTAGTCCGAAATGTCCGGTCGACAAGGGCGGGGTTCGTTATTCACTCCCCGCAGGCGCCGGCTCCACCGCCTGCTGTTCCCTGCTGCAGTATCCGCGCATCGCACTCGCCATGGATCACGCCATGGCCGATCTGCGCGCGCTGCGGGAGGAACTCCGAACGCGGACGGCGCGCTGACGCTGGACGAAGCCCGCCCGCATTTCGCAGCAGGCCGGGGCGGCCGTCGCGCACGGCCGTCTGTGCCCGCCGAACCATCTGCCAAGATGGCCGCCGCGCCACTCGCCCCTTCGGGCGGCACGCGGGACGTCGTCGGCGCCGAGTTCGAGCTGTGCGTGCGCGCCCGAAGAAGGTTTCGCTTGTGCCTACTACGAGCTTGCCGGCGAGCCCGCCGGCCTGCCCGACTTCGCCGCGCTCCAGCCCGCGGTCGCCGGCCCGGTTGACGTGATCGACCTCGCGCCGCGCAAGCGCGACCGGAACTTCGCGCTGCGTTTCACCGGCTGGTTCGACGCGCCCGCCGACGACCTCTACACCTTCCACATCACCAGCGACGACGGCTCGCGGCTCTGGATCGGCGACACGCTGGCGGTTGACAACGACGGCGCCCATGCCGCCCAGACCCGCAGCGGCCGCAGCGCCCTCCAGGCGGGCGCGGCATTCGGGAGCGCCAGACTTTCCGCTTGTCGTACGACAGAAATACAGCTATCCTGTTTTACATGAAAGCAACACTGGATATACCGGACGCGCTCTATCGGCGCGTCAAAGCCAAGAGCGCGCTGGCGGGACACCCGATTCGGGAGGTCGCGATCAGGCTCTTTTCGGAATGGGCGGATCAGCCGCCGGAAGCCGCGCCGGCTCTCGAGGAGCCCCCGAAGAAGCTCCCGCCTTGGTTTGGTGCGGCAAACAGCTATGCGGCGAAGGTCAAACGCCACGACATGACGGCCGTGCGTGAAAGCATCGCGAGGCGCCGGACATGACGTACGGCTTGGATACGTCGGTCGTTCTGCGCCTGCTGACGGGTGAGCCGCGCGGTCTCGCCTTGTCAGCCGCAACCCGCGTGATGGCGATCATCCGAGCCGGCGGCACGTGCCGGATAGGCGACGTGGTCGCCACCGAAAGTTACTTCGCCCTCCAGTACCATTACAAGATGCCGAAAGCCGGGGCCCTTGCCGCGCTCGCCGCGCTGAGCGCAGGTGATGGCATCCGCTTCTCGGAGGCGGCCAAACGGCTTCTGAAGACCAAGGATCTCGCTCGAGCCAATCCCGGTTTTGCTGATCGGCTGATTCACGCCGACTACCGCCAGTTCGGTTGCGGCATGCTGACCTGCGAGCACGCCGCGGCATCGCTGGACGGCGTCGAGGTCATCCGGGGGGTGTGATCCGAACAAGGGGAAGAGGCTCGCGGATCCACGGTGACGCCATGATCCTGCCGGGCTGACGACGGCGTGTTGACGCCCGCCGAGGCGAAAGCCTAAGATGGCGGCACTCGACCACGTAGGGCCGCGGCGGAGGATGCCAAACCATGAAGCGCCTTGCCCCTCTCTTCCCGGCTCCTGGCCACGAACACGCTCGAAAAGCTGTGTCTCGCCACGCCTGCGGTGGCGGGCGACTGCCTGCTGATCCGGACGTCTTCCCGGTTGTATTGCATCGGGATCGCCCGATGAAAGCGTCCATAGAAACCTCGCTCGTCACCCCGCCTCCCCTGCTGGTCTTCTGCCTTTGCTTTGCCGTCTCAAGCCTCGCCCAGTCGAATGGGATCATCGTTCGTGATGCTGAATCGCTGCGAAACGCCCTGCGCGCGCTCAGACCCGGGACGACGCTCAAGATCGGTCCGGGCGAGTATCCCGGCGGCCACGCCGTGGCCGGAGTCGAACGGCTCACCATCGAGGCGCTCGACCCCCAGCAGCCGCCGGTGTTCAAAGGAGGCAAGACGGGGTTCCAGTTCTCGCGCTGCACGGATTTGACTCTGCGCCGTCTTCGCTTCAGCGGGCAGAGCGTGAATGGCCTCAACCTCGACGACGGCGGCGACCTGGCGCGTCCGGTCACGGGTATCACGCTCGAGCAGATCGAGGTCGGCGACATCGGCCCGACGGGGAATGAACGGACAGGAGTCCGCTGACCAGGACGTTCGTATCGAGCACCGCCCGCATCACGGGTGCCGGGCGCGCCGGACCTCGCGGATGACCTTGTCCACCAGGCCGGGCGACGGCGGTTCGACGACCGCCCGGCGGCGGACGCGGTGGACGGCCGAAGAGAATAGCGCCCGCCGCACTTCGCTCAGCGACTCCTCCGCGGTGTCCGGGCAGATGTGGATCAACAGGGCGCGGGGTTTCCCGTCGCAGGTCACCACGAGTTCCCGGTCGCGCTCCAGGCGCGTCCAGACTTCCTTGCCACGCTTCAGTTCGTGCACGGCGATATGGGTCATATAAAAGTCCTTTAGAGGCACTCGATATAGAGCGATAAAAGCGAGAACGTGGTAGAAAGGAATGCCAGATGCTGCACGATCCCAGTCACTATGAACCTCCGCCCATCGCGGAGGAGATCCGGCTGTCCCCGGGGGATCGGGACGTGCTGCGGCGCCTGGCCGCCGACGTGGCCGCCATCGCGGCGCTGCCGGCGCACCGCGAGAGGGCGCGGCTTTGGCAGCGGCTCAACGATCTCCAGTCCGAGCGCCCGATGGTGTGGATCAACGAGATCCCGTGGCACGAGATGGACGTCGACGGCGAGCTGACGCTCGTCACCGGGCACCCCTGGGCGCGCGACCAGGAGCGGGACCTGCGCCGGCTGCTCTACCAGTGGCGGCACCTGCCGGGCGACATGGTCGTCAGCGACTTCCTCGCCTGCCCGCTGGCGCTGCACAGCACCGATTTCGGGATCATGGAGGACGTCGACGTCGTACGGACCGACACGGCGAGCGACATCGTTTCGCGCCATTTCAACATCCAGATCCGCGACTTCCCCGACCTCGAGAAGATCCGCATGCCGGTCGTGACGCACATCGAACAGGCGACGGAGAGCCGCTACCGGACGATGTGCGAGGTGTACGCGGGGATCCTGCCGGTCAGGAAGGTCGGCCAGACCCACATCTGGTTCACGCCGTGGGACTACCTGATCCGCTGGTGGGGCATCGAGGAGGCGATGCTCGACATGATCGAACGGCCGGATTTCGTGCACGCAGCGGTCGAGCGGATGGTCGACGCGTGGATGACGGAACTCGACCAGTTCGTCGCGCTCAACGGCCTTGCGCTCGACTGCAACAACACGCGGATCGGCTCGGGTGGGTACGGCTACACGAAGGCGCTCCCGGGGGCGCGCTTCGATCCTGCCCGCGTGCAGCCGCGGAATATGTGGGGCTGCTCCAACGCGCAGATCTTCTCCGAGGTGTCGCCGGAGATGCACTGGGAGTTCGCCCTCAAACACGACCTGCGCTGGCTGGAGCGCTGGGGTCTGACCTACTACGGTTGCTGCGAGCCGCTCGACGGCAAGATCGAGATCCTGCGGCGCATCCCGAACCTGCGGAAGGTCTCCGCGAGCCCCTGGTGCCGGACGGAGCGGCTGGTGGAGAAGATCGGCGCCCACTACGTCGTCAGCCGCAAGCCCAGCCCTGCGATTCTAGCCGAGGACGAGTGGCATCCGGAACGGGCGCGGGCGGATCTGCGCGACTTCCTCGACCGCGCAAAGGGCCATTGTCACGTGGAGCTGATCATGAAGGACATCTCCACCGTCCGCTACCATCCCCAGCGGCTCTGGGACTGGGCCCGGATCGCGATGGAGGAAGCCGAGCGCGCCGTGTCGTAGTGTCGGGCGAGGCAGGCCTGCAGTTGGAGCCGCACCCACCCCGGCGCGGGGCCGCTCAGATCTGCGAGCCGGCGACGGGGCGGAGGATCAGGTTCGTGATGTTCGAGACGGTGTCGGCGTACTTCGGATCGGCCTTGAGCCGGGTCCAGTCCGGGTCCTTCATGAACGCCGCCCAGGCCGCCTCCTGTGCCGCCGGGCTTTCGAAACCGAGGATGTAGGTGAGATTCGGGAGCTTGGTGCCGGCGATCGACTGGCCGAAGAACACCGGATTCAGGCCCGTCCGGCGGAAGATGCCGATCTCCCCGCCCTCGTTGAACATCTCGATCTTGCGCAGCGCGCGCTCGTCGTTGTGGCTCTCATAGATCCGGAGCTGGATCACGCGCGTCCCGGCGCGTGTCGGCACCTCGACCCGCGGGCACTGCGTGAACCCCAGCAACAACTGGGACTCGAAACGCGCGTACACCGGGTCCTTCATCGGCGTGCCCAGCACGGCCCGGGCCGCTTCCGCATAGGTCTTGTCGGCCGCCAGCTTCCCGGCCAGCGCCAGTGCGCCCTCGATCGAAACATGCGGGAGCAGCACCTGGAGCGTAAGGGCGTCGGATTCCAGGTTGAGCTTCGGGTTGTCCGCCTTCATCAGCCGGAACGCGCCCACCGGCGTCACGCCGGCGCGGTTGAGCGCGGGGATCATCGACGCGGCGAGAAACTCCTCGAACGTCTTGAGCTTCGCCTCCGTCGCGAACGTATACGTCCGCAGTTCTACAACCTGCTTCGGCCCTGCCGGATCCGCCGCGCCCGCCGCGCCCGCCAATGCCATCGCGCCCCACACCGCCACAAACGACTTCCGATTCATGGATGACTCCCTAAGGCGGCGAGCCGGAACCAACGGTCCTGGCCGCTCAATGCTCTCACTCCAATCCGTCCGTTCCTCCGTGCAACCGCGCCGCCTTCTGAGATTCCTTCCGTGTCCGAATGTCTCCGCGCTCGAACGCCAAGGCGGCGAGCCGCAGCCCGATCCCAGTGGAATAGAAGGTACCAGAGACCACGGAGAAAACAAGAAGGGTGCGGAGGTCATATCTTCCCCGTCCCGCGGCGGCACGGCCGCGGCAAGGCGGCGTGGCTCAGGCGAGGAAGAGGCGGTAGGCCGGATTGCGATCCTCCTCGGTGCACGGATAGTCCACCCGCTTGAGGAAGCGACGCAGCTCCCCGTCGTCGCGCGGCGGGACGAGCAGGCCGACGAACACATGGCCGTAGCTGCCGCCCTGACGGCGGTAGTGGAAGAGCGAGATGCTCCACCGGGGATCCATGCAGTCGAGGAAATGCCGCAGCGCGCCGCGCCGCTCCGGGAACTCGAAACGGAAGACCCGCTCGGCCAGCCCCGCGGGCGGGCGCCCGCCCACCATGTGCGCGACGTGCACCTTGGCCAGCTCGTTGGCAGACAGATCCACCGCACGATAGCGGCGGCGCGCCAGCAGTCCGACCAGTCCGGCCGGACCCTCGCCGGCGGCCACCTTGATGGCCACCAGGATGCGGGCCTGCGCCGGATCGGCGTACCGGTAGCAGAATCCCGTGATGTCGTGCCGCCCGATCACGCGACAGAACTCGCGCAGACTGCCCGCCCGCTCCGGGATGTCCACGGCCAGGAAGACCTCGCGCTTCTCGCCGAGGTCCGTGCGCTCGGATATGTAGCGCAGACGGTCGAAGTTGACGTTCGCCCCGCTGTGGATCGCGAGCAGGGTGCGTCCCGCCATCCCGGGGCGGCCCGCGCATTTCTTCAATCCCGCCAACGCCAGCGCCCCCGCGGGTTCGGCGATCGACCGCGTGTCCTCGAAGATCTCCCTGATCGCCGCGCAGATCTCGTCGTTCGTCGCCGTGATCACCTCGTCGACGCATCGCCGCGCGAGGCGGAACGGCTCGCGCCCGATCCGCGCCACCGCCACGCCGTCGGCGAAGAGCCCCACCTCCGGCAGCGCCACGCGTCGTCCGGCCCGCATCGCGGCGCGCAGGCAGGCGGATTCGTCGGCCTCGACGCCGACCACGCGAACGGCCGGCCGCAGGTATTTCACGTAGGCCGCGATGCCGGCCACCAGGCCGCCGCCTCCGACCGGGACGAACACGGCGTCCAGCGGACCGGTATGCTGGCGCAGGATCTCCATGCCGACCGTGCCCTGCCCGGCGATGACCTCGGGATCGTCATACGGGTGGATGACGGTCAGCCCCTCGCGCTCCGCCAGGTCCCGCGCGCGCAGGCAGGCGTCGTCGAACCGATCGCCGTGCAGGATCACCCTCGCCGCGCGGGCGCGCACGGATTCCACCTTGATGTCGGGCGTGGTGACCGGCATGACGATCGTGGCGCGCAGTCCCAGATGCCGGGCCGCGAGCGCGACACCCTGCGCATGATTGCCGGCGGAGGCGGCGATGACTCCCCGCCGGCGCGCGGCCGCCGGAAGGTTGAGCAGCTTGTTGTAGGCCCCGCGGATCTTGAACGAGAAGATGGGTTGCAGGTCTTCGCGCTTCAGCAGCACGCGGCAGCCGAGGGCGGCGCCCAGGCGCCGCATCTCATCGATCGGGGTCTCCACGGCCAGGTCGTAGATGCGGGCGTCGAGGATCCTGCGTACGTAGTTCGTCGGCATGGCGTCACCCTCGCCGCAGACAGTGCCGGTAAACGGCGGGCGATGCAATAGGAACCCGCGGCCGAACAATCCGGGTCCGGTCCGAAGGGCGTGTGGTTTGAGTTTCCTTCGTCCGGTGAATCCGGTATGTGAATCGCCGGCGGGGACGGCGGGCGCGCGAAGGGAGCGAATCGTGAAGAAGTGGGCGTGCGGGGCACTTGGGCTGGCCGCGGCGTGCGCGGCGGCGGGCGGACGCGAGGCGCAGTCGCTGGCCGGGACGTGGCGCTTCGCGCTCGACGCGGAGGGGACGGGGGCGCGGGAGGAGTGGTACCGGCGCGACCTGGAGGACACCATCCGCCTGCCGGGGACCACCGAGGAGAACGGGAAGGGGCCCCTGAACGCCCGCACCCACTTCACGCGCCACCTCAGCCGGGTCCGCGCCTTCTGCGGCCCCGCGTGGTACCAGCGGAACATCGAGATCCCCGCCGCGTGGGCCGGGCGGCGGATCGTGCTGTTCATCGAGCGGACGAAGCACACGACCGTCTGGCTCGACGGGCGCCTGCTCGGCCGTTGCGATCGTCTCGCCACGCCGCACGAATATGAGCTCGGCGACGTCGTGCCCGGCCGGCACCGGCTGACGGTCTGCGTCGACAACGGCCGCCGCTGGCCGGTGAGCGGCGGGCACCACCTGTCCGACGACACGCAGACGAACTGGAACGGACTCCTCGGCCGGCTCGAGCTGCGGGCGGATGAGCCGGTGTGGATCGAGCACGTGCAGGTTCTGCCCGATGCCGTCACCGGCCGCATCCGTCTGCGCACGACCCTCGGAAACCGGCGCGGCGTGCCGGTTCCGGGCACGCTCTCGTTCAGGGTGTGGCGGGAGAGCATCCTGGGACGCTTCCGGTCCGAGGCGAGGGGCCAGGTGTCCTTCACGAACGCGACGGACGGCGCGGCGGTCGAGGCGGAGATCCTCCTGCCGGCGGAGGCCGCGCGGTGGGACGAGTTCCGGCCCGACCGGCATCGCGTCGAGGTCTCCCTGGTCGCGGCGATTGCGGGCCGGACGCTGGAGGACCGGGTGGAGATCCCCTGGGGTCTGCGGGACTTCCGCGCCCGCGGAACGCAATTCACCATCAACGGCCGCCCGACCTTCCTGCGAGGGAAACACGACGCCTGCGTATTCCCGCTCACCGGGTATCCGCCGATGGAGGTCGACGGCTGGCTGCGCTATTTCCGGATCCTGAAGGACCACGGGCTGAACCACTGCCGCTTTCATTCGTGGTGTCCGCCCGAGGCGGCGTTCGAGGCCGCGGACCGGACGGGCGTCTATCTCCAGCCTGAAGGGGCCAATTTCGGAGACGACCTGTCGAAGAACGCCGAGGCGGCGCGGTTCACGCGCGAGGAGGGCCTGCGGATCCTGCGCGCGTACGGCCATCACCCGTCGTTCGTCATGTTCGCCCTCGGCAACGAGATGGGCGGCGGCCGCGAGGTGTGCGCGGCCATCGTGCGCGAGCTGCGGGCCGCGGATCCGTCGCGCCTGTACGCCCAGGCGTCGAACTACGATTTCGGAGATCCGCGGCGCGCCGAGGGCGATGACTACTGGACCACCTTCCGCACGCGCAAGGGCGGGGAAGGCAACGTCCGCGGCTCGTATTCGCACGCGGACCTTCCGCTGGGGCACATCCAGGCGGGGCCGCCGTCGACCGACGTGGACTACCGGGCCGCGCTGGCGGGGGTGCCGGTGCCCGTCATCGGCCATGAGGTCGGGCAGTACCAGGTCTATCCGGACTTCCGCGAGATCCCGAAGTACTCCGGCGTGACGCGGGCCTGGAATCTGGAGGCCTTCCGCGACCGGCTGGCGGCGGCGGGCATGGCGGACCGGGCGCATGACTTCCTCCGCGCGTCCGGCGCCCTCGCCGCGGTCTGCTACCGGGAGGAGGTCGAAACCGCGCTGCGGACCTCCGGTTTCGGCGGATTCCAATTGCTCGACCTGCAGGACTTCCCCGGTCAGGGCACGGCGCTCGTGGGCCTCCTCAATGCGTTCATGGAATCCAAGGGCATCGTGAAGCCCGCCGAGTGGCGCGGATTCTGCAGCGAGACGGCGCCGCTCGCGCGGTTGAAGAGGCGTTCGTGGACCACGGGCGAGGCGCTGGAGGCCGAGGTGGAAGTGGCGCATTACGGGCCGGCGGCCATGCCCGGGGCGGCGGTCGACTGGGCGCTCGCGCCGGCCACGGGTGGCCGCCGCATCGCCGCGGGACGGCTGGAGCCGGTGAACCTGGCGTGCGGCGGGGTGACGCATGCGGGCACGCTCTCCGTCCCCCTGGCCGCGGCGCCCGCGCCGGCCGCCTGCGTCCTTGAACTCCGGATCCCCGGGACTCGCTTCCGGAACCGGTACGACGTGTGGGTCTACCCCGCATGGGTCGAGATGCGGCCGGCGGACGCCGTGCGCATCGCGCGGGCGCTGGATGCCGATGCGCGGGCGCACCTGGCGGGCGGGGGGCGCGTCGTGCTCTTCCCGAAGCCGGAGGCGCTCGCGCGCCACGTCGAGGGATTCTTCGCGAGCGACTTCTGGTGTCACCCCATGTTTCGCGGCATCTGTGAACGGGCCGGCAAACCCGTCGCGCCGGGGACGCTGGGCCTGGTGTGCGATCCCGGGCATCCCGCCCTGGCGCGATTCCCGACAGATTTCCATTCCGACTGGCAGTGGTGGCCGGTGGTCATGAACTCGCGGGCGATCCTCCTCGATGGCACACCGCCCGGACTGCGTCCAATCGTGCAGGTCATCGACAACTTCGAGCGCAATCACCGGCTCGCGCTCATCTTCGAAGCGCGCGTCGGACCGGGCCGCCTGCTCGTCTGCGGCGCCGACCTTCCGTCCCTTCCGGACCGGCCGGAGGCGCGGCAGTTGTACGCTTCGCTCGTCGCCTACGCGGGCTCGCTGGCCTTCCAGCCAGCCGTGGCATTGAGCGCGGAGCAGGTTCAGACGATCCTGGATGGCCCGCCGGGGCCATGACATCCGTTCGCGGGTGGAACGCGTCGGCCCCGACGCGTTTCACGCAGCGCGCCGGTTCGATCTTCACCCAGCGGAAGGAAAACGCCTTCAGGCTCCCGCCTTCAAGCGCCCACGTCCGTTCGAAACACGTATTTCCGACGGTCACCTCTGTCTCCGTCCAGCGCGCCTGACAGTCCTGGAATCGGATCTCGCCGGCATGGGTGCTCAGGCCGAACAGGGCGATGGCGGCACTCAGCCTCCCCATATGATGCGTCGGAATGTTCACAACCGTCGCCCTCCAATTGATCGCCACCGCAGAAGCCCGGATCACCTCTGCGACTTCCGGTGCGCGAGATCCCTCAACCGCTGCAGGTCGGCCCGGTCCTGAGCGCGGTACGTCTCCTTGCTGACCATGAGAGCTTCCAGGGAGGCGTACGGAATCCGGACACCTTCAAGTTCCGTATACAGGGCGGTCGATGCCGCCTGAACATAGTCGAGCTTCCAGGCCTTGCGACTGACGTCCACCTCGACCTCGTCCGCCACCTTCACCACGACATTCTCACGCAGATCATCGGGCGTCAGCTCTGACGCGGCATGATCGGCCATCTCGGATAGAGCGGCAATCACGCGCCGGTAGTTCTCCTCGGACTCCTCGATCAGGATGTCCACATCCTCCGTCGTTCTCACCATGCCGTGGAGAATGCACGCTTGAGCGCCGACCACAACGTAGTGCGCCTCGTGTCGGTTCAGCAAGGAGCACACGAACGCCAAGGGATCGGATGGACGGTTCTCGAAATGGCCGTTCAGGCTCATGTCACCATAGTCTTGGGTTCGTCTGCGCCCGGCGCCAGGTTTCGTAATCGGCCCAGGTGCGGGCCTTGAAGACGAAGCCGCGAGGGCGTGGCCATGGATTCAGACGATCGATGTGCTCCTGCAGTTCCCGCGCCCTCCGGCGATACTCCTCCGGGCTCGCCGGCCCGCGCCGCCTGGTTCCGACAATCTTGACAGGCTGATCGTCCATGGCGGCCCCGAGACTAGCGCCGTTTTCGACGATATGCACGCCTCTACGGAGTCTGCCATTCAGCCGGTCTCAGCCGGCGGCGATGTTCACGAGACGGCCGGGGACGACGACGACCTTCTTCACCGTCTTGCCTTCGAGCCACTTCGCGACCTGCGGGTCGGCGAGGGCCTCCGCCTCGATCGCCTTCGGGTCGGCGCCGGCGCTGACCATGATGCGACCGCGGACCTTGCCGTTGACCTGCAGGGCGAGCTCGATCTGTTCGCGCTTCATCGCCGCCGCATCCGCCTCGGGCCACTTCGCGCGGATGACGCTGTCGGCATGCCCCAACTCGCGCCAGAGCTCCTCGGCGATGTGCGGGGCGAACGGCGAGAGCAGCACGATCATCGACTCCACCGCCTCGCGGAAGACCGCCTTGCGAACGTCGGGGCTGGCGGCGTCAACCTTGAGTCCGTCGAGGGCGTTCATGAGCTCCATGACGGTGGCGATGGCGGTGTTGAAGTGGAAGGCCCCCTCCAGGTCCCGCGTGATCTTGGCGATCGATTCGTGGAGCTTGCGGTAGAGGTCGCGCTCCGGCGGCTCCATCGCCGCCAGGTCCGGCCTGAGCCCCGCCGCGGCGCGCAGAAGGTCGCGCGTCTCGTACACGCGGCGCCACACGCGGCTGAGGAACCGGAAGGCCCCTTCGACGCCGGCGTCGTTCCACTCCGCGTCCTTCTCCGGCGGGCCGATGAACAGCGTGTAAAGCCGCAGCGTGTCGGCGCCGTACTCGCGGATCAGCTCGTCGGGGCTGACGACGTTGCCCTTCGACTTCGACATCTTGCAGAGCTGCCCGTCGTTTTCGCTGCGCTTGCAGATCATCCCCTGCGTGAACAGCGCGCCGAACGGCTCGCGGAAGGAGACGTAGCCGGCGTCGTGCAGGACCTTGACGATGAACCGGGAGTAGAGCAGGTGCAGCACGGCGTGCTCGACGCCGCCGATGTACTGGTCCACCGGCAGCCACCGGTCGACGTCCTCCTTCACGAACGGCACGTCGGTGCGCCTCGGATTGATATAGCGGAGGAAGTACCAGCAGGAGCACAGCCACTGCGCCAGGGTGTCGGTCTCGCGCCGCGCCGGCCGGCCGCACTTCGGGCAGGCCGTCGTCACGAAGCCCTCGTGCAGGGCGAGCGGATTGCCTTTCTCGATCCGGAAATCGACGTCGTCGGGCAGCAGCACCGGCAGGTCCTTCTCCGGGACGGGCACGGCGCCGCACGTGTCGCAGTGCACGATGGGGATCGGCGCCCCCCAGTAGCGCTGGCGGCTGATCAGCCAGTCGCGGATGCGGTAGTTCACCGTGAAATCGCCGAAGCCGCGCTCGTTGGCATAGGCGATCAGGTCGTGCATCGCCTCGCGGTTGCCCCGCCCGTCGAACGGTCCGGAGTTGACCATCGGTCCGTCCTCGACGTAGGCGGCCGTCATCGCCGCCGCCTCGAGCGGCGCGGCGGGGTTCTGGATGACCACCTTGACCCGAAGGCCGTACGCCTTCGCGAACTCGAAGTCGCGCTGGTCGTGCGCGGGCACGGCCATCACCGCGCCGGTGCCGTACTCCATCAGGACGTAGTTGGTCACCCACAGGGGCACCTGGTCGCCGTTGTACGGGTTGGTGACGTGGAATCCCGTGAACACGCCCTCCTTCTTCGTCGCCTCGTCGGCCCGCACGGCCGCGGAGACCATGACTTGGCGCCGGGCGAAATCCATCACCTCCGCCTCGCGCGGATGGCCCTGCATGAGCTTGGCGACCAGCGGATGCTCGGGGGCGATGGCCATGAAGGTCACGCCGTAAATCGTGTCGGGGCGGGTGGTGAAGATGGGGCACGGGTCGCCGGTCTCGCTGACGAGGAAGTCCACGCGGGCCCCTTCGGAGCGGCCGATCCAGTGCGCCTGCATCTGGCGCACGCGCTCCGGCCAGCGGTCGAGGAGCGAGAGGTCCTCCAGCAACGGCGCGGCGTAGTCGGTGATCTTGAAGAACCACTGGGTCAGATCCCGCTTGGCGACCGGGCGGCCGCAGCGGTCGCACGTGCCGTCGGCGCGCACCTCCTCGTTGGCGAGGGTCGTGCAGAACTCGCACCAGTTCACGGGGGCATTCTTGCGGTAGGCGAGCCCGCGCTCGAAGAGCTTGAGGAAGACCCACTGCGTCCACTTGTAGTATTCCGGATGGCACGTGGCGACTTCGCGATCCCAGTCGTACTCGACGCCCCAGGTGTGGATCTGGCGCTTCATCTGCTCGATGTTCTGATAGGTCCACGCCTTCGGGTGCACGCCGCGGCTCTTGGCGGCGTTCTCGGCGGGCAGGCCGAACGCGTCCCAGCCCATCGGGGTCAGCACGCGGTGGCCGCGCGCCATCTGGTAGCGGGCGACGGCGTCGCCGATGATGTAGTTGCGTCCGTGGCCGACGTGCAGGGTGCCGGAGGGGTAGGGGAACATCACGAGGCAGTAATACTTGTCCTCGGCCTTGGACGTGTCGGCGGCGAAGAACCGGTGTTCCCGCCAGTACTGCTGCCACTCCGGCTCGATCTCGGAAAAAGGATATTTTTCTTTCATGGTTCGTTCCCTGCGCGCTGCGCGCGCGGCGTAAAGGCGGCCTTTATACCGGAATCGTGCACCTCAGGCACGCAGAAAGGGAAGGGGGGATCTCCGGAGCGCTGTCCAAATCGCGATTCAAGACGCAGACTCCAAGCTACAAACTCCGAATCCGAAGCTCGAAATCCGAAGGAATGTGCAATTCCGAATAGGCAATGTCCTTTCTTCGCGATGGTTGGCATTCCATATTCCGATTCCCTTCGGATTTCGACATTCGCATTTCAAGTTCCTGCTGCATCGCGCTCACGCCGCCCTGCACCGCCGATGCCGGCGCAGGACGGGGAAGACAAGAAGCCCAACTCTCTCGTCGTTGCCTTCCGTTCAACGGGGAATCGGTTGCGGCTCGCCGCCCTAGACATCGAGCCATTCGACGGCTTCGGAGCCTTGCCGGACGGCGGAGACCGGTATGCGCCGGTCCAGTGTGGCCAGCTTCCCTCGATGCTCCACCGCCAGGCCCAGCAGGTACACGTCGGTCACGTGCCCCGGATTGACCGACAGGGTGACGCCAAACCGGGTCGTGTCGCGCACACTGATGTCATCGGGCCAGAACTGGTGCTTGCCGGTGCGGCAGAACCGTTGCAGGAGCGCTCGAACGACCGTTGGACCGCCGGGCGACGACGGATACGCCGGCTGCCCGGCGATGCGGACGAAGCCGTTCTCGGTGATCGGGCACGTGGCCCAGCCGAGGCGACCGCGCAGCGCGAACCAGTGATGGGTCGCCTCATGATGCGTGTGGTTGGGATCGCATAGCGCCAGCAGCAGGTTCACATCGAGAAGGTAAATGCTCACGGGGCCGCATCCCGCAGGCGGTTGACGAGTTCCAGGGTCACCACGGTTCCGCCCTTCTTCGTCGGAAAGAGCGGGACACCGTTTCGCTCTCCTCGCGTCCGGCGAGATGTCAGGGCCTGCCGGGCCAGTTCGGAGAGTACATGTCCCGCCGTCGTATGCTTTCGCGCGGCAAGGTCCTTGGCCGCCAGCATCACGTCCGGATCGATGTCCAGGGTCGTTCTCATACCCGTAGCATCACGCATCACACATCAGATGTCAACTGCTCCGCGGCTGATGGATTGCGGGAGCGGGCCGGGATGTGTCAGTATGGGCCGTCCGCGGAACGGTCGGGGCCGGCACGGCAGGAGAGTCATGCGACGGGCCATCAGGACACGGTCATGCATAGCGATAACGGGCCTGACCATTCTCGCCCGGGGCGCGGCGTCGCCCCCCGCTGTTCTGAAAGCCACGTGGGCGGAGAGCATGGCCGCCACGCGGGTCCGGCTTTCCCGAAGCGCGCCGGTGGTGGCCGAGACGGAGCGACTGCCCCACGACACCGGTTCCATGCCCGGCACGGCCGGAGCGGTGCGCGTGTCGGTGAACGTCGTCGGCGTCCAGATCCTTCGGCTGGTCGGCCTCTGCGAGGAAGGCGTCGCGAACTGCCACATCTGGGGCGAGCCGCGCCTCATCGACCGCGGCGGGCGCGCCGTTCCCCTGACGAGTCTCGTCCCCGCCTCCGTGCGGGTCGGCTGGGGCTGGCTGCTCGCCGGGTCCACCAACTGGCAGGGGCATGCGCTGCGCATCGGCGAGCGGACCTTCGCCGACGGCCTCTGGGTGCACGCCGACAGCGAGGTGCGGTATGAACTCAACGGGCAGTACGCGCGGTTCGAGGCGTGGGTGGGCGAGGATGCGGACCGGGCGGTCGGCGTGGCGCGTTTCCAGGTGTTGGAAGGCGAGGATGAGTCGGCGTCCGAACACTGGATGACCATCGCCCGCGAGTTCCCCGTCGAGACGGGCTGGCTGATCGCCGACCTCGGCCGCCCGAAGGCGCTGCGGTGGTTCGACGCGCGCAGCGACACGTCCTTGGAGGAGGGGCTGCTGGAGCGGGTGCTGGGCGGTCTCGGGAAGGGCGGAGATTCGTTGCGGATGGAGCGTGACGGACTGGCGGCCCGCCGGGCGCCGCCGGGCGACGTCCGCTGGCTGGACCTGTATGCGCGCGCCTGCCATCACCGTGAGATGGCCGCGATCGCGGAGCAGGTCGAGGAAGGCCCGGACCGTGCGGCGTTGGATCATGAACTGGCGAAGCTCACCGCAGCCCGCACCCCGCCCGGCGATCGCGCGTGGAGCAACCTGCGGCATCGCGCGATGCTGCAAGCGGAGGTCGCGAGGCAGTACGAGATGCTCGCGTTCGATCTCGCCCGGCGGGCGGCCTTCGACAAGATCGCCGATCAGGCGCACCGGCTGGATGCGCTGATCCTGCCGTCCGACCGAGATCCGCTCGACGTCGTGCTGCGGCGCGCCCTCGCCTTACTGGAACACCTCCGGCGGGCGGGGGCGGGCGCGAAGCTCGCGGCGCCGGCTGAGCGGCTGGCGAGGCTCCGACACGACGCGGACAAGACTCCGGTGACGGATGCCGCGGCCCGGAGGGGTCTGTTCAACGAGACCTGCGCGGTGCGCCGCGAGATCGCCTTCGCCAACCCGCTGCTGGATTTCGACCGGCTGCTCTTCATCAAGCGGCATCGCGCGCTCTTCAACCACATGTGCGATCAGTTCTACGGCATGGCGGCGACGCCGGGCGGCGGGCTGTTCATCCTCACCGACCCGTTTGGCGCGGGCGCGCCGGGCGTGCGCGACGTGCTGGCGCGGTCGGTGGTGGAGCGGGGCCGCCTGAAGGGCGAGCGGCTGTCCGGCGGGCCGTTGATGCCGCCGGCCCTCTCGTTCGACGGGATGGGCAATCTCCGCGGGGACGCGGCGAGCGACGGGGGGTCGTTCCTCTCGCCGGCCCTCTCGCACGACGCGAGGCGGATCGCCTTCGCCTACGTCGAGGGGCGCGGCGATCGGAATCACGTCCACCACACCGACGCGAGCCGCGGCCACTGGGCCGCCGGTCGGTGCTACCACCTCTTCGGGGTCAACGCCGACGGCACCGGACTCGTCCAGCTCACCGACGGCACGTGGAACGATTTCGATCCCTGCTGGCTACCCAACGGGCGGATCGCCTTCATCAGCGAGCGGCGCGGCGGCTACCTGCGCTGCGGCCGGGTCTGCCCGCTGTACACGCTCTACGACATGGCCGCCGACGGGAGCGGCGTCAACTGCCTGAGCTTCCACGAAAGCAACGAGTGGAATCCGAGTGTCACACACGACGGCCGGATCATCTTCACGCGGTGGGATTACGTGGACCGCCACGGCTGCGCGGCGCACCATCCATGGATCACGACGCTGGACGGCACGGACTCGCGCGCCTTGCACGGGAATTTCTCTGTCCGGCAGCAGCGAGCGGACATGGAGTTGTGCGTCCGCGCGGTGCCGGGTTCGACCTGGTACACGGCCACCGCCGCTCCGCACCACGGGCAGGCCTTCGGATCGCTCGTGCTCATCAACCCGGCGCGGCCCGATGACGATGCGATGGGGCCCGTCCGCCGCCTGACCCCCGAGGTGGCGTTCCCCGAAAGCCAGGGCGGGGCCGAGGCCTATGGCACGCCGTGGCCGCTCAGCCCGGATTACCACCTCTGCGTGTACGATCCGGCCATGGTCAACCGGCGCGAGGCGCGCGACGGGCGCGGCCACTACGGCATCTATCTCGTCGACGGCTTCGGCAACAGGGAGCTGATCTACCGCGATCCGGACATCGGTTGCCTGAGTCCGATCCCGGTCCGCCCGCGTCCGGCACCCCCCGCGACGCCCGCGCCGGGCTACGGGACCCTGGCGGGCGCGCCGGCGGAGAAGCGGGGGGGCGTGGCGCCGGGGGACCGCGGCGAGGCGACCCTGGCCGTCGTGAACGTCTACGAGAGCCTCAAGCCCTGGCCTGAGGGCACGCGAATCAAGGCGCTGCGCGTGCTGCAGGTGCTGCCGATGTCGGTGCCCTCCGGCGGGCCGCCGCACGACACCGGGATGCGGATCGCGGGAGCCGGCGATTCGGTCGTGCCGGTGCGGTGGGTGCTGGGCACGGTGCCGGTGGAGGAGGATGGCAGCGCGCACTTCACGGTGCCGGCGTACCGCGAGGTGTTTTTCCAGGCGCTGGACGGGCGGGGGCTGGCGGTGCAGAGCATGCGTTCCGCGACCTACCTGCGCGCCGGCGAACGGCTGACCTGCGCGGGGTGCCACGAACCGAAGGCCGCGACGCCGTCGGCTCAACGGCCCAACCCGCTCGCGATGCGGCGGCCGCCGTCGGCTCCGACGCCCGACGTCGACGGCACCCTGCCGTTCAGCTACCCGCGGCTGGTCCAGCCCGTGCTCGATCGCAACTGCGTCGCCTGCCACCAGCAGAATCGCGAGAAGGCGCCCAATCTCGGCCGCGAACCGATCCGGCGGAACTGGTTCGCCTCCTATCACACGCTGGTCAAGCATGCCTTCACCGACTACAGCGACGGCTATCGCACCACGCCCGGGCGATTCGGAGCGCGCGCCTCCCGACTGCTGGAGATGCTCGACAGAGGTCATCACGACCTGAGACTGTCCCCGGAGGACTTCCACCGTCTGACCGTCTGGATGGACTGCGCGTCGATGTTCTACGGCGTCTTCGAGAAGGAGGGCGGAGAAGCGCAGCTGCGCGGGGAGCTGGCGGGACCGACACTGTGGTGAGCGGGAGTGATCTTCCGGAGGAACAACGCATGCGTCTGAACAAGCCTCTGATGGTGTTCATCGGTGTGATGCTCGCCTGGTTCGTCTTCAGCCGCATCCGGAGTCATGACCGCGCCGGGACGGCTTCATCGCGCGGACCGTCGGACGGGGCGGCCGCCACGCAATCCGCCGCCCGAGTCCGCGGCAGTGGAACGGCCCCGGCCGGAGATGCGCCGGTGCCCAAGGACGCCGCAGGTCTGGTGGCGGCTCTGGCCGAAGCGGCCGCTCCCCGTTCTTCTCCGCCGATGTTGAATGAGGGTTCCCTCCCTCCTCCCTCTCCCCGCATGACGGCCGTTCTGGACGCCCTTGTCGCGAGTCCCCAGCCCGACGTGTCGTCTTTGCTGCTGCCGCTGATCTCCTCCCGCGACGAACGCGTCGCCGCGTGGGCCAGCGAAGCCCTCGCCCGGCGGAGGGATGCCGAGGCCGCGCCGGTGCTGTGGACGCGCCTGCGCGAGGGTCGCACCTCTCCCGCGCTCAGCCGGCAGCTGCAGGATGCCTTCAGCCGCCTCGACCGCCGGAGCGCCGTGCTCTTCGTACTGGGAAGACTGCCCGCCGCGGAATGGCAGGAGCGCGAACGCATCGCCCAGATCCTCGCGTCCTCCCCGGACCCCCTGGCCATTCCCGCGCTGGTCGAGTTTGTCAACGATCATGCCACGGCGCTTCGCGAACTCGGCGAGGAAGGCTTGGTGCGCATCGGTCCGGAGTCGATCCCCGCCCTCCTCCGCCTCGTGTCCGGCCCCAAGGAGCGTCGGAATTCCGACGCCCTCCGGGCCCTGGCCCGGATCGGAACGCCGGAGGCCATGCAGGCGGTCGCGCGCGCATTCGTGGATCCGGACGCCTACACGCAGCACATGGCCCGCGAAGCCCTGCACGCCGCCCTGCATCCCCCCAAACCCGCCAACCGGCACTGGATCATTCGGGAAACCCTCGCATTCGAGCATCCCGAAAGCCATCTGGAGGACGTCCGGGAGAGCGCCTTTCAGGCCCTGGGTCGCCTCGCGGAGGATCCCTCCGCCGCCAACCGGGTACGTATCGCCCAGGTCCTCCCCTGGCTCGGCGCGCGGGCGGCGCCGGTTCTGCGGCGGCTCGCCGAACGCGATCCCGACGCGAAGGTTCGCACGGCAGCCTTGAAGAGCCTGGGCCCGGC
Organism: uncultured Verrucomicrobiota bacterium; assembly: GCA_964610105.1. Classification (GTDB taxonomy): domain Bacteria; phylum Verrucomicrobiota; class Kiritimatiellia; order PWTM01; family PWTM01; genus CAZSUU01. The sequence continues at coordinate 42,887 of CAZSUU010000010.1, read as the reverse complement.
CGGCGACCGTTCCGCCCTGCCGGCCCTGGTTCAGTCCCTGCAGGGGAGTGCGCCGGGCACCCGCGAAAGCGCCGTCAGCGCTCTGCTGCAGCTCGTCACCGACGAGGACCTGCCCGCGCTGCTTCCCGCCGTCAACCATTCCCAGGCGGCCGTGCGCGCCAGTGCGCTTCGCGTGCTGCGCCAGATGCGATCGCCCGAGGCGCGCCGGGTGCTGGTGGAGCATCTTTACGACCCTGACCCCTCGGCCGCCGAGAATGCGGCGTACAGCCTGAGCCGGTTGGTTCCGCGGGATCCCTCCGAACTCCCGGCCCTGCGCCACGCCGGGATCAGTCCGCATCGCACGGTGCGCATCCAGGTCGCCCGAATACTCGGGAAGCACGGTTCCGCGGAGGCCGCGGCCGCCCTCGCCGTCATGCTGGCGCATCCGGATCTGCTCACCGCCGAGGCCGCGGAGGACGCCGTCGGCCAGACGGACGACGACCAGGTGTTCTGGCCGCTGTTCGAGCTCGCCGCCCGGCGCGCGGAGGACGGCGTGTGCCGCGCCGTCTCTCCAGCCCTCGTCCGCCAGGCCCAGGCCGGCTACGAACGCCTGCTGCCGCTGCTCGACGCCCCCCTGTCCAGCCGCCGGGCGGCCGCCGCCGCGGTGCTGCGGGATGTGACGGCGCCCGGCGTCCGCGCCGAACTCAGCCGCCGAATCGTCCGCATGGAACGTGAAGTGGTCCTCAATGCGGCCCGGAGTTTTGGCGACGGAGCCGACGCCGCTGCCGAGGCCGCCCTTGTGAAGTGGATGAACGAGCGGGATCCCGGCGCTCCTCTGGCTTCGACCTTCCTCAATTTCGGCACCGCGAAACTGAGAGAGGCCGCCGCCTCCTGGTATCGACGGCACGGCTACATGGTCGTACCGATCTTCTCCCCGAGGTAGAGTCGCATCCGGCCTGGCGAAATGACAATGAATGCGGTGGTTCTCGCGCGGTGGCTCGTGGCGCCGATCCTGGCCGGAGCGGCGACCGGGGAACCGTTGCGTCTCTGGTATGACCGTCCCGCGGGTCGCTGGGAGGAAGCGCTTCCGCTTGGGAATGGCCGGCTGGGCGCGATGGTCTTTGGAGGCGTGACCCACGAGCATTGGCAGCTCAACGAGGACACCCTCACCTCGGACGGCCCCGGCTATCGCACGCTGCCGTTGGATGTGCGCAGGGATTTCGGCGAGATCACGAACCTCATCGCGCGCCGCGCGTTCGCCGAGGCCGACCGCCGGGTCACGGAGAAATGGCTCGGCCGGGCGTGGGCGTGCTACCAGCCGTTGGGCGACCTGGAAGTGGACGTCACCCATGATGCCGCCGTGCAGGAGTACCGCCGCGAGTTGGATCTTTCCGAATCCATCGCGCGCATCCGCTACACGTCCGGGGGCGTGACGTTCACCCGCGAGGTCTTTGCCAGCCACCCCGATCAGGTCCTCGCCCTTCGCCTCTCCGCCGACCCGCCCGGCCGTGTCTCTTTCCGTCTGCGCCTCGCCTCGCCGCATTCCAACGCGGTTGCGATGGCCGACACGGCGGCCGCCGAAGTACGCCTGGCCGGCCGCGTCCCGTCGATGGTGCTGCGGCGGACGCTCGACTGGGTGGAGAAGAAGAAGGACCCATGGAAATACCCGGAGCTCTGGGATGCCGCGGGGCAGCGTCGGCCCGACGCGGGACAGGTGCTGTACGAGGGCGTGGCGGGTCCCCGGGGCCAGGCCTTTGCCGCGTGCCTGCGGGTCCTGCCGCGCGGCGGCCGGATGACGGCCGAGGGCGCGTCGCTTTCCGTAACCGGCGCCGACGAGGCGGTGGTGATCTACTCCGCGGCCTCGGGCTACAACGGCTTCGACCGCGCGCCCTCGCTCGATCCCGCCGAGGCCGCCCGCCGCGCCGCCGCGCATGTCGCGGCGGCGGCGCGTCGTTCCTTCGCGGAACTCCGGGAACGGCATGTCCGGGATTACCGCTCGCTCTTCGACCGCGTGTCGCTCGATCTCGGCGCTGCCGTGCCGTCCGACCCGCGTCCCACCGGCGAACGCATCGCGAAGCCGGCGCCCGGAGGGGACCCGTCGCTCGCCGCCCTCTACTTCCAGTTCGGCCGCTACCTGCTGATCTCCGGCTCCCGCGCCGGCACGCAGCCGTTGAACCTGCAGGGGCTCTGGAACCGCGAGATCATCCCGCCGTGGGCGAGCGGCTACACGGTCAACATCAACACCGAGATGAACTATTGGCCGGCCGAGACGGCGAACCTCCCGGAATGCGCCGAACCGCTCCTGCGCATGATCCGCGAGCTGGCCGTCGACGGACGCCGCGTCGCCCGCGACATGTACCGGGCGCGCGGCTGGGTCGCGCACCATAACACGACCCTCTGGCGCGATGCCCAGCCGGTCGACAACGCGGCGGTGTGCTCGTTCTGGCCGATGGGCTCCGGCTGGCTCTGCCAGCACCTCTACGAGCATTTCCGCTTCTCGGGGGACCGCGAGTTCCTGGCGCGCGACGCGTATCCGCTGATGAAGGAAGCCTGCGAATTCTACCTCGACTGGATGGTGGAGGACGCGCGCGGGCGGCTCGTCACGCCCGTGAGCACCTCGCCCGAGAACACGTTCGTGTATGCGGATGCGGACGGGAAGCCGCGGCGGGCCAGCGTCGCGACGGGCAGCGGGATGGACATGGCAATCATCCGCGAGCTCTTCGCCGACACGCTCGAAGCGGCCGGACGGTTGAACGTCGATGCGCCTTTCCGTGAGACGCTCCGGGCCGCGCAGGCGAAGCTGAAACCCTATGAGATCGGCGCCCGAGGGCAGCTTCTCGAGTGGCAGGAGGAGTTCCAGGAGGCCGAACCCGCCCACCGCCACGTGTCGCACCTGTTCGGGCTCCACCCCGGCTCCCAGATCGGGCTGCGCGACACCCCGGAGTTGGCGGCGGCGGCCCGGCGGACGCTGGAGCTGCGCGGCGACGGCGGGACGGGCTGGAGCAAGGCGTGGAAGGTCTGCTTCTGGGCACGGCTGGGCGACGGCGACCACGCGCACAAGATGCTGGGCGAGCTGATCTCCAAGTCCACGCTGCCGAACCTCTTCGACTCCTGCCCGCCGTTCCAGATCGACGGCAATTTCGGCGGCGTCGCCGGGATTGCGGAGATGCTGCTGCAGAGCCACGGAAGAATCGCGGATTGTGGAATGCGGATTGCGGATTCAGCGGAACGCGGCGCACGGAGTGCGAAATCCGAAATCCGGAATCCCCCATCCACAATCGTCTTGTCTCTTCTCCCCGCCCTGCCGTCCGCGTGGCCGGTCGGATCGGTGAAAGGGCTGCGCGCGCGCGGAGGGTTCGAGGTGGATATGGCGTGGAGGGACGGGCGATTGACCGGCGCGACCCTTCGCAGCACCGGCGGCCGGACCTGCATCGTGCGTCATGGCGGCCGGGAGGAAAGGCTCACCCTCGAACCGGGCACGTCGCGAACAATCGCGCCCCATCGCGTCAATCCATGACTCGCGTCGAACTTGAACAGAGCGGCTTCAGGCGCCCTTTGCCTTGGTTCGGTACTCGGACAGTGCCGAGCAGTCCACAAGATGATCGAGCGTCCTTGCCGTGAAAACCTTGCCCTTGGTATTCAGAATCAACTTTGCTGAATCGATGCAGCTTGTCGGAAGGGACAGACGGGCACCCTTCTTCGATCAGGTCACATGCCGTCTCCACCAGAGCAGTGATCCGGGCGTGCGTAGTCTCGCCCGGCCGCAGGGGCCTGTTTGGAGATGACCGAATCCTCCGGTCCAGCGTTCTGGCGGCGTTCTGTGGAATATCCATGGCCTTGCGACTCGCCGCGACGCATGCCCATTCCGGCGGTGTGAAGCCAAGTATCGCCCTAAGCACAAGCAGCACCACGGGGCATTGGAGTGCAACCGCGAGGACTGTCGCACGATCAAGGCGCACAAAGCCATCTGAAGCCTTCTTTAGTGTCTCGTAGGCAGCAGCGAAAATGGGATACTCAACGAAGCCCTCGCCCTTGGGCATCACGAGGAATTCAGAAGCAAGACTTGCGAACACAGCGTCCACGAACAACTCTGGCGTGGCAAGCACCTCATCGGGGCTTGCTTCAAAAGGGTATCTCATCCGGTATCTCCGACGTCTCTCGCACCATGTCAACCGTCGACCATGTCTGGCGTTGTGGTGCGGTCGAGAAAGCGTTCTGCATCGCCGCCAGCACGGCGTCCAATCCACCGAACTCCCGATACCATGTCCTGACTGCATCCATCCGCCGGGGCGTAGGCATGTCGTACTGCCAGTCCGCGCGTAGATTCCAGATAGCCAATCGAGTCAGATGCCCGTGACAAATGCAGCGAATGTCGCCCTGTGTAGCATCCAGCCCGCCTTGCCTCAGTGCTTCAATGTCTTCCCGAACGAGGGTACCAAGCTCCTCAGCCCCGCTGACGATCCAGCGTCGCGGCACCCTTCCCGTCAGCCGACAGACAAAGACTGTGTCAATTATTGACGACGCCGTCCCGTTGATGTGAATCGAAGCGCCCATCTCGGCTGGACAGGGCAGTGAGGCGGAGCATGTCAACCCGGCGTCGAGAATCGCCACGGCCAGCGGAACATACGCGTCGAGATGGTTATGGTGGTAGGTAAACGCCAGTGGATTGCCGGACCTTAGCCGATCGGCGGCCTTCCGAAAAGTGGCAGAAATGCCCTCCGTGAAATGGACAAGATCACGCCCCATATTGATGTTGCCGGTCAACTCCCGGGCGTTGCGCATGGTGGGGCCTGCAAACTCTGGATGCTTTGCGCCCACAAGCGTTCGAAGCCACACATAGCAGAAATCCATCAACTCTGCATACTGGACATTGCCGAAGTAGGGCGGGTCAGTAAAAACCCCATCGTATTGCACCTCTCCCGTCAACGCCGTGGAGTCGCCACAAACGAGTTCGACCTGGCGCCGTTCCAGAGGATGCGAGCCATTGCGGCACGTCCCGATCCATTCCCCGGCTATAGGGATCTCGACCTTCCTGTCCCCTTCATGTCGGACCTCGAACGGTTTGGAGCAGTAGCGCTTTGCCTTCGCGAACTTCTCAGTGATGTTCAGCCATCCTCCGCTGCCAACGGGTGATCCACGAAGGCCTTGAATGCCGAGGATGTTCGACTCGCACTGGATCAGGCCTACGGGGAAACCATGGACGGAGAAGACATCGAGGGATTTCAACGCCATGATGTCGTAACGGCAAAGCATGTTCTGGTAACGCAGCAGATCGGAGAGGTTGGTCGCCAATGCCTCACGAATACGTTCGTCTGGATGCCTGGCGATCCACCGGCAGCTCAGTTCAAGGCCGAGCAACTGTCGCGCATTGAACAACTCTCGATAGTGGCAATAGCCCCAGCGATGGAGCCGTTCGGTCTCATCCCCATCCGGAATCGCCTCCTCGGGGATGAACCGCGGGCGCAGCGTCTTCAGTCGCTCCTCCGCCTCCGCGAACTTCGCCAGGTCGTCAGAATCAGGGGTTTTGAAGAGTCGCCCCTTCCGCGGTCGATCGGCGTCAGCCGTCAGATGGTACTCGATGGCGAAGAGTCTGTGTTCGGGCGTTGAGCCGGTGGGATAGGACAGCGTTGTGCCGCAGTGCAGGCAGCGGGAGCGGTTTCTGCCTGCGAGATGTCCCGTCGGCAAGTCTCTCGCACATGACGGGCACGGCCCGGTAGATCTGCGATCGCGAGATTCGAACAATGTGCCGCAGTAGGGGCAGGCGAACACGTTTGCCGTATGTCGGACGTCTTGTGCAATCAGATGACTGGGAAACAGGTCGTGCGACTTTCCGCAAGAGCCACATTGGACGGTCTTGACCCAGAGGAAGTACTTCGCCTCTGCGGTTTTCCCCGTGCGTGGGCACGACGTCTCGTACAGATGCCCGACTTCCTGCTGCAAGTGTTCTCTCAACTCCTTTGCGGCGTCGTTGTAGGCTCCGAGGTCCAGGTCCTCAACCTGCTGTCGGACGATCCACCATGCCATGGGGTTGATATCAATGGCCGTCACCCGGCAGGCAAGGCGATTGGCCTCAACGACCGTCGTCCCCCCACCCATGAACGGATCGAGAATGTGTTTGCCCGCGAAGTTGTGCCCATGGAAATACGTTCGCTCGACTTCCTCTCCGCCGTACTCGGAGAGAAGCAGGGCACGAAACAGCGTCCCGGGACGGCGCGCAAACCACTTATGAACGGCGATTAACGGACGGTAGTTCTGCTGAATCTGTTTCTCCGCGAGAGCAAGCCGCGTGACGAAGGGGATCTGGAAATGGCGTTCGATCATGCTCTTACCTGTGAGCTACGACGCAGTCACCACGGCTATCTAGTGCCTGACTATCAGTGGCCGCGCGATGCGTATACCCCCGTCCGACGAACGCGAGCAAGCGGCTTCTCCTGGTCAGCACGAGCTCGTCGGGGAAGCATGCGCCCGTATCCAAAGCCCCCAAAGACGTATGCGATCCGGCGTTGGCCCCTTCCGCATTTCGTGCCTCGGATCTCATTTTGGATCTTCCTCGCCTGCAATCCAATCCGCGATCTCCATGTCATTCACCACGCCCGGCTCAATTCGCACACGCCCCCTCGCCGCCGCGTAGACCGCTTCGAGATCGCGCGTCGCGAAGATAGATCCGACCCCATGCACCAGCAACGGGTCAGGCGCGGCGAGCAGGGCGCAGCCGGCGAATCCGCCGATCCGGGGCAAGCCCGGCACGAACAGATCCGACGCGAGATGCGCCTCGTCGCTCCCGGAGTCGAACCCGGCGGCATCCGCCGCGACCAGGTCGGCGCCCGGCGCGGCGAGCATCGCCCACAGACCGGCCCGGCCGCTTCCGCAGAGCGCGATCGTCCTCACGCCAGGGACAGAACGAGCGAAGGCACATGCCGTCAGCAGGTCCTGTGCCCGCTCCTGCGCCTCCGTCCGGTTGTAGGTGGTGAAGAACTTCGTGAAGTAGTCGGGAGCTTTTCGTGCCGGATCCGCCGCGCGGCCGGTCTCGTACACGTCCGGTGCCAGCACCGCGAAACCGCGGTCAACCAATGCCTTCGCAAGACCCGTGGGCGCACCATCAGCATCGCTGAACGCCGGACTGCCGGACACGTGCACGAGCACCGCGCACCGGCGCGGGGCCTTCCCCGCCGGCCGCCACAGGATCGCGGGCACGCGGTCGCCGCGCCCGGGCCGGCCGATCGCCAGATCGAGACGCTCGGCCTCACCCGCCCGTGCGACTGCTCCCGTCGCGCAGAGGACGCGGGCCACGGGGAACTCGACTTGGAGCGTGTGCCGCCAGGCGGGCATGAACGTTTCACGGAAGCGCGCGAGCGAGCGGCGGTCGCGAGGGAGGGCGGACGTCCAGCGTGCGCGCGCATCGTCGCGCATGTGGGCGCACAGCGCATCGATGGTCAGGGCATCGCTGGGGGTGCGGTCGTCGGCGAAGACGCGCAGGCTGAGCCCCGTGGCCGCAGGGTAGGGCGCTTCATGGAAGAGCGCGGGATCGGGCCGGCGAAGCAGCCAGGGACCCAGCGACGCGTACACCGCCTCGCGCGTCGTGCGGTTGTAGTTGTGGCCGTAGGGCAGGACCTCGTAGCGCAGGCGGTCCCCGGCGCCGAACAGACGGTAGATGCTGTCCATGGCGGGGCCCTCGACCGTCAGGAACGTGCGGGTCCAGTCGCCGGTGGCCGCGACGCACACCTGGGGCCGGGGCGCGGGCGCCGCGGCGTACTCCATGTTCGAGTGCTCGATACGGAGCCCCGGCATGTTCTCGCAGAGGCATCCTCCTTGCATGCTGTGCGACACCATCACCGTCGGCGCCTGCGCGGCCAACCGGTCGTCAATCGCGCCAAGGATGAACGTCTGCGTCCCGCCGCCCGACGCGCCGGTGCAGGCGAGCCGGCGGCGATCGACGTCCGGCAGCCCGGCGAGGAAATCGAGGGCGCGCAGGCTGTGCCAGGTCTGCAGTCCCATCAGGCTCACGCCCCACAACAGATCCACCCGGTTCGTGGCGAAGAGCCGGTGCGAGGCGCCGCCGACGGCATGCGGGAAACCGCCGAACTGCGTATCGTTGTAGCCGGCCATGTCGTAGGCAAACGCGATCATACCCATCCGCGCGAAGTGGATGCACCGGGCCACCACGCTGCCCTGTTCCCCGTCCTCAAAGCGTCCGCGCCCCCAGTGCCCGTGCGGGTTCAGCACGCCGGGGAACGGTCCGCGGCCCCGCCCCAGCGGGCGGTAGAGGTTGCCGGCGAGGCGGAAACCGGGGTGCGTCTCGATCAGCACCTTCTCGACGCTGAAATCGCCGTGCTCCGTGCGGCCGGAGATTTGCGCCTCGACCGGCGGGCGCGGCGGCATCGGCCAGAGGCCGGCGCTGACCAGGATCTGCTCCCGCAGGTCCTGCGCCCGGACGCGCCACTCAGCACGGCGTCCGATCGCCGGAAACACCCGCGGCGTGTCGAGCGTCGCCACCTCGCGACCGCGCAGGTCGCGCGGCGGGAGATCCTCCGCGCCCCATGCGGCGGCGGACAGGGCAGCGCACCCCGCCGCCGCCCGCAGCACCCGTCTTCTGCGCCGTGTCTGGAACATGTCCGGATCGTAGGATTTCCCGGCGGCGAAGGGAAGAGCGTGCTCGCGTCGGATGGCGCCTCTCTCTCGGGGATGTGGGTGGCGCGCGACCTGAGGTCGCGGGTCCGACCCAGAGCGACGGTCGCGAAACACCACCTCGCCCGCGCAGCGATGTCGATTCCCGGCGTCGCGCCCATCTGCCGGAGCTTGGCTCGCACATCCTCAATGGTTCGATCGGGCACCCGTCCGACTCGCCGTGCGTTTCTCGCCTGCCCGTCCAGACTCTTCACCTGGTCGGTCAGGACCCCCCCCTCGACCTCTCCCGCCTTCACGGGAGCGAGGAGGATGCGCCCGCGTTGTCCGCCTGGCTGCCGTACAGCGTCAGGCCTCGGATCTCGCCGCGGAACTGGCGGTCGAGTCCGGCGCCGCGCAGGGTGGCGTTGAAGTTGCCGACGGTCAGCGGGCCGATGTCGCGACCGACCGGGCCGGCGGCATGGCTGGTGACGCGGTCGGGGGCGAGCTGCGCGGCGGGATCGGGCGCGTCGAGCGGGGCGGAGAAGGACCAGCGAACGTTGTCGCGCTCGCGCGTGCCGTCGTAGGCGACCGAGAAGAGGGTCCACTTGCCGGGCGCGAGTCTGCCGGGCGAGCTGTCGTTGGAGACGCGGTCGGGCCACTGGTTGACGGCGAGGCGCAGGCGGCCGTCGGCGAGGCAGACGAGGTCGATGCCGTCGCGGTCGTGGTTGAGGCAGAAGAGGATCCGGTTGCCCCCCGCGCCCACGGCCAGGCTGTCGGGCTTGAGCCAGCCCGCGATCGTGAAGGAGCGCAGGCCGCGCAGGTCGTCCACGACATCCGTCTCGGCCCAGCCCCACGGCGCGCCGTCGGGGAAGCGGAAACCGCCGGCGTCGGTCCGTTTCGCGGTACCGCTCAGCCGGAGCGGGTGCGTCTCGCCCCCGGGGAAGCCCAGGCGCAGCACCGGTTCGGACGGGTCGCGGTCGACCGGCACCTCGCGGACCGCCGTGGCGCGGCCGCCGTGCGCGTCCGTGACCGTGAGCGTCACCGCGTAGAGGCCGGGCTTCGCGAAGACGTGCGTGGGCGCGGGTTCGTCGCTGACCGTGCCGTCGCCGAACTCCCAGCGGGCCTCGAGTCCGTCGGGCGCGGAGAAGCGGACGGAGAGCGGCGCGCGACCCGCGGCCGGCGCGGCGGCGATGGCCGCCTCGGGGCGCAGGGGTTCGCCCGGCGCGTAGGGAACGAAGCGGTACGCCATGTCGGCCCGCGGCGGGGCGAAGTCGCGGACGCCCGACCGGACGGTTCCGAGGGGCGCGATCGTCATCTCCCAGGGATCGATCCGGTCGACCTTGTAGGGGCGGTCGCCCGCGAGGTCGAGCTTCTGCGGCTGCGTCGACCGCGCGTAGAGCAGGTAGTACGCGCCGGGCTTCGCCAGCAGGAATCGGCCCTTGTCGTCGCCCGCCGGCTGCAGGTCGTGAAAGGGCGGGGCCTGCGCCAGGAAGTCCTTGAGCCACCGGATGCGCGCGGGGCTTTGGCCGTGCAGCGCGCCGCCCTTGGACCACCAGAGGATGTCCTCGGGATGCCGGTAGGTCTCGCCGTGGCCGACGTGGCACCCGCCCAGCGTGCCGAGCCAGAAGCGCTGCGTCATCTCGCGGGGCGTCAGGTTGCCCCAGCCCTGCGGCACGTCGCCCTCGTACTTGCACTCGTCGTAGATCACCGGCTTGCCAAACTGCGTCCGGAAACGGATGCCGGCGTTCATGTCCGAGGTTTGCAGGCTGGCGTGGGTGACCCAGGGCCGGGTGTGGTCGTAGAAGCCGCGGCAGTTGTGGATCGAACGCAGGCGCTGGTGCGGATCTTCGCGCAGGAGAATCTGGAAGAAGCGGTCCCAGTCTTCCGTGGTCTTGTTGCCGCGGTGGCCCTTCATCGCCCCGGGCGCCATCAGGTCGTACTCGTTCGCGAGGGACCACCAGACGTTGCGGAAGGCGGAGAGGCGAGCGATGCAATAGCGGAGGTAGCGGTCGTCCTGTTCCTTGCTCATCTCGGAGAACCCCCAGCGGTCGTAGGGGTGCCAGAGGATGAGGTCGGCCTCGATGCCGAGCTTCTGGAGATCGAGGATGCGACCCTCGAACTGACGCCAGAAATCGGGGTCGGGTCGGTCGAAGTCGAACGTCCGGTCGGGCCGGCGCGCGAACGGGAAGCGCGCCGGCTCGTTCGCGTTGTAGGCATAGCTCTTGGGGAACACGCAGAAGCGGATCTTGTTGAAGGGCGAGGCGGCGAGGGTTTGGAGGGTCTGCTCCTGGAGCGCGTCCGGCTGGTGCGTCCATGCGTAGCAGGTCGTGCCGTACGAGTGGTGCGGCGTGCCGTCGGCATGGCGCAGGTGGAACGTATCGAAGACCTCCACCGGGCCGTGGTTGTTTCCGGAGGGCGCCGTCACCGTGACGACGCCGGCCCTGCCGTTCAGTTCGGGTGTCGCGCTGCGGGTCTCGTAGCGCCACTCGCCATCCCGGGGCGGGCTGAACCGGATGCGGTATGCGCCGCCACCGTCCCAGAAGCCCGGCACGACGACCCGGGCGTCGCCTTGTTCGAAGGTGGCCGACAGCTTCACGTCGACGTACGGCCGTCCGGCCGCCGGGCCCGTCAGTTCCGTTTCCCAGACCCCCCAGCGCTCGACCGGCAGCGCGTCCGCGCCGCGCGCGGCGGGGAGGAGGATCAGAAATCCGATCGTGGAGGGCAGGCGCATGTGGATTCTCCAGGTTGCCATGCGGTCGATTATGAGAGGATTGAAAGGCCGATTCTTCCTATTCTGATGCAGATTCCTGCGGGATAGTAAGGTCATGACGCGCTTCGACGATCGGCGGAAGGACTTCGCACCCTATGGGTTCACCTGTGTGCGGTGGACGCCGACGCTCATGCGGCGATTCGACCGGCACAACGAGATTGAGGTGAACCTGCTGGACCAGGGATCGCTCACCTACCTGCTCGGCGGCCGCCGGATCCGCATCGCCGCCGGCCGGTTGGCGCTGTTCTGGGCGGCCGTGCCGCATCGGATCGTGGATTTCGACCGCTGTCCGCCCTACGCGGTCATGACCATCCCGCTGGGCTGGTTCCTGCAGTGGCGGCTGGGCAAGCCGCTGGTGGATCCGATCCTCCACGGCCAGGTGGTGATCGAGCCCGACGTCACCCGTCGGGAAGCCGACCGGATGCGTTTCGCGGCGTGGATCCGCGACGCGGCGTCCAACTCGGAGGAGCGGCGGCGCATCTGCCTGCTGGAAGTCGAGGCCCGGCTTCGGCGGCTCGCGCTGGCGCTGCGGCGGCATCCGACCGCGCGGAACGGCGGCCGCGTTGCGATCGGCCTGGGCGAGGGGGCCATCGGACGGGCGGAGGAGATGGCGGCCTTCATTGCGCGGACCTACGCGGACCGCCTCACGCCCGCTGCGATCGCGCGGCATGTCGGGCTGCACAAGAACTACGCCATGGCCGTGTTCCGCCGGACCTTCGGCACCACGCTTCTCGACCACGTCATCCAGCACCGGCTGTCCCACGCGCAGCGCCGACTCGTGACCTCTGACGACAAGGTCGTGGAGATCGCGTTCGATTCCGGCTTCGGGTCGCTCAGCCGGTTCAACGAAGCGTTCCGGCGTGCCTTCGGCTGCACCCCCCGGCAATACCGTCGCCAGAACGCCGGCGCCTGAACGGTCCGGGGTTGGGAAAGACGAATGTCCCGCCGGAAGAGGACACGCAGATGCGTATGAGGGCAGGGAGGGGGGGCGCCCTGCGGTGGGCGGAGGCGGCCGAATCGGATGGCCTGTCCTCCCATGCCCGCTTGGGCTGGCCATCCGGTCGCTGTGGGTTTCCCTTCAGCCGGTCACGGATAGATACGCATCTGCGGGTCATCGTTGGGCGGAGCAGTCCAGTCAGCTATCCCATATTCCTCCACACCTGCAATTTTGGATTGTCTCCACCGCACAAACGCCACACGATACCCACGCGGAGCGGCGGTATTGCTCCGTCCCGGAGGATGTCGATATGCAGGCGAAACGATGGCGGCTGGCCGTTACCTGTCTTTTCGTCCGCATGGCGGTCACCGCTCAGGCAGCGGTGTATTATGTCAACGACACCAACACCGTGGGGGACGTCTGGTGCAAGGCGCCGGGATCGGCGGCGAATCCGGGCACTTCGTTCAACGCGCCGGCGCTGACGATCCAGCAGATCGTGGACGCCCACGCGCTGACGGGCGGCGACGTGGTGCGGGTGGACACGGGAACCTATCCGCTGGCGTCAAACCTCGTGATCGGCGCGGCCGACAGCGGCGGCGGCGGCGGCGGGGCGGTGACGATCGGCGGGGCGGGGCCGGCGCTGACGATCGTCGACGGGACCGGCGGGGCGTACGGGATTCACCTGGACGCCGCGTCGTACGTCGCGATCCGCGACCTGCGGGTCCGCAACGGCGGGCAGGGCGTGCGGATGGAGAACGGCGGGCAGAACACGCTGCGGGACTGCGAGGTCACGGCATGCGGCATCGGTGTGGTCCTGGCCGGCGGCGGCGACCACTCGGTCGAAAACTGCGCGATTCACCACAACGCGCAGCAGGGCATCCTGGGATCGGGTTGCACGGCGGCGCTCCTCTCCGGCAACCAGGTGTATGGGCACTCGAACGCCGGCAGCGGGCGGGGCATCGAACTCTTCGCCTGCCCCGGCGCCGCGCTGAACGGAAACACCGTGTTCAGCAACCGGCTGGACGGCGCGTACGTGTCGTCCAGCGCATCGGCGCGGCTGTCGGGGAACGAGGTGTACGCCAACGGCGGGTCGGGCCTGAACCTGTCCGGCTGCAACTCGGCGCGCTTGGACGGCAATGTCGCGCGGGGGAACGACAGCGGTATACAGGCCGACGGATGCGCGGCGCTGGAGGTCTCGGGCAACCGCTTGCTGTCGAATACCAACCTGGGCGCGATCGTGCGTTCGGGAATCGCCGTCATCCGGAACAACCTCGTCTATGTCAACGGAGGCGGCGGCCTGTCGCTCCACGACGGCGCGGCATCCGTCGTCGCCCAGAACACGGTCCACCGCAACGGCGGGTGGAACCTCGCCCTGTCGGGCAACTACGCCAACGCCCAGGTCTACAACAACCTCCTCGTCTCCGACGGTCCCGGCCAGGCCTGCCTGGCGGTGGGCGATCTCGCGACCGGTTTCTACAGCGATTACAACGAGTTCAGCGCCGCGGGCGGGGCATTCGTCTGGTACTGGAAGGGAACCCGGTTCACTCTCGGTTCGTGGCAGCACTACTCGGACCACGACCGGCACTCGCTCGACGTCGATCCGCTGTTCGTCGACCCCGACGGCGCCGACGACATCCTCGGCGGGGCGGGTTGGGCCGACGACGATTTCCACCTGCAATCCACGGCGGGGAGCTGGCACGGCGGCGCGTGGACCGCGGACGCCGGCATGAGCCTGTGCGTGGATGCGGGCGACCCGCAAGCCGCGTGGGCCGCTGAGCCCGCGCCGAACGGCTCGCGAGCGAATCTCGGGTTCGAGGGCGGGACGGCGCAGGCGTCGAAGTCCGCCAGCCAGCGCGCGCTGCGGCTGCTGTTCCCGAACGACGGCATCCATTTCCGCCGCATCCGCGCGCGCTGGGCGGCGTCGGGGCCGTGGTCGAGCAACGACCTCGTGAAGGTGGAGTACTCGGCCGACGACGGGGCGACGTGGGCGACCTGCCTCAACGCCGGCGCGCTGACGAACGACGTGTGCCTGTATGGTTGGGACATTTCCGGAGTGGCGACGGGCGCGCAATACCGGCTGCGCGTCAGTTGGACCGCCGACACCAACGTGTCGGACCGGAGCGACGCGACGTTCCAGGTTCTCGACGCCGGCCCCAAGGTTCTTTATGTCAACAACGCGTCCACGGCGGGCGACGAGTGGTGCACGGCGGCGGGGCAGTTCGGAAATGACGGCTTCTCCCCGGCGACCCCGCTCGACTCCTTCACGGCGGCGATCGAGCGCTACCCGGAAATCGGGGCGGGCGACACGGTGCGGATCGACTCGGGGCAATACGCCGAGGAGCGGACCCTGTTCTTGAACGACGCGAACCGCGGCCTGGCGTCCTCGAACCTCGTCCTCGTCGGCAGCGCGGCGTCGCCCACGGTCCTTTGCGTCTCCAATGCGGCCGACGAGGTGGTCTTCCTCGACGGTTCGAGCTTCATCCGGCTCGAGCGCCTGCGGCTCGAGGGTGGGCTGCATGGCGTGTGCGCGCGGGCGTCGGTGCCCGCCGTGTTCGATGGCCTGCAGATCGTGAACTGTGAGATCGCGAACAGCCGGGAGTACGCGATCTGGCTCACGGGCTGCATGAACGCCCTCGTCGCCAGCAACGCGTGGCACCACACGCGGGGCGCGTCGATGGAGGTCGAGAACGGCGAGGTGGCGTTCAACCGGGCGTGGAGCAACGCCGAGCCCTGCCGCGTCACGGGCTCCGGCTGGATCCGCGGGAACGTCTGCACGAACAACACGAGCGGCGGTCTCGTCGCGGACGGCCGGTTCCGCGTGGAGGCGAACACCTGCTCCGGCAACGGGTGGGGGTTGTTCGCCAGCGGGCCCGTTTGCGTGTCGAGCAACCACGTGTACGGCAATTCGGATTACGGGCTCGGCCTCTACGGCGACGTGACGGCGCGGTGCAACGTGGTGCGCCACCAGGGCGGGGACGGACTCCAGATCCAGTACGGTGCGCGGGTGCAGAACAACCTCGTGTACGGCAACGGCGGGTTCAACGTGCGGGTGGGGGCGTATTCGTCGGTGCTGCTGGAGAACAACACGCTGTACGGCGGCAGCGGCCTGGTCCTGCCGCATGCCACCGCCAGCGTGACCAACCGCAACAACATCATTCATGCGGCCGGAACGGGACATACCGCGGTGTACGTGACGGGGCCGGGCAACACGATTCTCAGCGACCATAACGACCTGTACGTCACTGACGGCGCGGCCGTCGGCTACTGGGCGGGGACGCGGCCGACCCTGCAGGCATGGCAGCAGGTCGCCTTCCAGGACGCGAACAGTCTCGCGATCGACCCGCTCTTCGCCGACCCCGGCACGAACTTCCACCTGCAGAGCACGGCGGGCCGCTACGGGGGCGCGCCGTTCACCGCGCCGGACGGTGGGAGCTTCGCGGCGGATGCGGCGCTCAGCTTCTGCGTCGACGCCGGCGACCCCGCGACGCCGTACGGCGCCGAGAGCGCGGACGACGGCGGGCGCGTGAACCTCGGGGCGTTCGGCAACACGCCCGACGCCTCGCGCTCGCCCGGCGTTCGGATGACGTTGCTGACGGAGCCCAACGGCGGCGACCAGTGGTTCGGGGTGCGCCGCATCGCGTGGCTCACCCGAGGGCCGTGGCTGGCCGGCGACACGGTCCGGCTGGAGTGGTCCACCAACGGCGTCGACTGGACGACGATCACGAACGGGCTCGACTACGCGGCCGGCGGGTTCGACTGGGACACCTCCGCGATGCCGGCCGGGTCCGGCTACTCGGTCCGCGTCTCGAAGAGCGACGGCAGCGCGGCCGACGCGAGCGACGCGCCCTTCACGATCTCCGCGTCGGGACCGCGGACCTACTTCGTCAACGACGCCTCGACCAGCAACGACGTGTACTGCACGGCCGTCGGCAGCGACCTCAACGACGGCCTGTCGTCCAACGCGCCGAAGGCCACGGTGCAGGCGGTGCTGGACACCTATGTGTTGAACGGCGGCGACGTCGTGCGGATCGACACGGGCGTGTACAACCTCTCCGCCACGATCATCGTCACGACCAACGACATGGGCTCGGCCGGGAATCCGGTCGTCTTCTCGGGCAGCCCGGAGGGCAGCGTGCTCGACCGCGGCGGCAGCACGGGCACCGACGCGATCCTGCTCGAGAACGTCCGCGGCCTGCGGTTCGAGCGGCTTCGGATCACCGGCAGCCGGGGCGGAATCGGGCTGAATCCCAACAGCACCGCCCCGTGTTCCGACATCGAGATCGCGGACTGCGTGTTTCACGACAACAGCCAGTACAACCTCATGGGCTGGACGTGCAGCAACATCGTCGTGAGCGGCTGCGTCTTCAGCAACGCCATTCCCAACGGGGTCGGGACGTACCTGAACGGACTGACGGGCGCCGTGGAAAGCAATGTATTCACGCGCACCGCCGGAACCGCGCTCTACGCGGCCGGCACGCTGCGGGTCGCGGGCAACCTCTGTTTCAGCAACAACCAAGGCATCTACGCCTCGGGCTCCGTCCTCGTCGAGGGCAACCGCTGCCGGGACAATTCCGACGCCGGCATCGGCACGTGGGGGAGTTGCACCGTGACGGCCAACCGCGTCTGGAACAACGGCGGCCACGGCATCTGGCTGCAGGGCGGCGGCGAGGCCCGGAGAAACACGGCTTGGTCGAACGCGAGGCACGGCATCCACACCGAGGGCGAATACCACGAGCGCATCGTGAACAACCTCGCTTACGGCAACGGGTCCGGGCCCGACGACTTCAACATCGACGTCAGTTACGCCGCCTATTACGGCTGGCACGAGAACAAGGCGACCGTCGAGAACAACACGACGTACGGCGGCAATGGCATCCGCATCGGCCACCCGAGGGCGGTGACCAACCGCAACAACATCGCCTGGGCGACGGGGCCGGGCGCGATCGCGCTGAAGCTGTGCCAGCCGGCGGAGGCGGGCGACACGTTCCTCAGCGACTTCAACGACCTGCACGCCACGGGCGGCGCCATCGTCGGCTACTACATGGGCACGCAGTCGACGCTGGCGGACTGGCAGTTCGCGACGGGGCGGGACGCGCAGAGCTTCTCGACGGATCCCGGTTTCGTCGATCCCGACGGGGCGGACAACGTCCTCGGCGGGGACGGCGCGTGGGACGACAACCTCCACCTCGCCAGCGCGGCGGGCAGCTACACGGGCGTCGCGTTCACGGCGACCGGGCTGGAGAGCTTCCCCTCCAATCCGGCGACGAGCGTCTGTGTGGACGCCGGCGACCCGGCGTCGCCCTTCGACGGCGAGAGCGCGGACCGCGGCGGGCGGATCAACCTCGGCGCCTTCGGCAACACGCCCGACGCCTCGCGCTCGCCCGCCGCGCGCGCGGTCGACCTCGCCTCGGTGGACGGCGGGGAGGTGCTGCGAGGCGTGCGGCGGGTGACATGGCGCACGCGCGGCCCGTGGCTGGCAGGCGACACGGTCGCGCTGGAGTACTCGGATGACGGCGGCGGCGCGTGGATGCCCGTGCCGGGGGCGGGCGGCCTTCCGTTTGCGCAGGGCGGCGCCGACTGGGACGTGTCGGGGCTGGCCCCGGGCACGAACTACGCGCTGCGCATCGCCGGGGCGGGCGGCGGGGCGGCGGCGACCAGCGGGGCGTTCCGGATCCTCGCGCCCGGGGCGGCGGTGTTCTACGTCAACGACGGCTCCGTGAGCAACGACGCGTTCTGCGCCGCGGCGGGGGCGGAGTCCCACGACGGCCTGTCCCCCGCAACGCCGCGCGCCACGCTCAAGAGCCTGCTGCGCGACTACCCGCTGGTGCCCGGCGACGAGGTGCGGGTGGACACCGGCACGTGGGACCTGGAGTCCACGCTGCAGGTGTTCGACTCCGGCTCCGCGGCGCAGCGGATCGCGATCGTCGGCAGCGCCGACGCGGCGACGGGCACCGTTTTCCGGCGCAACGACGCGGAGAACGACGGCATCCGCCTGGACGGCGCGAGCTTCGTCCGGCTGCAGAACTTGCGGATCGGCGTGGCGCGAACGGCCATCGTGGCCGGCGGGACCGCCGCCGATCCCGTGGAGGGCGTCGAGGTGATCGGATGCGAGGCGTTCAGCAACCACGCCGACGCCGTGTCGGTCGCGTTCGCCTCGAACACGGTGGTCCGGGAGACCGTCTGCCGCGACGCGGCCGGCGGGTACGGGGCCCTGTGCCTGCGGGGATCGGGAACCGCCGAGAGCAACACCTGCCTGCGGCTGTGGAACGGCATGGACGTCTCCGGATCGTTCCGCGTGGCGTTCAACACCTGCACGGACAACGTCGCCAACGGCATCCAGGGCAGCGGGCAGGTTCGGGCGGAGCGCAACGTCTGCCGGGGTAACGACAACGGGATCTCGCTCTATGGCGGCGGCTGCCTGGCCGAGGGCAACCGGTGTTTCCTGAACCGCAGGTACGGCATCCAGGTGCAGGAGACGCTGGGTGCGCGTTTCAACGTCGTGTACGCGAACGGCGAGCACGGCCTTGTCACGGGGGCCAACGCCGGCGAGGAGATCCGGAACAACCTCGCGTACCTCAACGGCACGACCGCCGATCACTTCAACATCTACGCCGGCCAGCGTTCGGGGTCCGGCTACTGGTACGACTCCCGCGTCCGGCTGGAGAACAACACGGTGTACGGCGGCAACGGGATCCTGATCGGCCATCCGCAGGCCGTCACGAACCGCAACAACATAGCGTGGGCGACGGGGGCGGGGCGGACGGCGCTGTGGGTGGGGCGGGCGGCGGAGCCGGAGGACGTTTTCCTCTCCGACTTCAACGCCATCCGGACCGACGGCCTCGCCGCGGCGGGCGGCTGGATGGGCGTGCAGGCGACGCTGGAGGACTGGCAATACGCGACGAAGCGGGACGCGCAGAGCTTCTCCGGCGACCCCGGCTTCGTAGACCCTGACGGCGCGGACCACGTCCTCGGCGGCGCGAACGGCCTCGACGACAATTTCCACCTCGCGAGCACGGCGGGGAGCTACACGGGGACGGCGTTCACCGCGACCGGCGCGACGGGCTTTGTCGCGGACCCGGCAACCGGCGCCGGCGTGGACGCGGGCGATCCGGCCTCGGCATACGGCGACGAGAGCGCGAACAACGGCGGACGGATCAATCTCGGCGCGTTCGGCAACACGCCCGACGCCTCGCGGTCGCCGGGGGCGCGGGGACTGGCGCTGGGGTCGGTGACGGGCGGCGAGGTGCTGCGCGGGACAAAGCGGGCGACCTGGCTGACGAGCGGCCCGTGGGCGTCGGGCGACACGGTCGCGGTGCAGTACTCGACGGACGGCGGCGGCGCGTGGCTGCCGGCGCCCGGCGCGGCGGCCGTGCCGTTCGAACAGGGCGGCTGGGACTGGGACACCTCCGGCCTGGCGTCGGGCGCCTCCTTCAAGCTGCGGATCGCGCGCAACGGCGGCGGGGCGGCGGCGACCAGCGGCCTCTTCCGCGTGATCGCGCCGACGGCCACGACGTTCTATGTGAATGACAGCAACCCGACCAACGACGCGTACTGCACGGCGATCGGCTCCGAGGCGAACGACGGGCTGATGCCGTCCACGCCGCGAGCCACGCTCAAGGGGCTGGTGCGCGACTACGCGCTGATCCCCGGCGACACGGTGAAGATCGACACGGGCGTGTGGGTTCTCGACTCCACGCTGCAGTTCTTCGACTCCGGCATGGCGATGGCGAAGGTGACCTTCGCCGGCAGCATGAACGCGGCGGGATCGCTGTTCAATCGAAACGATGGCGGGGCGGACGCCTTCCTTCTCAGGGACGTGGACCACGTGCGGCTGGAGCGCCTGAAGATCACGGGCGGGCAGGTCGGCGTGCGGATCGCGGCGACCGCGCTCCGGCGGTGCGACGGTCTCGAGATCGCGTCCTCCGAGATTTACGGAAACGGGCAATACGGGCTGGAATGGATGGGAGTCACCAACGCGCTCATCGAGGCCTCTTCGGTGCATCACAACGCCTGGTCCGGCCTGCGCGTGGGCGATTCGTCCTGCTCGGGTGTCATCCGGAACAATGATGTTCACGAGAACGGCGGAACGGGGATCGAGATCGCCGGCGCATTTCGGGTCGAGGGCAACACCTGCCGCGCCAACGGGACGGGCCTCTACATCAGCGGTCCGTGCGATGTGACCGGAAACCGCGTTTTCCTGAACAACGGCACCGGCTTGAACGCGAGCTGTCCCTATGGCGGCACGATCATGGTGCGGCGGAACGTCGTGCACTCCAACGGGCAGCACGGCATGGCCGCCGGATCCGCCTGCCGGATCTTCAACAACCTGCTCTACGACAACGGCGACACGACCGGCGAGTTCAACCTCGTGCTCGACGGCCTGGACGGATCGGTGGAGAACAACACAATCTACGGCGGCAGCGGTGTCTGGATGAACTACACTCCTTACCGCCCGTGGACCAACCGAAACAACGTGATCTGGGCCACGGGATCCGGCTGCATCGCACTGCGGTCGGAACAGTCCGGCACCTGGAGCGACTACAACGATCTCCATGTCACGGACGGCGCGGCGGTCGGCCGCTGGTGCGGAACGGACTGCGCCTCGCTCTCGGAGTGGCGGGCGGTGTCGGGCTGCGACTCGAACAGCCTGTCCGCGGATCCGCGCTTTGTCGATCCGGACGGCGCGGACGATCTACCCGGCGGTTATTACGGCGCGGACGACGACTTCCACCTGTGTTCGACGGCGGGCTCCTTCCACGGCGGGATGTGGACGGCGGACACGAACGACTCGCCGTGCGTCGATACGGGCGATCCGTGGTCCGCCTTCGCGGACGAGCCCGCCCACAACGGGCTGCGCGCGAACCCAGGCGCGTACGGCAACACGGAGCAGGCCAGCAAGACCGCCTACGCCGGGCCGTTCCACACCCTGGCCGTGTTGTGGAGCCCGACCGATCGCGGCACGGTGTCCGTGTGGCCCGTTGCGGCGGCGTACCCGACCAACCGCGACGTCACGCTGACCGCCGCGCCGGCGCCGTATTTCTTCCTCGACCGGTGGTCTGGCAGCCTCGGCGGAACCGCCAATCCGGTTGTTTTCACGGTCGTGAGCGACATGACCGTATCGGCGCTCTTCAGCCCGTACTGCTCCAACAGCAACGGCGTGCCCGACTGGTGGTTCGTGCAGTATGACCTCGCAACGAACCAGGCTGCGGCGGATGCCGATTCGGACGCCGACGGGCACCCGAACTGGAAGGAGTACTACGCCGGGACGGTGCCGACCAACGCCCTCAGCGTGCTGCGCGTGGACGACCTCTCGCCGGTGTCCAACGGCCGTCTTCGACTGCGCTTCCCCAGCGTGGCGGGGAAGCGCTACGCGCTCCAGATGACCGGCGATCTGGCCGCCGGCGAATGGGCGGCGGAGTACTTCGCCCTCACCGAAGCGGGCCCCCTGCAATCCGCGCCCGTGGACGGCACGGGCGATCGGATCACGTTCTTCGTGGCGCCGGCCGCCGGCTGCCGGTTCTACGTTATCGTGGTGGAGTGAAGCAGGGCCGGGGGCGGCTGTGTGACCGCCGTCCGGCCTCTCGACGTCGCGCAACATCCAGATCAAAAGGGCCGTCGGGTTGCGGCTCGCCGCCCTGGAGAGGTCCTCTAGAACTTCCCCCACTGCGGCCGGACCCCGTGTCGCGCCCGCTGCGCCGGCAGGGGCCGGCCTTCGCGCGCGGCGGGATAGACCGCGCGGTGCCGGTCGTGATACTGCAGCGTCGATTCGAAACCGAACTCCTCCTGCAACTGCGCCACCGTGACGGCCGGGTCGACCGGTTCGACGACGAAGTGGCTGCAGCCCGGATTCGACCGCCGCACATCCACCCGTTCGCCGTACTTCGCCTTGATCTTGTCCGGGATGGATTGGTTGAAATCGAGGTGGGAGACGATGAAGTCCAGGTTGACGTCGCGCACGATCACCGGCGTCTCCGCTTCCGTTTCCACCAGCACCGCGCCGCAGGGATCGACGATCCGCGACTGGCCCGACCGTACCGACGTCATCACGTAGTAATGATGGAGGTAGGCATAGGCCCACAGGGGAAAGCCGCCGTCATAGGCCGAAGGCCACAGCACGAGACGGGCGCCCTTGCGGCGCAGCAGCTCCCAGTTCTCGGGGAAGCCGATGTCGTAGCAGATCTGGATGCCGATGCGCCCGAAGTCCAGGTCGAAGACCGGCAGGTCCGGGCTGCCCGGCGTCACGCCGCCCTCAAGCGAAGTGTAATCGGGCGACGTAGTCACGGGGCAGGCCTTGTCGTAGGTGCCGGCGACGGCGCCCGTGCGGTCGATGACCACCGCCGAGTTGTAGACCCGGTCCCCGCGCGCCGTGAGCATCGGGCAGACGACATAACAGCGAGCCGCCTTGGCGCGCTTGGCGGCGGCGGTGAGGGTGGCGCCGTCCAGGGCCTCCACCCGCTCGCGGGCGGAGAGGCCGCCGAGGCCGGCGGTGGCGAAGTTCTCCGGCAGGCAGACCAGGTCGGGCTTCCGCTCCACGGCGCGATCGAGCAGCCCCATGACGTATTCGAGGTTCTCCTCGATCGTGCGCCGGACGCGCCCCCCCTGGCCGACGGTGGCGATGCGCGCCCGCCGTCCGGGCGGCGGCGGCGGGGAGGGGGGCGGTGGAGGCGATTCGGCGGCCTGCGCCCCGCCGCCGAGCGCGATGCCCGCCGCGGCGGCCCTGAGAAAGCCGCGTCGATTCAGACCGTCACATCCAGCGCCTGTCATGCCGCACCTCCTGCCGACGCCATCTGACGTTCGGCGCGATCATGCGCCAACGCGGGCGCTCGTGCAATCGCGCATGAATCGACCGCAAGCTTCGCATGGCCTGTCGCTCGAAGGGCGGCGACTGGGCTTGCCGGAGTCCGACGCTCCTTCGCCGCCGGGAGGACGAACGGGACCCGCGACGCGATCACGCTCACGCGGTCGCGACCTGGATATGGCCGGCCTGGCCGTAGTCCAGGATGGTTCGGTCGGCGGTGAGGAGAACCGCGCCCGATTCACGGGCGGTGGCGATGAGTACTCGATCCGCCGGATCGCCCTGGAACGCGCCTGGCAGCCGGGTGCTGGCAATGGCCACGCCGGGCGTGAGGTCCGCCAGGCGGATACCCGGCGCGGAGAAGGCTTCGCGAATCCAGCTTTCACAGTCCACGGTCAGGGTCAGCCGACCTTCGGCCTGCAGCATGGCGACCTCCCAGACGGAGATGACCATGACTATATGACCATGATCCACCTGCCTGGTCCCCTGGTCCCAAGCAACCGAAATCGAGCTGTTCCCGGCCTCCATCCCTGTGCTATCCATTGCCGAACCACTGGAGCGGCAACGGATGAGCGGGAATCGGCACATCGACCCCGGCCCTGCCGGCACGCGCAGGACATACCGACCGCATGCGAGCCGCCGAGAACGCCAGGCACCACGATAGGAGCCACATGACCACACCCCGACTTCTCTGCGTCCACTACCCCGCCGTGTCTCTTCTGGCTCTCGTCGCCGCCGCGATGCTGACCGCCCCACCCGGCGGGGCGAGCGGCGGACGGCTCGACCCGGTGCCCCCGCACGCGGGGCCGGCGCTGGTCGACGATCTGACGACCCGCGACATCGCGTCGGTGCCGGCGGAGTGGAAGCCGATGAAAGACTCGCTTCCAGTCTCGGTCATCGAGGCCGGCGGCCGGCGCGCGCTGCGGCTGCCGTGCAACTTCAAGGGCACCGAGATCGACCGGGCCTCGTGGGACCGCGCGGTGAAGCTGGACCTTACCGCGTGCCGGGGCTTGAGGTTCGATCTCCACTGCGCCGATCCGTCGCCCATTTCCGGGTTCAGCCTCTACCTGCACAGCGGCGACGGCTGGTACGCCGGCAGTTTCGGACCGGGCGGAACGAGGGGCTGGCACACGGTGACGATCGACAAGAGCGACTTCGTTGTGGAGGGCAGGCCCTCGGGGTGGGGGACGATCGACACGATCCGCATCTCCGCCTGGCGGGGGGAGAATGCCGACACGGAGTTCCATCTTGCCAATCTGGCCCTGGACGGCGCCGACGCCCCGATCGCCATCATCCGCGGGGAGTCGGCCGGCCGGTCGTCGGCGGAAGAGGGGAAGTCAGTGACCATGTTCGCGAAGAACGTTGCCGGCGCACTGGATCGACTGGCATTGCCCTACGTGGTGATCAGCGATCTCGACGTCACGGCGGCACGGCTCAAGGGCAAGACGATCGCCATCCTGCCGCATAATCCCGGCTTGCCGGCCCCCGTCGCCCGGGAGCTTGCAGCGTTCCTTTCCGGAGGCGGGAAGATCCTGGCGTTCTACATCCTGCCCTTGGAACTCGCGGAGGCGACCGGCATCGGCGGCGGCGCGCACGTGGGGCAATCGGCGCCGGGCCATTTCGCGAGCATCCGCCGCGCGGGCGACGGCCTGCCCGGTCTGCCGGCGGCGGTCGCTCAGGCATCCTGGAACATCCGACGCACCGAGCCCGTGCCGGGACGGAGCCGCGTGGTCGCCACCTGGTTCAACAGCAAGGGCGAATCGACGGGCGAGCCTGCGATCGTGGCCTCGAGCAACTGCGTGTTCATGAGCCACGTGTTGCTGAACGACGACCCCGTCCACAAGCGGGCCATGCTGCTCGCGATGCTGGGGCATCTGGACGGGGGGGTATGGAAGAGGGCCGTGGCGGGCGGGTTCGACCGCGTCGGGCGGTTCGGCCCGTATCGCGGGTTCGCCGACGCGGTCGCGGGCATCCGCCGCGAGGCCTCGGGCGCGCCGGCGGCGGTCGCGGAGCTGGCCGAGGCCGAGGCCCTGCATCGCGAGGCCGTCCGATCCAGTGAACAAGGACGGTACGCCGAGGCGCTGGCAACGGCCGAACGGGCGGGCGAACGCCTGCTTCTCGCCTACTGCTCCGCGCAGAAGCCGCGGAAGGGCGAACACCGCGCCTGGTGGTGCCACAGCGCGTTTGGGGTCAACGGCCTGTCCTGGGACGAGGCGGTCAGCAACCTGGCGGCGCACGGCTTCACGGCCGTGCTTCCGAACATGCTCTGGGGCGGGGTGGCGTTCTATGAAAGCAGTGTGCTGCCCGTGTCGCCCGCGGTGCGGGAGCGGGGCGACCAGATCGCGGCGTGCGTCGCGGCCTGCCGCAAGTACGGCGTTCAATGCCACGTGTGGAAGGTCAACTGGAACATGGCGCACAACGCGCCGCGTCCGTTCGCGGAGCGGATGCGAAGCGAGGGCCGCACCCAGGTCGGCTACGACGGCGCGCCCGATCCCGAGTGGCTCTGCCCGTCGCATCCCGCGAACCAGCGGCTCGAGATCGACGCCATGGTCGAGGTGGCGACGAACTACGACGTCGACGGCATTCACTTCGACTACATCCGCTATCCCGACGCCGCCCACTGCTTCTGCGCGGGATGCCGTGAGCGGTTCGAGGCGGCGCTCGGGGCGAAGGTGAACACCTGGCCCGCCGATACGCGCAAAGACCCCGCGATTCGACAACGGTGGTTGGACTTCCGTCGCACGAATATCACCGCGGTCGTGGCCGGCGTACACGAGGCGGTGCGGAAGGCGAAGCCCGGCGTGAAGATCTCCGCGGCGGTCTTCCCCAACTGGCCTTCCGACCGCAACGGTATCGGGCAGGACTGGAAACTGTGGTGCGACCGCGGCTACCTGGATTTCGTATGCCCGATGGATTACACGCCGAGCGCCGTGCAATTCGAAGCGTGGGTGAAGCGGCAGCGCGAATGGGCGGGGCGCGTGCCCTGCTACCCCGGCATCGGCCTGAGCACGTGGGACGAGCTCGACATCGCGAGGCTCGTCGAGATGGTGAAGATCACGCGCCGGCTCGACACCGGCGGTTTCACCGTCTTCAACTACAACACGGGCGAGGCCGGCCGCATCGTCCCCCTGTGCGGGCGGGGGCTGACGGCGAGACCGTAGAGGATCGCGAGCCGGCGGTGCGGCCCGCCCACGACACAGATTCGCCTCCCCTGTGGGAGGCCTGCACCGCAGGCCGCGATGTCCCGCGCTTCCGCAAGATCATAGCCGTCCCGGAGAAACCGCAGGTGCAGGTAGGACGGCATATCGGCGGCGCCCCAGTACGCCACCAGCGCGCGCCGCTGGTTCCAGAGATCGCCGCGGTTGACGCTGCCGAGGGCGAAGGCCGGCTCCAGATGCGTGCTGCCTACGACCGGCGGCTCGCCCTGCTGATACGTCTTCACGAGATCGCGCGGCGCATCGAGTTTCGCGAAGAAGGGCTCGACGTCCCGCGGACAGGGCAGCGGCAGGCGGCATTCCGCGAGGGACGGTTCATCCACAGCGAACTCCACGCGGCCTTCCGTTCCGTGCTGGACCAGGGCGAGGACACGGTTGCCCAGCAGCGTGCTGTAGCTGCGGCTGTGCGGTCCGGCCCACTGCCGCGTGGGCGGATGGAAATGCGCGGCCATGTCCTCCCATGCGAGGCGATAAAGCTCTTCAACCAGCTTCCTCGCCTCCCCATCGCGCACATGCAGCCGCATGCGCCCAAGTTCGGTCAAAGCCACGATCGTGTAGGTCGGGCTGTTGTACTCGTTGAACGAACCGGTCCGCATCGTGTGTTCATGAAAGCGGCGCAACCGCGCCAGGGCATACTCCTGCAGGTCCGGCCAGGCGTAGAACTCCGCCGCAACGAGCGTGACATAGGTGCCCATGATCGCGATGTTCGTGTAGCTCGGACCGACATTGCGGCGTTCGATCGATCGGGCGGCGTGCCGGATCGCATCGTCGATGAGTCTCGCTACCTGCGGCGACAGCCGCGGCCGGTGATCCAGGGCCGCCTGCAACAGCTGCACCCCGCAGAAGTCGGCCCAGTTCCAGTCGGGCGGCGACATCTTCTCCAGCGGCTCTTCCAGGAACCATGGCCAGATGCCGTACGTCTTGCTATCGGGTCTCTGGTCCTGCAACGCGATCACCGCGCGCAGGACGTCCTCCGCCTGCCGTCGTTTCTCCTGCGAGACCGCGCCGGTCCGTGCCGGAGGGTGCCCGGTGACGGTTGTCCGGATCAAGCGAAGAGAAGGGGCGCCCCGCGCGTTCATTTACCGGTCGATGACCCGCCTCCGTGCGCAAGACGAGCCAGCCGGCCGTTCCTCCTCGCCGGTATCGCCATCACCCATGAGGGGGTGTATAGTTGCGGACGCGCGGACCGGCGGGGCAGAGGGTGCGTTGCGGAAGCGGGTGGGGCCCGACGCCGTGTCCGAGGCGTTGTCCGGTAACGAGCGGTGTCTGGAAACGATGGGGGACAAGGAAGATGAAGACGTTGTGCTTCTGGCTGACCGCCGCGCTTGCGACCCTCGATTGCATGGCGCAGGTTCCGCAGGTCATCAATTACCAGGGCCGTCTGCTCGACGGCACCAATCTCGTGAACCGCACCGTTCAGCTTGCGCTGCGAATGTACGCGGGGCCGGCCGGCGGCGCGGTTCTTTATGAGGACTCGAGTTCCGTCCCGGTCGTCGACGGGCTGTACTCGACGTTCATCGGCGACCACACGACGGCAGGCTCGCTCTCCGCCGCACTGACGAACGCGGAAGTGTGGCTCGAAGTCGCGGTCGACGGCACAACGCTGGCGCCGCGCGAGCGGGTGGTGTCGGTCGCCTACGCCCTGGTGGCCGAGTCGGCCGACTCGGCGCGGGTCGCCCAGGGCGTCACCGCAAACGCGATCACGCCCGCGATGCTGGCCACGGGCGCGGTGCAGGGTGTCCATCTGGCGCCCGGGGCGGTCGACACGGCCGCGATCGCAGACGGATCGATCAGTGCGGCGGACCTCGGCAGCAATGCCGTCACAACGGTGGCCCTTGCCGACGGGGCGGTCACGGAAGACAAGATCCGGCAGGGCTGGTTTCCGGGGTTGATCCGCACCATAGACGACCCGTTTCCGCTAGGAACGGACTATTTCGGCGAGTCGCTGGCCGGGGTGGGAACGAACTGGTTTGCCGTGGGGGCGACGCACGGTGACGCTGGCGGGGTGAGTGTGGGGACGGTGTATCTTTTCGACTATGACGGGAACAGGCGGGCTACGATTGCGAATCCGACGCCTGTCTGGGGCGATGAGTTCGGCTGTTCCGTTGCGGCGGTTGGCTCGGACGGTTTCGTAGTGGGGGCGTGCAGAGACGACACAGGCGCGACCGATGCGGGCAGCGCGTACCTGTTCGACCTCGATGGCACGCTGCTCGCGACGGCGACCAATCCGGCGCCGGCGTCCGGGGACTTGTTCGGTCACTCCGTGGCGGGGGTCGGATCGGAACGGTTCGTCGTCGGCGCTCCGTGGGACGACACGGGAGCGGTGGATGCGGGCAGTGCGTATCTGCTCGACCGGAACGGGGTCCTGCTGGCGACGATCACCAATCCGACGCCATCGGTCGACGGTCGGTTCGGCTACTCCGTTGCGGCGGTGAGCGAGACCCGCTTCATCGTGACGGCCGACCGCGACGACACGGGGGCCACCGGTGCGGGCATCGCGCACCTGTACGACTTCAACGGGGTTCGCCTGGCGTCGATCACCAACCCGGTTCCAGAAGTGAATGACTCATTCGGAAGCTCTGTCGCAGGCGTAGGCTCCAACCGGTTCGTCATCGGGGCGAGCGGGAAGGACATGGGTTGGGGGCGCCGCGGGGGCGCTTTTCTGTACGACGCCGACGGGAATCTGCTGGCGACGGTCCTCAGTGGGATGCCGGGATTGGACCACCGGTTCGGTGATTCCGTTGTCGGCGTAGGTTCCAATCGGTTCATCGTGGGAGATCCTTCGAGCGATGAGGGTGCCTCGGGTGCAGGGCGTGCGTTCTTGTATGACCTTGATGGTCATCTGCTGTCGGCCATCACCAACCCGGTGCCGACGGAACTGGCGTTCTTCGCAGGCGCCCTCGGGCAGGTCGGGGCGGATCGATTCGTGGTGGGAGCCGAGGGATTCGACAACCTATCAGGCCACGTCTATCTTTACTCGCTCCAGCCGTACGCCGAAGGTCTCGTGGCGGAGGGGGTGCGGCACGGCGGTGTGACGACAGATGCGATCCAGGACGGCTCGGTCACGGCCGGGAAGATCGCCGTCGGCGCGATTTTCAACGCGCACGTCGCCGCCGGCAGCCTCACCTCCGACCGACTCGTGGATGGGATAGACAGCGGGTTGGATGCGGACCTGCTCGACGGACTGGATTCCTCGGCATTCGCGTCGAGTGCGCACAGCCACACGGACTTCGTAGCGAAAGCCGGCGACGCGATGACCGGGGCGTTGATCCTGCCGGCCCTCGACGTGGGAGACGGATCGCTGACGGTGGACGCGTTCGGCAACGTCGGCATCGGCACGAACAATCCGCAAGCCGACCTGCACGTCAAGACTTCGGGGCAATATGCCGAAGCCCGGATCGAATCGGACAGCCCGCTCTATAGCGCGCGTCTCTTCCTCATGAACGACGCCGGCGTGGGCTTGTATGCCAACGTCGAAGGGACCGGAATCCTGTATTCGAACCGCGTGAGCCTGATGGCGACGGAACGATCCCAGCAGATTGGGTCGCTCCAGATGGGGACGTTCGGAGGCGGCCCCGTCTTCATCGTGACCAGCAATGCCACGCGCCTGACGGTCACGCCCTCCGGATGGGTCGGTATCGGCACGGCGAATCCTCAATTCCCACTGACGGTGCAGGGGCCCTCCGGCAGCGACCTCATCTCGTGGCGCAATCCTGCCTGCGAGCTCGGCCTGCTGGGCTGGGGCACGGACTACAACTGCGGCCTCCTGTGGCTACACAGCAATGGCGTCACCAAGGTCTCGCTCCGCGCGAACGGGCCGAGCTACTTCCTCGGCGGCCATGTGGGTATCGGCATATCGAACCCGACCAGCCAACTGCAGGTGGTCAACGCCGCCTGCGACGGGAATACCTGGATCAACGCAAGCGACCGTGATCTGAAGGAGGGGTTCCGCCCCGTGGATGGGGAACAGATGCTGGAGAAGGTCGCTGTGCTGCCCATCCGCGAATGGCGGTACAAGGGCGCGGCCACCGGAATACACATCGGTCCGACGGCACAGGATTTCCATGCGGCTTTCGGCTTGGGCGACACCGACAGGGCCATCGCCACCGTGGATGCCGACGGGGTCGCGCTCGCCGCGATCCAAGGTCTGTACCGCATTGTGAAGGAGCAACAGGCGCGAATCAAGGAGCAGGAGGCGCGCATAGAGGAAGTGGAGGTGGCGTTGCGGCAAGCTCTGACGCCCGACTCTCCATCGTCTCCATCCCCTTAGCGGCTTTCTTCGGGTCACGAAAGAACCGCTCCCCATCCCCGGGGATGCGCCGAACCCGAAGACGGATCGCACAACCGTATTCGCCGGCGTTGGTCTGTGTCCGCCTTCGTGCCGCCTGCATCTGAGGGCGGACTCCCGGATTGCCGGAGCACGCAGCCCTCAGGGCCGCAGCGGCGCATTCGTGTCGGCGTCCCCTTCGACGCCCGCCGCGCTCTCCGTCTCGATGTAAAGCGGAAGGTCCATCGCACCCGGATCGATGATCTGCCGCTCGCCTTCGAGTTCCGGATGATCGGCGTATCGCTCCAGCCGCATTCGAAATGTGTCGCCGATCCGGCGCTTGAGCGCGACCGGTTTTCCGTTCCGCACGGCCCAGTGGGCGACGGCAATGCGCGGCCCCGGCGAGGCCTCGCCTTCTTCGATCCGATCGATGGCGTATTCGTACACCACCATCGCCCGCTTGTAGGGTCGAATGGAGGCGGGCGTGGGCGCCTCCACCGTGGAATCCAGACGGGCTTGAACCACGAGCGACGCGCCCCGTTGCCGGGCGGGCGGCGAAGGCGCGACCGGCGCGGAGACCGCGGGGGCGCGGGCCCAGACGCGCGGCTGCGAATCGGGGTCGACCCACGCGTCGGGCTCGCGGTCTTCCCGCTCATTGCGCGTCACGCGCAGCCAGCGGTCCATGTCCCGAAAACCGGGTGCAAAGCACCCCATATGGATGTCCGACTCCTTCCTGCGCGTCGCATCGCGGCCGGCGGTCCCCCCGTCGGCGTGGGGTCCGGAGAACACCAGGAAGCGCGGGTCATTGCTCCACCGCGGAGACCGGACTTCATGTCCGAAGACCGCGGGGGAATAGCTGAGCCAGATGGTCCGCTGAAGACGGCGTCCGCGAGGGAACATCGCCAGGCCCCGGCCCGTCTCCCTCAGGATGGCGAGCAGGTAGCTATCGTCGGGCGCCAGGGCGACGCCGTCACCCCCGCAGACGCTCCCCCAGCACCGGTCGGTGAAGTCGAGGACCCCCGCCATGGGCGCGGGACTGAAGGCGGAGGCGTGGGTTCCGTCGCGCGACAACTGAAAGCCGTCCGCGGCGACCATGGTCTGCGTCCAGATGGTCTCGCAGACCTGCGGTTGATCCAGCCGGAACCGCACCAGCCGGCCGGCGTCGCTGGCCGCGTTGGTGTCCGCGCCCCGGATGGCATACACCCACTCGAAGCCGGTTTGCGGGTCCCGCCACACATCGGCGGCGGATCCCGCGCCCAGCCGTTCATGGCTGGCGCCATCCCAGGTCGCGCACTCGATGGCGCCGGCGCCGTCACGCGTGAAGACGATGCGCTTCCCATCCGAAGATATCAGGGGCCGGCGGAACCGATCGAGTTCGGGGAGGATCACCCTTTCGCCGCGCTCGTCGTCCGTGTCGAGCCCGACGATCTGACACGCTTCCCGAGACGCGCCGGGGGATTCGGTTGCGCGGCACCACACCACGCGGGTTCGGGCGCCGACAAAGGCGCGGAGCGCGTCGTCGTAGCGCATCTGGGGCGGCGCCAATGGCCGCGCGAGGTCCTGCCACGGGCCCGCGCGTGACCGGCACCGTGAAAGGAAGTCCGCTCGGGAACAGTTCATGTGAACCGGGACGAATTCCTCTTCCACCGCGCCGCTGCCGATCAGAAACTCGAAGATCGCCTCCGCGGCAATCCGGTGCGCAATCTCGGACAGATGGGCATCCTGACCGGGCACCGCCATCATGCGGTCGGGATCGCGGCCTTGGTAGTCCGCAAGCAGATCGACGTGCGGCACCTCGAGTTCCCGCAGGCAGTCCCTGAACTGGCGATGCGCAAACTCAAAGGGGTAGTCATCCAGAAAATCCATGACCGGGAGGACGGCCGCCATCAACACGATGCCGTTCTCGCGGCAGGCGTCCCGGTACGAGGCAATGGATTCGCGGAATCGCCGCCATCCGGAGTAGGAAGGCTCAAAGAACCGCTGGGCGTGCCCGGCCAGATTCCGCTTGACTTGATATCCTTGCCAGGTCGCCAAGGCCCACGTGAACGTGCGCGAGTGGCCCAGCAGTCGGGCGACGGCGGCGGGCGGTTGCCAGACATCCGCCTCCGCCTCCCATCGTTGGATCTCGTCCGGCCTGCCGACGTTTCGCGTATCGTTCAATCCGATGATCAGGATCAACACGCGCGGGTCTTCGTCGATGGCCCGCGAGATCAACGGCCACTGGGTCTGGGTGGAGGTGGCGGATTCGGTGTGCAGCGCGACCGTCGCCGGGGGGGCGTCCGGGTTGAGGTTCAACAGCCGCTCGAGCCGCACGCCGAAGGAGTCGCCATGAAACACGCCCAGACCCCGCGCGATCGAATCGCCCACCACGGCCACGCGAAACGTGTCGGGTGCATCGACGGGCGCGAGGTGGAGACGATCGGGCGCGATGAAAAGCAACGTCGGCGGGCGGTCATACTGAGCATCGCGGCGGATCTTCTCCCGCCGCATCGCGCGGCCGGCGAGGAGCTCCGACAGCAGGGCGCAGCCCAGGACGATAGCCGACCAGAGCAGGAGGCGTCGTTTCCACTTCCCGCTCCCTCTTGCCCGTTCCATGATTTCCATCTTTCTCCAGACGAGACGAACAGTGGTGAATCGGCCGCGCGGTGAGGGTATCATGGCGATGCCACGCCGCCATCTGGAATCGAAGGTTCGCGGGGGCTTCGCTCGCGAAGCCTGCTGCTTCCTCTCGTTCTTTCTTGCAGATCGCTCGATTCCGGAATTCCAATGTCCTGGCGTTCCGACTGACCGTGGCAACAGCGGGCGGGATGACATGAACAACACAGGGACGATCATCATGGCCGCTGCAACTCTTGCGGCGGCGGATGTGGCCGCGGCGCCGGCGACGAACCGGATCGCGAACGGCACGTTCGAGGCGCTGGCGGCGGACGGGGCGACGCCGGAGGCTTGGGCGGTGGCGGGCGGGCGGTTCGTGCATCAGCGCCTGGCCACCGATGCGGGGCGCGACGGCGGCCGCGGCGGCAGGCTCGAGTGCACGGAGTTCGGCGGCGACACCCCTGACGCCCACGCGATGCTCTGCCAGGTCGGCAGGGTCGCCGTGCGCGGCGGGCAGTGGTACCGGTTCACCTTCTGGGCCAGGGGCGAAGGCATTCGCGGCGACGTGGTCGACCTCGCGCTCACGGACACGCGGCGGTGGGAGAACGCCGGGCTGTCGGAGACGTTCCCGGTGGACGCGCAGTGGGAACGACACGAGTTCCTGTTCCGGGCGAAGACCGACGTGCCGGCGGAGGCGAGCCGGCTGCAGTTCTGGTTCAAGAGCACGGGGCGGTTGTGGCTGGATGACGTCGAACTGGTGGAGTCCTCCGGCGGGCAGCAGTGGTTTCCGCAGATCGGCGGAGAGGGCGTCAAGAACCTCATTCCGAACAGCAGCTTCGAGTGCGGCGGCGCGGGGTGGGGGAGCTTCACCTACGGCCTCTCGGGGTGGGCGGGCAACCTGTACCGGCTCGAAGGCGAGATCGATGGCCAGGCCGCGGTCCACGGCCGGCACAGCCTGAAGATCGCGATCACGCCCCGGACACGGCCGGTGTTCTGGTTCGACTACTACGAACCCGTCCGCCAGCCGGTGTCGCGCGTGCTCGCGGCCAACCTCGGCTGGTTCCGTGTGCGGCCCGGCGAGCCGCTGACGCTGTCGGCTCACCTGCAGGGCGACGCGGAGGGCACGATGGCGCACATGCTGGTCCTCGAAGCCCCCGATCGTCAACGCCGTGAGTCGGTGAGGGTCGGCTCGCAGTGGCAGCGCCACGAGTTTCGGTTCACGCCGTCCCAGCCATTCCTCTTCGTCGCTGTCGGACCGGACCTGGAGGCCTCCGGTCGCGATGCGGTCACGCTTTGGATCGACGCGGTGCAGCTCGAGCGTGGGTCGCGGGCCACGACCTACGAACCGAGGCGCCCGGTGGAGTCGTTCATGGAGGCGACCGCGGCCGGCGGGATCTTTACCCACCCGGCGGCGGGACCGTCGTTGGTCGTGCGGGCCTTCAACGACGGCGCGGAACCGCGGACTCTCAAAGGCACGTTGTCGGCAAGCGACTTCTCCAGCCGGACGGTCCTGGAGCGCCCCGTCACGATTGAACTGCCGAAGTCGGGAACGGCCGTGTTCGATCTGCCTTCCGTTCTCCCGCGACGCCGCGGCTACTATCGCGCGCTATGGGCGGCGGGGGACGACACGAACAGCCTGCGATGCGCGGTGATCGATCCGGCGCCCCCGACCCTGGCCGACTCGCCCTTCGGCTTCAACCACGCCTATCCGTGGGACTTCCTCGTGCGGCAGGCGGGCCTCGCCGGGATCGCGTGGTGGCGCGACTGGTCGGCCAAGTGGCAGACGATTGAACCGGCGAAGGGGAGGTTCGATTTCGCGCCCGCCGATGCGCAGATCAACCGTGTGCGCGGCCTCGGCGGAGGGGTCGAGGTGCTGCTGCCCTTTCCCTCGGCCCTGTGGTGCAGCACGGGGAAGGCCGACGAGGTGGAGAAGACGGCCGGGAACGACGCCTACCTCCGGGCGCGCCTGCCGGTGGCCTATGCGCCGAAGGACTTCGAGGATTTCGGCCGGTATGCGGCGGCTGTCGCGAAACGGTATCGCGACGGGAATCCGCGACCGGTGACGCATATCCAGATCCTCAACGAATCGGTGTTCACCTCCTATGCGTTGCCGCGCCAGTTCGGCTACGAGGTCGAGGACTATGTGCGGCTGCTCGAGGTCTCGCACCGGTGGCTCAAGGCCGGCGATCCCCCATGCCGCATCGTCGGCGGGATCAGCGCGAACATGGAGTCGCCGATGACGCACGAGTTCATCGACCAGGGCGGCCTGCGCTTTCTCGACGTTCTCGACGTCCACAACTACGACCCCCCGCGGCCGGCGGAGAGCTACGAGGATGCCTTCCGCGAATTGGAGGAGCGGATGCGCGCGCACGGCGGGCCGCGAGAGATCTGGATCACCGAGTGGGGCTGCTATGCCGATGACGACCCGCCGTGTGTGCCGCACTCGGTGGGCGACGCGACGATGAACCGATGCCGCTGGACGAGCGAGCGGGCGGCGGCGGAGCATATCGTGAAGTACGCGGCGGTGGCCTTCGGACATGGCGTGCGGAAGATCTTCTTCCACGCCGGCACCTGCGGGGCCATCAACGGATCAGATGCGGGGGGGGTCTTGTTCGAATACGGCGGCGCGCCGCGGAAGATGCTGCCGGCGGTGTCGGTGTTCACGGGGGTCGTGGGCGTGCCGGAGTCGTGCGAACGGATCGTCAGCCGCGACGGGGTGGAGGCACGCGTGTTCCGGACCGGCGGACGATGCGTGGGGGTGGCGTGGTGCCGGGCGGGAGCGACAAGGCTGATCCAGCCCGCGGCGGGCGTGACCGTCGTGGACATCATGGGAAACGAGCAGCCGGAGCGCGCCGAGCTGTCGCCATCGCCGCTCTATCTCGTCGGCCCGTCAGCGGAGGCGGTGGATGCGTCCCTGGGATGGCCCCCCGTTGCGCCGCGAGATCGCCCCTGATGAGGCGGCGCCGTTGCGCGAAGAAAAGGAAGGTATGCAGTGGGAGCTTTGAACGACCAGGGCCATTCGGTTGCGGCCCGCCGCCTTAGGGTACCGCGCGCAATCTTGCGCGCGAATGAAGAACCTGGCACAGCCAGCTCGCGGGCAGGATTGCCCGCGATACGTAGGCCCGTTCGCGGGGATTCGGTCTTGAAGTTCTGTCTTTCTTCTTTCATCGTTCCACTGTTCCATCAATCCGGGGAATGCCGCCAAGGTGGAGAACGTGTATGAAGACCGTACAGCGCTGCGTTGCGATCGCCATCCTGTCCGTCTCGCCAGCCCTTGCGGCCGATCCGCCGCCCGCGCAGAGCCGGCTGGGCATCAACCTCGCCGGCCCGGCGGATTGGAACACCGAACACCCGTTCGTCGATGTCTTCCGCCTGTCCCGCGCCTGGATCAGCCAGCGGCAGGGGGCGGGGTGGGGGAAGGGGCCGGAGCTGTCGCTCGACGCGCAGGGGTGGGTGAAGTCGCTCGAAGCCGGCTGCTGGGCGGAGACGCCGATCCTCACGGGCGGGGGCGCGCCGTCGGGGGAGTACGTCTGCCTCTACGACGGCGAGGGGCGCATCGATTTCGGCCACAATGCGAAGATCATCTCGCGCGAACCCGGGCGGCTCGTGGTCCAGATCCACGCGACCAACGACGGCACGTTCCTGCAGCTCCGCGAAATCAACCCGGCCCAACCGGTCCGCAACATCCGCGTGCTCCTCCCCGGCGGCGAAGCGGCCTACCGCGACAATCCCTTCAGCGAGATCTTCCTGCGGCGCTGGCAGGGGTTCAACACGTTCCGGTTCATGGACTGGATGGAGACCAACGGTTCCAAGCAGCGGGAGTGGTCCGACCGGCCCAAGCCGGACGATGCGACATGGACGGTGAAGGGCATTCCGGTGGAGGTGATGGTCGATCTCTGCAACCGGCTCAAGGTCAACCCGTGGTTCTGCGTGCCGCACGAGGCGAGCGACGATTACGTGCGCCGGTTCGCGGAACTCGTGAAGCAGCGGTTGGATCCCGCGCTCCGCGTCTACGTCGAGTACTCGAATGAGGTGTGGAACAACATCTTCACGCAGAACCGCTATGCCCAGGAGCAGGCGCGGGCGCTCGGGCTGGGGCCGGCCAACCGCCCGTGGGAAGGGGCGGCGTTGTTCCACGGGAAGCGGTCGATGGAGATCTTCCGCCTGTGGGAGCAGGCGTTCGGCGGACGCGACCGGCTGGTGCGGGTGGTCGCGTGGCAGGCGGCGAGCAGCGAGTACTGGACCGACGGCATGCTGCTGTCGAAGCAGGATCTCGCCAGGAACTGCGATGCGCTGGCCATTGCGCCCTACATCTCCTTCATGCCGCGGCCGGGGGGAAGGGAACTGGATTCCAGCACCGTGGCGAAGTGGTCGGTGGAACAGGTGCTCGACTCGGTGGAGACCAACGCCCTGCCCGAATGCGTCGGGTGGATGAAGACGCAGAAGGCGGTCGCGGACAAGTACGGTCTCAAGCTCCTCTGCTACGAAGCCGGCCAGCACCTGGTCGGGGTGGGCGGCGGGGAGAACAACGAGGCGCTGACGAAGCTCCTCGGCGACGTCAACCGGCATCCGCGCATGGGCGCCATCTACGGCCGGTATCTCGATGCGTGGCGCGACATGGGCGGCGATCTGGCGTGCATCTTCTCGTCGATCGGGCGCAGCTCGAAATGGGGCAGTTGGGGGCTCCTGGAGACCGCGATCGAGACTTCGTCGCCGAAGTTCGACGCCGTCATGGAATGGAACCGCCGCAACCCGCGGCCGGCGTTGCAGAACTGAGGGCGCCGGACGTCCGATGGCCTGCACCCCCTGTTCTGAATCCTCTCAATACGGAACGAGGCGGAGATCCGGAATGCGGGCGAAGTCGGCCCTGTTTCGTGTGACGAGCGGAAGATCCTGCTGAAGGGCAACGGCCGCGATCCAGAGATCGTTCGAGCCGATGAGATGTCCTTGCGATCGGAGGATCCGCGACAAGCGGGCATACACTTCCGCCACGGCCTCCGTGACCGGCACCAGTTCCACGCAAGAGCGAATGACTTGGATGGCCTCCGATCGGCCCGTGCCGGCGCCCTCCAGAAACTCGCCCCACGCCACCGTGCTGATCCACAATTGGGCCGTGGAATAGACAGCCAGTAAACCCGATGCCGGACCGCGTTCGGATTTGAGCCGTTCCCGCTCCAAGTCGATCAGAAAAGTAGTGTCCAGATTCAGTGCCGGTTCCATTTGTCCCCCGCCGGTCGGTCCGAAGCCTGCCTTCGATCCAACTCATCGAGCGTCTCTTTGTCCAGAGCGGGAGATGCAAAGACAGACTCCAACAAACTCCTCGCCGTCCGCATCGGAGTCGGCCATGAGGCCCTCTTGATCACACACGAGAAAGACTCACGCTCCGAGTGACGCGCTCGAACCAGTCGCTCGTATGCCTCCATGTCGACCGATATTGTCTTCGTTGCCATACATGCATGCATACATGCACGTTCTCACAAAGTCAAGCAGAAACCATCGGCCTGATCCGCGCGCAAGAGACGGAACAGAGTACCTGTCCCCGCTTGGATGCTGCCAACGCTCGCCTTCACCCTCAGAATGAGCCGCGTCCGCGCGGCTCATTTTGCAGGTGTGGAAGGCCTTGTTGGCCGGTCCCCCACATGTTGTTTCGCACTCAGCTCCTCAAGGAGCCATTTCGTCATCCCCAAGTTCGAATGGGGGTCCGACTCCGGTCCCACGGGCCTCTTGCAGCCGCCGAACGGAAAAGCATTGAGAAAGTAGTGCATTCTCGGATTTCGCTTCGGGAGGCCGGCCTTCCAGAACTCGTAAAGCCAGTCGCGCTCGACGAACTCGCGGTATCCCTCAGTCTCCCTGAACAGGAAAGGGCCGTAGTAGAAGATGTAGTCCTTGCCCTGGTCCAGTGTCCACTTCGCGCCTCGCACCACAGGCTCCGGGCGCGACCATCCCGTCTCCAATGGCCAGTGTCGGTTGAACTGGTGGGCCTCGTAGGCGACGCCCTCCATGGACTGAATGATCTTTTGGGCTTCAGGGTCTTCCGCAAAGAAGCAGGGGTGCTCCACCATCTGGATCAGCGTATACTTGTCGTGTTTGAGGAGACCCGCCGCATGGCCATCCCGGAAGACCTTGCGCAGTGCGTACACGTCTTCGGGGTAGAGCAGGCGGTAGTCCTGCTTGAAGGGTCCTGGTTTTCCTTTGTGGGTCAGACCTGTTTCCCGGCAGATGAGAATGTACGCCACTTCCTGCGGTGACGTTTTGGGGGGATGATTCGGCGGGACACATAGAGCGTCGACCATGCCCGACTGCTCCGCCTGGCGTATGTACGCTACGAGCTTGCTCGTTTTGGGATCCGGGTTCACCTCGGTCGCCTCTTTGTACTCGTCATTCTCCACGTACCACTCGAAGAACGTCTGATCGGTCTTGAAGCATCCCCGCGGGCCCCAGATCACATCGAGATTCTGCGCAGCGAAGGGGTATTGCCCTTCAAAATCCCCGTAGTTGCCGATACCCGACAGCCATGACTCCTTCGCTTGAACCGAATCGTACGGTAGAAGACGCAACCCTACGAGACCACAGGCTTGCGGTGCGGCTCCCGAGAGCGCCGTGGCGGCAAGGCACGTCAGCAAGAGAAAAGCGGATGCCAAAACCGCAGTTCTTTCGCAAAAGATCTTCATGGGACACGCCCCCTTGTTCATATTAGTCGTTCGGCCAACGTCGAGAATCTGGCTGAGACAGTTCTGCTTCGGAACTGGCGACAGCCAGACTTCTTTGAAACTCGGATAAGCCCCTGGTTGGAGGAGCGAGGGCTCCTCCTGCTACCGTGGGTAGCGGGCGTGCCCAGTGTGGGGCATCCCATGAATGCATAGGCCATAGCAACCAGGCGGAGCCGGTATGAGACTGTACCAGACGACGACGGAGTTCAACTGCCCTCTTCCACATGCTCAAGGAAGGCATGAGATTCGACATGGCGATCATCGCGCCGAGCCAGGACTCGGTGTAGCCGGTGAAGCATTACGGGAGAGACATGAACTTCCCGTTAGCCGAAGGCAACCTCCTTCGCGAGACGCTTCGGCGGGCAGGCCTGCACGTACCGCCGCGCCCTCCGTAGCGTCCGCGCGGAGGAGGGTGATGTGGGGAGGGCGGGTTAATCACCGGCCCTTGCCCGGTTCGCCCCTCCTCACACCTCGCTTGGCTTGAGTCTGGATTTCCATGAATCGGGATGCTTGTGCAAGTTCTGAACGGCCACGATCAGAATGAGATCACCGCGTATCTGGTAGAGCAGCGCGTACGGGAAGCGGTTGAGACAACAGCGCCGCGTCCGTTTGGACAACGGGGTCCAAGCGATGGGATACTGGAGAATGCGCCCCAGGCCGCGTTTGACTTCCACGGCAAACTCCAGTCCCAAGCCCTCACTCTGGAGGTTGTAGTGCGCTATGGCCTCGGCGAGTTCGTCATCGGCGGTTTGGAGAAAATCCACCTTCACGAGGAATACTTCTTCTCAATCTTCTCGAACACCCTGGACGCCGAAATCGCCGCGATCTCGCCCCGCTCGTACGCGTCAATCCGGTGCTCAGCCTCTCGCGCCCACGCCGCGTCGATGGCCGCCCGGGTTGGGAAGTCGAAACTGGAGAGAATCCCCTCAACGAGTTCGGCTCGTTCAACGGGGGGAAGCCCCACGGCCTCCTTGAGTACTTGTTGCGCGTGTGTAGTCATGTTTCACCTCATGAGGAAAACTCTAGCGCGGATGTCCCCGGATCGCAAGACAGCAGGCATATCCTGCGCAGGCGAACGAGTAGCGTTTTATCCCACGTGAGGCGAGACTGACACGATGGGACTGGGAGGCAAGGGGGAACCGAGCCTCATGAGGGATAGAATGCGTTGAACGGAGCCGTCTTCGCCTTCGGCTACGCCGGCTCACAGGCCGCTCTGCGCGGGGCGCTATGGAAGTCCCACGGTTGCTCCATCGCATGGAGGCAGCCCTCCACCGTCTTCGGAGCGAATCCCCGCAACCGCATCTGCACCAGAACCGCTTCGCGCAATGGCGAGATGACTGACTCCGCATTCCGGTCGTCCTGGCCTCATGCCGAGCGCCGTCGGAATCAGTCTACCCCCCCCAGAAAACCAAAACCGCCTCGCAGTTCCTCCGCGAAGCGGTTCCGTTCAACGCCCGGCAGCAGGGGCGGCGAGTCTGCGAGCCGTACCCTGACTGCGGTGGCGTACGCCCGGCATGTCCAAGAACTAATGGAGTTCAAGTCTCCTCTCGGAGGATCAGGATAGCGAACGAGTAAACGAAGGGACACCGGAGGCCTCACATCGCCGAAGGGCTGAACGGAAGGAAAGACGCATGACCCCGTCCGCAAGCGAAGCGAGGAGGCCGGCGGGCGGAGCCCAGCCTTGCCGGGACGGGGGAGCGTGCGGCTTGAAGGCGGACCTCATGGGGCAGGCGCTCGAACGGGAGAACCTGCTCAAGGCATGGAAACGGGTGCGAGCGAACCACGGGGCGCCATCGCGCACGGGATGACAGCTCCGTCGCCGGACCCAACCGAACCGCCGTATGCGGACCCGCCTTGGCGAAAACGCTTCGGCGGGCAGGCCCGCACGTACGGCCGCGCCCTCCGTAGCGTCCGCGCGAAGGAGGGTGGTGTGGGGAGGGCTCATCACCCGCCCTTACCCGATTCGCCTATTCCAGTTTCTTCTTGGCCGGGCGGACTTCGTACAGCGCACGGTCTTCTCGAACCATGGCCGCAGTCTCGGTGGGCGCCTTCTCGAATCGGAGCTCTGCCGTCGAGAACAGGTCGGCAGTTTCTGCCTTCAAGTAGCGGGCGGCCATACGGCAGTATTCGGGATCGATGTCGATCCCGATGCTGTTCCGCCCCGTGCGCATCGCCGCAACCATTGTGGTACCCGAGCCGCAGAATGGATCAAGGACGGTGTCCTCTGTAAACGAGAACATTTGGACCAGGCGTGTCGCCAACTCCAGCGGGTATGGGGCCGGGTGGTTCTTGGTGGAGGCTCCGGTGATGTTCCATATCTGCTGAAACCAGCGATCGAACGTTTCCTTTTCGATTCTGCTGGCATCCCGCTGCTTGTTGGTCGGTTTCCTGTATCCCCCCGGCTTGCGCTGCATTAGGATGAACTCCATGTCGTTCTTGATGATGGCGTTCGGCTCGTAGGGCTTACCGAGGAACTTTGATCCGTTTTCGACCTCATAGGAGGCATTGGCGATCTTGTGCCAGATGATCGGGTTCAGATTGTCGAATCCGATCCGGCGACAGATGACGCAGATGTCGGCGTGCAGAGGGAACACAAGGTGGCGTCCGAAGTTGCGCCGAGCGACGCAGACGTCGCCCACCACGCAAACCAATCTCCCGCCGGGAACAAGTATGCGATAGACATGACGCCAGACCTTCTCCAACTCGAAAAGAAACGTTTCATAGTCCTGAATGTGTCCAAGCTGGTCTGGATTCTCGTTGTACCGTTTCAGATTCCAGTAGGGAGGCGATGTCACAACAAGGTGAACGGAGGCATCGTCGAGAAAGGCAAGCTCTCTTGCATCCCCGTTGATAAGTCTATGGACGGTCGTTTCCATGATTTCAGGCGAAGGCGGCCACATGTGCCGCAAGGGTCATGAGGAAGCGCTCGACAGACAAGTCTTCCGCCGGTGCTGCGAATTGACCTTGACCCATCTTCTACAGTTTCAAGATTCGGGCTGTTCATAAGCAACGAGT
>CAZSUU010000009.1:16229-144141 GCA_964610105.1 uncultured Verrucomicrobiota bacterium | reverse complement strand
CCCTCATACGGCGGGAGAGACAGGTGCATGCCTCCCCATGAGCATCCCCCGCGGGTTGTGCCCGTTTCTCCTCTCGTGGCTCTGCACGCTCCCCATCGGCTCGCCGGCGGTCGCGGCGACGACATCGACAAGCGCCATGGCGTCATCGCCGCGCGCGACATGGCACGCTTCGGGTTGCTGTTCCTGAACCAGGGCAACTGGGCGTCGGGCCACAACAACAAGTGCTTTGTCATCCCCGAGTGGGACATGGTCGTTGTCCGTCTCGGTCTCGACGGCACCACGAAGGATGAGGCTTGGGACTGGTTCCTCGCTAATTCCAGTGGCCAGCGGGAGATGTTTCGGGCAGTTTGGAGACTGATGGGAGACTGATGGGGACAGACTTCCCCTCCTGTTCCCGTCCCGATCGCCTCGCGCAAAGCCGCAAAGTCCGACAAGGGAAGGGCGGGCGCTGCTTTCTGTTCGACCTTGGCGCCTTGGCGTCTTGGCGCGAGATGAGGTTTTGTACACATCGACTGCCCGTAATGCTCCCAGGTGTTCAGGTGGAGCTGGTTGGCCGCAAGACGCTCCCCGCGCCGAAGGCAATGGTCCTCACGCCCAATCGGCGAGATGGCCCCACGACACCGCCGACTCCGCCACCGCCCACGCCGCCCTCTACCGCAACCTGCCCCGCCCGTCGCGGACTGATGGGGACAGGCACTTGGCGGACAGGCACTTGGCGGACGAAAGACGGAACGGCCCAGAGCTGGACCTACACGTACAACGACACCAACCAGCGCACCCAGGCGACCCTGGCCGACGGCTCCTATTGGGCCTACGGTTACGACCAACTCGGGCAGGTGACCTCGGGCGTCAAGCATGCGGCCGGGGGCGCGGTGCTGAAGGGGGAAGACTTCGGGTACGCCTTCGACACGATCGGCAACCGGATCTCGGCGACCGCAAACGGCCAGGCGAGCGAGTACGATGTGAATCTCCTCAACCAGTACACCGAACGCACCGTGCCGGGGGTGGTGGACATCATCGGCGAGGCGACGGAGAACAAACTGGTGCTGGTGAACGGCGAGCCCGCCGACCGGCAGGGGCAGCACTTCCACCTGCAGCTCGAGGTCGACAACGCGGCCGCGCCGGTCTATCCTGAGATTACGGCGATCGTCGGCCAGAAGGGGACTCCGCCGGCCCCCGATGTGTACCTTGCGGAGACGAATGGCAACCGGTTCGTGGCGAAGACGCCGGAGCAGTTCATGTACGATGCGGACGGCAATCTGCCCGCCCTCCGTAGCCTTGGCGAAGGAGGGACCACCGACGGCCGGTGGACCAACGTCTGGGACGGCGAGAACCGGCTGCTCTCCATGGAGACCCTCGCATCCGTTGTCAGCGCCGGCATTCCAAGAGAGCGGCTGGAATTCGCGTATGACAGTCAGTGTCGCCGGGTGCGTAAGACGGCCCTCTCGGGCTTCACCAACGGCACCTTCTCGATCACCAACACCACCGCCTACCTCTACGACGGCTGGAACCTCGTGACCGAGGTGTCCACCAATCTGCAATTGGCAATTGGCAATCGGCAATCCTACCTCTGGGGCCTCGACTTGTCTCAGTCCCTCCAGGGCGCCGGGGGCGTCGGCGGCCTCCTCTCCTGCTCCAGCCTCCAGTCTCCCGCCTCCAGCCTTCTCTACTGCTACGACGGCAACGGCAACGTCATGGCGCTGGTGGACACCGCCGACGGCTCCCTCGCCGCGACCTACGAATACGACCCCTTTGGCAACACCCTGCGGGCGACGGGGGAGCACGCAGCGGCGAATCCGTTCCGCTTCTCGACGAAATACACCGATGATGAGACGGGGTTGGT
This sequence comes from uncultured Verrucomicrobiota bacterium, assembly GCA_964610105.1. Lineage (GTDB taxonomy): Bacteria > Verrucomicrobiota > Kiritimatiellia > PWTM01 > PWTM01 > CAZSUU01. Next base: position 142,298 of record CAZSUU010000009.1, on the reverse strand, counting down.
GTATTACGGCTACAGATACTATAGCGCTGAACTGGGGCGGTGGGTGAGTCGAGACCCAGCAGGAGAACAGGACAGCCCCAATGTCCAGCTTCAGTGCAGGAACTCCTGTATTGACAGCATCGACCCACTGGGACTTCTAACCTTCATGGCCCAAGATGAGTTTCTCACTCGGTCGGATCTTGGTTCTAAGAGCATCAGATGTGGTGTTCTTACGCTCAAACACGTGTTCATAGATGCGGACCTCAGCGATACGCTTGCAAGCCACGACCCACAATTGTTTGACGACATCTGGAAAGTTGTTCCAGATCCCATAAAGCTGGCACTAGTGAAACACAAACTACCCGGATTCCTAGGAGCCGGTTTTCTGATGACTTTCGAACAAAAAGAGGGGGGGTGTTGTTGCGAACATGTCCGATGGAGACAGACCCAAAAACATGGGAAGAAATGGAAGCCAGATCAAACTTTCAACAGCTCTTATGACTATGTTGATTTTCCGGGAGACACGTATACGGGCAGCAAGACTCGCGTGGATCGCCAAGAATTCCGACTACAAATCCTGTGCGTGAAGAAGGAACGCGGTGTTGAGAGAGAAGAATTGCTGTCCGAGATTTCCTGGTTCACGAGAACGCAGGTCATCCGCAAGTCACAAGGGGCCACGAAACCCGACATGGTCTTCGCCAATGTGACCCTAGTCATTGATTGGTAGGTGACTCTATGAGGTTTTCAGTCGGCACGGGATGGGGCGATATTCTGAAAATCACGCTGATCTTCGTAGCGATGTTCTATTACGTCGAGGCGATTCACTATGTCGCGAATGCCTTTCGCTGTATTCTGGGGTGGCCATTGGAGGCGATGCCGCGTATGGCTGGGTGGGGATTAACGCACCATCGGGAGATTCTCGCGACACTCCTCTGTATTTATCTTGTGTCTACGGTGTTTGCCTCTCTGGCACCGTGGGGACTCAGTCCAATCGCCATCGACTTGGGTATTGCTCTGGGGCTTCTTGTGGTTTGGAGTGCGACAGTGTGTCTTTGTTCCGGTCTCTTCGTGGTCGGAGACAGTTTTGGGCATGAAGCTTGTTTCGATTCAGAGGTGTTCTTAGGCGAGCTGTGGGGGATCTTCCCTGTTTCTTTGCTTCTGATCCTAGTTGTTGCCATGTGCCTCTTGCGCGCCAAGCTGAACGTGTTACGGGATGAGCAACGAACCAGAGCGGCAAGCATCTGTGGCGCATCGGGGTCCCATCCGGCCCCTGGACATTGAGTTAGCGCGTTTCACGTGCGAAGTTCGCGCGCCCGCGGAGTACGTGTCCGGTGAACCCATGTCGGGCGTTGTGGGGCCGGGGGGGCGAGCGGAGCGGGCGGCGGCGTAGGCGGCGGTAGGGGGGTGCGGTTCAGGAAGTGTTGGGCGCGTGTGAGGACATTGGCGAGGACATTGGGGCAATCCGTGGCGAGTAACAACTGCTTGGAAAGCAACGGGTTGGGGAACCTCCCCTGGAGAAACTGTGCTGGCGTTGATTGATGCGGTCGTTCCAGCCTGTACGCGCCCTCGTTTGTTTGCCACGAAAGCAAACGCGACCGACAGCACAGGACCGACGGGAGTCGTCTGGCACTGTTTGCCTGTTCCTCCACCCACGCGCGGGAACAGCATGGACAGTCGATGTACAGAAAGATCGTCTCGCGCCAAGGCGCCAAGGTCGAACAGAGAGCTGCGCCGGCCCTTCCCTTGGCGACTTTGCGGCTTTGCGCGAGGCGATCGGGGCGGGAGCAAGAGCGGAAGTGTCTGTCCCCAGTCGCATCGACGGCAGACTGCGCGGGCAGGATTGCCCGCGGTACGGGTCCTGGGCGTACCGCGCGCAATCCTGCGCGCGATCAGTCCGACGGCGCGTCAGGATGCCGCGCCCCACCCGTCGTCGGCTCGATGCGCAAGGTGGGGCGGGGCCTCCGGACCCGCCGTTTTTCGGGACGGTGCGGTTACGGTGTAGCCGTCTGGGCTCAGGTCTTGTTGAATATCAAATGGCTTGTGGTAGACGTGAAGTCGGATGTGCCGGGTTTCACAGAGTGAGATCCGGACGTTGGACATTGAGCCGGGCCGGTGATCCGAGGGCTGGGAGCCGCTTGCGCAGAAGGTCGTGGGACTGCTTGCCGTTCGCCCGTGCCGTTGGTGATCTCGTCGATCGGGCGTGAGGACGATCGCCGCAAAAAACGCAAGAAACATGCCTAAGCTTCCAAGATGAAAGGGTGTCGGTTCCGTGTTGCCCTTTTTTTGCGTCTTTTTGAGTTTCTTGTGGCCATTGCCTTCGGCCCGGGGAGCGTCTTGCGGCCAACCAGCTCCACCCTGGACATTGGGTGGACATTGGGACATTGGTGGGACATTGGTGTGAGCGCTGAGTACACCTCGGTGCGAACGCCGCGCGATCGTTTTCTTCTGGCCGCCCATTTGTGTATTGACGCGACGGACGAGTCCCGCAGAATCCGCCCATGACGGAGCGCATGGGGCGACCGCGAATGGACACCAGCACGGGAAGGGAGAATCGGCCATGAGCACACGCACACTCCGTACGAAGCTCCCGATGCGCCTGTTCATCGTCTGTGTCGGTATCGCAGGAACGCAGGCGGTCACGGCCGCGGCACCATGTTGCCGACGAACCAGTGGTTCTTCCTCGCTTATGCCCAATCGGAATCGGCTGGCCATCTGACGCTCAGCGGCGGAGGGCGCGGCTCCTTCGGCTACGGACTCCCGTCGCGGCCGCGGCCGACCACGCATCGGACCTCATCGAGACCCCTTCAGATTGGAGGAATGACCAACGTCCAGGCGGAAGGTGTCTGCCATATCGATGAGGTTCGCATCTACAGCCGGATTCTGGCAACCAACGAATCTGCCGCCCTTGCTTCGGCGGGACCCTTCGCGCGACGCCCACCCCTGGCCGCCCGGTCCGCCGCCAAGCCACTCCCCGTCACCTTGTATACGAAGGCAGGCGAGAAGATCAACGGCACTGGCCGTTGGACCACGGTGTTGCTCGATGCACCTTCCGTCGGTTCGATCCAGGTCCCTTGGATGACGGTCTCTGCCGTGTACTTCCAGGCCACGAATGCCGCGGGGCCGGGGGTCTATTTCCCGCACGGCGAGTACCTCCGCGGCACCCTGCGCGCGGACAGCCTCATGACGACGGTGCGCAACGTGCCGCGATTGATCAAGACCGACACGCTTCAGTCCGTTCGCACAACCGACAGTCTGGGCATCGGCGTCAAACGGTAGGTCGCGGTCGCTCACACCGTGCGCCTGTCCCCGTACGGCGCGATTCCAGGGTGAGACGACCATTCCGGTCTGCTGCCTGCGACGGGGATCTGTCCCGGAGGAAAGAGCGTTGGAGATGGGGGGGGAAGTGGCGAGGGTTACGCGCTGCGTCGCGGACCGTGGAGCGCGCGGTAGGCGCGGGGCGAAAGCCCCATGACCCGGCGGAAGATGCGCGAGAAGTAGTACGGATCGTCGTAGCCCACCTCCGCGCCCACCTCCCGCACCGTGATCGTCGTCGTGTCGAGAAGGCGGCCGGCATGGCGGATCCGCAACTGGATGTAGTACTCCACCGGCGGCAGGCCGGTCTGCCGGCGGAAAAGCGCGGAGAAATGCACCACCGACAGACCCGCCGCGCGGGCCATGTCGGCCAGGCAGAGACCGCCCGCCAGGCGCGAAGCCATCAGGTTGATCACCGACTGCAGATCGCGCGCCGGCGTACCCTTTCGACCGGGCCAGTAGGCCTGGTTCTGGAAAAACAGCGCACCGAGGATGTGCCGCGCGGCGTGCGAGAGAAAGGCGACTTCCCGGCCGGCCGTTCCGCGTTCGAGGCACGCATAGCACCGGCGGAACGCCCCCACCATCTCATTCCGGCACGAGGCCGATACCGGAACACGACGCCGCTCCTCCGGCAGCATGCGACTGTAGATCGCCGCGTCCTCGCCATTGAAATGCATCCAGTGAATCGTCCATGGATTCCTGTCCGAGGCCCCGTAGGAGTGCGGCACGCCCCGCGGAATCAGCACGGCCTGCCCCGCCCGCACCGGTTCGCGGCGTCCCTGCACCTCCACCCACCCCGCCCCCCTCACGCACAGGAGGAGGATGTGTTCCGCCGCCCCGGCGGGCCTCTCCTTCAGATGCCCGCGCGCCCGCGGGAAGAAGCCGATGTCGGTGACGTACAACGGTCGGACGAGCACGCGCCGGCGCTCCCGCTCCAGCAGGGGCCGCGGCAGGACGTGCATCACCTGGCCGGCGAAGCCCTCCATCCGTATCGGGAACCGGTTCCTCGTCGGTGGCATAAGATCGTCCATCTTTTTCAGCGAATCCTCCATTGAAGTCAAGCGCGCGCCGGGCCAAGATGGCGCGCACGTGAGGTGGCGCATGAATCTTGCGGGGGCGGACCTGGTCGTATTTGCCCTGTTCTACGCGGTCATCCTGGGCGTCAGTCTGTTCATGAGCCGGCGCGAGACCGGCAGCGAGGACTACTTCCTCGCCGGCCGCAGCCTGCCCTGGTGGATCATCGGTATCTCCATCGTCGCCGCGAACATCTCCACCGAGCAGTTCGTCGGCATGGCGGGCCAGGGCGCGGGCAGCGTGGGGCTCGCGGTGAGCAACTGGCAGCTGATCGGCTCGGTCGGCATCGTGATCATCGCGTTCACGCTGCTGCCGCGGTTCCTCCGCGCGGGGATCTACACCATGCCGGAATTCCTGGAGTACCGCTACAACGCCACCGCCCGGGCGATCATGGCGATCCTCACCGTGGCCATCTACGTCACCGTGCTGCTCACCGCCGTGCTCTATTCCGGGGGACTCACCCTCCGGACGATCTTCGGCATGCAGCTGCGCCACGCGGTGTGGATGATCGGGGCGATCGCGGTGATCTACACCGCGTGGGGCGGGCTGAAGGCGGTGGCGTGGGCGGATCTCTTCCAGGGCATCGCGCTCCTGGTCGGCGGCCTTCTCCTGTTCGTCCTCGGTGTCCGCGCCTGCGGCGGGTGGGAAAGCTTCACGGCGCACAACGCCGACCGGCTGCACATGGTCCTGCCCTCGAACCACCCCGACCTGCCGTGGACGGGCGTGGTGTCGGGCCTGGGCATCGTGATCCTGTATTACTGCGGCCTGAACCAGTTCATCGTGCAGCGCAACCTCGCCGCCCGGACGCTCCGCGACGGCCAGCTCGGCGTCATCTTCGCCGGCGGACTCTGGCTGCTCGTCCCGTTCGCGATCGTGATGCCGGGCATGATGGCCCTGCAGCTCTACGGCGGCCAGATGGCCCGACCGGACGAGGCCTTCCCCACCCTGATGAAGAGCCTGGTGCCCGCGGGGCTGCGGGGCTTCATGTTCGCCGCCATCGCGGGGGCGGTGATCAGCTCCCTCGCGTCGATGCTGAACTCGGCCGCGACGATCTTCACGATGGACGTCTACCACCGCCTCATCGACCGGTCGGCCTCCCAGCGGCGGCTGGTGGTGCTCGGCCGCGCGCTGACGGTCGCGTTCATGGTCGCCGGCTGCGCCCTCGCCCCCGCCCTCGACAACCCCCGTTTCGGCGGCGTGTTCCAGTTCATCCAGCAGTTCCAGGGCTACATCTGGCCCGGCGTGGTCGCCGCGTTCGTCGGCGCCTTCCTCCTGCCCCGCGCCCCGGCCGCCGCCGGCACGATCGCGCTCGTCGCCGGCCCGATCCTCTACGGCCTGCTGCAGCGGTTCGCCCCGGGCATCCACTTCCTGATCCAGGTGACGATCGCCTTTCTCGCGCTGCTGGCGGCGATGGCCGTGGCCGCCGTCGCTGCACCCCTCGCCGAGCCCCGGATCCTGCCCGAACGCCCGGAGATGAACGTCAAGACCTCCCCCGTGGCGTTGTGGGCCGGTGGACTCGTGATCGCCGGCGTCATCGCGTTCTACGCCGTTTTCTGGTGACCCCATGACCCCCCGCCAACGCATCGCCGCCGCCTGCGCCCACCGCGAACCCGACCGCCTCCCGGTCGATTTCGGCGGCGGCTTCCAGACCGGCCTCCACGTCAGCCTCGTGTACCAGCTCCGCCAGGCGCTCGGCCTCGACCGCCCCGGCACGCCGGTGAAGGTGGTGGAGGTCTGCCAGATGCTCGGCGAGGTGGCGGACGACCTGCGCGACCTGCTGGGCATCGACACGGTTCCGGTGTACGGAACCGGGACGATGTTCGGCTTCCAGGCCCTGGAATTCAAGGAGTGGCGGATGCACGACGGCACGCCGGTGCTCGTGCCCGTGGACTTCAACACCGATTACGAGCCCAACGGGGATCTGCTGCTGTATCCCGGCGGCGATCGCTCGGTCCCGCCCAGCGGCCGCATGCCGGCCGGCGGCCACTTCTTCGACGCCATCGTCCGGCAGCCGCCGCTGGACGAGGACCGCCTCGATCCGCGCGACAACCTGGAGGAGTTCGGGCCGGTCGCCGTCGACGAGCTCGACCACGTTGGCCGCGAGGCCCGCCGGCTGCACGAGGGCACGGAGCGCGCGCTCTTCTGCACCTTCGGCGGGCTCACGTTCGGCGACATCGCGATGGTGCCGGCCCCGTTCCTCAAGCGCCCGAAGGGCATCCGCGACGTGGAGGAATGGTACGTCAGCACCGTGACGCGCCCCGACTACATCAAGGCGGTGTTCGAGCGGCAGGCGGACATCGCGGTCGAGAACCTCGCGCGTCTGCACGCGGCGGTCGGCGACCGCCTCGCCGTGATCCAGACCAACGGCACCGACTTCGGGACCCAGAACGGACCCTTCTGCTCGCCGGAGACCTACCGCGACCTCTACCTGCCCTACCAGAAACGCGTGAACGGCTGGATCCACGCCCACACGCCGTGGAAGACGTTCATGCACTGCTGCGGCGGCATCGCGCCGCTGCTGGACCTGATCGTCGAAGCGGAATTCGACATCCTCAATCCCGTCCAGTGCTCGGCGGCGGGCATGGACCCCGCGTGGCTGAAGAAGGCCTACGGCGACCGGCTGGTCTTCTGGGGCGGCGGCGTGGATACGCAGCACACGCTGCCCTTCGGAACGCCGGACCAGGTGCGGGAGGAGGTCGCGCGGCGGATCGAGACCTTCGGCCCCGGCGGCGGTTTCGTGTTCTGCACGATCCACAACGTGGTCGCGAAGACCCCGGCGGAGAACCTGATGGCGATGTTCGAGGTCGTCGCGGAGTATCGGCGGTGAATGTGAGCACGTGCGAGAAGCTCAAGCTTCAGACCTCAAAGCACAATCCAGAAGATGCCATGCCGAAGCGTGCAGGGTGCTCGAAAAGGCGCGAACACAGGTTGCGCGGAGAACAGGAGGAAAGGGACGATGAAGTGGTATGAGATGTGGAGGTACGAGAAGGTGCTGCGGTGGCCGGTCATGACGCTCATGGCCTCGCTGATGCCGTGCCTGGCGGGCGCGGAGGACAAGGTCCTCCGGCTTGCGGATCTCGACCTGAAGGAGTGGTCCTCCGGCTGGGGGCGCACCACGAACAACGCCGCGGTCACCGGCAAACCGCTGCGCGTCGGCGGGCGCGAGTTCGCGCACGGCGTCGGAACGCACGCGGTGTCGGAGATGTGCCTCGACCTGGACGGTCAGGCGCGGGAGTTCCGCGCCTGGGTCGGGGTCGACGACGGCGCCCAGGGGGTCACCAACGCGTCGATCGTCTTCCAGGTGCTGAGCGAGGAAAAGGAACTGTGGTCGAGCAGCGTGATGAAGGCCGGCCAGCCCGCGCGCGAATGCCGGGTGCCGCTGCGCGGGATCCGTCACCTGTTTCTCTTCGTCGCCGACGCCGACGACGGCATTCACACCGATCACGCCGACTGGGGCGAGGCGGAGATCCGGTACGCGGGCGCCCCGCCCCGCCCCGCCGCGCACCCCGCGCCGGCGGAGGAGGAGGCCGTGCTCCTCACCCCGCCCCCGCCCAACGCGCCGCGCATCAACGGCCCGAAGGTCTACGGCGCGCGGCCGGGGCGCCCGTTCCTCTACCGCATCCCCGCGACCGGCAACCGCCCGATCGTCTTCGGCGCCCTGGGGCTGCCCGAGGGGCTCCAGATCGATCCGCAGAGCGGCATCATCACCGGCCGGACGCCGTCGAAAGGCGAATACGCCGTGCGGCTCACCGCGCAGAACGCGTCGGGCAAGGCGGAGCGCGTTTTCAAGATCGTGGCGGGCGATACGCTGGCGCTCACGCCGCCGATGGGCTGGAACGACTGGTACACGCACTACAACCGCGTCACCGACGACACCATGCGCCAGGCGGCGGACGCGATGGTGGCCTCGGGCATGGCCGACCACGGGTACCAGTACGTGAACATCGACGACTGCTGGATGTTCACCGAGCCGGGCGCCAAGCGCTTCAGCGAGAAGGCCGTCGGCGCGTTCCGCGACGCGCAGGGCAACATCCTGCCGAACCGCCTCTTCCCGGACATGAAGGCGCTGACCGACTACATCCACGCCAAGGGGCTGAAGGCGGGCCTCTACACCTCGCCCGGTCCGCACACCTGCGCGGGCTACTGCGGCAGCTACCAGCACGAGGAGCAGGACGCGCGGCAGTTCGCCGCGTGGGGCTTCGACTTCCTGAAGTACGACTGGTGTTCCTACGGGCGGGTGGCCACCGGCGAAGGGCTCGAGCGGCTGCAGAAGCCGTACCGGCTGATGGGCGACATCCTCAGAAAGCTCGACCGCGACATCGTGTACAACCTCTGCCAGTACGGCATGGGCGAGGTGTGGAACTGGGGCGGCGACGTCGGCGGTCACTCCTGGCGCACCACCGACGACCTGGGACTGGAGAGGGCCACCCGGCTGCCGGGTTTCTACACGATCGGCTTCCGGAACGCGAAGCTCCACGAATACGCGGCGCCCGGCCGCTGGAACGATCCGGACTACATCCTCATCGGCTGGTACGGCATCGCGCACGAGCTCGGGCAGTCGCAGAAGGCGAACCTCACGCCGAATGAACAGTATTCCTACATGTCGATGTGGTGCCTGATGGCGGCGCCGCTCTTCTTCAGCGGCGACATGTCGAAACTCGACGCCTTCACCGTCAACGTCCTCTGCAACCACGAGGTGATCGAGGTCGACCAGGACGTGCTGGGCCGGCAGGGCCGGATCGTCCGCCAGAATCCGCGCGACCTGGTGCTGGCGAAGCCGCTGGAGGACGGCTCGCTGGCGGTCGGCCTGTTCGCGCTCGGCCCCACGGCGCAGAAGATGAAGGTCACCTGGCGCGAGCTGGGGATCGAGGGTCCGCGCCGCGTGCGCGATCTCTGGCGCCAGAAGGACACCGGGACAGCCGTGGATGCGTTGGAGGCCGAAGTGCCGCGGCACGGGGTGGCGATGCTGAAGCTGTCCCCCCCTTCCATGCCGGCGGAGTGAATCGCCCGATGCGTGCCGGGACGTCATCGGAAACATGGCGCGACATCGTGTTTCGACCTTCGACATTCGGAGTTCGCCCGTCTTTCCGCGCCGAGCCTCCTTCGACAAGTCTACGAAGGCCAAGGGACAGCGCGGCGCCATCGCCCCCGGATCAGACGCAATGCCCGGCGGGGGCGCGGCGCCCCCGGGTTGCGGCCCGCCGCCGCAGGAGAAGCATCGCATGAGAACGTTCTTTTTCCTCTGCGCGTCCATGGCCGCGGCGGTTCCGGTTCTCGCCATGGATGACCCCGTCCCCCTCGCCGGTTCGTGGCGCTTCCAGCTCGATCGGGCGAACGTCGGCCTCGCGGAGGAGTGGCACACGAAGACGCTGCCCGATCGCGTGACGCTGCCGGGAACCCTGCCGGCGCAGGGGATCGGGGACGATGCGGGGCCGGACACGCCGTGGATCGCGCAGTTCCAGGACGCGGACTGGATGAGCGATCCCGCCTACGCGCCCCATGTGAGGCCGCCCAACTTCAGGATGCCGTTCTGGCTGCAGCCCGACAAGTACTACGCCGGCGCCGCCTGGTACCAGCGCGACATCGAGATCCCGGCGGACTGGAAAGGCCGCCGGGTGGTGCTGGAGCTCGAGCGGCCGCACTGGGAGACGCGGGTGTGGCTGGACGGCCAATGCACCGGCACGAACCTCAGCCTCTTCACGCCGCACGAGTACGATTTGGGAACGGGACTGGCGCCCGGCCGTCACACCCTCACCATCCGCGTCGACAACCGCATGGTCATCGATGTCGGCCAGAACTCCCACTGCGTCTCCGACCACACGCAGGGCAACTGGAACGGCATCGTCGGGCGCATCGAGCTGCGGTCGACGACTCCCGTGTGGATGGACGATGTGCAGGTCTACCCCGATGTCGCCGCGAAGCTGGCGAGAGTGCGGATCGCCATGGGGAATGCCACCGGGCAGTCGGGAAGCGGCACGCTGTCATGGTCGCTCCGCCGCACGGGCGAGAAGGCCGTTCTGAAGGAAGGTCGCGAGACGATTACCTGGTCGGATGCCGGGGGGCAGGCCGCCTTCGACGTCCCGCTCGGCAGCGATGCCGTCCCATGGGACGAGTTCAGCCCCGCGCTTTACGACCTCGCGCTTTCCCTCGACCATGCACCATCCACCATCCACCATGCGTCCGTGACCTTCGGTCTCCGCGAGGTCTCCACGCAGGGCACGCAGATCGCGCTCAACGGCCGGCCGATCTTCCTCCGCGGCACGCTGGAGTGCTGCATCTTCCCGCTGACCGGTCATCCGCCGGTCGACGTAAAATCGTGGAAGAAGGTCATCCGCGCCGCGCAGGCCCACGGACTCAATCACATCCGGTTTCACTCCTACTGCCCGCCCGAGGCGGCGTTCGCCGCGGCGGACGAGCTCGGCTTCTACTACCAGGTCGAGACGTGCTGGGCGAATCAGTCCACGACGATCGGCGACGGCAAGCCGGTGGACCGGTGGGTGTACGACGAGACCGAGCGGATCCTGCGCGCGTATGGCAACCACCCCTCGTTCCTCCTGATGCCGTACGGCAACGAGCCCGGCGGCGGGAGGCAGAAGGAGTACCTCGCGAAGTGGATCTACCATTTCAAGGCGAAGGACCCGCGCCGTCTGTGGAGCAGCGGCGCCGGCTGGCCCGAACTGCCGGAGAACCAGTTCTTCGTCACCCCCACCCCGCGGATCCAGGGCTGGGGCCAGGGGCTCAAGTCGCGCATCAATGCGAAGCCGCCCGAGACCCGCACGGACTACCGGGACTTCATCGGCGCGCGCACGGTGCCGGTGATCAGCCATGAGATCGGACAGTGGTGCGTCTACCCCGATTTCGACGAGATCCCCCAGTACCGCGGGTACCTGAAGCCGCGCAACTTCGAGATCTTCCGCGACAGCCTACGGGCGCATCACATGGGCGACCAGGCCCGCGCGTTCCTGCTCGCCTCCGGGAGACTGCAGACGCTCTGCTACAAGGAAGACATCGAGTCGGCGCTGCGAACGCCCGGCATGGCCGGGTTTCAATTGCTCGACCTCCATGACTTCCCCGGCCAGGGCACCGCGCTGGTGGGCGTGCTCGATCCGTTCTGGGAATCCAAGGGCTACGTGACGCCGGAGGAGTTCCGGCGCTTCTGCGACACCACCGTCCCCCTCGCGCGGCTGGCGAAACGCGTCTTCGTCGCCGGCGAGACGCTGGAATCGGACATCGAGGTGGCGCACTTCGGCGCCTCGCCCCTGACGAATGCCGTCGCCACGTGGAGGCTCGCGACGGACGACGGCCGCGCGTGGGCGTCGGGGAAGCTGCCGCCGGCCGGAGTGCCGACCGGCCGCGGCACCGCCCTGGGCCGCGTTCGCATCCCGCTCCAGGGCATTCCGTCTCCCGCCCGCTACAAGCTCGCGATCGGCATCGAAGGCACATCCTTCGAAAACGACTGGGACGTGTGGGTCTACCCGCCGCGCGCCGGCCCGGACGCGCCCGCCGGGGTGACGATCGTCCGCGAACTCGATGACGCCGCCCTGGACGCCCTGCGGAACGGCGGACGCGTGCTGTGGCAGGTTCCGCCGAAACGCGTCGCGGGCGATGCGCGCGGCAAGGTCGCCCTCGGCTTCTCCAGCATCTTCTGGAACACCGCGTGGACCCGCCGCCAGGCGCCGCACACGCTGGGCATCCTGTGCGATCCGAGGCACCCGCTGTTCTCGCAGTTCCCGACCGATGCCCACAGCAACTGGCAGTGGTGGTACCTCGTCCGCCGCGCGGGCGCGATGATCCTCGACGACCTTCCGCCGGAGCTCCGTCCGACGATCCAGGTGATCGACGACTGGGTGACCAACCGCCGCCTGGGACTGGCGTTCGAGGGCCGGATCGGCCGCGGCCGCCTCCTCGTCTGCAGCATCGATCTGGAGGACATCCCGCCCGACAATCCCGTCGCCGCCCAGCTCCGCCGCAGCCTGCTGGATTACATGGCGGGCGACGCCTTCGCGCCGACGGTCGAGCTCACCGCCGAGCGGGTCCGCGGTCTCATGGGCGCGTCGGGCGGCCGTGCGAATGCGGCGATCCAGTCCGCGCGGGCGGACAGCGAGCAGGCCGACTACGAGGCCGAGCTCGCGATCGACGGCGATCCCCGGACGATCTGGCACACGGCGTGGGGCGACGAACAGGCGCCGCTGCCGCACGCGCTCGTCCTCGACCTCGGCCGGCCGCGCCAGGTGTCGGGGCTGGTCTACACGCCGCGGACCGACATGGCCAATGGCCGCATAGCGGAATACGAAGTCCACGTCTCCGCGGACGGACGCGCATGGGGCGACGCGGTCAGCCGCGGCTCATGGGCGAACGACGCGAAGGTCAAGACCGCGCGATTCCCGGTGGTCGAGGCGCGCTACGTGCGGCTCCGGGCGTTGAAGGACGCCAGCGGCGGCCCGCACGCCTCGGCGGCGGAGGTGGACGTGGTCACGGAGGACAGGCCATGAACGCGATGGGGTTTCGGCTGGTGCGCGTCGCGTGCGGGGGCCTGACCCTGGCGGCGGCGGTGGCTACTGCGTTCTGCGCCGCCGCGGATGACCACCTGGACCTGTCCGGCTCCTGGCGGTTCGCCCTTGACCGCGGAGACACCGGTGTGGCCGAAGAGTGGTTCGTCCGCGAATGGCCGGAGCGGATCCGCCTGCCGGGCGCGTTGCAGAACCAGGGGTTCGGCGATGAGATCCGAATCGACACGCCTTGGACCGGCGACGTCAACAAGGACGCCTGGTTGCGCAAGCCGCAATACGAGCCCTACCGGCAGCCGGGACGCGTCAAGATCCCGTGGATGCTCCAGCCCGAGCGGCACTACGTGGGCGCCGCGTGGTATCAGCGCACCATCGACATCCCGCGCGAGTGGGCTGGACGCCGTGTGGCGCTGTCGCTCGAGCGTCCGCATTGGGAGACGCGTGTGTGGCTCGATGGACAATGCGTCGGAACCAACGACAGCCTCTGCACCGCGCACGTGTATGACCTGGGTACCGCCATCGTCCCAGGCCGGCACACGCTCACCGTGCGCGTGGACAACCGGCTGATCGTCGACGTCGGCGCCTGGTCCCACAGCGTCACCGACCACACGCAGGGCAACTGGAACGGTATCGTCGGCCACATCGAACTGCGATCCACCCCGCCTGTCTGGATCGACGATGTCCAGGTATATCCCGATCCCGCCGCCCGCAAGGCCCGCGTCGTGGTGACCATTGGGAACGCGACCCGGCAGTCCGGCGCGGGCACACTGGTCCTCGGCGAGACTCGAGCCCTGGTGCACTGGGACGAGAAAGGCGCGAGGGTGGAGAGAACCCTCGACCTCGGCCACCGATCCGAATCCTGGGACGAGTTCGCGCCTGCCCTCCAGCGCCTGGACGTCGTCCTCGACGCCGGTGCCGGACTCCGCGACTCGCGGACCGTCACGTTCGGCCTGCGCGAGATCAAGACGCGGGGGCGGGATTTCGAACTCAACGGCCGGAAGCTCTTCCTGCGAGGGACGCTCGAATGCTGCATCTTCCCGAGAACCGGTTATCCGCCCACGAACACGGAGGAATGGAGGCGCATTGTCCGCATCTGCCAGTCCTACGGCCTGAATCACATCCGATTCCATTCGTGGTGCCCTCCCGAAGCCGCGTTCGTCGCGGCGGATGAACTGGGCTTCTACTATCAGGTGGAGTGCGGCGTCTGGACGCAACCGGGGAACGGCAAGCCGATCGACGACTGGATCTGGCGCGAAAGCGAGCGGATCGTCCGCGCCTATGGCAACCACCCGTCGTTCCTGCTGCTAACGCACGGCAATGAGCCCCACGGTCCCGGGCGCGAGGCGTACCTCGCGAAGTGGGTGAACCACTGGAAGACGAAGGATCCTCGCCGGTTGGTGACGAGCGGATCCGCCTATCCGCAACTGCCGGAAAACCAGTACCACGTCTACCACGCGTGCCGCGGACCCCGCGGATGGCTGGGCCGCGACTACCGCGAGACCATCTCGCAATTCGGTGTGCCGATTGTCGTCCACGAGATGGGCCAATGGTGCGTTTATCCGGACTTCGACGAACTGCGGAAGTACACCGGGCCGCTTCAACCGAAGAACCTCGAAATCGCCCGCGACTTCCTCAACGAAAGCGGCATGTTCGACCAGTGGCGGGATTTCCTGAGGGCGTCGGGCCGCCTGCAGGCGCTCTGTTACAAGGAGGAGATCGAGGCCGCCCTGCGTACACCAGGCATCGGCGGATTCCAGCTTCTCGACCTCCATGACTTCCCTGGACAGGGCACCGCGCTGGTGGGTATCCTCAACCCGTTCTGGGACTCCAAGGGCTACCTTTCGCCCCAAGAGCATCGCCGCTACTGCAATCCGACCGTCTGTCTCGCCCGCCTGCTCAAACGGGTGTGGACGACGGAGGAAACCCTCACGTGCGACCTCGAATTGGCGCACTTCGGGGCACAGCCCCTCGGGAGAACCACCGCCTTCTGGAGACTTGTGACCGACGACGGACGAGTTCTGGCGGGCGGCGAACGCGCATTCGACCATGTTCCGATCGGCGGAGGGTTCGACCTGGGGTCCGTGACTGCCGGGCTCAGCGATGTGCAGGCGCCGGCCTCCGTCCGCCTCGTCGCCGGCCTCAAGGACCTGCCGGTCGAAAACGACTGGCGCATCTGGGTCTACCCGAAAACGGCTGCGGATCCGACGAGCGACGTGATCATCGCACGTTCCCCCGACGCCGTCTTCACCGCGCTGCAGAAGGGCGCGGCGGTGCTCTATCTCCCTGCCCGCAAGCCCGCGCCATGGCCGAGGGGCGGATTCGAACCCATCTTCTGGAACCGCTTCATGTTCCACACCCAGGGCCGTCAGACCCTCGGCCTCCTCTGCGACCCGAGACACCCCGCGCTGGCCGGGTTCCCCACGGACTTCCACGCCGACTTTCAATGGCAGGACCTGATGAACCGCTCGTCCGGCATGGTCCTGGACGTCCTGCCGCGGGAATTGAGGCCGTTCGTGCAGGTCATCGACGACTGGAACACCGCCCGCCGCCTCGGCCTCGCGTTTGAATGCAAGGTGGGGCCCGGCCGGTTGCTCGCCTGCTCGGCCGACCTCGACAAGGACCTCGACACCCGGCCCGCCGCCCGTCAGTTGCGGCAGAGTCTACTCGCGTACATGGCGGGACCGGCCTTCCGGCCCCGCGTGACCGTCGACGAGGTTGCCTTGCGCGCGTGCTTCGAGCCGAAGGTGGAAACAACAATGTCCCGGTTAGGTGCGAAAGTCGTCCGCGCCGATAGTGAAGACGCGGCGCACGAGAATATCGCGTCCAACGTCGTCGACGGCGACGCCGACACCTTCTGGCATACGCAGTGGCAGCCGACGAACGCGCCGATGCCGCATGAACTCGTGGTCGACCTCGGGCGGGAGGTCTCGCTCCGCGGCGTTCGCTGTCTGCCGCGCCAGGACATGACCAACGGCCGCATCGCGCAGTATGAGATTGCGGTCTCTTCCGACGGACGGGAGTGGAAGGTCGCCACGAAGGGGTCATGGAAGAATATCGACGATTGGCAGGAAGCGGCGTTCAGATCACCCACCGCCGCACGGTTCCTGAAGCTCATCGTCCGCTCGGAGGTCAAAGGGAATCCGTTTGCCGCCGCCGCGGAACTTGACGTTCTTGTGACTGACTGACGGAGAGCAGAACATCTGTCCCCGGACGGATCCACGGCACACCGCCGATGAGGACGCTGTGCGGTGTGGGGATGCCGTGCCCGTGGGGGATGCTGTGCCCTCACGGCGTTCCTGCCGCGCAGGGCCCGTTCCGCCGAGGCTTCCTCCTTCGCGCGCGCATCCGACCCGACGGCGGAACAGACTACCGCTGGTACACGCTCGGGTCGATGTAGGGAAGATCCAGCCGGGGCTGGAATTTCGGGCACTGCCGGTAGAAGGCCATCGGGTTGTGGAACAGCAGGTGCTCGATCTGCGCCTCCTGGAAACCGTGGGTCTTCATGAATCCGGCCACCTTGGGAAGGGAACAGGGGTCGGAGACGCCCCAGTCGGCCGAGCTGTTGACGAGCGAGCGCTCGATGCCCCACTTCCGGAGCAGGCCGACCACGCGCTCGGGATTCAGTTTCGAATAGGGATAGACCGTCATCCCCGCCCAGACCGGCATGCGGCGCGTGAGCGCCATCGTGTCCTCGGTGTTGTGATCCACGACGATCCGGCCGGTGTCGTAGTCGAGCTCGCGCAGGATGTCGAGGGTGCGCTCGACCCCCCTGCGCTTGCTGACCTCCGGGGTGTCGTGCGGCGTGTGGATCAGGATCAGCATGCCGCGCGACTTCGCCAGTTCGAGCTGCCGCTGGAAGACCTCTTCCTCCTTCGGCGTGATGCGGTTGAAGCCGATCTCGCCGATGGCCAGGCAGCGCGGATGTTCCAGGTAGGGGGTCATGCCGTCGATGACTTCCATGGCCAGCCGCGTGTCCTCCGCCTCCTTGGGATTGACGGAGATGCACGCGTAGTGGTCGATGCCATACCGCTCGGAGCGCTTGACCTCGAAGTCGAGGATCAACTGGAAGTAATCCCAGAAGGTGCCGGCATACCGCCGGTTGGCGCCCAGCCAGAACGAGGGTTCCACCGCCAACCGGATGCCCTGACGGTACATGTTCGTGTAGTCGTCGGTGGTGCGGGAATACATGTGAATGTGCGGGTCAATGTAGATCATGTCAGGATTCCTTCACAGAAACGACAACTGGTTCTCGTTCACGGCCTTTGACTTCCGCAAGCGGCGCCGGGCAAGGCGCGGCTGGCCCGCCTCGCCGAACTCGCCTTCCTCGAGGTTGGCCAGGATTTCCTTCGCGCGCTCGATCACCTCCGGGGGCATGCCCGCGAGGCGCGCGACCTGGATGCCGTAGCTCTTGTCGGCCGCGCCCGGCACGATCTTGCGCAGGAACGCGATCCGGTCGTTCCGTTCCCGCACCAGCACGTTGTAGTTCTTCACCCCGGGCATCGTCAATACCAAGTCGGTGAGTTCGTGGTAGTGCGTCGCGAAGAGCGTCTTGGCCTTCACCTCCGCGCGGTTGTGCAGGTACTCGGCGACGGCCCAGGCGATGCTGATGCCGTCGAAGGTGCTGGTGCCCCGCCCGATCTCGTCCAGCACGATCAGGCTGCGCGGCGTGGCGCTGTTGAGGATGTTGGCCGCCTCCTGCATCTCGACCATGAACGTGCTTCGGCCGCGGGCCAGGTCGTCGCTGGCGCCCACGCGCGTGAAGACCCGGTCGACGATGCCGACCTCCGCCTCGGCCGCCGGCACGAAGGAACCGGCCTGGGCCATGATGACGATCAGGGCCACCTGCCGGATGTAGGTCGACTTCCCCGCCATGTTCGGCCCCGTGAGGATCGCGAGCTGGTGGTCGCCCCCGTCCAGCAGGGTGTCGTTCGGCACGAACCGCTCGGCGTCCGGGAGGGTCTCGATCACGGGGTGCCGTCCCTGGCGCAGCGACAGCCGGGCGTCCTCCGTCATGCCCGGCCGGCAGTACTGGAGCGCCAGGGCGCGGTCGGCGAACGCCGCCAGGGCGTCGAGGGCGCCGAGGGCCCGCGCCGACCGCTGCAGGGATTCCGTCTGCCGGAGCACGGCGTTCCGCACCTCCTGGAACAGCTCGTACTCCAGCTCCACCGACCGTTCCTGGGCGCCGAGGATGCGGTTCTCGTACTCCTTGAGCTCCGGCGTGATGAACCGCTCGGCGTTCACGAGGGTCTGCTTGCGAAGGTACTCGGGCGGCGCCTGGGCGAGATTGGCCTTGGTGATCTCGATGTAGTACCCGAAGACCTTGTTGTGCCGGACCTTCAGCGACCTGATGCCCGTGCGCTGCTGTTCCGCGGCCTGGAACTCGGCGATCCACTGGCGCCCCCGGGTGGAGGCGTCGCGCAGGTCGTCGAGCTCCGCGTGATAGCCCCGGCGGATCATCCCTCCCTCCCGCACGGCCACCGGCGGTTCCTCGACGATGGCCCGGTCGATGAGCGCCAGGAGGTCGGGCTGCGGAGTGATGTCGGCGGCCAGCTCGCCCGCCAGCGGGGCCGGAAGCCCCCCGGCCAGCTCGCGCGCCGCGGGCAGGTGACCGAGGGACTGGCCGATCGCGCGGACGTCGCGGGCATTGCCGCCGCCCGCGGAGACGCGCGCCAGGATCCGCTCGAGGTCCTTCACCTCCGCCAGCGCCTCCCGCAGACGCCGCAGCCGTTCCCGGTCGCGCGTGAAGGCCTCGACGGCATCGTGCCGCCGGCGGATCGCCGCGATCGCCGTCAGCGGCCGCAGCAGCCACTCCCGCATCAGCCGGCCGCCCATCGCGGTGCGGGTCACATCCAGCACGCCCAGCAGGGTCGGCCCCGCGCCGCGCCCGGCTGAGCGGGAGGCCACCAGCTCCAGGTTCGACACGGTGGACTCGTCCAGCAGCATGAAATCCGATGAGCGCCGGACCGTCAGGCGGCGGATGTGGTCGACCGGCCGCCTGAGGTCGGTCATGACATAGTGCAGGACGGCCCCGGCCGCGCCGATCCCGGCCGACAGCCCGCCCGCGCCGAAGCCGTCGAGGGAGAGGACGCCGAAGTGGCGCAGGAGCAGGTCCCGTGCGCTCTCGGGCAGGAAGCGCCAGTCCTCGACAACGGTCGTCACCGCTCCCGGCGGCGCCGGCAGGGTCTGCTTCTGTTCCTCCGGGACCACGCACTCGGAGGGCTGGTACTTGCCCAGCAGGTCGAGCACCGCCTGGGCGTCCTCCGACTCCTCCACCCAGAAGGCGCCCGTCGACAGCTCCAGCATCGAAAGGCCGAAGCCCCGCGCGCCGCGGCACAGGCCCGCCAGGTAGTTGCTGACCCGGGCGTCGAGCATGCCTTCTTCGACGACCGTCCCGGGCGTCACGATCCGCGTGAGGTCGCGGCGCACGATGCCGCGCGCCTGGGCGGGATCCTCCATCTGGTCGCAGATGGCCACCTTCTTGCCCGCGCGGATGAGCCGCGCGATGTAGGAGTCCGCCGCGTGGTAGGGCACGCCGCACATCGGCACCTGCTGGCGCCGCGTGAGCGCGATGTCGAGGATCCGCGACGCCTCCTTCGCGTCGTCGAAGAACATCTCGTAGAAATCGCCCAACCGGAAGAACAGGACCGTGTCCGCCGGGAGTTCCGCCCGCGCGCGACGGTACTGGGCCATCATCGGCGTGAGATTCTCGCTCATGATGTGTGCCGGGCCGGACATCCCCGCGCCGCGCTGCCCGGCCGAACCGTCATTCCACCGCGGCCGTCCCGATCCACGCCCCCGCGACTCCCCCCCCGGCCGCCCCCGGTGCGGAGCGAACGAAAGGCAGCGGGGAAACCGGAGGGAACCGCCGCACCTGCGCCCGGGACGCGCCCCGCCCGCGAAGAGGCGCACGAACCACGCCGGCTACCCGGGACCGTGCATGGCCTCGCGACCGGCGCTAATAACGCCGCTCCTCCTCCTCGTCCACCAGATCCTCGGGGGGGAGATCGTCGGCCTCTTCGAGGAGCGACTCCACCTCTTCGTCCTCCGCGCCCATCTCCTTGGGCGCCCCGTCTTCAAGATCGTCGTCCAGGTCATCCTCGACGTCCTCTGCACAGTCGGCGCAGACCGTTGCCCCGGGGTGGCAGCGTGCGCAGAACTCCGCCCCGCAGGTGGAACACTCACGCATGTGGGCGTCGCCGTGAATCGGACACCCTTCCCCCAGCCCGAAGATCATCCCTTCCTCATCCAACTCCATGACTCTTGGCCCCCAGGATCTCTATGTGACCGCCGCGCTTCCCGCGATGCCGGCGATGTCCCGCGACACGCGCCCGGCGTCGATGCCCGGCAAACTAGCACAGGGTCATGGACGTGTCAAAGGGTGCAGTGTCTTTCGACCCTGCGCCGAATCATTGACGGTCGCGGCCGGGAACCTATACACTGTTGCGATTGCTGATGAACGGACAACGCACAACGCATCTTGCGTCGCTGCTCAAGCGCTGCGACGTACTGGATGACGCCCAGATCGCGACGGTCCTGGAGAAGCAGGGCACGGGCGGCCGGTCGCTGGCCGAAACGGTCACCGACCTGGGTTTCGCGAGGGAGCCCGTCTTTCTCGAGGCCCTCGCCAAGGCGATGGACATCCCCTATCTCCGGCTCACCGACTCGGCGATCACACGCGACGTGCTCGAAGCGCTCCCGGCGAAGGCCGTGTTCCAGTACAAGGTCATCCCGTGGAAGATCGAGAACAACACGCTGCGCGTCGTCACCTGCGATCCCTTCGCCCCGGGACTGGTGGACGCCTTGAGGCTCGCCTCCAACCGTCGCGTGCGGCTGGCGTTGAGCCCGGCATCGGACATCGAGGCGGCGACGAAGAAGTTCTACGGCGTCGGCGCCGACACCCTCGAGCGCATGATCCAGGACGACCGCATCGAGGTCGCGCCCGAGGAGGCGATCCTCAAGGAGGACCTGAGCGAGCTGGACCAGGAGGCCTCGGTCGTCAAGTTCGTGAACCAGATCATCTGGGAGGCCTACCAGGACCGGTCGACGGACATCCACCTCGAGCCGCAGGAGATGGACCTGCGCATCCGCTACCGCATCGACGGCGTGCTGCACCAGACCCCCGTGCCGCCGCAGCTCAAGCGCTTCCAGTCGGCGATCATCTCGCGCATCAAGGTCATGGCGGGCATGGACATCGCCGAGAAGCGCCTGCCGCAGGACGGCCGCATCAGCCTGCGCATCCGCGGCGAGGAGCTGGACGTGCGCGTGTCGACGATGCCCACGGTCTACGGCGAGAGCGTCAGCCTCCGCCTCCTGACGCGGTCGAGCGGCCTGCTGGGCATGGACAAGCTGGGCCTGGCGTCCCGCGACGCCGAGATCCTGACGGCGCTGATCAACAAGCCCCACGGCATCCTGCTGGTCACGGGGCCCACCGGGTCGGGCAAGTCCACCTCGCTCTACGCGTGGATGCACACGATCAACACCATCGACCTCCGGATCATCACGGTCGAGGACCCGATCGAATACCAGATGGCCGGCGTGAACCAGGTGCAGGTGAAGCCGGAGATCGGCATGACCTTCGCCGTCGGGCTGCGCCACATCCTGCGCCAGGACCCCGACGTGATCATGGTCGGCGAGATCCGCGACAAGGAGACGGCGGAGATCGCCATCCGCGCGGCCCTCACCGGCCACCTGGTGTTCAGCACCCTGCACACGAACGACGCGGCCGGGGCGGTGACCCGCCTCCTGGACATGGGCATCGAACCCTTCCTCGTCGCCTCCTCGGTCGAGGGTCTCGTCGCCCAGCGGCTCGTGCGCCGGCTGTGCCAGAAGTGCAAGCGCCCGGCGGCCATGGACCGGTCGTTCCTGGAGCGCGTGGGATTCCCGCTCGACCGGCTGGCGGAGGGCACGATCCACGAACCCGTCGGCTGCGACGAGTGCCGGGGGACCGGTTTCCGCGGCCGGACGGGCATCTACGAGATCATCGTCATCACCGACCATATCCGCCCCCTGATCATCTCCCGCTGCTCGTCCAACCAGATCAAGTCCGAGGCGCTGCGGCACGGCATGCGCACGCTGCGCGACGACGGCTGGACCAAGGTCCTGACGGGGGTGACCACGGTGGAGGAGGTCCTCCGCGTGTCCGAGGAGGACGAGGCCCTCTCGGAAGGCTGAGGCCATGCCCTCCTACCGCTACACCGCCCGCTCCCGCGCGGGACAGAAGGTCGAAGGGACGATCGAGGCCCCGGACCGGCGCGGGGCGCTCTCGAAGATCGAGCGGATGGACTGCGTGCCCGTGTCCGTCGTGGAGTCGGCGACGGCCGCGCCCGCCCCGGCAAAGGCGCGCGCGGGCGCGCGTTTCCGCCTGAGCTTCCGCCGGGACGACGTGCCGCGGTTCAGCACGCGCGAGCTGCTCACCTTCACCCGCGAGCTGAGCGACCTGCTGGCCTCGGGCATGACGCTGGGCGACGCGCTGCACACGTTGAGCCACCGCGGGGCGGCCGCGGGGCCCGCCGTGCGCCTGACGACCGAGCTGCGCGACGAGATCGTCCAGGGCAAGAGCCTCTCGGAGGCCCTCGGGGCGCGATCCCACACCTTCCCCCCCCTGTACATCAGCATGGTCCGCGCCGGCGAGGCGGCGGGCAGCCTTTCGGAGACCCTGCAGCGGCTCGCCGAGCATTTCGAACGCATGCAGGATGCGCGCGAGCGGGTGATGACCGCCCTGGCCTATCCGACGATCGTGCTCATCATCGGATTCCTGACGATGATCTTCATCATGGTCTACGTCATCCCCCGCTTCGCCAAGATGTTCGCGGAACTCGGCAGCACCCTGCCCCTCCCGACGCGCATGCTGATCGGCCTGAGCGAGTGGCTGACCGGCATCCGCGGGCTGGTGCTGCTCGGGCTGACGATCGCCGTGACGATCATGCTGCGCCGGTGGCTGCAGAGCGAAGCCGGCCGCAACTGGTGGCACCGCGCCCAGCTCCGCCTCCCGGTCGCCAAGCTGATCATCAGCTCCAACGCCTACGCCCACTTCGCGCGGACCCTCGGCTCGCTGCTCGGCAACGGGGTGCCGGTGCTGACGGCGCTGTCCATCGTGGAACAGACCATCGGCAACCGGGTGATCGCCGGCGAGATCCACGAGGCGAGGGACCGGGTGACCGACGGTTCGTCGATTTCCGGCCCGCTGGCCGCGGGCAAGATCTTCCCGACCATGCTCACGGACATGCTGGCGGTCGGCGAGCGCACCGGCGACATGGTCGGCGCCCTCGGCCACATCGCCCGCCGCTACGAGAACGAGCGCGACCGGCACGTGAAGCTCTTCATCACCATCCTCGAACCGCTGCTCATCGTCACCGTCGCCGTCGTGGTCGGCTTCGTCGCCATCAGCATGCTCCTGGCCGTGTTCGATCTGACCAGCGGACTGAATGTCTAAGGCGGCGAACCGCAGTTCGACTCCGCTGTGAACGAAAGGAGACGGGGAGCGCATAGGGCCGCCAGGGAGTCTGTTACCTTCTCGTGCGCCTCCGTGCGCTCCCGGTTCATGCCGGAGTCGCGGGGCGGGGCCGGGGATGCGGGAGGGGGGATTACGCGCCAGGGCGGTGGAGCCAGCAGCATGCGCAGTGGGTATCGGTGAAACCGGTGCGCTCCGGGTAGCGCTCGCGGCAAACGGGCATGGCGTGCGGGCAGCGGGGGTGGAAGTGGCAGCCGGGCGGCGGGCGGATCGGCGACGGCACGTCGCCCTCCAGGATGATCCGTTTGCGGCCGGCCTCGTCGATCTTCGGCACGGCCGACAACAGCGCCTGCGTGTAGGGATGCCGCGCCTCGCCGAGCACTTCCGCGGTGGTCCCCTCCTCCACGATCCGCCCCAGGTACATCACCGACACCCGGTCGGCCAGGTACTGCACGACGCTCATGTCGTGCGTGATCAGCAGGTACGAGAGCTGCATCTCGGCCTGCAGGTCCTTGAGCAGGTTGAGCACCTGGGCCTGCACGGAGACGTCGAGCGAGCTGGTCGCCTCGTCGCAGATGATCAGCTCCGCCTCGACCGCCAGGGCGCGGGCGAGGCCGATGCGCTGCCGCTGCCCGCCGGAGAATTCGTGCGGATAGCGCCCCGCCATCTCGGGCCGCAGGCCGACCTTCTCCATCAGCCGCACCACCCGCTCCTCGCGCTCCTCCTCGGTCGCGCCGATGCCGTGAACCTCCATGCCCTCGCGGATCGCCTCCCCGATCATCATCCGCGGATTGAGGCTCGACTGCGGGTCCTGGAACACCACCTGGATCCTCCGCCGGAACGGCTGCAGCGCCCCGCGCGAAAGGCGCGTCATCTCCGCGCCGTGGAACCGCATCGACCCGGCGGTCACGTCGACGAGCCGCACGATGCCCTTGCCGACCGTGGTCTTGCCGCACCCGGATTCGCCGACCAGCGCCAGCGTCTCGCCCTTGAAGACATCCAGATCGACGCCGTCCACGGCATACACGTGGCCGATGGCCCGCTGAAGGACGCCCTTGCGGATCGGGAAGTGGACCTTGAGGCCGCGGATCTGCAGCCGCGGCGAGGCCGCATCGCGCACGCTGGCGGGGGCCGGCGGCAGATCGCGGGCCAGCGTGACCGCGCCCCCCGCCCGTTCGATCAGCCAGCACGCCGCACGGTGGCCGGGACCGGCCGCGAGATCCGGCGGGAGCGCCTCGCGGCAGCGGTCCATGGCCACCGGACACCGGTTGACGAACCGGCACCCGGCCGGCCACTCCGTCGGGGGCGGGACCATCCCTTCGATCGTCGCCAGCCGGCGTCCGCGCACGCCGCGCGAGGGCATCGAGCGCATGAGCAGCTGCGTGTAGGGATGGGAAGGCGCCGCGAAAAGACGCTCCCGCGCGGCTTCCTCCACGATGCGGCCGGCATACATCACGGCCACTCGGTCCGCGTTCTCGTAGACGATGCCCATGTCGTGCGTGATCAACAGCACCGAGGTCCCCTGTTCCCGCACCAGGCCCTTGAGCAGGGCGAACACCTGGGCCTGGACGGTGACATCGAGCGCGGTGGTCGGCTCGTCGGCGATGAGCAGGGCCGGCCGGCACCCCACCGCCATCGCGATCATCACGCGCTGCCGCATGCCGCCGGAGAGCTGGTGCGGATACTCGTCCACCCGGCGCGCCGGATCGGGGATGCCCACGCGGGTGAGCAGTTCGATCGCCCGCGCGCGCGCCGACGGCTTATCCATGCCCTGGTGCAGGCGCAGCACCTCCATGATCTGGTCGCCGACGGTGAACACGGGATTCAGCGCCGTCATCGGCTCCTGGAAGATCATCGAGATCCGGTTCCCGCGGATCGAGCGCATCTCCGCCGACGACAGGTGCGCGAGGTCGCGGCCGTCGAAGACGACCGCGCCGCCGGCGATGTAGCCCGCGGGCGCCGGCAGCAGGCGCAGGATCGAGAGGGCGGTGACGGACTTGCCGGAGCCCGACTCGCCCACAAGCGCGAACGTCTCGCCCGCCCGGATCGAGAACGTCACCCCGTCCACGGCGCGCGCCACGCCCGCCCCGGTCCGGAAGTAGGCCTTGAGGTCACGGATCTCGAGGAGGGGGGACTGTCGTGGAGGGGTTGGGGGCATCGGGGGCGGCCGTGGAGTTCAGAATTCGGAGTTCAGTGTTCAGTGTTCAGTGTTCGGTGTTCGGTGTTCAGTGTTCAGTGTTCAGTGTTCGGTGTTCACAGGTTGGGTTTTGCGTCTCGGTTCTGTTCGATGTCTGTTGTTTGGAGTTTCCGGGTCATCGGGTTCTGAGCCGCGGGTCCAGCGCGTCGCGGACCGCGTCGCCGAAGATGTTCGCCGGCAGCACGAGGCCGATCATGAACACGAACGACGCCGCCAGTTTCCACCACACGATCGGGTCGCGCGCCAGCTCCATGCGCGCGTCGTTGATCATCCGGCCCCACGAGTACGTGTCCACGCCCACGCCCACGCCGATGTACGTCAGGGCCGCCTCGGCCAGTACGCGCCCGGAGAAGCCGAGCACCATCGTGATCACCACCAGGTGCATCACGTTCGGGACGAGATGCCGCCGGATGATGCGCCACGGCGGCACGCCCATCGCCTCGGCCGACTGGACGTACTCCATCTCGCGCAGTTTCAGCGTCTCGCCGCGCAGCACGCGGCACAGGCCCGTCCACGAGGTGATGCCCATGATGATGCACAACTGCGGCAGCCCGCGGTCAAACGCCATGATGAACGCCGCGATGAGCAGGATGTTGGGGATCGAGGCGAGCACGGTGTAGACGAACTGGATGACGTCGTCGACCCATCCGCCGAAGTAGCCGGCGACGACACCGAAGAAGATGGCGAAGGGGATGACGAGCAGGGTCGTGACGACACCGAGGATGATGCCGGTCCGCACCCCCTTCAGCGCCTGGTACAGCACGTCCTCGCCGATCTTGTCGGTCCCGAAGACGTGCCGGCCGGCGTGCTTGAGCGGCGGGTGGTCTTTGACCACCTTCCCCTCCTGGTCCAGCACGAACTCCGAGGTGAACTGGCGGCCGGCCATCGGCGCCGAGTACGTCTTCTCCTTCGCGGCCCGCAGGGGCGCGCACACCCAGTCCAGGAGCGAGAGGCCGGCGGGGTCGTGCAGCACCTTCCCCGCGGGATCGCGCAGGGGCGCGCCGGTCGCGTCCCGAAGCGGCGGATGCCAGCCCACGCTGTCGCAGAGGGCGACCGCGGAATAGACGACAATGATCCAGAACGACCACACCGCCAGCCGCCGCTGGCGGATCTCGCGGAAGGCCAGCCGCCAGTAGGCCCGGCGGCGCAGCTGCACGGCCACCCACCCGCACCCGATCGCCAGCAGCAGCACGAGGGCGTCCTGGAAGTACCAGTTGTGCCAGAGGTCTTTCAATATGGCCCCAGTGTCCATTCCGCAATCTCAAGCCTCAAGCTTCAAGTCTCAAACTCCAGGCGCTCAATCGCCAATCGGCAATCGGCCATCGGCCATCGGCCATCGGCAATTCCTCATCCCAGCCTCACCCGCGGGTCCACCAGCGTGTACGACAGGTCCACCAGGATCAGGGCGAAGATATACAGCAGCGAGCCGAGGTAGACCATCGACCGCACGACGGCGAAGTCCTGTTTCGCGATCGAGTCGATGAGATAGCTTCCCAGGCCGGGGATGCTGAAGAAGTTCTCGAGCAGCAGGTTCCCAGTGATGAGGAAGGGGATGGTGACGATGACGGAGGTCAGGATGGGGATCATGGCGTTCTTCAGCGCGTGCTTGAAGAGCACCGTGCCCTCCCCCAGCCCCTTGGCGCGGGCGGTGCGGATGTAGTCCTTGTTGATCTCCTCGAGGAACACGGTGCGATCGTAGCGCACAGCCCCCCCCAGGCCCGCCAGGATGCCGATCACGATCGGCATGAGCACGAATTTGAGGCTGTGCCACCCCGTGTCGTAGCCGGAGAAGGGGAACAACCGCAGCTCGCGCGCGAAGAGGAACTGACCGACGATGATGTAGTAGAGGATGGAGACGGACATCAGGACGACGCACAGGATCAGGCCGGCGAGGTCGATGTAGCTCCCCCGGTAGAACGCGACGATCATGGCCAGGAACAGATCGATCGCCAGCGAGAGGAAGAACATGGGCAGCGTGATATTGAGCGACGGCCACATGCGATCGAGGATCTCGCGGCCGATGAACGAGTTGTCCGTGTCGGACGTGCCGAACTCCATCCGGAACAGCGGCATGCTCTTCTGCCAGAAGATGGTCTCGGTCGCCTTTCGAACGCCCGGGGCCTGCGGGTTGATGAACCGTGGCAGATGGTAGCCGTGCTCGCGCTTCCACTGCTCGATCATCTCGCGGCTGACGTTGCGGTCGTTGAGGATCGTCCGCGCCATGTCGTCGGGCGAATTGACGAAGAAGAACAGCGCGAAGGTGAGGAGGTTCACCCCGATCAGGATCGGCACGGCGTAGGCGAGGCGGCGCAGGAGGTACGCGAGCATCAGGCGGCCTCCTTCTCGCGCTTCTGCCATCGTGCGATGACCGGCAGCAGGGCGCAGAGGAACAGCGCCTCCAACGCCAGCACCGGCCCCGTTCGCGGGCGGTTCCACTCCCGCTGGCGCTGCACCCGCAAGGCCGCGTCGATGCGCCGGTACTTCATCAGGTTCGAGCTCATGTAATTCGCCTTGGCGTTGTGGTACCACTCGTGTTTGAGGGTGTAGAAGCGGGGGTGGTAGCCCCAGCAGGCCGGCGCGTCGCGGCGCAGGATCTCGACCATCTCGTCGATGACCGCCTGCCGCTCCGGCCCGTTCTCCATGCCCTCCACGCGGGCGAAGAGGCGGTCGTATTCGGGGCTCTTGTAGTTGACGCTGTTTTCCCCGCCCCCGCCGTCGGCGCGCGCATTGGGGCCGTAGAAGAGAAAGAGGAAGTTCTCCGCGTCCGGGTAGTCGGCGTACCAGCCCGTCATGAACAACTGAGCCGCGCCGGCGTCGAGCTTCTCGCGAAACCGCTTCAGCTCCGTCCCGCGCTCTTCAAGCCGGATGCCCAGCATCGCCATGCGCGCCCGCAACCAGCCGAAGTAGGAGACGAAGATGGGGCTGCCGCTCTGCGCGTGGTCCAGGTAGAGCGTCAGGGGCCGTCCGTCCGGCCCGCGGCCCTCGGAATAGCCCGCCTCGGAGAGCAGCCTCTTCGCCTCGCCGAGCGGCTTCCGAACCGCCCGCTTTCTCCGCGGGTCCCATGCGTCCGTGTACGGATTCACGCCCTCCTCCCCGGTGCGCGCGCCGAACATGCCGGGCGGCAGCGGCCCCTGGGCCGCGATGCCCTGGCCGTTGAGGAAGATGTCGAGAAACTCGGTGTAGTCGAGGGCGATCGAAATCGCCCGCCGCAGCTTCCGTCGCTCCCCGGCGAAACCGCCCACCACGGGGTCGCGCATGTTGAAACCGAGGTAGTAGAACCGGGTCGGGATGTCGCTGAACATCCGGATGCCCCGGCGCGCCATGTCGTCGGACAGTGACGGTTCGCCCGCATGCGACAGGTTGACGGTCCGGTCAAACGCCTCGGGGGTGATGGCGTTGTAGTCGTAGTAGCCCTGGAGGAACTTGTTCCACGGCGGGATGGTCTCCTTCTCAAGGGTGAACACGACTCGATCGAGAAAGGGAATCGGCTTCCCGGCATCTTCAAGGAAACCGTTTTCCCGATCGGCCGGCTCGCCCTCCGACGGATACGGTTCGCCCCGGAAGCGCGGGTTGCGCGCGAGGATCACCCGCTGGTGGGGCCGGTACTCCTGCAGGTAGAACGCGCCGGTCGACACCGGCCACTCGTTGAGCGTGAGCTGGCGCTCCTCCAGCACGCCCTGCGCGTAGAAATCCAGCGCCTCCTGGGGGATGGGCGCGAAGAAGTGCATGGCCATCCAATAGAGGATCTGCGGGTAGCGGCGTTTGAGCGCGACCTTGAACGTGTAGCGGTCCACCGCTTCGATGCCGGGACAGGCAAAGGCGAGGTAGTCCACCCGGATCGGCCGCGCCTTCTCGTCCGCGGAGGCGAGGTATCCTCCCCCCCCCTCCGCCCTGCGGCGCGCGCGCTCCGCCTCGACGTGCTTCTCCAACGCCTGCGCATACTCCTCGTAGCCGAGCAGCGAACGGCGGAAGGTGGCGACGACATTCACCACGAGACGCGGATCGGCCAGCCGGCGCACGCCCCGGACGTAGTCCTCGGCCGTCGCCTCCCGCGTGCCCTTGACCGGGAAGTCGTGCACGGTCCGGATGCGACGCAGGTCGCGGGCGGTGAGGTTGCGGTAGAGCGGTTCGCCCTGCGCGTTCGTGGCGAAGCACGGGTGATCGTGGTAGAGGATGCCGGGCCGGATGCGCACGGTGTACTCGACCCGGCCGAGTTGATCGTCCGGCAGATCGGGTCCGGCGGGTCGGCCCTCGCGGTCGAAGTACTTCGCCACCGGCATCTCCGTCGCGGTCAGCGGGACCAACTGGTAGGGCCGCTTCAGGTAGTGGTAGTCCAGCGGCGGCTCGTAGATGTTGTCGATCACCAGCGCCTCGTGGACGTAGTAGGAGGTCGCCGGGTCGAGCTTCGTCGGCGGGGTGTCGAGGATCGTGAAGATCGTGGAGGACTCGGCCTCGCCGGGGCGGTAGGGGCGGTTGGAGCACCGGGAGAGCATCAGCGCGCTGAGCGCCAGCATGCCCGCCATTCCCGCCGCGATGTAGCCCAATCGTACCGCCATCCGGTGCTCCGTCCGCCGCGGAACTTATAGTCGCCGGCGGGAGAAGCGGCAAGGGCAGATCGACGCGGGCGCGAACAAACCGCGGCATCGCGGCAAGCGCGCGACGGGCCGGCAGGGCGGCGGGTTCGCAGGCCCCGCCGCTATCGCGGACCGGCCACCTTCCCATCCCCGTCGCGCCCCTCCGCCGCCGCGACCGGCGGCATCGGCTGGCCCGGCGCCAATCCGGTCACCCGGCAGAGGTGAAGCTCGTCCAGGGCCACGCCCATGGCACGGCCGAGGGCGAGGATCGCGATCTCCGTGCTCCGCTCCCTGAGGCGGAGGGCCTCCAGCCGGCCCGCCAGGCCCATCGTCTCCGACGTCTCCGCCAATCGCTCGATCTCCCGCCGGTCCTCCTCGAACGAGCGTCGGACCGTGCCGTACTCCGCGAGGGACTTCCGCAGCACCTGGCCGGCCATGCGGATTTCCCGCTCGGCCCGGGCGAGTCCGACCTCGTATCCCCTTCTCGCCTCGACCAGGGCGCGGTAGCGTTCCCCCTTCTGGCGGGACATCCATTCGAAGATGGGGATCTCCACCGAGACCCCCACCCACCACTCGTCGCCGTCGGAGCTGCCGGAGGAGGATTCCGTGGAGAAACCCGTTCCCGTCTCGTATTCGGTTCCGCTGCTCGACCCCGTCTGCCACGACGTGCTTTCGCTCGTGCCCGTCTCGACCTCCCCATTGCTGGTCCGCTCCTCCTGCGTCTCACGGCGGGATTGCGACTGCGTGGCGCTCTGCGACGTCACGCCGGTCTCCTGCCGCGATTTCTCCACCGTTCGCTGCCGGTGATCCAGCACGTCCCACCGGCTGTAGGACACCTCGACATAGTCGAACCACGGGTATCCGGCGGCCCGCGCCTCCCGCCATTCCTGTTCGTGCCGGAGCCGGTTCCAGTAGGCCGCCAGCATGTCCGGACGCTGGCGGGCCAGCCCCGGGGCGAGGGCGGATACCCCCGCGGCGTCCTCGGCGGCCTTCATCGGAAAGACCGCCCCCGGTTCCACCGTGTGCAGTGTCACGCGCTCGGGATCCACGCCGGTGGAGGCGCGGAATCTCTGCCGCCAGGTCGCGAGGCGGTCCGCCGCCTGTTCCCGTTCCGCCTCGGCGGAGGCCAGCCGCAGGCGGGCATCCAGGAATTCCGTCCGGGGGAGGTTCCCCTCCTCCGCGGCCCGTCGCACGTCGTCGTGGAGGGCGCGGCACGACTTCGCGAACGCCTCGCGAACGCGCAGGATGCGCTGCCCGTACGCGATCTGAACGGCGGCCTCCACGGCGTCACAGATGAGCGTGTGCTCCTCCTCCACCATCTCCGCCTGGGTCATCCAGCGAACGGCGCGGGCGGCGCCGCCGGCGGCCGCGAGGAGCCACGGGTTGGGCGGATAGTAGCGGAACCGAAGCTGCAGGTTGTCCTCCGACTGGTCGCCGGTGTCCGTGGTGTAGGCCGAACTGGTGTACCGAGAACTCTTCCGCGAAGTCTGGGCGCCCTGCGTGTCCGTGACGGTGTCGCGCTCGCGGGTCGACGTCTCCTCCAGCCATCCCCACTGCCGTCGCTCGAATCTCCCCGTCTCGGTGCCGGTCTCCCGCGCGAAGTCGGTCTCGGAGCCGGTCCGGAGGCTGCTCCCCGTCTCCGTCTCCCGCCCCCATCCCCGTGTGTCCTCGTCCTCGCGCCCGAAGCCGAAGCGGAACTCGGGCGACTTCGGCGTCGTCGCCTCCGCCGCGTTGCCCGCCGCGCGGTGGACTGAGGCCCGCAGGGCGCTGATCCTGGGACTGGTCGAAAGGGCGTACGCCACCGCCTCCGACAGCTCCATCGGCCGCGCCTCATTCGTCACCGCGCCGGCCAGGACGTCGCGGTCGGGATACGGGCTGACCGCGATCAGGCCTTCGGGGACGCGGGTCGAATGGCAACCGCAGACGGACCCCGCGGCCAACACGGCTGCCGCGATCCATCCCGCGTCCCGCCCCGTTCGCCCCCGGGGGCGAATAGATGTCTCCGCATTCGAAATCATCGGTCGCGTTCCCGCACGCCTGCCTCCGACGTTCGGCCGGCGGCTGAAAGCAATCTACCGGGCGGAGATTGCCGCAAGATTGCCGCGCCGTGACATTTCGGACACCCCTCCGCGGGCCGGCTTCCGGGTCGGCCGCGCAAGGGGCAGGATCCGCCGCGCGAGTCCCGCCCTGCGGGTTGCCACCGTCGGCGGACACCGGTATGATGCGAGGGAGCCGCGCCAATGGCCGCGGGGCAGGCGGAGCGGCGGAGGCGCGGCGGGGGAGATCGGCGATGCGTATCTTGCTCATCGAGGATGATCGGCGGACCGCCGAATTCGTCGCCCGGGGTCTGCGCGAGGCCGGCTTCTCGGTCAACCACGTCGCCGATGGAGAGAACGGCCGGTTCCACGCCCTGAACGAAGAGTACGATGCCGTGGTGCTCGACCTCATGCTGCCGGGCATCGACGGGCTGTCGATCCTCAAGGCCATGCGCAAGGCCGGCGTGACGACCCCTGTCCTCATCCTCAGCGCCAGGGGATCGGTGGAAGAGAAGGTCGAGGGCCTTCAATGCGGGGGGGACGACTACCTCGCGAAACCGTTTTCCTTCACCGAGCTGCTCTGGCGGATCCATGCGCTCATCCGCCGCGCGGACGGCCAGCCCGGGAGCACACGGCTGGTGGCCGGCGATCTGGAGATCGACCTCCTGACCCGCGACGTCAGGCGGCAGGGCCGGGCGATCGAGCTGCAGCCTCGCGAATACGCGCTGCTCGAATACCTGGTGCGCAACGCGGGGAGGATCGTCACCCGGACCATGATCATCGAGCACGTCTGGGCGTACAACTTCGATCCGCGCACGAACATCGTCGAGAGCCGCATGTCGCGGCTGCGCGGCAAGGTGGACGGCCCGGGCGAGCGTCCCCTGCTCCATACCATCCGCGGCGCCGGCTACATGCTCAAACCGTGATGAAGGGCCTGCACCGATCGTTCCGGTTTCGCCTCGTCGCATCGTACGTCGTCGCGTCGGGTGTCGGACTGGCCGCCGTCTTCCTCCTGCTCGATCGCCAACTCGGAAGAGCCGCCATCGAGCATGTGGACGGTCTTCTCCAATCCGAAGCCTCGCGGCTGCTCGACCTCGCCAGCCGGCGGAAGGCGCAGATTCTCCGCGCGGACATGGAACGGGTGGCCCGCCACCACGGCCCGGAGAGGATCCTGCTCCGCCTGCTCGACCCGCAAGGGCGCGTCGTCGCCTCCTCCGATTCCCCGGCGTGGGAATCCGTGCGTTTCCCGCCGCCGCCTCCCCATTCCCGGCTCTCCGCGGCCTCGCACTTCGATACGATCCGGGCGGATGGCCGGTCCATCCGCTCCGTCTATGCGGCCGACCAGAGCGGCCGGTCCGTGCACCTCGCATGGATGATGGGCGATCTCGATCGCACGGCGCGCACGGGGCGTCGCCTTCTGGCGTTCGGCCTCTCGCTCAGCCTCCTCGTCGGGGCGCTGGTCGCCGGCCTGGTCGTGTCGCGCGCGCTGCGGCGGGTGGGGGCCGTGCGGGAAGTCGCCGCCGATATCGCCCGCGGCGATCTCAGCCGGCGCGTGCCGATCAGCCGGGAGAGCGACGAGATCCGGGACCTGGCGGAGTCGTTCAACCACATGCTCGACCGCATCGACACCCTGCTGAAGGAACTCCGCCACGTCACCGACGACATCGCCCACGAGTTGCGGACGCCCCTCACGCGGATCCGCGGCGAGGCCGAACGCCTGCTGAGCTCGCCGTCCGACGGCGCGAGCGCGCCGGAGAGCGCCGCGATCGTGGTCGAGGAATGCGATCGCCTCATCCATGTCGTCAACAGCATGCTGCAGATCGCCCGCCTCGAAGCGGGACGGGGGCTCGCGGCCCGGGAGCCGGTCGATATGGGCGCCCTGGTTCACAGGACGCGCGAGGCCTTCGAGACGCTGCTGGAGGACAAGGGGTTGACCATGGCCGTGGACGTTGGGCCGGGGTCTCTCGTCGTGCCGGGCGATCGATCGTCGATCGAGCGCGTGCTCTCCAACCTCGTCGACAACGCCATCCGCCACACGCCCGAGAGCGGCCGAATTCGCCTTTCCTGTCGGGAGGCCCGCGATGCGATCGAGGTGGAGGTGGAGGATACGGGCGGCGGGATAGCGGAATCGGATCTGCCGCGCATTTTCGACCGTTTCTACCGGGCGGGTGCGGCGCGCGACGATCAGGGCAGCGGACTCGGACTGTGCCTGGCCAGGGCGGTGATCAGCGCCCACGGAGGAACGATCGACGTGCGCAGCGCGCCCGGCACGGGAAGCGCCTTCACGGTCCGTCTGCCCCGCCAGGCCTCCGGCGCGACGGAAGAGGCGCCCGCGCCGGCGACTCCACCGGATATGCCCGATGCCCCGCCTCGCGAGCCCACGGACCGTCCCGCGTGACCAACTGATAACTCCGCGGTCATCTCCCGGCAATGTCGGCGGTGTACAAATGTACGTGGGCAATCCCGGTTGTGCCTCCGTGTCGCCGATCGCGGCGGGCAGCGCCATGCCGGATGTCGGTGGGAGATGGCTCTCGATGAATGCGGCCCCGAATGGAAAGAACCTGGTTCGTCACAGGGCTCACGCGCACGCCAGTCTGCGGCGCTGGGGCGAGCGCTGGACGTGGCTCGTGTGGACCGGACTGTGCGTGCTCGCCGTCTGGCTCTACCTGAAGAACCCGGACAACCTCTACTCCGAGCAGCTTCGCGGCATGGTGGAGGCGGAAACCGTCAACATCGGGCCCGTGGAGACGGCCCAGATCAAGGCCATTCACGTGAAGGAAGGGCAGGATGTCCGGGCGGGAGACCTGCTGGTCGAGATGAACACCGCCCTGGTCGAACACGGCGTCACGGCGGACATCATCGACACGATCCGCATCGGGTCGGCCTTCGGCGACACGCACCAGGACATGCTGCAGGCCGTGAGCCAGCGCCAGGACGCCATCGCCGACCTCGAGGCGGAAGTCGCCACCTGCGAACAGGAATGGCGGCGCGAAGAAGCCGAGTTCGAGGCCATGAAGAAGGAACAGGCGCGGCGCGATCTGATGCGCCGCGAGGGGCTCGCCGACGAGACCTTCCGAACGGAGCTGCTGTCCACCCTCGCCAACCTGGAGAAGGCGGTGGAGGAGTATCCCAGGCGCATCGCCATGCTGAAGCGCCAGCTCGACACCGCCCGGAACGACTACGACACCATCATGACGTGGCTGGGGATCAAGGAGGGCGAGTCCCTCTCCATGGCCATCCGCCGACGGCTCAACGAGGACGCCGTGGGGGAGAGACTCCGGGAGGCCGAGAATCAGGCCGTTCTCCTTCTCGAAGCCTACAGGCTGCGGGCCCCGAAGGACGGCGTCGTGTCGATGATCACCTTCAAGGTCGGAGATGTCGTGCCCGCCGGAATCCCCATCCTCCGGGTGGTGGACGCCAAACCCCGGCGCATCACCGCCTATCTCAGCGAGAGCCAGGCCGGCAAGCTGCCGATGGGCGCGCATGTCGACGTTCGAAGCGCCAACCGCCGTTCCCTGCCGACCGCCAGGGCGGTGGTCGACGACGCCAACCCCGAGATCCACGTGATCGCCTATATGGCGGACCTGGCCGGCCGGCAGGCCGCCTTCCGAGGCCAACGGGTGCGGCTGTCGCTCAGGGGATACCACGACTTCATAGGCGGAGAGACCGTCTACCTCAGTCCGGAGTCGGCCGACTGGATCGGTCTCATCCTGCGCCGCATCGGCATACTCCCTCCAACGCGGCAGCCGCAGACAGCCCTGTCGCAGCCCATGCATCCGGCGGCGAACTAGTCCGGTCGGTCCGTCGAGAACCCCGACACCGATCCGCACAACGCGCCCGCGCATCGAGCCGACCGCGGGGCGCGGCATCCCTGACGCGCCGCCGGACTGATCGCGCGCAGGATTGCGCGCGGCACTGATTTGCTGCACCCCCGTACCGCGGGCAATCCTGCCCGCGTCTCCTGTTGGCGACTGGAGCGAGTGACGGGATCGGCAACACGGTCGGGGTCGGTATCGGTATGGGAGGGCGATCCTTGCCCTTTCGTTCGCCCGTCACCGTCGAGGAGGGCATCGGCTCACGACCTGGCGCGGTGGTCTTCGGACATCGTGAATAGAATGGCCGGCCGGCGCGTCGGATGGAATGAGAGGCGGCGCAGGCTGAGGCGGAGGGTGTGAGGGGATGGAATGGAGATGGAGTCGGAGGCGGACCCATGCGGCGGGAGAGAAGCGATGCGGGAGGGCACGGAATGGACGCCGGGGCGCTAGTCCGCGGCCGGAGGCGGGAACCAGACCTGCACGGTCAGGGTGCGGCGGCCCCAGCGCAGGGCATCGCTGTGCCGGCGGTAGAAGAGATCGAGCCTCCGGCCCTTGATGTCCGCTCCGCGGTCCTCCACCCTTCCATACCCGTATCCGGGCACATGGATGATCGTTCCGAAGGGGAACACCGAGGTGTCGGCGGCCATCGTGCCCGGACGGGCCATCGCGCCGCTGGCGGTCTGCCCGACCGCCTTGCGCCGGCCCATGAGGCCCGTACCGTCGAGGACCGGGATGCCGAGGCAGTTCCGGTGCCAGCCGCAGCACTCGCCGCACGGGCAGTAGGCGGTGGTGACCACCGTCATGGCGACCGGCGGCGGGCGGCCGGCGAGCCCCGCCGGGACGGCGGACGGCCGGTCGGTCATGCACCCCGCCGCGAGCACGGCAGCGACCGCCGCCGCGGACATCCGGCTGTTGATTTCGAGCGGCATTCGGAGTATCTAGGGTACACAGATGTAAGCGCGCATGACAATGCCCGCGAAGGGGGACATATGAAGATTCGAAGTCGGGCGATCGCGGTGCTCGCGGCGATGATGGCGCTCGCCGGCGCGGCCGGGGCGGCCCAGATGAGCGTGCAGGTCCGCAACGGCCAGCTGCGGGCGGCGCCGAACTTCCTCGGAAAACCCGTCGCCGCGGTGGACTACGGCGCCGTGGTCGAGATCGTGGCGACCCAGGGGGCGTGGAAACAGGTGCGGTCGCCGGCGGGGCAGACGGGCTGGATCCACGAATCGGCCCTGACGAAACAGCGCATTGCCCTGAAGGCCGGCGATTCCAACGTCCAGGCGGGCGCCTCGGCGAACGAGGTCTCGTTGGCGGCGAAGGGCTTCACCGAACAGGTCGAGAAGGACTTCAAGTCCAAGAACCGCAACATCGACTTCACCTGGGTGGACCGGATGGAGCGGTTCAAGGTGTCGCCCGAGCGGGCCGGCGAGTTCCTGAAGGCCGGTGGCGTGACGCCGCCGGCGGGAGGTGCGAAATGAAGTCCCGCCTCCTCCCTCGCGTCGCGGCGTGCGCGATGTCGTTCGCCGTCGGAATGGCCGCCCTCCATCTCACGGGATGCGAGACCCTCAAGAAGGCCGGCGAGCTGGGCGCGGTGGTCGGCGTCGCCACCGGCACGATCACCGAGGAACAGGGACAGTCGCTCATCCGCACCGCCGGAGCGGTCGGCACGGCCCTGGAGAAGCTCACGCCCCAGAACGAGTATTACATCGGGCGCGCGGTGATGGCCACCGTGCTGCAGAGCTACCGGCCGTACGACGCCGCGACGATCAACGACTACCTGAACAACCTCGGACAGGCGCTCGCGCTGGCCTCCGACCGGCCCGAGACCTACGGCGGCTATCACTTCATGGCGCTGGACAGCGAGGAGATCAACGCCTTCGCCGCGCCGGGCGGACTGATCGTCGTCACCCGCGGCCTGCTGCGGTGCTGCCGCACGGAAGACGCGGTGGCCGCCGTCCTGGCGCACGAGATCGGCCACGTCCAGCACCAGCACGGCCTGAAGGCGATCCAGAAGAGCCGCGTGACGGGCGCGTGGACGACGGCGCTGGTCGAGGCCGGCAAGAGCCTCGGCGGCCAGGAGTTGTCCGAGGCCACGAAGGCCTTCGAGGGCTCGATCGGCGACGTCACCCAGACGCTCATCAACAAGGGCTACGGGCGCGCGGCCGAGCGCGAGGCCGATGCCGCCGCCGTGCGCATCCTGCAGAGGACCGGCTACGATCCGAACGCCCTCGCCGACATGCTGGGCCAGATGCAGCAGCGCTGGAAGCCGGGCGGCCTCGGCTTCATGAAGACGCACCCCAGCCCGCAGGATCGGATCGCCGACGTGCGAAAACTCGTCCCCTCCGGCGCGGTGAACACCGCTCCCCTCCGACAGAAGCGGTTTGCCGCCGTCCTGGGGGGCATCTGAGCAGGGGCGGAAGGGGCGGACGCGCGACACGGACACGGGGAGGGCGTGAGGTTTTTCTTGCGCGCCGGAGGACAGGCGGCACAATCACGGGAGCGCGCGTCTGCGCCGGAAAGGAAGGGCGACGATGAAGAAGGTGTTCCGTGTGGTCCTCTCGACACTCGGTCTGGCTGGCCTGGGAACCGGCGTTCTCCTGTCGGCCGGCGGATGTGCCCGGTCCGTGCCCGTGCTTCACGTGTACAACTGGATCGACTACATCAAGCCCGAACTGATGCAGCGCTTCGAGAAGGAGAACGGCTGCAAGATCGTCCTCGACACCTACGACTCCAACGAGGCGATGTACGCCAAGCTGAAGGCGGGGGCGACCGGCTACGACGTCGCGTTCCCCAGCAGCTACATGCTCCAGGTGATGGTGAAGCAGGACATGCTGGAGAAACTCGACCACACGAAGCTGCCCAACCTGGCGCACATCGATCCGTGGGCGCAGGAGGTCACGAAGGACGTCGGGGCGGAGTACAGCGTGCCCTACACCATCTCGTACACCGGCGTGGGCTACCGCAAGAGCAAGGTCAAGGACCTGGTCGAGTCCTGGTCCATGTTCGACCGGGCCGACCTCGCCGGCCGCATGACGATGCTCAACGACATGCGGGAAACGCTGGCCGGGGCCCTGCTCTTTGTCGGCTACAGCGCCAACACGACCAACGACGCCGAGCTGGCCAAGGCGGTGGAGATCGTGCAGCGATGGAAGAAGAACCTGGCGAAGTTCGAGAACGAGCAGTACAAGACCGGGCTCGCCTCGAGCGAGTTCCTGCTGGTGCACGGCTACGTGGGCGACCTGCTCCAGGTGCAGGCGGAGGACCCGGACATCGGCATCTACCTGCCGAAAGAGGGCTTCGTCATGACCTGCGACTGCATCGTCATCCCGACGGGCGCCCGGCAGCTCGACCTCGCCCACAAGTTCATCGATTTCCTGCTCGACCCGGCCGTGTCGGCGGAGAACACGGGCTTCACGCAGTACCTCTGCCCGAACAAGGACGGCTACGCGCTGCTCGACGAGAAGACGCGCACCAATCCGGCCATCGTGCTGCCCGACGAGGTCCGCAAGCGCGGCGAGATCAACCTCGACCTCGGCGAGGACGTCGCCAAGTTCATCAAGGCCTGGGACGCGATCAAAGCGGGGCAGTGAACCGGCGCTCGATCAGGTCTGCGCGGGCTTCTCCGCGGCGGGCGCGGCCGGGGCGGGGGTTCCTCTCGTCCCAAGATAGCCGCTGTAGCCGGTGATGACGGCGGTGAGCACCAGCAGCGCCAGGCCGGACGCGAGCAGTCCGCGGGTCCGCCCGCTGGTTCCCTTCCATTCGCCCAGGTAGATCCCCAGCAGCGTGCTGAACAGGATGGCGCTGGCCATGAGCACCGCCCACCCGATGTAGCCCTTGTCCCCCATGGCGGGCTCGCCGGTCTTGAAGCAGATGAACTGCGAGCACCAGATCGCGCCCGCCAGGCCGGCGAAGAGAATGTTCGCGGCGAGGGGAACGCCGGCCTTGGTGTAATCGCCCCCGCTCTTGTTCTTCGCGTTCAGGATCAGGCACCAGATGAAGTTCACCAGGAAGCCGCCGAACAGCACCACCACCAGGATGGGCATGCCGCGCCACGCCTTGGCGGTCGGCTTCTCCCCCTCCGCCGAGGCGGGGGCCACCCAGAGCTTGGCGTTGTGGTCGAAGAAGACGCCCTTCGCGCCGGCGAGCTCCGCCGGCGGCTGGCCGGCGTCGGCCTTCAGGATGCGGGTCTCGGATCCGTGTTCCGCCTTGAACTCGGTGATCGGCCCGCCCTGCAGGCCGAAGCTCATGCCGGCGCTCATGATGCCGGAGAAGAGGGCGACCAGAATACCCTTCTTGAAGTTGTACTCCGCCACGGCCTTCTTCTTCGCCTCCTCGGGCAACTCGTTCTCCTTCGACATGCCGGCCATGCCGACCAGCACGATGCCCGCCAGCGACACCAGCACGCCCACCAGCGAGGCGTTGGCCGAGGGCGTGCCCGCCAGCTTGGCCATGTTGCCCTGGAGGATCGGAGGAATCAGGGTGCCCGTGGCCGAGCACAATCCGCACCCGAGGGCCAGGCCCAGGCCCACGCCCAGGTAGCGGATCATCAGGCCCCACGTCAGGCCGCCGAATCCCCACATCGCGCCGCACGCGCAGCAGTAGGCGAGCGTCCTGACCGGCGACTGCCGGAGCACCGCGAACAGGTTCGGCGAGGTGCTCAACGCCAGCGCCCACGGCACGATCACCAGCCCGAACACCGCGTAGACGAGCCAGTAGCTCTCCCACGCCCAGCTCTTCACCTTCTTGAAAGGAAGGTAGAAGACCGCCCCGGCCAGGCCGCCGAGCACGAAGATCAGCGTCCCGATGGCGGGATTGCCCGCCGCTTGTGCAACAGGGTCCATGGAGGCTCCTTACTTGCGGAGGGACAGGACGTCCTTCTCGTACTGCTTCACCTCGGCCAGCCAGGCCTCGCCCACGGGCACGCCCTTCGTCTCGCAGTAGTAATCCCACACCGCGGCGAACGGGAGCGTCCGGGCCTCCTCCTGCAGCGCGAGGCGCGAGGTGTGGTCGCCCGCGAGCTCCACGGCGCGCAGCCGCGCGATCGGCGCGAGCATCGCCAGGAGCAGCGCCTTGAGCATGTTGCGCGTGCCGATGACCCACGCCGCGATGCGGTTGATGCTGGCGTCGAAGTAGTCCAGGCCGATGTGCGTGCGGCCGAGGAAATCGCCCCACACGAGCTCCTGGCCGATGGCCTGAAGGTCATCGGTCAGCGTCACCACGTGGTCGCTGTCCCACCGCACGCCGCGGCTGACATGCAGCGCGATCTCGGGCAGGAACTGCAGCGCGGCGCTGATCTTGTCGGCGATCCCTTCGGTCGGGTGGTAGTGGCCCGCGTCGAGGCAGAGCAGGATCTGGCGGCTGACGGTGTAGCCGAGGTAGAACTCGTGCGAGCCGACGACGTAGCTCTCGCTGCCGATGCCGAAGAGCTTGGGTTCGACGGAATCGACGTTGTGCTTCTTGCTGATCGGTTTCTCGTAGACGGCGTCCAGCGCCTCCTCCAGGCGCAACCGCGGGGCCTTGCGGTCGGCCGGCGTGTCCTTCATCCCGTCGGGGATCCACAGGTTCGTCAGCGCCGGCGTGCCGAGCGCCTTGCCGAACTCCGCGGCGATCTCGCGGCAGCGGATGCCGTGTTCGATCCAGAACGTGCGGATGCCCTTGTTCGGGTGCGACAGCGTCAGGCCGTCCGCCGCCTTCGGGTGGGAGAAGTACGTCGGGTTGAAATCCAGGCCGATCCTGAGCTTCTTTGCCCAGGCG
Organism: uncultured Verrucomicrobiota bacterium; assembly: GCA_964610105.1. Taxonomy (GTDB): domain Bacteria; phylum Verrucomicrobiota; class Kiritimatiellia; order PWTM01; family PWTM01; genus CAZSUU01. Next base: position 100,600 of record CAZSUU010000009.1, on the reverse strand, counting down.
ACCCAGTTCCTGAACTGGTCGATGCTGAGGGCGTCACGGTCGACCCGCTTGCCGCCCATTTCGGCGTACAGGGCGTGCAGGTTGAAGCGGTGCCGGCCGGGGATGAGGAACATCGCCTTCTCGAAGTCGGCGCGCAGCTCCCCGGGGGTGCGGGCCTTGCCGGGGTAGTTGCCCGTCACCGCCAGGCCGCCGCCCAGCCCCTCGCCGAGGCTCTCGAATCCGCCAACGTCATCGCCCTGCCAGCAGTGGATGGAGATGGAAACCCTGGCCAGCTTTCGCAGGGCCGCCTCGGCATCGACGCCCGCCGCCGCATACCGCTCGCTCGCCAGTCTGTAGGCTCGCTCAATCGACTTCGACATGCTCGTCTCCTTCCTGTTTCCCCGGCCGCCACGGCGGCCGCTCCGCGAACTCCCGAATCTGCGACACCGAATCGCTTCTATACCGCTTCCGCCGTCCCGAAGCAAAGCACCGAATTCAACCGCCGTGCGTGACGTTCGAGAAGGCGCTAGCGCACGGATTCCAGCAGCCCCAGCCGCCACGGGATCTCGCCGTACGGTTTCCCCGCGCGATCGCGATCCAGCACGCCCTGGAACAGGAACCGCAGGTCGGCGGGATCGACCACCAGCTTCTCATCGACGCCGGCCCGCAGCATCTCGCCATGGCTGACCGAGTCCGTCCAGCGGTCACCGGTCTGCTTCACGTTCGTCATCGAGGCGAACGCCCGATCGCGCTCCGCGGCGAGGGGCCGCCACGGCCCGTCGAGACGGTCGGCGAGATAGGCCTTCTGGTACCGCCAGCCATGCCCGCTCTGGGCCTCGACAATCGTCAGGTACTCCGCGCGTCCCTTGAGCCGGTAGGTGTGGCTCGCCTCGAAGAGGTCGCCCTGCAGCGCGACGACCGGCTCCGACCAGCCGCCGGGAAAGGACTGAAGACGGGTCTCCATCCGCCACATCCGGCCGTCGTTCGAGGTGAAAAACAGGTGGGCTTTCGTTTCATCGCAGATCACCCAGAAGTCGAGCCATCCCTTCAGCGCCGCGGGCTTGCGCCCGACGAGAGGCGTGAGCGGCGTCCATGCCGCCGGTTTCGAGAGATCGTCGGAGGTCGAGAACGCCGGCTGGTACTTCGGTTCCCACGACTCGTCCGATGCCTGGCACAGGAGATACCACTTCCGCGCGGGCGTGAAGAAGAACACCTGGGGCGCGCAGAAGTAACCGGGGTGCATCGGCAACACGGTCCGGGGCGCGCCGGCGGCGTCCCTCCAATCCTCGAACGACAGATACTGGATCGTGTGCGAGCGGTGGACACCGCGCACGGTGAGGAAGAGGTGCCACCGTCCGTTGTGACGCACGATCGAGGGGTCCTTCGCCGAGTGGCATGTGTCGCCGCCGACGTCGCGCGCCGACAGGACCGGCGGCCCGCACCGCCAGCGGAATTCGCCTCCCGCGAGCGCATTCGTCGCCGCGCCCTCCTCCGCCCCGCAGACCCCAACGGCCGTCAGCCCAAACGCGAAGCCCACCGTCATGGCCAGTGAAGTCCGGCGCAGATGAAACGCGGGATCTGTTCGGCCGAGGCGGCGCAAGCAGAGGGTCTTCATGCGGCCAGTATTGCCTCCTTCCCGTACCGCGCGCAATCCTGCGCGCGAGCGAGGGACCCCGTGCACGGACTCGCGGGCAAGATCATCCGCGGTACGATGGAGAAGTCCGCGGGCGGTGTCGCCGGGCAGGATGGCCCGTGACATACTGGCCCTTCGAAGGCTCGGCGCGCGCGAGACTCCCCGCTCACGGTCCCGCGCCGAGCAGGTTCTTCGCGCCGGCGAAGACGATCTGGGAGGCGAAGGCGGCGAGGATCAGGCCGGCGAGCTTGGACAGCACGGCCAGGACAGCCGGCCCGAGCCGCTTCTCGATGTCGGCGCCCAGGTAGAGAATCAGGCCATTTGCGGCCGATGCGGCGAAGAGCGCGGCGAGGGCCAGCCCTTTCTGCCCCAGGGTGTGACACTCCGCCGCCATGACGAGGATGGTGCCCGCCACCGCCGGCCCGACCAGCACGGGGATGGCCAGGGGCACCACCGCCGGATCGCTCCCGCTCCTCGCCTGCGGCACCGCGGTCCGCCCCTGCGCCAGCTGCAGCGCCGACACGAAGAGCAGCGCGCCCGCGCCCACGCGGAAGGAATCGAGCGTGATGCCGAAGAGCAGGAACACCCACTTGCCGAAGAAGAAGACCACGAAGCACGCGATGAGCACCGCGACCGTCGATCGCACCGCCACGCCCCGGCGCTCGGCCCCGCTCATGCCCTCGGTCAGGGTCAGGAACACCGACAGCGCGAAGAACGGCGTCAGGAGAAAGAAGAACTTCAGTCCGACGCTGACGAAGAAGCCCGCCGCCTCGTGCATGGCATCGCCCGGCTAGAGGATCGCGAAGGTCGTGTCGGGTCCGATGCGCGCGGAGGTCTCGGCCATCAGCCGGATCACGCCCGCCACGTCGGTCGTGTCGATCAGCTCGCACGAGCTGTGCATGTAGCGGTTGGGGACGCTGACCAGCGCGGTAACCACCCCGGCGCGGTTGACCTGCATCAGGTTCGCGTCGGTGCCGGTCGGCCCGCCCTGCGCCTCGACCTGGTAGGCGATCTTCTTCTTCTCCGCCGTCTCGACCATGAAGTCGAACAGGCGCGGATGGACGTTGGGACCGCGGGTGATCACGGGCCCGCCGCCCAGCTTGATCTTGCCGAAGCGGCGCACCGCCTCATCCATCGAGGGGTAGTCGGTGGCGAAGGTCACGTCGGTCGCGATGCCGATCTGCGGATCGATGCCGAAGGCCGCCGTGCGGGCGCCGCGAATGCCGATCTCCTCCTGCACCGTCGCCACGGCATGGATCTCGGCCCGGATCTTCATCCGCGACAGCGCGCGCGCGGCCTCGAGGACGATGTACGCGCCGATGCGGTTGTCGAAACCTCGGCCGACCAGGATGTCGCCCTGGAGCGCGGCCATCTGGTGGTCAAGGACGAGCGGATCGCCCACCGCCACGAGCTTCTCCGCCTGCTTGCGGTTCTTCACCCCGATGTCCACCCACAGCCGGTCGAGCTTCGTGACCTTGTCGCGTTCCTCCTGCTTGATCAGGTGCACGGGCATCTTGCCGATCACCCCCGGCACCCGTCCCTTGCGGCCGCGGATGAGCACGCGGTGGCCCTGGGGGATCTGCGGATCCCACCCGCCGACCGGCTGGATCCACAGGAAGCCGTTGTCGTCGATGTGCGCGACGAGGAATCCGATCTCGTCGTAGTGGCCGGCGAACATGATCCGCGGCGAGCCGCCGGGATTCACGACCGCGTGGCTGTTGCCGTGCACGTCGTGGTGGACGCGGTCGGCGAACGAGCGCGCCTCCTCCTGCCATACGCGGGCGGCCTCCTCCTCGTACCCCGAGGGGCTGATGGCCGCGATCAACCGTTCCAGAAAAGCACGCGATGCATCTTTCATGAGTCGCTCCTGAGAAGAATCAGGGGACAATACCGCCGCCATCGGTGTCCATCAAGCGGATTGCCGAAGGCGGAGGGTGCTTCAGACCGGCGGCTCGGCAGGGATGCCTCACCGACTGCGTCTCGTTCGAGATCATGCGGGCCGAGGGCTGCCGGGAAGCGATCGCGGACGATGCGCGCTTCGTCGAATTCGGATTCCAATCTCCGGGCGCTACCGGATAGGATGGCAGCAACCCGGAGGGTACGATGCGTGTGATGAAGAGCATGGGAATTGCGATGGTCGCCGCGATGTTATGCACGTCCGGCTGCATAGCGATCAACCGCACATCGAACGGCTGCGCGTGCGGAGGCGGGAAGGGCGGAGGATGCGGCATGCAGAGTCCCGACACGGTGCGGCACGTGGTGCTGTTCAAGTTCAAGGACGGCACCGCGCCGGAGAAGGTGAAGGAGATCGAGGCTGCCTTCGCCGCCCTGCCGTCCAAGGTCCCGTCGGTCGCCGGGTTCGAGTGGGGCACGAACGTCTCGCCCGAGGGTTTGGCACAGGGTTTCACGCACTGCTTCTTCGTCACCTTCCCCGACGCCGCCAGCCGCGACGCCTACCTCCCCCACCCCGCGCACAAGGCATTCGGCGCCCTCCTGGGGCCGCACCTCGACAAGGTGCTGGTGGTGGATTACCAGCCGAAGAAATAGCACAGGATGCCAGGTTGGACGGATTGCATGGCGACGAGGGCGCCGCTCGCTCCAAATAGGGGACCTGCCCAAAGCGCCGCCCGAGCCCGGGCAGCAGGGGTTGGGACTGTAATGGCCGCGAGAGAATGCAGGGAACGCAGAGAACACAAAGGGCCTTCCCCTTTGCGCGCTCTGCGTTCTTCTGCGGCAGATCCCCCATAGACCCGCCCTATGCCCTCCCGCACGGGCCGCGCGGCCCCAAGGCGGCAAGCCACAACCCAACGGCTCTGGCCGCTCATCGCCCGTCTTGACACTGCCGGACATGCGGCGATACTGTGATGGCATGAAAAACATCACAGTTTCTGTGGATGATGATGTTTACCACAGATCGCGAATCCGGGCGGCGGAGCTCCGCACATCGGTCTCCGCGCTGGTGAAGGAGATGCTGGTCGAGTTCGCGGGGGAAGAGACCGAGTTCGAACGCCTGCGGCGCGAGGAACGTGAACTGCGCATGCGGCTGCAATCGCGCCGGCCGGCGTTCCGGGCATCCGACCGCACGAACCGCGAGGAGGCGCACCGCCGTCATGCGCTTCGTTGACACCAATATTCTCCTCTACAGCGTCAGCGCGCATCCCGATGAGGCCCGCAAGGCCGGCATCGCGGCGGCGCTCCTCGACGCCGCTGATCTCGCTCTATCGGTCCAGGTCCTCCAGGAGTTCTACGTCCAAGCGACGCGCCCATCGCGGCGCGATGCCCTCAGCCACAAGGAGGCCGTCGCTTTCACGGAGAAATGGCGGCGTTTCCCGATCCAGGAGACCACCGTGCAGTTGATGGAGGCGGCTTTCGCGGCGAAGGCGCGATGGCAGATCTCCTACTGGGACGCCGCCATCATCGAGGCGGCGCGGTTGCTGGAATGCGCCGTGGTGCTGTCGGAGGACCTGTCGGCCGGCCGCAATTTCGGTGGCGTCCGTGTGGTCAATCCGTTCGCCTGAGGCGGCAAGCCGCAACCCAACGGCCCGAGCCACTCCATGCTTCCACTCCCGTCCACCCGCTCCCCGTACACCTGCGCCTCTCGGGGAACGGTCAATCCGGTGCGGAGCGCCTCACATCGCGTCCCGGATGGCGTCGGCGAGCGCGCGCGTGAGGATGGGGACGGCGGTTTTCGCATCGAGTCCGCGATCTTCCATGAAACGCGCGACGTCGATCGGTTCGGCGAATCGCACGCGGACCGACCGCGGCGACGGGTGATGGCCCTCGCCGAAGACGTCCTCCTCCAGTTTGAAAATCGTTTCGGCGATGCGGTCGACGGTCGGCTGCGCGCCGGCGTAGGGCGCGGGGTAGCTGTAGAGCTGGACGACGAGAAAGAGCCGGTCGAGGTCTTCGTAGAGGGAGGCGGTCTCCTCCGGCCCCGGCGGGGCGGCCTCGTCGAGGAGGCGCTGCCGGATGCGGTGACGCGCGGTCTTGACCCGTTCCGGGACGCTGCGTCCGGCGGGCGCGGCGCCGATCCGCGCTTCGACCTGCGCGACCAGTCCCACCTGCAGGCTGGCGATGCGTTGGTGGAGGCTCTCGACCTGGGCATGCCCAAGGTGTTCCTCCTCCTTGATCGCCAGCAAACCGCGCCCGAGCCGGTAGATCCGGTCGACGACCGGCAGATCCGGGCGGGGCTTCCACCAGATGTGCCGCTCCAGCGCGGCCAGCCGCTCGGAGAAGCCCTGTTCAACCGAGGGGTCGCAGGTGTACCGCAGGGCCGTCGGCACGATATGGCAACGCCGACCGTCCGGCATCGACGCGGACGCCCTCAGCGCGATCGTGGCGACGCCTTCGTTGAGCACATCGAGCACTTCATGGTGATGCCAGATCTCGCCCTCCGGGAAGATCACCAGCGGGTACCGGCCCTCCTTCAGGATCTGCAGCGCCGCCTTGACGGCCGCGAGATCCGCCCCTTCCCGGTCGACCGAAAACGCGCCCACCCGTTGCATGGCCCAGGCGCGCAGGGCGCCCATCTCAAACGGATCGCGCGCCGCCATGAAATGGAAAGCCATTCCGTGCCGGCGTCCGACCGAAAGCAGCACCGGGGGATCCGCGTGATCCGCGTGGTTGGGGGCAATGAGCAGGGAATGCCCCGCGCGGTGCAGCGCGACCACCGGTTCCATGCCCTCGACGGTCTTCGACTGCACGTTGAACTTCCGCCGCAGCACGAAGCGGCCGAGGGCGACCAATACCGGCGCCCAGAACGGCGAGTACCTGGCCGGTCGGAAGACGTACCGCTGCTGGGGACGATGCAGGTTCATCGGGACGTGGCGGCGGCTGTCGCGGGCGTCAGCAACCGCACCGGTCCGAGGAGTCCCGACGGCCGCGGCTTCCATTCGGGGGCCACGCGGATGTTCGTCCGGGTAAGGCGCTGATCCTCCGGGCGGTCACGGTCGGCGATCAGCCGGTTCCGCCACGAGTTCCAGACCTCGATTTCCAACCGGTTCCCCGTGGGCTGCGCGGCGGCGGTGATGTCCACCTCGTACGGCGCGCACCACGCGACGCCGACATCCCGGCCGTTGAGACGCACGCGGGCGAGGCCGACGTCCTCGACCCGGCCGAGGGACAGCCACATTGCCGATTGGCGATTGTCGATTGACGATTGGGCCGGGAGGTTGAAGGTGGTGCGGTAGGTGGCTTTGCCCGAATAGACCCGCAGGCCGTCCTCCGACCGGTCGGTCCAGCTCACGAGCTGGTCGAACCGCACGGAGGGCGGGCCGCCCCACTTCCGATCGAACGCGACGTCCCAGGGGCCGGCGATCTCGACGACGGGTCTCCACGCGGTCGCGTTGCTGCCCTGGGCGGACGGCGCCGCGGCGGGGCGCCGGAAAACCACCCAGAGGCTTCCGAAGGCCGGAAGCGTCAGCGGCACCGTCGTCCGGTCCCCGGAAATCACATAGGCCGCCGCGTCGCGATGCGCACCCTCCACGCAGTCCCAGAGCTCCGGCTGGCGCCCCTTCACGCGGAACCGGCACTGCGCCGTCCGCTCCCGCGGCTCGGGATTCCACACGAAGTAGCAGTCGGCGGTCGCAGCCTCATAGTGGATGTAATCCCACGGTTCGCCCTCGTCCGCCCCGTCCGCCTCGAAGTCGGGCGCAAGGCCGTCGCGCAGGAGCACCGCCCGGGCCGTGTCGCCCCACACAATCCGCCCCGACTTCACCGAGAGCAGGCCCGACGTCGCCGTCGACGTACCCCACAGCCGTCCGGCCAGGCGACCGAACTCGGCGGCGGCCTCCGGGCCACCCTCCAGGCTGACCGCGCGAAGCGGCCGCGGTCCCAGCACGGTCGCCCCGGCCTCCACCAGCGCGCCGATCTTGCGCAGCGCGGCCAGGGAAAGAACCCGGTGGTCGGGCAGAACGAGAATCCTGTACGGATGCCCGCCGGGCAGCGCGAGGCGGCCCTCGCTCACGCTCAGCTTCGACAACAACAGCTCCTCGTTGATCACGTCGTAGTCGAAACCGGGGAGCGCCTTCGCGGGATCGTCGGCCTTGCGTCGCGCGATGTTGGGGACGTGATCGCCATAGTAGTAAAGCGCGTCGGCGACGAACCGGCCGCTGGCCTGCGCCAGGAAGTGATTGCGGTTGAGGTAGGCGACGAAGGCGCCCGCCGCCTCCCACCAGGTCACCTGGGGATTGAAATGCGTGCCGGCGAAATACTCCTGCCCCGGCAGGCCCTGCTCGCGCGGCGAGCAGGTGAAGGTGTGGACGAAGGCGAGATTGAGGCCGTCGCAGATCTCGTGGTCGAACGTCGGGCGGTGGGCCGCGCCCAGCACGTCGTCCCAGTGCGGCCCGATGGAAGTGAACATCTCCGCGCCGACCAACCGCCGTCCGTAGATGTGCGCGGCGGAGGCGGCCTGTTTGACGAAGAACCGGTTCTCCGGCTTCGGGCGGTGGGGCGACGGCACCCACGACTCGCTCAGCATCAGCTCACTGCGGCCGTAATTCTTCAGTCCGTCGAGCGGACCGGCGTGCGGGCCGGCGGACTCGGGGTGGATGCCGAGCCGCCGCTCGCGCGCGAGTTCCGCGAACCGCCCGTAGTGATGGTCGGCGACGGCGTCGGCGATGGTCTTGCGGAAGTCCGCGAGGAAGGCGTTGGACGCCTCGCGGCTCTCGACGATGCGTCCTGCGATGACCGGCAGCCATGGCAGGGGGTCATAGCCGCGGCGCTCGCGGAAGTACCGCTCGAAGCCCGGCGTCCAGTTCATCCCGCCGCACTCCCAACTGTCGGTGTGGACATAGCGAAGGGCCTTTCCGCAGTGCGGAGCGACGTCATCGAGCAGCGGCTGCACGTGGCGTTTCCAGTAGGCATCGAGGACCTCGCGGCTCATGTAATCCAGCACCGCGCCCTGCCAGTCGCCGCTGGAGGTCGACACCCGCGCGCCGGTCGGCGTGCAGCCGAACCGCAGCACCCGCCACTCGCCCGCGGGCGCCTTCCACACCAGCTCGCCCGCGGGGCTCATCGCTTTCGTCAGATCCAGGACCTGCGCGAGGCGGGCGTCCTCCTCGCCGAGCCGGCCCGGCTCGTCGAACAGGAGCGGCCGGCAGTCGGGCGCGGATCCGCCGAGCTCGTGGAAACCGGATTTGAGGTCGAGCTGCTGGATCGGGCGGGGGCCGAGGCTGCCGCCGAGGGGCTGGCCCTCCGGATGGAGCACGGTCATCTCGGCGACCTGCACATTGCGCGACGAAGCGACGGCCTCGCCGCGGTCGTAGGCGGCGGTCACCCGCAGCCGCACGAGCTTCACGCCATCGCGGCGGAAGGCGCTCCTCAGCTCCTCGCCATCCCGCAGCGAGAACGTGGCGACAGAGGTGAAGGACCGGCCGTCCGACGACACCTGCACCTCGCCCTCGCGAGGCCCATAGCCTTTGCGGCCGACCATCGCCAGGCCTCCCACCGCCGTCGGGGCGTCCAGTTCCGCCTGCAACCACAGTGGTTTCTGCGGCGTAGGCCCCCCGCCCGGCGACGAACCCTCCGACACCCAGAAGGTCTCCGGGTCGCCGTCGCCCGCGTGGCCGGCCGGATGCGCCGGCTGCTCGGAGACGGCCGCCATCGATACGCGCGGTCCCCCCGCGCCCGTCATCGGCAGGGCGAGGACCGCGATGTCGCGGTAGAAGCCGTCGCGCGTCCTCGGCTGGGGCAGGATCCCGCGGAAATCGGCGGGGCCGTGGATGCGCGTCTCGGACCACGCCACCTGTTTGGCCGCCTCCGCCGGCGTCACATCGGGGCCGCCGAGGTTCCATCCGCTCTGGATGTTCAGACTGAGTTCCAGTCCCAGGCGGCCAGCCTCGTTCACGGCATGCTTGAACAGCTCGCGCCACGCCGGCGTCCCGTACATCGGCCCGGCGGGGACCTGCCGGTTGCCACGCTGCTCGGCACCGCCCGCGTCGACGACGATGCCGCCGCCGAATCCCTTGGCCTTCATCTCCTCGAGGTCGCGGGTGATGGCCTCCGGGGTGACGTTCCCGTTCAGCCACCACCAGAAGCAGCGCGTGCGCGCATCGAGGGGAGGATTGAGGAAGCCTTCCTCCAGGGGATCCGCCGCGGCCGCCGCGGCCGTCATGATCGCCAGTCCCGCGCAGACGCCCGCCGCCGTCCGCCCGCCTGCCCGCCGCATCGTTCTCACTGCTCTCACGGCCCTCTCCCCCCTCTGCGTCAGGTTGCACCCGGACCTCGCTTCAGGGGCGAGTGTAGCATCTTGCCGTGCGATCGCCACCCCCGCCGTGCTCGGCGCTCATCTGGCGGTCGGTATCCGCGATCGTCTCCGTCGGGCGGTCGCGCTGCACGGCCGTCACAGCGGGTCGACGATCTTCAGCCCTTCCACGGCCAGGAACCCATGGTCGTGGGTCCATATTTCGCTCGCCGCGCCATCCAGGGCCGCCAAGGCAATCTGAAGATCAAAGATCCTCGGACCGCGGACACCCATATCCCTCGCCCGGGCGAGCAGCCGATCGTGAAACCTGGTTCCGGGCGTCATTATCCGAGCGCCCGCGTCCTCCATCATCGCACGGAGGAAGTCCGCGGCCTGCCGGGGCGTGGACGGTCCGCCCGGGTACTTCGGATGCGTGACGTGGCTCCAGAACTCGGAGATCGAGGGCTGCGCAATCCCCCAGCCTCCGCCCGTCGACGCGGCCCGCTCGATCGCGCCTCGCGCGGCCGTGTGCTCGGCCGCCCCCGCGCGATGGGCGTAGATGAGGATATTCGTATCGACGACAATCATCGGTGGCGCTCCATCCAGGCGTGCATGGCGGTCCGATCCGACGTCTCCGGGGGAACACCGCCTCGCGCCACGACCCACCGTATCTTCCGCGGCGGCCGCTCCGCCGCAGCCGGACGCGCCAACACCATGCTCAGACCCTCGACCACCAGGGCCTTCAGCGTCCGCCTCTCCTCGGCCGCCAACTTCTTGGCTTCGAGAACCAGACCCTCCGGGAGATCCAACGTCGTCTTCATACGGTGAACCATATTCCCGTATCACCATACTGTCAAGAAAGGGCATGCGCCCTCTCTCGACGGGACGCCTCTGCGTTCTTGCGCCCATGTCCTGACGGAAAAGAGAAAGGGCTCGAACCGTGTTCGAGCCCCTTGAATCTCTAACGCTCGCTGTGCGTCGTGCGTCAGGCGCTTTGCGCCTTCTGGGCGTCGTTGGTGCAGGATCCGTTGCGCTGGCCCCTGCCCTTCCCTTTGCCGCATCCACCGCCTCCGCAGCCGCCGCCGCAGACGTCCCACGAGGCGGCCATGATCGAAGTGCTCTGGGCCTTCTCGCCGTCTTTGTCGGAGGCCTTCTTGTCCTTGCCGCACCCGCATCCTCCGCAAGATCCGGCCCACGCCGAACCGGCGACCAAGGCCGCCACCGCCACGGCCACCGCTATCTGCAACTTCTTCATTTTTAATCCCTTTCTATCTGGGTTTGGCCAGAACGTAGCACCGCTCCGGCCATTGTCAAATGGCGCGACGGCCGGCAGCGTCTTTGCTGTGAGACACCGCAAGCAGAGAGCTGAGCCTCTTCCCTCCGTGCCACAGGTGGACTCCGCGGCATGGTGAAGGAACGAAAGACCCCCTTCTCTGTTCTCCTTGCGCCTTCTGTCCGTACGGAACTGGGCTGCGGCTCGCCGCTTCAGGAGTGTCCGAAAGCGCCGGGCTTCTTCCCGCCGGACTCGAAACCGGCGGGCGTTCCCGAACCGCCCTCGCCGCTGCGTTTGATGGTGATGTGCCGGGTGACGGCGCGGGGCATGGCGTTGCTCGGCGGAAGATCGATCCGGGCCGTGGACCCCTTCTTCTGTTCCTCCACGGGCTCGACCCCGGTCTCCTCGATCCCGCTCGTCCGCTCCGTCGCGCCGGCCCGCGGTTCGGGCGTGGGCGCCGGTATGACCAGCAGGTGGCCGCATTGGGGGCACGAGAGGTCCAACCCGACGGCGGCCGCCGGCGCATCGATGTTCTGTCCGCAATGAGGACAGTCGAAATTGACCAGCATGCCTTCGTCCGACTGCTCCCGGCCGGGCACCTTCAACAGACCGTCGCACGACGGGCAGTTGAGGATCATTCCGGCCATCGAGTCAGGCGCTTCGATGTCTTGCGAACAATGCGGACACCTGAACACAAGATCAGACATGAACATGGCCCTTTCGGCGTAAGAATCGGCCGGCAACCTCCAAGATGCAAGCAGAGTTTTCGTGCCGGCGGACGGGCGGTACGCGCAGGCCGATTCGCGGCACCACGGCAGCGCCAGATCCCGTGCGCATGTCCGCCCGCGGCCCCGTGCCCGTGGGCGGCCCGCCCCGCCGGACCGCGTCCGTCGGTCCGGCGCCCGCGCACATCACCGGGGTTTCCGCCGATCGATCGCGGAGGGGGGCACATAGCGGTACCCCACCCCGTGCACGGTCAGCAGGTGCTCCGGCGCCGCGGGTTTGCGTTCGATCTTCTTGCGGAGTTGAGCGATGTGCTGGTCGAGCGTTCGGGTGGTGCCGAGGTAGTCGATGCCCCACACGCGGTTGAGCAGCTCATCGCGGCTCAGCACCTCGTCCGGCCGTCCATGGAAGCACTCGATCAGCTTCACCTCGCGCACGCTCAGGTCGAACACGCGGGAACCGATTTGCGCGCGCATCTTGCGCCGGTCGACCGTCGCCGCGCCGAAGACCAGGACATCAGGCAGGGCCGCCGGGTCGGCCGCCGGACTCTCTTCGGCCCGGCTGCGCCTGAGCACCGCGGCAATCCGGGCCAGCAGTTCCCGGACCCCGAACGGCTTGGTGATGTAGTCGTCGGCGCCCAATTCGAACCCCACGACCTTGTCGATCTCCTCCCCCTTGGCCGTGAGGATGATGACCGGCAGCCGGGCGTTGGTGCGCCGGATCGCCCGACAGACGTCGTATCCGCTCTTGCCCGGCATCATCAGATCGAGCAGGACGAGGTCGAAGGGACGCCGCCCGAACAGCGCGATCGCCTCCTCGCCGTCGCGCGCCGGGACCGCGTCGTAGCCCTCCCCCAGCAGCGTGTCGATCAGCCCCTCGCGAATGTGCGGATCATCCTCGGCCACCAGTATTCGAATCGCGCTCATCACACTCCCTCTGCCTCACGCCACCTCGGACTTCACCTCCCACTCACAGGGAGAAGTCCCAAGTCTCAAGCTCCAAACCTCACGCAGTCCCCCTCGCAATCCCGATCGCAGTCGTTCTCTCATTTCAATCGCCCGCCGCCAGCGCCAGCGTCAGGCGGAAACACCCCCCCTGCCCTTCGCGCGGAAGGCAGACGAGATCGCCCCCCATGTCGCGGGCCAGCCGGCGCGCAATGCTGAGCCCCAGGCCGCTGCCCGGAACACGGGTGGTGAGGGAATCGTCCGTGCGGTAGAACTTCTCGAACACCTTCTCCCGCAGCTGGACCGGCACACCGGGCCCCCGGTCGAGCACGTCCAGCGTCGCCTTTCCATCCCGCGATCCCAGCGCCACGCGCACCTCCCCGCCCGCGGCCGCGTATTTCGCGGCGTTGTCCAGCAGGTTCAGCACCGCCTGTTCCACCGCGTCGCGATCCGCCCGCGCGACGACCGGCTCGCCCGCGATCGTCGTCTCCAGCTTCAGCCCCGCCTCCGCCAGGCGCGGGCGATGCGCGTCGGCGAACTCCGGCAGCCACGCGGCCAGGTCCAGGTTCTCCAGGGCGTAGGTGCGGCGCCCCTGCTCGATCCGGCTGAAGTCGAGCATGTTGTTCACCAAGCGCGTCAGCCGGGCGGTCTCCGCGACCATCACGTCGAGGTAGTGGCGACGGCGCGCCTCGTCCGGCACCCTCCCCTCCGCGAGCATCTCCGCGTAGAGGCGCAGCGTGGTGAGAGGCGTCTTCAGTTCGTGGGAGACGTTGGACACGAAGGACGTCTTCTGCCGCGCCTCGCGGGCGCTGCGCCGCGCCTCGGCCATCAGCAGGCCGCCGCCCGCGATGATGGACACCAGGAGCACGGCGACGAGCAGCAGCGCATACAGGCGGTAGTTCCTCGCCGCCGCCGGGGTCAGGTCCCGGGCCGTCCTGAACAGCGCGATCTGCCAATGCGGCAGCACGGGCCCCAGGCTGGCGGCCGCCAGCGGCGCGTCCGTCCCGCGCACCTCAATCGCACCCACCTGGTGAACCACCCGGTCCTCGCCATCCAGCATCGCCCACGTGCGGCCCTCGGTGCGTTCCGCCGGGAAGGCGGCCACGAGGCCCGCGAGCAGGGCCGCCGTCTCCAATTCCACCCCCCAGACCCTCCCGCCGGCGCGGGTCCAACCGAGCAGGAAAAGCTGGTCCTCGGCGAACCAGGTGATCCAGCCGCTCTCAACCGCCCGCTGGGTCCCGAGCGGCCCCGCCTGCTGCACCTGCGACGTGTTGGCCAGCTCGATCAGTTGGCCGCGCGCCATCTGGAAGGACTGCTTTGGAGCGGCCGACGCGACGGATTCGGGACGTGCGGCCGCGTCGGTCCAGGCGCGGCGGCCGCTGAACAGCGACTCGTACCGCTGGATGAACCGGCGTTCTTCTCCGGTTCGAGGCGACGTCGGATCGGGAAGCAGAAGCTGCGCGCCCGCCTCGCGCCATACGAAGACATTCCGCACCAGCGGATTGTCGTCCACCCACCCGGGTAACGCCTGCACCGCACCCGCCGGATCCAGCCGCACGAGTTGCGCCTCCAGTCCCTGCTGCACCTCGCGCACGGCGAGGACGAGATCGTCGGCCAGCACCCGCGCGCGATCTTGCGCCGTGAGGCGGGCCTCGGACTCCAGGCGGGCCCCTTCGCGGCGGACCAGGTTCAACGCGAAGACGCCGACGCCCGCCGCCGCCGCGATCAGCAGCAGCCAACCGAGCACCGGGGTGACCAGTCGGCGGTTCATCTGGAGCGTCATTCTAGGACGGCCGGGACGGGTCGGAAATGCGAAACGGCGGCCGGCGCGTGCGCGGCGCCGGCCGCCGTCCGCTCCGCGTCAGCGCTGTTGCTGTTGGTTGCGCTCCTGGTAGCTGTCCGTCCGGAAGGCCTTCCGGCCCGCCTTGTCGAATCCCTCCTTGCTGACCGAGGGAGCGGCGGCCGCCATGCCATCGAGGTCCTTATCCAGCTTCTCGTCGTTGACGTTGTACCGGGCAGCCTGTTGGCGAGCCCGCTGTTCCACCTCTCGAAGCTCCCTGGCCGCCGCCTCGTTCTTTCCCTGATCGGCCAGATCGACCGCGCGATCCTTGGCCTCGGCGATCCAGTTGTACATCAACTCCCGCTGCACCTCGCCGTTCGCGGACTGGATGACCACGGCCTCGTCCTCGCTGAAGCGCGCCTCCGCGCGTCCGGAGGCGGTCTCCTGTCGATTGTGCACGGCGTTCTCGTACGTGCAGCGCGCCTCGGCCACGCAGCGCACGTCACGGGGGCGACCGGGGTCCACCTCCACCTCGATCAGCGCGTACTTCTCCTGTCCGCCGTAGAGCTGGTTCAGCCGGATTTCCGCCCGTTTCTCGGCGAGTCGGCCGTCGCGCCCGATGATCCGCACGGGACGGACGCCCTCCGGGAACACGATCTCGATCACCACCTTCTTCGCCACCACGCTCAGCACGTCGCCCAGTTCCGCCGCGAAGATCCGCGGCAGGTCGGCGCTGGTCTCGACGAAGTACGAGTTGCCGTCGCTCTGCTGCGACAGGCGGGTCATGAGGTCCTCGTTATAGTCGGTGCCGACCCCGATGGTGCTGACGGAGATCCCCTCCTTCTGCAGCGCCGCGCCGAGCCGGCCCAGATCCTCGGGCTGGCTGGGGCCGACATTCGCGAGACCGTCGGAGAGCAGCAGGATGCGGTTGATGTAGCGCTTGCCGGCATTCTTGCGGACTTCCGCCGCCCCCTGGCTCACGCCGCCGAACAGCGCCGTGTTCCCGCGCGAGGCGATGCCGCGGATGCGCGGTTCGATGTACTCGGTCTCGCCGGCGCTGCGCGCGGAGACCAGGGTCTCGACCTCGTGGTCATAGATGACGAGGGAGAAGAGATCTTCCGCGCCCAGTCGCCGCAGCGCGGCAATGGCGGCCTCCTTCGCCTTCTCGATCTTCTCGCCGGACATCGATCCCGACCGGTCGAGCACCAGCGCCAGGTTCACCGGCGGCCGTTCGCCGCGCCGGGGCGCGGCGGGGGCGTCGAGCGTCACCTTCACCACCGCCCTCTGCGGGGCGCCGGCCGGGAGCACGCCGCGGTCCAGCTCGACCCTGCATCCCACCTGGTCTGTCGTGCGCACCGCGGGCGCGACAGGCGCCGCCACCCATCCCAGGGCCGCGGCCGCCATTCCCATCCACACGAACGCCTTCATCACATGCCTCCTGCGGGTTCACCGCCGGGACGAGGTCTTCCCCCGTTGTCCGCTGTGATAAGACCACGCGGGCCCGGATTTGTCGTCAGTCGCCGGTCAATCGATTGTAAAACGTTTGTCATGTTGACAACCCCCGCGCGCTGGTGTTCTGTCCGGCGGCATGACCCGAACCTATGCGTGCCTGGAGGATGTCGATTGGGAGAGATGGACGCCCGTCGAACGGGCGACGCTTCTGTTCGCCCGGCGTGACGGGCTCCTGCTCATGATCGAGAAGAAGCGCGGCCTCGGCGCGGGGAAGATCAACGGTCCCGGCGGGCGCATCGAGCCCGGCGAGTCGGCCACGGAGGCCGCCGTCCGCGAGGTCCAGGAGGAGGTCTGTGTCACACCGACCGGCGTCATCGAACGCGGGATCCTGCGGTTTCAGTTCACCGACGGCTTCTCCATAGAGGGCGTCGTCTTCACGGCCGAGGCGTGCATCGGCGAGCCGCGCGAGACAGGGGAGGCGGTGCCTTTGTGGGTCGCGCCCGCCGATCTGCCCTACGACCGCATGTGGGCCGATGACCGGGTGTGGATGCCGGAGATGCTGGCCGGGCGGTGCTTCGTGGGCCGCTTCCTGTTCGAGGGCGACCGGATGCTCGGACACGAGCTCGAAACGCTGGACCCGTCGGCCTACGCCGCCCGTTTCGCCGACGGCCGGCCGATGCAGTGAGCATCCCCGCCACACAAGCTGTTGAATGGAAATGAAGGCCCGCCCACGCCCGTGGGGGCGATCTGAAGGCTCTGCCGCCGGCGCACGGCTGCAGCGCAGCCATGGGCGCCGGACGATTGGCGCGATGGTGTATCCACAGCGTTTTCGGGGTCTCGGCGCAGTGCGGAGCACGCCGAGAGTCTTGACCCCAGTCCCTTCTCGGGCGGATACTGGATTCATCATGAACCAGCCCATTTCGATCGCTCTTCTTTCCGGATGTCTTCTCTGCGCCGTGACCGCCTTCGCCACCCCGGCGATCATCGCCCACCGCGGCGCCTCGTATGATGCGCCGGAGAACACGCTTGCGGCCTTCACCCTCGCCTGGGAACAGGGCGCCGACGGCATCGAGGGCGACTTCTACCTGACGAAGGACGGAGAGATCGTCTGCATGCACGACGATACGGCCAAGCGAACGGCGGGCAAGACGTTGAAGCTCGCAGAGGCGACCCTCGCGGAACTGCGCGAGCTCGACGCGGGATCGTGGAAGGGGCCGCAGTGGAAGGGAACCAGGATCCCCACCCTCGACGAGGTCCTGGCCACGGTTCCGAAAGGCAGGAGAATCTTCATCGAGGTCAAATGCGGGCCGGAGATACTCCCCGCCCTTGAGAAGGCGCTTGCCAGGTCCAAACTGGGGGGCGAACAGGTCGTCGTCATCTCCTTCTCCACCGCGGTCATTGCGGAGACAAAGCGACGGCTCCCCCGCCTGAAGGCGTTCTGGCTGACCGATTTCAAGACCGACAAGGAAACCGGGATCGTCAGCCCCTCCGTGGAACAGGTTCTCGCCACCCTGGAGAAGACCGGCGCCGACGGCGTCGATTGCAGGGCGAAGGCGAACGTGGATGAGCCGTTTATGAAGGCCCTCCGCGGAGCTCGCAAGGAGGTCCATGCATGGACCGTGGATGACGAGCCGACGGCCAGACGACTGCGGGATCTGGGCATCGACTCGCTGACGACCAACCGGCCCGGCTGGCTGCGGCAGCAGCTCGGGAACGGCACGAAGAAACCGGAGACAGCGGACGCGGCGTCCGGCGCCCTCGGCGCAGGAGCCGCGCCTCGGCCGTGAACCGCCATGACGCTCCTGCACGACCTCAAGGTCTTCATTGCGTCGCGCGAGGCCACGTGCGACGAGTGCGGACGGAAGCTCGGCCGTCATGCCTGGATCGTGCTCCAGGGGGAGAGGGGCGCCCTTTGTCTTTCGTGCGCGGACCTGGATCACCTCGTGTTCCTTCCGCCCGGGGACGCCGCCCTGACCCGGCGCGCCAGAAAGCACTCTCGGCTTTCGGCCGTCGTACTCAAGTGGAGTCGGACTCGCGGGCGGTGTGAGCGCCAGGGACTTCTGGTTGAGAATGAAGCGCTCGAACGGGCGGAGCGCGAATGTGAAGCCGATGCCGGACAACGGGAAAGGCGACGGGCGCAGGCGCTGCTTCGCCGCGAGGAGCTCGACGAGGACTACCTTCGCCGGTTTGCCGCGCGCGTGCGGGATCTATATCCCCTGTGCCCTCCCGATCGCGAGCGCACGATCGCCGAGCACGCCTGCCGGAAATACAGCGGCCGCGTCGGCCGGAGCGCGGCCGCGAAGGACCTGGCCGAGGAGGCCGTCCACCTGGCCGTCCTGGCTCATATCCGGCACACGGAGACGCGATATGACGATCTGCTGCTCTCGGGAGCGGATCGAGGCGAGGCCCGCGGGTGCGTGAGATCGGATGTGTCCGACATCGCGCGGAGGTGGAAGGGCGAAGCGTAGCGCCGTTCCGGGCGTCACGGGCGGTCCTGAAGAAGCGTTATGCCCTCTCCGCCGCAAGCCGCAGCACGGCGCGGTCGCGACCGCCGGGGGGCAGGCGACGCGAGCCGTAGACGGTGTTGAGCGAGTTCGGATGGCCCATCCACGGCTCGATGCAGTAGAACGGCTTGTCGGGCATCGTGTAGAGCTGCACGAAGGGGAAGAGGCCCGGATGGGAGGCCTCGGCAACGTTCAGCGACAGCGTGTACCCGTCGGGAAGCGTCAGGCGGCTCGGCCGATCCCCGTCGACTTCGTTCAGCACTTCCTTCACCTCCGCCTCGCCGAGACCCCGGGGATACCGGACGGGCCCCGCGGTGCCGCGGATATCGGTCAGCCGTTCATTGTAGAGCCACGTGCGTCGCGACGGCACCTCGATGGTCGCCCGTTCCTTGCCGTCATCGGGCGCGGGCGTGAGGAAGTACGGGTGAAACCCCGCGTAATAGGGCATCTCCAGGTCGCCGCGATTCTCGATGGTCATCTCGGCGCGGAGTTCGCCCGGGGCGACCCGGTAGGTCAGGCGCACCCGGAAGGCGAACGGATAGGCGTCGCCGGTCGTCTCGTCATCCTCCAGGACCATCGTCAGCACGTCTGCGGCGTCGGCCTCCGTCACCTGCCACGGCACCCGGAGCGAGAAGCCGTGGATCGGCAGCCGGCGGACCTGGCCCCGGTGGAGATAGGCCCCCTCGACGCCGTCGCGTTCGAGGCGTCCGCACACTGGAAAGAGAAAGGGCCAGCCCCCCCGGGTCTTGGAATAGATCGGATCCCAGAAGAAGTCATGGAGGAACAGGACCTCGCGCGCCGCCCCCCGGTCCGGCATCGTGATCGACGACCCGAGGCCGCCGAACTCCGGCACGAAGCTCGCCCGCGTCAGGCCGTCCTCCGCCGTGATCGTCCACACCTTCTGTCCATTCTGCACCGTCTGTCGGGCCATGATGGTCTCCCTTCCCGTCGGGCGAAACGCCTACCGCCTGAACCTGCGCACGCGAACACCCGCCGTCTCCAGCAGGCGGCGCGCCTGCGCGGAGAAATGGTACTCGAGTTCGTAGACGACCTCAACCAGGCCGGCGTTGATAATCATCTTGCAGCACATGAGGCAGGGGCTGAGGGTGCAGTAGAGCGTTCCGCCGCGGACGGCGATCCCGTGGTATGCCGCCTGCACGATCGCGTTCTCCTCGGCGTGCGCGCAGATGCAGTCGCCGAGGTTCTCGCCCGACCGCGCGGGGCCGGCGCAGCGGGGGCAGCCGCCGTCGGTGCAGTTCGGCACGCCGCGCGGCGTGCCGTTGTAGCCGGTGGAGACGATGCGCCGGTCGACCACGATGAGCGCCGCCACCTGGCGGCGGCGGCAGTTGCCCCGGCGGGCGACGACGTGGGCGATATCGATGAAATACGTGTCCCAGTCCGGCCTCGCCGGCTTCTCCTTCCCCCGCCGCCTGTTCGATCCCATGGCCCCGACTCTCCCTCTGCCTCCAACTTCAACTCGAACGCTCCATCCGCCTCAGAAGAGATGCTCCCCTCCCCCACGCTCATTCATGCCTCAATGCCTCGATCGGGTCGAGGCGGGCCGCGCGCACCGCCGGGTAGAGGCCGAAGAGGATGCCGATGCCGACGCTGATCCCGAACGACAGGGCGAGGCTGTAGAGCGGCACCTGGGTCGGCATGCCGCTGACCTGGGTGACCAGCATGGGGATCAGCACGCCGACCGCGATGCCGAGGATTCCGCCCAGGCCCGACAGCACGACGGTCTCGATGAGGAACTGCACGATGATCTGCCGGCGGCGCGCGCCGATCGCCCGGCGGATCCCGATCTCGCGTGTCCGTTCCGTCACCGACGCCAGCATGATGTTCATGATGCCGATGCCGCCCACCAGGAGGCTGATGCCGGCGATCGATCCGAGCACGATGTTGAAGGTGCGCTTGGTGGACTCGGTCTGCCGCAGCAGGGCCAGCGGGACCTGGACCTTGTAGTCCTTCTTCTTGTGGAATCGCTCCAGCACGGCCTCCACGGCCACGGAGAGGGGCTCCACGTCGTCGGTGGATTCCGCCTCGACCAGGATGGAATGGAGCTGCACCCATTCAATCTCGTTGCCGCTCTCCAGGCGGCGGACACTGACCTCGCCATACCGCTTGAGCAGCACGTTGAGCGGGATGTAGGCGTCGATCTCCTCGTCGGGCGCCGGGATGTCGCCGCCCGGCGCCGAGCTCTGCACGATGCCGATGATCTCGAAGTAATGCGCCCCAATCCGGATCTTCTCGCCCACGGCGTGCTCGTTCGCCAGCAGGCCGCGGGCGCCGCGCTCGGTCAGCACGCACACGGCGGCCACGCCGTCGACGTCGGCGGCCTTCAGCATCCGCCCCGCGACCATCGGGCGCGGCACCAGGTCGAACCAGTCGGGCGTCGTACCCACGACACGGAGCTCGGTCTTCCGGTCTCCCAGCCACCCATCCTTCCGCAGCAGGCGCACGGGCACGGTGCGCTTCACCATCCGGCCGAGCTCGCGGATGCGCATCTCGTCGTCGTAGGTCAGGCCGTACACGCTGGCATGGCCGTGGCGCGTGCCGGCGCTCACCTCGGCCACGGACTTCTGGCCGTGGATGATGATGTTGTTGCTGCCGAGCCGTCGAATGTCCTCGAGGGCCTTCTGGCTCGCCCCCTCCCCGATGGCCAGCATGGCGATGACGCTGCCCGTGCCGAACACCACGCCCAGCGTCGTCAGGAACGACCTCAGCTTGTGCAGCATGAGGTCCTTGACGCCGAGGCGCAGGTTGCGCAGAAAGGCGTTCACGCGCATGGCGGCACGCCCCCGTCGCCGTCGATCCGTTCCACCCGTCCGTCGCGCAGCCACACGCGTCCGCCCGCGTGCGCGGCCACATCGTTCTCGTGCGTGACCATGAGCACGGTGCGGCCGGACCGGTGCAGGCGCCCGAGCAGATCCATGATCTGCTCGCCCGTGGCGGTGTCCAGGTTTCCCGTGGGCTCGTCGGCCAGGATCACGGCGGGGTTGTTCGCCAGGGCGCGGGCGATGGCCACGCGCTGACGCTGCCCGCCGGAGAGCTCGGTCGGGCGGTGGTGGAGGCGGTCGCCCAGTCCGACCATCTCGGCCAGCTCGCGCGCCCGCTCCGTGGTCTCCGCCGGCTCGCGGCGGGCGTAGTACAGCGGCAGCTCGATATTCTCCAGCACGGACAGCTGGGGGATCAGGTTGAAGCTCTGGAAGACGAATCCCAGGTGCCGCAGGCGCTGCTCGCTCAGCTCGTCGTCGTCCAGCCCCGCCACATCCGCCCCGTCCAGCCAGTACCGTCCGGTCGACGGCCGGTCGAGGCAGCCGAGGAGATTGAGGAGGGTGCTCTTGCCCGAGCCGCTCGGGCCCATGATCGCCCAGAAACTGCCGCGCGCGAAGCTCAGCGTCACCCCGCACAGGGCGGGCACATCGACGTCGCCCATGCGGTAGACCTTGACCACGTCCTCCAACTGGATGACGGGCCGCGGGGTTGGGACGGGCGCGCTCATGCGGCCGGGGCACGCGGGGTGGCGGGGGCATCGGGCCGGCTCCGCCGGGGGGGGCGGGGCGCCTCCGCGGGCGACGGCTCCCGCGGAACGGCCGGCGCGGCCGGGACGGCGTTCGTGGGCGGTTCGACCGGCCCGCCCTCGGGCAGGGTCGACGGCGGCAGCGGGGGCGCGAGCAGGACCTTCTCCCCGCGCCTGAGACCCGAGACGATCCGGATCATGCGGTTGTTGTCGAGGCCCGCCTCCACGGAACGGGGCACGGGGCGGCCGTTCTCCATCACGTAGACCGTCGACTGTCCCTGCACGCGGAGAACGCACTGCACCGGCACGTACACGGCGTCGTCGTACTGGTCGATCATCATCTCCACGCGGCAGTTCATGCCCGGCCGAAGGTCGCCGGAGCCGTCGACCAGGTGGATCTCGGAGTCGTAGACCTTCAGATCGGGATTCAGCCAGCTCTGGCCGGAGTTGGGCAGGAAACCGATCTTGGCCAGGTGACCCTGCAGCACCCGTCCCGGCAGCGCGTCCACGCGCACGG
Organism: uncultured Verrucomicrobiota bacterium; assembly: GCA_964610105.1. Classification (GTDB taxonomy): domain Bacteria; phylum Verrucomicrobiota; class Kiritimatiellia; order PWTM01; family PWTM01; genus CAZSUU01. The sequence goes on along the minus strand of CAZSUU010000009.1, from coordinate 78,090 downwards.
TGGCCGGCAGGCCCACGCGGAGCTTCGGCAGGCTGGCCTCGGGGATCTGGACGATGGCCATCATCTCCGCGGTGGCCGGCAGGTAGATGAGATCCTGCCGCTCGAACACCTGGTTGCCGACCTGCAACGGCTCCTGGTTCCACCGCCGCTCCGAGACCGTGGTGGCGTAGACCACCATGCCGTCGGCCGGGGCGGTGATCTTGCACTTGCCGATCTGCTCGACGAGCCGGTCCAGCTTCTGCTTCTGCCGCTCGAACTCCGATTCCTTGGCCAGCAGGTCCGACTCGGCCTGGATGAGGCTCGACTCGCCCTTGCGTTTCAGTCGGGCCAATTCCCGCTCCGCCTTGCGGATGTTGCTGGCGTTCTTCTCCACCGTCTGGGTGTAGGTGTAGTTCGTGAGCACCAGCATCTTGTTCTTCGCGAGTTCCAGGTCGAGCGCGCACTTCTGCGCCGCCAGCCGGTCCGCATCCAGCTCCGTCCGGGTCAGGTAGCCCGGAGTCGCGAGCCGCTCGGACCATTCGAGCTTGTCGTTCGCGCGTTTCAGCTCGACGCTGGCGATCTTGATGTCCGCGTCCGCCTGCTGCAGCTGCTGCAGATACTCGGCCTCGGAGAACTTCTCCTGCTCGAGGTGGGCGAACCGGAGGTTCAGCTCCGCCTCGTCCACGTCCGCGATGGCGGTGTTGCTGACCACGTCCATGTTCTCCCGCGCCTGGATCATGGCCGAGCGCACGCTCTCGAGCCGGATCTGCTGTTCGATGCGGTTCTCCTCCAGCTCGCTGGAGTCGATCTCCACCAGCAGCTCGCCCTTTTTGACCACCTTGCCCTCGGGCACAAGGGAGATGACGGTGTTGCGCCCCTCCACCTCGCAGCGGATGATCACCTTCTCGCGGCTCTGGATCGTGCCGGACTGCGTGAGGCTGATGGTCAGCGGTCCCTGTGCCGCCTCGTAGACCGGCACGGCCTGCGAGGCCGCGCGGGCGCGCCGCGCCCTGTGGCGCGCGGCCAGGGCCGCTCCGGCGATCGCGACCGCCGCCAGGGTCACCCACAGGATCCAGCCCATCGGCCGGCGGGCCGGGTTCGTTCGATCGGTCATGGCGATGCCGCCTCCTTCCAAAGGCCCTCTTCCGTCACCTCCAGCGTCTCGAGATCGCGGAGCAGCGTCCACTCCGCCACCCGGTAGGCGACGCGGGCCGAGACCAGGCTGTTCTGGGCGCTCAGGAGAGACTCGCGGGCTTCGAGCAGGTCCCGCATCTCAGCCCGTCCGGCCTGGAGCATGAGTTCCGTGCTGTCGACGCGGCGGCGGGCCAGGTCGTACGCCTGCTGCTGGATCGCGTAGGCCGCCTGCGTCTCCTCGAGCCGCCGGCAGGCGCCGCGGACGTCGAGCTTCACGGCGTCCTCCTTCTGCTCCACGGCGCGCCGGGCGACGTCCAGCGTCACCAGGCTGAGACGATACGCGTTGCGTTCCGCCGTCCGTTCCCAGGGCAGGTCGCCGTTCAGCGTGGCGGTGTAGCGCCCGCGATCCGGGCGGAGCTCCGCGTCGTCCTGATCCGCCGAGCCGATCGTCCGCTGCCCCCCCAGGGCCGCGCCCAGCTCGAGCGCCAGGTCGCCGCGCAGGGCATCGGCCGCCACGCGCACGGCGCGCTCGGCGTCGTCCCTGCGGCCGCGGACGACGGCCAGGTCCAGCCGCCGCTCCAGGGCGAGCGCCACCGCCTCCTCCATCCGCGGGCTGTCCTTCTGCGCGCTCGCCGGCGGAGGGGGAAGCCGATCGAGTTCGTCGGACACGAGCTCCATCCGCGCGTCGGTGGGAAGGCCCAGCAGCACCTTGAACTCGTCCATCGCCCCCTCGACCTTTTGGCGCGCGGTGTTCAACCGGTCCATGGCGCGAAGCTCGTCCTGCCGGGAGAGGTTCACCTGGATCTCCTCCAGCCGGCCCGCCTGCGCGAGCTGTTCCGCCCTGCGCGTGGAGGCCTGCAGGCTGCGGTACGACTCCTCGAGATTCAGGATCTGCTGCTGCTGTTCCAGCACATTCAGGTACGCCGCGGCGACGGACACGGCGAAGGACCGCTTGAAGCGTTCGAAATCGTAGATGCTGTAGATCACGTCCTTCTCCGCCTGCCGGACCGGCTCCAGGACGATGTCGCGGCCCGCCCCCCGGAGCAGGGGGACCGTGATGCTGAGATCCCCCACCAGTCCCATCGCCGACTCGCGATCGAGGGTGAGCAGTTTCACCAGGTCCAGCGCCAGCCGCGCGGCCACGCTCGCCCCGCCCGAGAACTTCCGGCTCGCGTCCGTGCCCGCCGACCCGCTGACGCCCCGCTGGATCTCCTCGCCCGAGCGATCCTCCGAGAACGCGCCGCTCAGGGCGCCGGCGAAGGAGGTCCGGAACGCATCCCGCTCCAGGTCGAGCTTGAGGGCGGTCTTGAAGACGGACTCCTTCGCCTCCTGGTATTCACGGCTGTTCCGCGTGCTGAGGAGCAGGGCGTCGATCAGCGCCACGCGCTCCGGCGGGGCGGAGGTGACCCCGGCGGGAGGGCGGTTCGAGGCGAGGGCGGCCGTGGGCAATCCCTGCGATTCGACCAGCCTGCGCCGGAACGTGTCGGACGGCCGTTCGATGGTGAAGGGGGCCTCCACCCCGGCCCACTTGGCCCTGTACTCACGGGCGATCTCGTAGGCCGCCCGGTCCGCATCGGCCCGATGCGCCTCGGGCGACCGGCAGCCGGACAGGGCGGCCAGCACCGCCGCCGCCACGGCCGCCCATACAACGGTCTGTCGATATCCTCTCATGCTTCCAGCCAACGCGCGCCCGTCCCGCGAACGGAAGGCACATTCAACCCGCGGACACGCCGCGGTGCAAGCTGGATCGTGCGTCGACGGCATCTTTCCACGCCCCGGGCGGCGGGCCGCAATCCGATTCGGATTGAAGAGGGTGAAGTCCGTGTTTTGAATCCTGCGGCCCGAGACACGGCGCAGAGGCGCGCGTCACGCCGGGAAAGGCACTAGGGGTTTCCCTGATGCCAGATTAATGTATTGGCCGGCTAGACGCCGAACCGCAATCCCTGCATGGTAGTGCCCGGAACGATCGGTGAGGACCGACGGCGCGAAGGCGCCGTGACAGTTGAACGTGAGACCGCTTCCCCCTCGCTCGGTCTCACGTTCTTTTTAACGCGTCCCCCTTCCCCTCCTCCCCCCGGCCGGGCGCCCGTCGCGATTCGCCGATGTGACGAGAGGCCGTCTGTGGTATGTTTTGTGCTGATGGAATCGAGTATGCCCCTGGAGATCGAGAGGAAATTCCTTGTGGACGCGGCGGCATGGCCCCGGCCCGAACGGGGCACGCGCATCGTCCAGGGGTACATGCCGGTCGCCGGAGACTACTGGCGCATCCGGATCGCGGGCCACACCGGTTTCCTGACGATCAAGAGGGCGGTGACGGAGCTCGCGCGCGAGGAGGTCGAGTTCTGCCTCCCCGTGGCCGAGGCCCTGCGGTTGCTCGAGGAGGCGTGCCCGAGACCGTGGATCCAGAAGATCCGCTATGAGATCCTGCACAACGGGCATCTGTGGCAGGTGGATGAGTTCGAGGCCGAGAATCACGGCCTCGTGATGGCCGAGGTGGAGCTCGAGCGCGAGGACGAACCGCTGAGCCTGCCCCCCTGGGTGACGATCGAGGTCTCCCGCGATCCCCGCTATTTCAACTCCTACCTCGCGCGCCACCCGTACAACACCTGGCCCTAACGCCCGAGGCGGATGGTCCCGCCCGGGGAAGGCCTGGGGGGATTCGATCCGGGCGCGGCAGGCTCGGGACGCGGCGCGGGAGGAGGCGGTTTGGAGCCGCCGAAATCATAGGGCCAGTCGCTGAAGGCGCTGCGCCCCCCCGTCCGGCCCGCGCCGGCCGGCGCCGACGGCGAACGCGGGCGCGACGGCGCGGTGTACGGGTACCCCCGCCACGGCGGCCAGGACGTCCAATGGGTGGGCACCACCCATGTGGAGTAGCCATCCGGCCAGATGTAGTAGGTGGACTCCACCCTCCGCCGCCGGGCCTGTTCCTCCGCGGAGAGGGCGCGGGCCTCCGCCTCCGCCACCCGCTGCTCCAGTTCGGCGATCCGCCGCTCCTGCAGCTCCTGCTCCATCTCGCCCTCGAGGCGCTCGAGGGCGGCCCCGTAGTGCTCCGTGATGGATACCTCGGGATAGCGGATCATGAACTCGCACCACCGCTCCACCTGCACGCGGGGCGATTCCGCCAGGAAATCCGGCGAGGCCAGCCACTGCTTCAGCACCGCCTCGCCCTCGGCCACGCGGCGGACGCGCTGTTCGGCCTCGATGCGGGCATTGACCTCGCGGGCGTGCGCCTCCCGTTCCCGCCGCTCCTTCAGCTCCTGCGGGCTCATGACGTCCGCGCGCACGACCTTGCCGTCGCGGAGTTCGACCGATCCGCGCTCGAAGTAGAGGATTTCCGCCTCGTCGAGCCGGACAATGCCCAGAGGCGACCCGAGCTCCCCCAGCACGGCGTCCCGCGTGTCGCCCATCTGCACGGCCGCCGACACGTGCGCCCCGAGCAGTACGCCCGCCGCCATGACCATCGACCCTGCGCTCTTCATCGCGCCGTCCCGTCCTCCGTCAGTCTACGCCCGCGGCTCCCGGGATTCAATCAGGGCGCGCACCTCGTTCAATCCGCGCAGCACGGGGCATCCGCAGCGTCCGAGCCGGGCGGGCGACTGGTGGCCGCAGGGGATCAGGACGCAGTCCGCGCCGATGGCGGCCGCGACGTCGGCGTCGTGATCCGTGTCGCCGATCAGCACCGCCTCCCCCCGCCGCGCCTCCGTCCTCCGCTGCCAGGCCCGCGCCTGCTCGACCTTCCCGTGCGCATAGTGGTCATGGCCGCCGAGCGCCTCCTCGACGATGCCCTCGATCCCGAAGCGCGCGAGCAGGTCAACGAGCGTGACCTGGCGGTAGGCGGACAGCACCGTCTGGCGCAGTCGGCGCGCGCGCAGCCAGCGCAGCAGATCGAGGGCGCCGGGCTGCAGCCCGCACTCCATCCGCCGGCGTTCGTACCGGACGATGAACTCCGTGCCCACCGTCTCGAAGCTCTCGCGCACGAGATCGAATCCGAGGCGGCGGTAGTAGTCGATCACGGGGAATCCGAAGAGGTCGGCATACCGGGCCGGCGTGAGCCGCGGGAGACCGCGCTCGTCGAGCAGGCCGTTCATGACCTCGACGCAGAGCCAGGCGTCGTCGAAGAGGGTCCCGTTCCAGTCCCACAGGATGTGCCGCCAGGAGGTCATGGTGCGCCGATCGCCCGACCGCTATCGCGCAAAGGGATTCACCATGCGGGCCTTCCCGCAGTAAATGCAGATCGCGCGGCCGGGGCGGTTCAGCCGGCCGCAGTGCGGACAGGGCTCGGGCGCCCCCGGCGCCACCTGCCCGTCCGCCCGTCCGTCGCGCAGGTCGACCTCCATGACGCGGCGGAACAGCTCCTCATCCGAGTAGCCGTGCTGCTCGCGAACCATGGTCCAGAGGACCTCCGCGATCATGAACAGCCGGCCGAGGTCGTGCCGGACCGAGATCAGCTCGCTCTGGACCCGTTCCGCCTTCTGCATCGCGTCGGTCGCCGCGAGGGACGGCGGATACTCCATGGTCAGGCTCGAATGAAACATGATGCACCCCGTATTCGTTTGAGTCCGCAGTTTCCCGTTTTGCCCGGCGATGGGCAACGATAGAATGCGCGCATGGCCTTCGATGCCTATGCGGAATGCCGCCTGTGCCCCCGCGACTGCGGCGCGCACCGGGCCGACGGGCGCCGCGGGATCTGCGGCGAGACGGCGGTGTGCCGCATCGCATCGGCCGGCCCCCACCACGGGGAAGAGCCCTGCTTCAGCGGCAGCCGCGGCTCGGGCACGATCTTCTTCACCGGCTGCACGTGCGGGTGCTTCTTCTGCCAGAACTGGCAGATCTCGCGCGGGGGGACCGGCGAGGAGGCGACGCCCGACGAGCTCTTCGCCCGCGCCATGGCCCTCGCGGCGCGCGGCGTCCACAACCTGAACTTCGTCACCCCCGATCACTTCTGGCCCCACGTGCAGGACCTCGGCCGCCGGCTTCGCGCGGCGGGCGTCGGCCTGCCGCTGCTGTGGAACAGCTCGGGGTATCACCGACCCGAGATGGTGCCCGCCTACGCGGAGGTCATCGACATCTTCATGCCCGACTTCAAGTTCGCCGATCCAGACCTCGCGGAGAAGAGCATGGGGGACCGGCGATACCCCGAGCTCGCCCTGGCCTCGCTCCGCGCAATGGTGGAGGCGCGCGGTTTCCTGGAGCCCTTCGATTCGACGGACGCCGAGACCGCCCGGCACGGCGTGCTCGTCCGTCACCTCGTCATGCCGGGCGACATCGCCAACAGCCTGGAGGCGCTGCGCATCCTGAGGCGCGAGTTCGGCCGCTTCCTCCCCCTGTCGGTCATGAGCCAGTTCCATCCCGTGCCCGCCTGCCGTCAACGCCGCCTGTTCGACCGACGGCTGACGGCGGAGGAATACCGTCTCGTGCGCGAGGAGATCGAGCGATGCGGATTCGAGCGGGCGTTCGTGCAGGAACAGCCCGAAAACGACGCATTCCTGCCCGATTTCCGCCGCGAGGAGCCGTTCAAGGGGAACAGGCGGGACACGGACGGACGTCGCTGATTCCGAAAAAATGCGCCCCCAAGTTTCTACGGCGAAGTCACTTGCGCCCCCACCGCGTTCGAAGTCCGTTTTTGCGCTTGAGGGGCACAACGTATTGGCTAAAGTGAGGTCTGTTTTCAAAGTTATCAACAACATGTTGTGGACAACTCGTGTCTGCAACATGCTGAAATCTAGCGAGTTGTAAGCGAGGGGCAGGATCATGATCGATTCGCGCGAATCGGTGGAGGTGCGTCGGACGCGGGTGGCCCGTGGAGTGACGGCAGGCACGCGGGGGACGCGCAACGGAGCGCCGAGACGCTCGAAGGGCGGCGGGGGCGCCGCCCTGATGATGCAGCAGGTCTTCAGCACGCCCGGCGTGGATCCGTTCGACGAGGTGACGTGGGAGCGGCGCAAGGCGTCGATCACCGACGATCGGGGCCGGGTGATCTTCGAACAGGACGGCGTGGAGGTGCCCGCGGGCTGGTCACAGCTCGCGACGAACGTCGTGGCCTCGAAGTATTTTTACGGCGCCCACGGGACGCCGGAGCGCGAGCATTCCGTGCGGCAGCTCGTCCACCGCGTGGCGCGCACGATCGCCGACTGGGGTCTGGCGGACGGCGTTTTCGCGTCGGCCGGGGACGCCGAGGTGTTCTACCAGGAGCTGGTCTGGCTGTGCGTGAACCAGTACGGCTCGTTCAACTCCCCCGTGTGGTTCAACTGCGGCCTCTTTCACGCGTACGGCATCGGCCGGAAGAGCGTGGCGGGCAGCTACTACTTCGACCGCACGGCGGGCGCGATCCAGCGCGCCGCATCGCAGTACGAGCACCCGCAATGCTCGGCCTGCTTCATCCAATCGGTCCGGGACACGATGGACAGCATCATGGAGCTCGCCCGCAGCGAGGCGATGCTGTTCAAGTTCGGCAGCGGCAGCGGCACCGATCTGTCGACGCTCCGCTCCTCGCGCGAGCGGCTGAGCGGCGGGGGGAGGCCGAGCGGTCCGCTCTCCTTCCTCAAGGTGTACGACTCCATCGCCAGCGTGGTGAAGTCGGGGGGCAAGACCCGCCGGGCGGCGAAGATGAACACGCTGAAGGTCTGGCATCCGGACATCAAGGAGTTCATCGAGGCCAAGCAGGGCGAGGAGAAGAAGGCCTGGGCCCTGATCGAGGAGGGCTACAACGGGAGCTTCAACGGCGAGGCCTACGGATCGGTGGCCTTCCAGAACGAGAACCTCAGCGTGCGCGCCTCGGACGATTTCCTGCGCGCGGTCGAGGAGGACCGCGAATGGACGACGCACCTGGTGACCGACGCCGCGCACCCCGGCCCGTCGTACCGCGCGCGGGACATGATGCGGTGGATCGCGGAGGGCGCGTGGATCTGCGGCGATCCGGGCCTGCAGTACGAGGACACCATCCAGCGCTGGCACACCTGCAGGAACGACGGTTCGATCAATTCCAGCAACCCGTGCAGCGAGTACATGTTCCTCGACGACAGCGCGTGCAACCTCGCCTCGCTGAACCTGATGAAGTTCTGCGACGAGCAGGGGCGCGTCGACACGGAGCGGTTCAAGGCGGCCGTGGAGGTGTTCGTCACGGCGCAGGAGATCCTCGTCGACAACGCGAGCTATCCCACGGAGACGATCGCGCGCAACAGCCATCTCTACCGTCCCCTCGGCCTGGGCTATGCGAACCTCGGCTCGCTGCTGATGTCCCTCGGACTCCCCTACGACAGCGAGCGCGGCCGCTCGATCGCCGCGGCGCTGACGGCCGTCATGCACTGCCACGCCTACACGCATTCGGCGCGGCTCTCCGCCCACCTCGGTCCGTTCGACCGGTTCGAGGCCAACCGGACGCCGATGCTGGAGGTGGTCGACATGCATCGTCGGGCGGCGCACGCGATCCCGGCGGACGGCTGTCCCTCGTATCTGCGGGACGCCGCGATCCTGTGCGCGGAACAGGCCCTGCGGCAGGGCCGCCAGCACGGCTACCGCAACGCGCAGGTCACGGTGCTGGCCCCGACGGGCACGATCGGCTTCATGATGGATTGCGACACGACCGGCGTGGAGCCCGACATCGCCCTGGTGAAGTACAAGACCCTTGCCGGAGGCGGACTGCTCAAGATCGTCAACCGGACCGTCCCCCTCGCCCTCGTCCGTCTCGGCTACGCGCTGGACGCGGCGGAGCGCATCGCGAAGCACATCGATGAACACGACACCATCGAGGGGGCCCCGGACCTGAAGCCGGAGCACCTGCCGGTGTTCGACTGCGCGTTCGCTCCCCGGAACGGGAAGCGGTTCATCGCGTACCTCGCCCACCTCCGCATGATGAGCGCCGTGCAGCCGTTCCTGTCGGGCGCGATCAGCAAGACCGTCAACATGCCCGAGCATTCGACGGTCGAGGAGATCATGCAGACCTACCTGGACGGCTGGAAGCTCGGCCTCAAGGCGGTGGCGATCTACCGCGACGGCAGCAAGCGAAGCCAGCCGGTCAACACGGGCAAGAGCGAAACCGCCGCCAGGGACAAGGCCGCCGCCCCGGAGGCGCCCGCCTCGCCCCCCGGCGGCAACGGCTCCAAGGCCCGTCCGCTCCGCCGCCGCATGCCGGCGACCCGCCGGTCGGTCACCCACAAGTTCGACATCGCGGGCCACGAGGGCTACCTGACGGTGGGCCTCTACGACGACAACTCGCCGGGCGAGCTGTTCATCACCATGGCCAAGGAGGGCAGCACCGTCGGCGGCCTGATGGACACGTTCGGCACGGCCATCTCCCTGTGCCTGCAGTACGGCGTGCCGCTCAAGACGCTGGTGGAAAAGTTCGCGCACACCCGCTTCGAGCCGAGCGGGTTCACCAAGAATCCCGACATCCCGATCGCGAAATCGATCACGGATTACATTTTCCGCTGGATGGCCCAAACCTTCCTCGACAAGCGCGATGAGCATCACGACGGCGATCACGAGGCCCCGGCGGCCCCGGCCGCCTCCGCCGCCTCCGCGGCGCCGGACAAATCCCCCCACCCCGCCGCCGAACCGGTCTCCTCGGTGGCGCGCGCCCCGGCCGCGGTGAACCGCGTGGATGCGCAGTTCCGGCATTTCATGGAGGATGCGCCCGCTTGCGACCAGTGCGGGGCGATCACGGTGCGCAACGGCGCCTGCTACCGCTGCTACAACTGCGGAAACTCGATGGGATGCTCGTAGAAGGCGCGAAGACGCCCTCGCCTCTCCGGCGACAGCGCGCCGGAGCCGCGGCGCCGATGCCGGCACGGGCGCGTGGACGTCCGCGTTACCGCGCCAGCCAGCCGCCGTCGACGGCGAGGGTGTAGCCGTTGACGTAATCGGACGCCGGGGAGGCCAGGAAGACCACGGCGCCCTTGAGATCGTCGGGCGTGCCCCAGCGGCCCAGCGGAATCCGCTCCAGGATCGCCCGGTTGCGCGCCGCGTCCTCGCGGAGGGCCTGGGTGTTGTCGGTGGCCATGTAGCCCGGCGCGATGGCGTTGCACTGGATGCCCTTCGGCCCGAGCTCGCACGCCATCAGGCGCGTGAGGCCCATCACCCCGCTCTTGGAGGCGGTGTAGGAGGGCACGCGGATGCCGCCCTGGAACGACAGCATCGAGGCCACGCTGACGATCTTGCCGCCGCCGCCCTGCCTGACCATCTGCCGCGCCGCGGCCTGGCTGAGCAGAAACACGGCCCTGATGTTGAGGTCCATCACCTCGTCCCAGTCCTTCTCGCTGAACTCGAGGAAGTCGGCGCGCCGGATGATGCCGGCGTTGTTGACGAGGATGTCCAGCCGACCGAGCGAAGCGACGGCCTCCTCCACGGCCTGCGCGGGCGCGCCCGCCGCGGTGAGATCGACCGCCAGCGCCTCGCACCGTCGCCCCATGGCGCGGATGCGGTCGCGTGTGCCGGCGCTGTCGATCACGTCCACCGCCATCACGTCCGCCCCCGCCTCCGCCAGGGCCAGGGCCATCCCCTGCCCCAGCCCGCGCCCCGCCCCGGTCACCAGGGCCACCCGCCCCGTAAGCTTGAACAGATCGAGAATCATGGATCGATCTCCCTTGAACATCGAACGCCGAATTCCGCCACCAGCTCTCCTTTGTCTTCGGTCCCAAGGCGGCGAGCCGCAACCCAACGGTCCTGGCCGCTCCACGCTCTCACTCCAATCCGTCCGTTCCTCCGTGCAACCGCGCCGCCTTCCGAGATGGTTCCGCCGCCCTTCCCACGGAGAAACCTCACGGAAAACATCCTACACATCTGCGTATCATGGCTTGGCGGAACAATCCAAGCGCACGCCGAGTCTCCCGAAGCTCCTTGAGACATACCTTCAGTTTGTGGACGAAGTCGCGAGGCGACTCGGCCGATTCGGCTTCACCGTGATTGAACAGCGGCGACGTCCCGGCCCGCAGCATCTGATTCGCGACGTGGATCCCCGCCGGAGTCGCCGCGAACCGGTCACAGAGACGTATAATCCGCGCGGCGAACTCCAATAGCCGTTCTTCAAAGTCGTACTTCCCACTGTTCAAGACCCGATTCCCCTCACTTGTTCGGCGTTCAGAGTTCGGAGTTCAGAGTCCGGTGTTCGGCGTTCTACCCAAACCTCTCCATCCCCACCTTGTCCATGTCGTCGAACACCTGGTTCTCGCCGCCCATGCCCCACACGAAGCGGTAGCCGCCGGTGCCGACGCCCGCGTGGATCGACCAGGCCGGCGACAGGACGGCCTGCTTCTCCCGGACGACGACGTGCCGCGTCTCGTCCGGCTCGCCCAGAAGGTGCAGCAGCAGACCGCCGGGCGGAAGGTCGAAGTAGCAGTACACCTCGGTCCGTCGGTCGTGGGTGTGCGGGGGAAAGCTGTTCCACACGCTGCCCTCGTGCAGCTCGGTGTACCCCATCACGAGCTGACAGCTGCGGATGCCGTTCTGGTGGATGTACTGGTGAATCGTGCGGTGGTTGGCGTCCTTCGCCGATCCGAGCTCGACGCGGTTCGCCTGTCCGAGGGTCGCGTGCGCGGTCGGATGGGCGGCGTGGGCCGGGTAGGAGAGCAGGTAGAACTGCGCGGGCGACGCCGCGTCGTCGCTGGCAAACGTCACCTCCCGGCTGCCGCGACCGATGTACAGGCATTCGCGCGGGGCCAGCGGGTAGGCGCGGCCGTCGACCGTCACCGAGCCCGACGCGCCGAGATTGATCGCGCCCGCCTCCCGGCGTTCGCAGAAGAAGCCGCAGGCCATTTCGCGCCCGCCCTCGAGCTTCAGCGGCGAATCCACCGGCACGACGCCGCCCACGACCGCGCGGTCGACGTCCGTGTACACCAGCTCCAGGGCGCCGGGCCGGAACAGATCCTCGACCAGGAAATGCGCCCGGATCTCCGCCGTGGTCATCCGACGATAGTGGCCGCTGTCCGCCGTCTCGATCGTTCTCATATGGGGTCTCCTCGCTTCACGTGCGCTGTCCTCGCTGCCTGTCCTTCCCGGTCTTCGCTCCCGCTCGCGGCGCGGTTCCTTCACGGCCCGCGCCGCTCCTCCGGTCCGTCCCACCCGCTGGCCATGTGGAAGGCCCCCAGGGCGCCGGTCGGGTTGCGCACCGCGAAGGGATACCAGTCCTCGCGCCGGTGAAACTGCGTCGCGTGATCCCGGGAGTGGATCGAGAGCGAAAGGAAGTAGTTCCCGTGCATAAGCGTCAGCGGGTCGAACCGCAGCCGCACGGTCCCTTCCCCCTCGACCGCCTCGATGCGGTGCTCCGCGATCTGCGTGTTGCTGCCGAAGACGTAGAAGCCGTTGCCGGTCTTGATGGAGAATCCGAACACCGGTTGCTCGATCCGGCGGTGGGCGCGATATCGGATCTCGACCACCATCGGCCGCCCCGTCGTGAACGTCGCGGCCTCCCCCCCCGATTCGTCCAGCAGCCGCACGCCGGAGAATTCCACCTCGCGCGTCCCGAATTCCTGGGTCCACACGCCGCCCCCCTCGCCCATGAACTCGCGGATGTAGCGGAGGATCACGCCGCCGGGCTCGCCGCGCGCCACGAGCGCTCCCTTGTGGATCAGGAACGCCTCGTGGCAGAACTCCTCGACCGTCTGCAGGGCGTGCGACACGAAGAGCAGGGTCTTCCCGGCGCGTTGGAACTCGCGGATGCGATCGAGGCACTTGAGCTGGAAGGCGACGTCGCCGACCGCCAGCACCTCGTCGATGAGCAGCACGTCGGGGTCCATTTCCACCGCCACCGCGAAGCCCAGCCGCACGTACATGCCGCTGGAGTAGTGTTTCACGGGCATGTCGATGAAGTCCCGCAGGCCGGCGAACTCGACGATGTGATCGAACCGCCTCTTCACGTCCTCGCGGGCGATGCCGAGGATGGCGGCGTTGAGAAAGACGTTCTCGCGGCCGCTGAGGTCGGGATGGAAGCCGGCGCCGAGCTCGAGCAGCGACGAGATGCGGCCGCGCGCCGTGACGGCGCCGACGGACGGCGTGATGGTGCCGGCGACCAGGCCGAGCAGGGAGCTCTTGCCGGAACCGTTGGGACCGATGACGCCGACGGTCCGCCCCTTCTCGATCGCGAAGTCCACCCCGCGCAGCGCCCAGAACCGTTCGATTCCGCGCGTCGCCCCGGCCAGCCGGCCGAACAGGGTCGGCGGCGCGTGGCCGCGGCGGCGGTACCACTTGCCCAGGTTGCTGGCTTCGATCGCGGTCATAACCAGTCCGAGAAGTTCCGTTGCGCACGGCGGAAGACCGCCCACGCGCCGGCGAGCAGGGCCGCCGGCCAAAGGAGGCCCGCCCAGATCCATGGCCCCGAGGGCCAGGGGGCGTCGAGGATCAGCGTCCGGTAGGCGCTCAGCTGCGCGGCCACCGGGTTGAGCAAGTACAGCGGCATCAGCCAGGACCGGCCGCCGGAGAACTGCTCGACGAAGGACACGTCGTACATGACGGGGCTGACGAAGAACCAGGCGCTCACCGCCACGCCGAGCAGGTGCTGGGTGTCGCGGAAGTACACGTTCGCCGACGCCAGGAGAAGCGCGAGGGCGAGGTTGAAGACGGTCTGCAGCGCGATGACCGCCGGCACCGCGACGACCCAGGGGCTCAGGTGCCCGTCGCCGCGCGCGAGCAGCCAGCCGACCACGGCGAACTGGACGATGAGGCTCAGGAGATATCCGATCAGGTTCGCCGTGGTGGCGGATACCGGCAGAAGCCAGCGGGGGAAGAAGACCTTCTTGACCAGGTTGGAGTTGCCGGTGACGCAGACCAGGCCGCTGTTGACCGACTGGACCGTGTACTGCCAGCCGAAGACGCCGATGATGATGCCCTCGAGCGAGACGCCCTTTCCCACCAGCAGGCGCAGGAAAAAAACGTAGACCGCCGCCATGAACAGCGGCGTCAGAACGGTCCACAGGAAGCCGAGTGCGGACCCCTTGTAGCGGCTCTTCAGCTCGCGAGCGACCAGGTTCGCCAGCAGCTCGCGACGGGCGCGATCGAAGCCCGGAATGCGAAGGGCCGGCGCGCGTGCGTCATCCGTCATGGCGCCGGCCCCCCGTCGGCCGGCGTTGGACGCGCCGGCGCCGCCGCACCCGCCGGGGGGCCGGCGACCGGCGCCTCGACGCGCTCCGGCCGTTCGAACACCAGGACGGCGCGCACCGCCCGCGCCTCGCCGTCCAGCGCGTCCACGCGCGCCTCGGCCAGCCGCCACGGCGGATACACCCCGGCACACGCCTCGATCAGGCGGCCCAGGGTCTCCGGTGCGACGGAGGCATAGGTCGCCTGCTGGCGGCGCAGGACCCACTGCGGGGCGACGGCCTTGTCTCCCGCGGCCGCCATGTCGGGGACGCCCTCCTCGCCCGCCACCTGGCGATGGAGATCGGCCACCGACGGCCCGCGTTCACGGGGCAGGGTCGCCAGGGTCGCCAGGGCGGGCTCCAGCTTGATCCGCAGGTCCGCCCGCAGATCCCGGACCCCCTGGGTGTCGCGCACGTACCGCTCCATGAGCCGGACTCGCGCCGGCGTGATGGCCGCCGCCCAGACCATGAATCCGATCCCCAGCGCGGACGCGGCCGCCGCAGCCACGGCAAGAGGAAAACGAGAAGACGCCGGCGCGGTCATGACCGCCCCCCGGTGATTCTGAACGGCACCCGGCCGCCCCCCGTCCCCTCCGGCCGCTGGATCTGCGGAACGAGCTTGTACTCGCGCAGAACGGCGGCCAGACGGTCGCAGGCGTCCCCGTCCGGCGACGAACCCGCGACCAGGACGGCGTCGCCCTTGATCTCGAGCTGCTCGATGCGGATGCCCTGGCGCGAGGCGGAGGCCAGCAGCGCGGTCATGAGATCGCCCGCCGCCGGTCTGAACAGGTCCCGCAGCGCCGCCGCCTCGTCGATTCGACGCTGGACGGCATCGCGGGCCATGCGAAGCTCCTGTCCGCGCTGCACGCTGGACAGCCGCCCGACGCCACGCGCCTCCGCGGCGAGATCGGACTGCATCGAGCCGACCCGCCGGTCCAGCAGGTGCAGCCACACGCCGGCCAGCGCACCGGCCGCCACGCCGCCCGCCAGGCAAGCCGCCACCGCGCGGTTCCGTCGCGTCGCCAGCCACCGGGCCAGCGCGGGGGAGGTCGACGTCCCCGACCGCAGGTTGCAGGCCAGCGCGTCGTGCCGCACCCCCCGAACGGCGAGGGCCTGGGCGAGGGAGGAACCGGGGCGGTCGGGCCGGAGGAACCGCACGGAGCCCAACTCCCGGAGCCCCTCCTCGGCCCGCGCGACGAAATCCTCCCGCGCGGCCATCGGGCCGCACCAGATCCACTCCGTCGGCGCTCCGGCTTCGCCGTGCGCCATCGCCTGCACGACGCGGCGGGCGCGGCGCAACAGGTCCGCCGCCGCCTCGTCCGCCGCCGCCGGCAGAGCGCCGCGACTCCCATAGGCGCTGTCGAATGCGGCGCCCCGCCCGGCCGCGATCGACACGCGATCGGCGCCCACGTACGCGACCAGTCGCAGCGTGGTTTCGACGCCGGGCGCGAAGGCCCTCATCGCGCCCATCCACAGCGCGACGGCCTCCGAATCCACCTCCAGCGGGTCGATCCCGGCCGCGACGCACGCGGCCAGCCGCTCCTCCAGCGACTCCTTGAGCGCCGCCACCGCCAGGGCTTCCGCCCGCCCGCCGGCCGCACGGAGATCGAGGTACTCGCTGACGCATTGCTCGAGCGGGAACGGCAGTTGGGTGTCCAGCAGGGACGGAAGCACCCTGCGGGCCCGGCAGACCGAAGAAAACGGCGCTGAGAGGCGTCGGTGCACGACGTCGCGCACGGCGAGCGCCACCCTCGCCCCCGCCCGCCGGTTCTCCACCGCCATGCGGATCTCCGCGGCCAGCGCCGGCCACCGGTCGTTCGGCCAGGGAGCGTCGAGGAGCACCTCGCTGACCGGGCCGGACGGACGCCGCGCCGCTCGAACCACGGCGACATGGGTGTCGCCGAGGTCCACCCCGTAACAGACTGGAACCTTGAGGGACGGCATCGGCTGCGGCGACCCGCGTCTTCGGGATCGCTGTCCCGTGCATCTTACGCGAAAAGGAAACCGGCGCAAGGTTGACGGTTCCTTTTCGATGGCGCGTCAGCGATGCCACGCCCTCCCCGCCGTCGGTCCGATCCGCGAGGTGGCGCGAGGCCTGCGGACCCGCCGACTTGCCGACGGCGCACGCAGGGAACGCGGCGAGGGCGCCGCGTCCCCATCCCGGCGCTGAGACCGCCCTAGGGCTCGACGCGGATGCGGTAGAAGCGCGGTTCCTTGTTCGTGGCCGCGCCGACATCCGTGTAGTTCAGCGTAGCATCCCCCGGCGTCGAGATCACGATCGGGTCGTCTACGTTCATGTAGACCCCGGAGGCCAGGTTGGTGGTCACCTGCAGCCGGTTCGTGCGCACGCCCGCCGCCGTCCACGTCACCGTGAAGTTCGCCCCGCTCTGCTGCCCGCGGATGATGATCAGCGCCGAGAGGCTGTTGGTCGGATTGGTGTTGGCCCCGAACTCCGTCTCGTTGTCCGTGCGGTCGCCGTCCGGATCGGCGTCGGGGGCGGCGTTCGGGTCGCTCGTGCTGCCGAAGTAGTCCATCTGCCACTGCTCATAGGGCGAGAGCGAACCGGAGCTCACCACCAGGTCCACCTGCCCCGCCGTGTTGGTGGCGACGGCATACGTGTAGTTGGTGTTGGGGGTCGTCTCCAGCGTGGGAACGGAACCGCTGAGCGCGCCGCTGTACTGCATCAGCGTGTAGGTGCCCGGACCGAACCCGCCGCTGTCGGCGATCCGCAGCCTCCCGCCGAGCAACAGGTCCCCGTTGACAACCACGCGGTCGCTCTGCGCGCCGAGCTCGAAGTCCATCAGCGTGCCGGTGCTGAGGGTAAGATTGCTGTTGATCGTGAGCGTGCCCGCGCTGTCGCCGGGGGCGAGAATCGCGTCGTCCTGCACGGTGACCGCCCCGCTCACGGTGCCCGTCCCCTTCAGGGTCGCCGTCGCGACGATCGTCACATCGCCGGCACCCGTGTTGACGCCGTCCACCTGCAGCGTGCCATTGCTGACCACCGTCGCCCCGCTGTAGTCGTTCGTGCCGAGCAGCACCAGCGTGCCGGTGTTGATCTTGGCCATCGACCCGGCGCCGGAGACCGTGTTGCTCCACGTGAAGATCAGCGTCCCCGTCGCCTCGACCGTGTTGTCCCCTGACAGGCTCACGGGTCCGCCCAGGGCGAGAGACGAACCACCGAACAGCCGGATTGTCGCGCCGGTCGCACTGACCGCCTTGTCGAACCAGCCGGTGCTGTAGTTCTCGAAGCCCAGGATCGCACCCGGCGAGACGTTGACCGACCCGCTCCCGCTGACGAACGAACGGGTGAACGGCGTGGTCCCCTCCATGATTACCAGCGTGCCGCTATTGGTCATCACCTGCTGGACGACCGACCACTGCCCGGCGCCCGTCTTGGTCAGGGTGTACCCGTTGAGGTCGATCTCATCGACCCCGTAGGTGGGGGACCGAACGTCCCAGCGATTCCCCGCCGCGGCGATGGTGGCATCGCCCGCCAGGTGCAGGCACCGGATGGCGTTGTTCTGGGCGGCCCCGTTGTTCACAATGGCGCCCTGGCCGTAGAGGCCGCTGCCGCTGACGATGAAACGCCCCAGCCGGTTGTACATCGCGATTCCATTGACGTCCAAGGTGCCGCCCGCGATCACCACGTCGCCTCCCGTTCCAAGCGCCGTTGCGCTGCCGACGACGACGGTGCCGTTGGATATCGCCGTCACGCCCGCGTAGTCGTTGGTCGCGTTCATGACAAGCGTCGCCGGACCCGTCTTCACCAGCGATGTGCCGCCGGAGATCTTCCCGGCGCCCTGGAACGTGTAGTCGATGTTCGCGTCCACCCGCACCTTCGAGGGCATGAGCGAGCCGGTGAGGTCGATGGTGGTGGTGGTCGCCCCGGTGTCGTCGAACAGCACCGAATCCGTCGCGTAGAAGAATTCGCTGTCGCCGTTCCAGTTCGGCGTGGTGCGCACGTCCCACACCGTCCCCAAGCCCCCGGACCAGACCAGGTCAACGCCGCTCCCGCCGCTCGTCACGAGACGGACCTCGCCCGGGGTGTCGGTATTGATCCAGAACGTCTGCCGGTAATCGCCGGCGTTGGCCACATAGAAGTAAGAGGCGTCGCCGGTGAGATTCCCGCCGTAGCGGATGAGCGTATTGGTGAGGCTGAACGACCCCACCGCAGGAAAGACGTTGATCGCGTTGTAACCGCTCAAGACCACGTTTCCCGCGACATCGATCAGGTCGTTGGTCCCGCTGCCCGGGGTGCTGACGTTGGAGACCTCGAAGTTCAGCGTGCCATCCGCCACCGCCAGGTTGTTGCTGAGGGTCAGCGTGCCCACGCCCGCCGCGCCGGGCGAGACGGTCCCGTTGACCGTCAGATCGCCGATCACCGTCCCGCCGCCGCCGAAGGCCTTGCCCGCCCGGTTCGTGAACCCGCCCGTCGTGGCGGAACCGTCGAAGGTGCCGCCCGCGGCGACCGTGATGCTGCTGCTGTTCGGGATGTCCGCACCGGCCGCCAGCCTGAAGATGCCAGGGCCCCGGATCGTAAGCACTCCGGTGTTGCTGAAGCTGGCAAAGGTGCTCACCGCGTTGGAAATCGTCACGACCTTGGCCAGCCCCCCGTTGTTTATGGGGCCGCTGAAGACCAGGTCGCCCGTGCCCGCGGAGCCGAGTGTGATGTTGTCCGATATGTTCATCGCATTGGTCACCGTGCGGGTGGCGGCGTCGAGGGAACGGAAAGTGCCTCCCCGGAGATCCAAGGTCCCGGTGCCCAGTTTGTTGTCGGCGCCGAGGGCCAGCGTCCCCGAGTTAAGAGTGGTCGTGCCGACATAGTTGGCGGCCGGCGTGTCCAGCCAGGTCCACACGTTGTTGCCGTATTTCGCCACCCCGCCCGTGCCCGCCGCGAAGAGCGGACCGTTGATCGTCATGTCGTACGAGTAGTTGAAGCCCAACGCGCCATTGTTGGTGATCGGTCCCGTGCCCGCCGTCCCGGTCGTTCCGCCGTTTCCGAGCTGAAGAATGCCGTTCGTGATGTACGTCCACCCGCCATAACTGTTGTCCGCCGAGAGAATCATCCGGCCCGGGCCCGAGATGAACAGACTCCCCACTCCAACCACGGGATCAGGAATTATGATCGTGCGGTCGGTCGACTCCGCCATCAGCGTGGCCCCGTTCGGACCGATGGTCACGCCCCCCACGAGGGTCCATGTCCGGCCTCCATTCCCGTTGTGGAGAGTGCCGCCGTTTACCGTGAGATTGGTGATCGTGATGGTCGAGGTGATTCCCTTGTAGCGGAGAAGCCCGTTGTTCGTGATCGTCAGGGAGCGGCCCCCGAACGTATAGGGATCCGCCGTGCCGTCCGGTGTGCGCAGCACGCGCTGTGCCGTCCCTCCCACCCAGTAATCGTTCGCGGTGTTGGGACTGACCTTGTCGCTCCAGTTCGTGCTGGTGAGGAACGCGCTGTGCGTGCCCGCGTCGCTGGCCAGCAGGTACACGTCCGCGGCGCCCGCTACCCCCGCGATCATGACGCTGCACATCGCGCCTGCCAGGATTGCCCGTGTCCGTTTCATGTCGCACCCCACTTTCATTCCGCATCCGCCGATGCGGTTGGACCGTCATTCCCAAGGCGGCGAACCGCAGCCCAGCGGCCCTGACCGCTCAACGCTTCCACATAACGCAGAACCGGCGCCCGAATCCGCTCGCCCGCCGGTTCCGCCTCAACGAAAAACCGCGCCGTTCCCCGACGCCTACCGCCACCGCCGGCGACGCCGGAACAACGCCACGATCGCCCCCATCAGAAGCAGGCCGACCGACCCCGGCTCGGGGATGATGGCCACGTAGAGCGCCTCCGCGTCCGTCGAGATCACGTAGGACTGCTCCGCCCCCAGCGCCGGCGCCGTTCCGATCGCCAGCCCATTGTCGGCCACCGTGCCGGAGAACTGGATCAGACGCCACTTCGAACCGTCGGTCGTCGTGAAGCCGGCCAGCGCGGTGATGTTCAGAACGCCATCCAGCGTGAGCCCGTTGACGCCCGTAACGAAGTCGCTGCCGTTGCCACCCGTCGCCGCATTCGGGGCATCCAACTCGAAATCGAGGATCGACTGATCGCTCAGCGTCAACGGTCCGCTGACCGTGAGCGTGCCCGGGGTGTTCCCGGGCGCCAGATGGCCGTAGTCCTGGACGGTGACTCCCGCCACCGAGCCCACGCCGCTCAACACGCCGTTCGACGCCACCGTGAGCAGGCCCATGCTCGCGTTGGCGCCGTTCATCCGCAGGGTCCCGTTCGAGACGGTCACCGCCCCGCTGAAGTCGTTGTTGCCCGCCAACTCCAGCGTTCCCGCCCCGATCTTCGCCCACGACCCCGCGCCGGAGACCGTGTTGCCCAGCGTGAAGGTCAAGTTGGCGTCCACGTTCACGATGTTGTCCGACGAGTTCATGGTCACCGGTCCGCCCAGCGCCAGTGAGTTCCCGACCAGGCGGAAGGTGGCGCCGGTGGCGCTGATCGCCTTGGTGTACACCCCGGTGGTGTGGTTGTTCTCGAATCCCAGCGTCGTGCCTGGAGACAGATTGATCGCCCCATTACCGGTGACGATCGAACGGGTGAACCACACCTGCCCGGCCGCGATCTCCAGGGTGCCGTTGTTGGTCATCACCTGGTTGACGATCGAGATCCGCCCGTCGCCCTGCTTGGTGAGCGTGTAGCCGTTGAGGTCCACCTGGTCGACATTGTATGCCGCATTCGGCGACCGGATGTCCCAGCGCCCCGGCCAGGTCGCGACCATGGCGTCGCCGGCCAGCCTCAGACTCCGAATGGCATTCTGCACCTCGCCGCCGCTGTTGATCACGGCGCCCGTGGAGTTGTAGCCGTCGCCGATGATGGTGTACCCGCCGGTCCGGTTGTACATGGCGACTCCGCCAATGTCCAAGGTCCCGTCGGCCGCGATCACCGTGTCGCCGCCCACGCCGAGCGCCGTGGCGTTGCCCGCCCGCAGGATGCCGTTGGAGATCGCCGTGCCGCCCGTGTAGTCGTTCGCCGTGGAGATCGTGAGCATCCCCGTACCCGTCTTCACCAGCCCCCCGCTGCCGCTGATCTTGCCCGCACCCTGGAACGTGTAGTCCTGGCTGGCATCCACAAGAACGGCCGATGGCCTCAGGGTACCGCCCAGAACCACGTCATTGGTCGCGCCGGTGTCGTCGAACTTCACCGTATCCGTCGGATAGAACATCTCGGTGTCGGTGTTCCAGTTGGTCGTCGTCCGGATGTCCCATGCCGTCCCGTATCCGCCCGACCAGGTCAGATTGGCGCCCGAGCCGCTCACGAGCAGACGAATCTCGTTCGCCGTGTCGGTGTTGACTGTGAGGGTCTGCCGGTACTCCGCCGCATTGCCGATCGTGAAGTACGAGGCGTCGCCGGTCAGTGTGCCGTCGTACGCGATCAGCGTATAGGTGGGCGCGAAGCTCGACGACGTCGCATAGACATTGACGGTGCTGATGCCGCTCGCGGCCAGGTTCCCCGCGACGTCGAGGAGGTCGTTGACACCCCCACCCGCGGTGCCGACGTTCGCAAGGTCGAAATTCAGCGTGCCGACGGCCAGGTTGAGATTATCGTTGAACGTCAGGGTGCCCGGGCCGGACACGCCGGGCGAGAGGTTGCCGCTCACCGTGAAATCGCCTTCGATCGTCCCCGCGCCCGCGAAGGCCTTACCCGCGCGGTTCGTGAACCCGCCCGTGGTGGCGGAGACGTCGAAGGTGCCGCCGGCCGCGACCGTGATGCTGCTGCTGTTCGGGATATCCGCATCCGCCGCGAGTTTGAAGACGCCGGGGCCCTGGATCGTAAGCACTCCGGTGTTGCTGAAGCTGGCGAACGTAGTAACCGCGTTGGAGATGGTGACTTGCTTCGCCTGCCCACCGTTGTTCACAGGACCGCTGAAGACCAGGTCGCCCGTGCCCGCGGAACCGAGAACGATGTTGGCCGAGATCGAAAGAGCGTTGGTCACTGTCCGGGTGTTGCCATCGATGGCGCGAGTGATCCCTCCACGAAGATCCAGCGTGCCGGTGCCGAGCACAAGGTCGGCCCCGAGGACTAGCGTGCCGCCGTTAAGGGTCGTCGTACCGGTGTAGGTGGAAGCCGGCGCGGCGTTCAATGTCAGCTCATTGGGGCCGTATTGGGCCAGGCCGCCCGTGCCGGTGAAAATCGGGCCGCTGATCGCCATGTTGTCGGAGCGATTGAAGGCGAGCACGCCGTTGTTGGTCAGCGGGCCGGCCCCCCACCAACCGGTTGTGCCGCCGTTGCCGATCTGAAGCGTGCTGTACGGAACGACGAGCGTCCCGCCGGCGTAGGTGTTGCCGTCGCTCGACAGGACGACCTTGCTCCCATAGGTGGTCAATGCCCCGACGGAAATATCCAGCGCACCGACGCCGACGATCGGATCCGGAATGATGATCGTCCGGTTGTTCGAATCGGCCACCGTCAACCTGACCCCATTCGGACCGACGGTCATGCCGCCCGCCAGGGTCCACGTCCTGCTGGCGTTTCCATTGGCGAGTTCGCCTCCGTTCACCGTGAGATTCGGGATGGTGATGGTGGAGGTGATCCCCTTATAGAGGATCTTGCCGCCGTTCGTCAGCGTCAGCGAATTGCCGGCAAAGGTGAAATCGGCCGCCGTGTTATCGGGAGTGCGCAGAGTCCGACCCGACACGATCACCCAGTAGTCGTTCGCCGCCGAAGGCGCCTGCTGATTGCTCCACCTTCCAGCTGTGTTGAACGAGCTGGCCCCCATTGAATCGTTGTTGGTCAGTGTCACATCCGCGGCGCCGGCCCCTCCCGCGATCAACACACCGCACATCGCGCCCGCCAGGATCGTCCGTGTCTCTTTCATACCGCACCCCGCTCTTGTTCCGCATCCATGGATGCGGTTGGACCGTCATTTCTCGCCTCGCCATCCATCGATCCCGACCCGCCGCCGGACCCGACACAAAACAGAACCGGCACCCGAATCCGCTCGTCCGCCGGTTCCGTGTCAACGAACAAACCATACCACTCTCCGGCGCCTACCGCCGCCGCCGGAGCCGCCGAAACAACGCCATGATCGCCCCCGCGAGGATCAGATTAACCGACCCCGGCTCGGGGATGATGGCCACGTAGAGCGCCTCCGCGTCCGTCGAGATCACGTAGGACTGCTCCGCCCCCAGCGCCGGCGCCGTTCCGATCGCCAGCCCATTGTCGGCCACCGTGCCGGAGAACTGGATCAGACGCCACTTCGAACCGTCGGTCGTCGTGAAGCCGGCCAGCGCGGTGATGTTCAGCACGCCATCCAGGATGAGATTGTTGACTCCCGTGACGAAGTCGCTGCCGTTGCCGCCCGTCGCCGCATTCGGGGCGTCCAGCTCGAAATCGAGGATCGACTGATCGCTCAGCGTCATCGGCCCGTTGGCCGTCAGCGTGCCGGCGCTGGTCCCGGGCGCCAGGTGGCCGCCGTCTTGGACCGTGACCCCGGCCACGGACCCCGCGCCGCCCAGCACGGCGTTCGACATCACCGTCAGGAGGCCCACGCCGGTGTTGACCCCGTTCACGAGCAGGGCGCCATTCGACACGACGACCGGCCCGCTGTAGTCGTTGTTGCCCGCCAGTTCCAGCGTTCCCGGTCCGGTCTTGGCCCACGACCCCGCGCCGGAGACCGTGTTGCTCAGCGTCAGGGTCAAGCCGGCGTTCACGTCCACGACGTTGTCCGAAGAGTTCATGGTCACCGGCCCGTCCAGCGCCAGCGACGTCCCCCACAGGCGCATGGTGGCGCCGGTGGAACTGATCGCCTTGGCGAACCAGCCGGTGGAGAAGTTCTCGAAGCCGAGGATCGAGCCCGGCGAGAGGTTAACCGACCCGCTGCCGCCGACGAAAGAACGCGTAAAATGCAGGATGCCGCCTGCGATGTTGAGGGAGCCATTATTGGTCATCACCTGTTGCACGATGGAGATCTGCCCGCCCCCCTGCTTGGTGAGCGTGTAACCATTGAGGTTCAGTTCATCGACACCATACGTGGGCGACCGGATGTCCCATCGATTCGCCCACGATCCGATGCTGGCATCGCCCGCCAGCGCAAGGCTTCGAATGGCGTTATTCTGCGCGCCGCCGCTGTTGATCACGGCGCCCATCGCGTTGTACCCGTCACCGACGATGGTGTAGGTGCCCGGCCGGTTGTACAGAGCGAATCCGTTGACGTCCAAGGTGCCCGTGCCGGCGACCACCGTGCCGCCCGCTCCGCCGAGCGCCTCTCCGTTGTTGACGCGTAGGATGCCGTTGGAGATCACCGTGCCGCCCGTATAGTCGTTCGCCGTGGAGATCGTGAGCATCCCCGTACCCGTCTTCACCAGGGAAGCGCCTCCGCTGATCTTGCCGGCAGGCTGGAACGTGTAGTCCTGGGTGGAATCGACGAGAACGGCCGACGGCATGAGCGTGCCCGTCAGGAACACGTCGTTCGTGGTCCCCGTGTCGTCGAATCTGACCGAGTCCGTGGCATAGAACAGCTCAGTCCCGCTGTTCCAGTTGGGCGTCATCGTATCCCACGTCGAAGTCCCTCCCCACCACGTCAGGTTGCTGCCCACCGAGCCGCCGGTGACGAGGAGACGAATCTCATTCGCCGTGCCGGTGTCGATCGAGAGGCCCTGTCGGAAACTCAGGGCATTTCCGATCGCGAAATTCGACGCGTCGCCGGTCAGCCCCCCATCGTAGCTGATCAGGGTGTACGAAGGCGCAAGGGTGGAAGCGGTGATGTTGATGGTACTGACGCCGGTCGCGGCCACGCTTCCCGCGACGTCGAGGAGGTCGTTGACACCCCCACCCGCGGTGCCGACGTTCGCAAGGTCGAAGTTCAGCGTGCCGGCAGCCAGGTTGAGATTGTCGTTGAACGTCAGCGTGCCCACGCCGGACACGCCTGGCGAGAGGTTCCCGCTGACCGTGAAATCGCCCTCGATCGTCCCCGCGCCCGCGAAGGCCTTGCCCGCGCGGTTCGTGAACCCGCCCGTCGTGGCGGAACCGTCGAAGGTGCCGCCGGCCGCGACCGTGATGCTGCTGCTGTTCGGGATGTCCGCGTTTGCGGCGAGTTTGAAGACACCGGGGCCCTGGATCGTAAGCGCTCCGGTGTTGCTGAAGCTGGCAAAGGTGCTCACCGCGTTGGAAATCGTCACGACCTTGGCCAGCCCCCCGTTGTTTATGGGGCCGCTGAAGACCAGGTCGCCCGTGCCCGCGGAGCCGAGTGTGATGTTGTCCGATATGTTCATCGCATTGGTCACCGTGCGGGTGGCGGCGTCGAGGGAACGGAAAGTGCCTCCCCGGAGATCCAAGGTCCCGGTGCCCAGTTTGTTGTCGGCGCCGAGGGCCAGCGTCCCCGAGTTAAGAGTGGTCGTGCCGACATAGTTGGCGGCCGGCGTGTCCAGCCAGGTCCACACGTTGTTGCCGTATTTCGCCACCCCGCCCGTGCCCGCCGCGAAGAGCGGACCGTTGATCGTCATGTCGTACGAGTAGTTGAAGCCCAACGCGCCATTGTTGGTGATCGGTCCCGTGCCCGCCGTCCCGGTCGTTCCGCCGTTTCCGAGCTGAAGAATGCCGTTCGTGATGTACGTCCACCCGCCATAACTGTTGTCCGCCGAGAGAATCATCCGGCCCGGGCCCGAGATGAACAGACTCCCCACTCCAACCACGGGATCAGGAATTATGATCGTGCGGTCGGTCGACTCCGCCATCAGCGTGGCCCCGTTCGGCCCGATGGTCACGCCCCCCGCGAGGGTCCACGTCCGGCCTCCATTTCCGTTGTGGAGAGTGCCGCCGTTCACCGTGAAGTTGTTGATTGTGATCGTTGACGTGAGGCCCTTGTACCGAAGAATAGCGCCGTTCGTAATCGTCAGTGAGTTTCCGGCGAAGGTGAAATTGGCCGCCGTGTTATCGGGAGTGCGCAGGACTCGATTCAGAACCGTCACCCAGTAGTCGTTCGCGGCTGAAGGGGCCAAGCCATCGCTCCAGTGCAGCGAGGTGTTGAAGGAACTGGTTCCACTCGCATCGCTGGCCGTAAGGTTCACATCCGCGGCGCCCGCCCAGCCGGCCGCCAAGATACTGCACACCACGCCCGTCACGATCACCCTGATGCGGCTCATATCACACCCCTCCACATGTCCTGCGTCGCATGTATGTGGCCACCCTGAACTTCAACACGTCGACCATGACATCCGTTCTTCTAGGTCATGGACAAATCGCTGTCAATCCGAAATCCCGCCGAATTCTCATCAATACCTCAACACCCGCGTCTCCCCCGCCTCCATCTGCAGCACGACCCTCGGCCCGTCTCCCAACAACATTCCCTCCAATGCGTCATGCACCGGCGCGGGCCGACCGGTGTCGAAGACGACCGGCCCCGCGCGATGGGCCTGGATCGAAGCGTATCCCTCCGCCGCCCACACCGCCGGCCCGGCCCCAGTGAACAAATGCACGCCGGCCATTCCCGCGAGGGCATGGATCAGTTCCGGCGTGAGCGCCGGCACGCCGAGAAAGACATCGATTCCGGAGCCCGAGCGACGCACGGCCACGGCGGGCGAGCCATCCGAGTAGGCCGCCAGGATCTCCTCCGGCGCGGCTTCGACGCTGAAGAGCGGCTGAATCGCCGTCCGGGGACCCCACGCCTCCGTCAACCCCAGGCCGCGCCCGATCGCGGTTGGAGCGACCTCCGCCGTCGGAAGAGCGACGGCCTTAGCCCGGAAGCCCGTCGCCTCCGTAACGCCGGCCGGATCGGCCCCGCCGGGCCCAAGATACCCCGGCGCCCAGCACCACACTCGCGTCGTCCCCGCCGGACGCGTCGCCGCCAGGGCGCGCCGCTGCTCCGGCGTCAACGCCCATGCCGACAGGAAGACCTGCAGGCGGGCGCCGACCCGCCCGGTCAGGACATCGGAAAGAAGATACTGTCCGTAAGGCGTCCCCGACCGCCCGAAACTCGCCCGGCTCTCGTAGATCAGGGGCCGGGCCGCCGCGGCGGATCCGCCGGCGAGGTGGCACATGCTGTCTTCATCCACGATCGCCGCCACCTCCGGCGTGAAGCGGCGGGCGCGACCCGCCATGGCTTCATCCACCGGCCGGAGGCGGACCATCTCCCGCCAGATCGCCTCATCGTTGAACCACCCCTGCGCCGGGAGATCCATCCACCAGGTCCCGAATCCCCTCAGCGCCGCCTGGGCCGTGTTGCGCAGCATCACCTGCCGCGTCTGGGCGAGGTTCACGAGACCGCCTTCCTGCACGTGCTCCTGCGCTCGCGGATCGAGATACGTGCGCGAGTCATCCTCGTTGAGCCACAGGAGGCCCGCCAGATTGACGCTCTCCGCGGCCGTCATGCACGGCGCCGTGCCGAGCCATTCCCGGTCGGTGTAGGAGATCGGCGAACAGAGGATGTCGATGTCCTTCGATTGAAGAACCGATGACAGCGCATAGTGCCCGCTGGCGGGCGCGCCGTTCTCCAGCGGCGGGAATTCGAAGAGATAGCCGTAGAAGAAGACGACCAGTCTCCGGCCGGCCGTGCCCCGGCGGCAGGCGGCCGCCATGGCCGTGACATGATCGGCCATCTCCTGCTGCTGGAAGCGGGCGAAGTCCACCAGCCGCTTCTCGCGAACCGGATCGCGAAGCAGGCCGTTCGGGTGGGCGCGGCGGACATCCGCGCCGGGCGGCTCGGCGGGGTCGGCCTCCGGATCGCCCCGCGCCTTCAACCACTCCCGGAACGCGCCGCGGGTGGCGGAATCGTACCCGCTCAGGGGCCGCAGCCAGGAGTCGCGGTAGAACCACTCGCCCGTATTCTGCCCGCACGGATGGATGCCGGCGAAGTGATCGGGGAAGGCCTCGGCGAGATGGCGGCAGATCCGCTCGAGATGCGCGCAGACGTCGGCGCGATAGGCCCGGTCCGAGACGCAGGAATGATCCACCACCCGGTGGCCATCGTAGACCATCCGGGCGTCGGGATGCCGCTCGAGCCACCAGGCGGGGGCGTCGGCGCCGACGCGCGGGACGAGCAGGACACGCGGATTGACCGCGACGATCTGCCGGCAGAGGTTGTCGAGCGGGCTCCAATCCACGGGCTTGTCCGGCGGCGACCAGCCATTCGGTGCGGCAAAGGAGACGAAGTTCACGCCGGCATCGCGCGCAAGGGCCACCTGGCTGAGGAACGTGCCGGGCGGGCCGCCGATGCGCGTCCACACCCCTCCCGACACGGTGTAGAGCGCCACGACGAGGTCGCGGGCGGGCGTCGCCCGCGCGCGGAAGCTGCAGCGATAGGTGCGCCCCGCGGCGAATCGAAGGTTCGCCTTGCTGTGCAGATGGAAATCGGGCCAGCGGCCGTCGGGCGGGTCCGTGAGCGTCACGCGAATCGCGCCCTGCGCGGCCTCGACCACTCCGACGGTGTTGGCGTCCCCGACCGGCCATTGATCCCACGACCGCCGGAAGCCGTCCCCCGTGGCGAAGCTGCCGGGCGGCAGGACGTCCTCCCCCGTCTCCGCGTCGCGGATGGACACGTCCGCCAGCCGGATCTCGCCCGCGGCCTGCGAGAAACGGAAGTGCAGGGTGCCGGTCCCCTTCACCTCGCCGGGCACGAAGTCGAACGAGTGGGAGGTCCAGTCGTTCCCCGCGCGGCTGGATCCGCTGTTCATGGCGCCCCAGAAGAACCGGGGAGGTACGGGGCGGCCGTCGACGTGGATCTGCGGTCCGCCCGGTGTCGGCGCGACCCGGACCGTCAGGGCGGGCGCGGGCCGGACCGGCGTCGACAGGCCGGCCAGCACGGCGAGGGCAGACACCACGCGCCCGGAGAGCCCGCCCAGAGCCGGCCTCGCGCGGGCCGTTCTCTTCCTCCACCCGAATCCCGGTGGAACCGGCGCCACCCTATGTCCCGCATCAGCGCTCACGATCATGCGTGGCAATGTTAGCGCCTTTCCCGACGCGATGCACGGTTCTGCGCAGCATCTTCCTGCGGCTCTGCGAAGCGTCTGAACGGCGCGATCCGGGGAGACTTCGAGCGACGGCCTCTCCCTGCGTTCCCGTTCGCGTTCACGCACTCGTACGCGAGGTTTTCTACACGCGCTCCAGATCGAAATCGCTATCGGTATCGGAATCGAGGTCGATCCTTGCCCTCTTGTTCGCCCATCGCCGTCGAGGAAGGAATCGATACCGACCCCGAGAGAATCTCCATTTTTCATTCCTTCGGCTTCGCGTGTCCCCTGCTATCCGCCAACCGGTTTGTCTCGTGCCCGTGACGGTATGGACACGAACCCGCGGCCCCTGCGCTTTCCGAGCGTCGCGCGAAGGGAGGGCCGGCGGCCCCGCCGGCCGGGAGGGCGCGGCATCTCGACGCGCTGTCAGGCAGGGCTGCAGAACCGTCACACGCGCGCAGGATTGCGCGCGGTACGCCCAGCCCCCGTACCGCGGGCAATCCTGCCCGCCGCGACGCCGTCTTGCTCGCGCTGCGTTCGGCGGGTCCGGAAGCCCCGCCCTGCGCTCGTCCTCGTCGGTCGTCCTCGTCTTCGATTCTTTCGCGGACGAGGAGGAAGACGATTGGCGTGTCTCATCCATCGTTCCATCCAGATGCGCCAGCGGCGGCGCCATCTTCACATCGGCTGGCAATCGGAGCCGGGGAGGGGTAATCTGCCTGCAAGACTCCGACCGGTCTGCCTCGTCTTCGTTCGGTTCTGCCGGATCAGGATGCGGCGTTCCCGGGACCGGAACCGACGGCCATTCGGCAGGGGCACGGGCACGAAGACTCGCACGGCAGGCATGATACTGGGGCTGCTGATCCTGGCAGCGCTCGCCGCCTTTCACCTCCTCCGCGTTCGAAGGAACGCGGGGCCGCCGGCGGAGGCGCCAACCGAAGGCCGGACCGCGGACGTGGTCGCACCGCCCACACCCGCGGCCCCCTCTCCTGCATCGCCATCAACGACCGGTCCGGTCTCCGTGGCCTCGGCGCGCGCGATCGCTCTCGTCCGCGACGCGTATCGGGACGGCGGACCCGCCCCGGTGCGCGTGGGCGAGCCCGCTTCCGAAGAGCGAACCCTGCGCCTGGCGACGCACATCCTGGATACCTCCATCGCGAGTCCGTTCGGCTCGCCCGTCTCCCCCGGCTCTTCGGCGGCCGCCGATCTCCCGGCGGCCCGGCCGTCGCAGACGCCGACGGCGCGCGACACGATCCCCTGGCTGGTTCAGTTCGACGGTCCGATTCGCCCCGAGGCCCGAGAACGACTGCGGGCGGCGGGCGTCGAGGTGCGCGGCTACCTCCCGAACAACGCCCTGCTGGTCGAGATCGCGCCGGCCTCGGTGCGGGAGGTCGCGGGCATGCCGGGCGTGCGGTGGATGGGCGAGTACATTCCGGAGTTCAAGATCCAGCCGGTCCTGCGACACGCCATGGAGCGGGTACCCGCCCCGCCCGCGCCCGCCCTCCGCCTTCCGGTCACGATCCAGACGCTGGCGCCCGAAGACGCCGCCGCCGTCGCCCTCGACGTCGCGCAGCGGGGCGGCGTGGTGCACGCGGCGGCCGCGGGGCGGCGGTGGGGCCTCGTGCGGGCGGATCTGCCGGCGCATTCGATCCCTGGAATCGCCGGACTTGGCGCCGTCCAATGGTTGGAAGCCCGTCTGACGCCCGAGCTGGTCAACGATGTCGCCGCGGGCGACGCCCTGCTGAACGTCACGAACGCGTGGTACGCCCGCGGGCTGAGCGGTTCGAACCAGGTGATCGGCCACGCCGACACGGGCCTGGACATCGGCGGCACCAACGGGCTGCACGCGGACTTCGCGGGCCGGATCCGGGCGGCCTATGCCCTGGGGCGCCCCGGCGACTGGAGCGATCCGCACGGGCACGGAACGCACACCGCGGGATCGATCCTTGGCGACGGCACGATGAGCACGGGGCAGTTCCGCGGCGTCGCCTGGGGCGCCCAGCTCGTGCACCAGTCGGTGTACGACACGGGCGGAGGGCTCGGCGGCCTGCCGGCCGATCTGAACGACCTCTTCCGGCAGGCGTATGACGACCGCGCGCGCATCCACTCGGACAGCTGGGGGGCGCCGGCCTACGGCCAGTACACGTCGGACTCGCAGCAGTGCGACGAGTTCATGTGGGATCATCCCGACATGCTGCTGGTCATCGCCGCCGGGAATGAAGGATCGGACGCCAATGCCGACGGGAAGGTCGACCCCCGCTCCATGGGCGCGCCCGGGACGGCCAAGAGCATACTGACCGTGGGCGCCGCGGAGAACCACCGCGCGCCGGGCACGGGCGGGTACACCTCCCGCTCCTGGGGGAGTCTCTGGTACTTCGACTATCCGGCCGAACCGGTCCGGAGCGACCTGCTGTCGCAACCGGCCGACGGCGCGCACCAGGGGATGGCGGCCTTCTCCTCCCGCGGCCCGACCTCCGACGGCCGCACCAAGCCCGACGTGGTGGCGCCGGGCATCAACATCGTGTCCACCCGCTCGCAGAAGCCGGGCGCGGGCGCCGGCTGGGGTCCGCATGCGAATCCCGGCTACAACTTCAACGGCGGCACGAGCATGGCGACGCCCCTGGCCGCCGGCGCGGCCGCGCTCGCGCGCGAGTACTACGGCACGCATCGCGGCTGGACGAATCCGAGCGCGGCGCTGATCAAGGCGACCCTCCTCAACGGCGCCCGCTCCCTCTCGCCGGGGCAGTACGGCACCCACGACGTCACGCGGGAAATCCCCGCTCCGCCGCGGCCCAATTCCGTCGAGGGCTGGGGACAGATCGATCTCGACGGCACGCTCTTCCCGCCGCACCCCCGCGCCCTGCAGTTCTTCGACGCGGCGGCGCCGCTGGTGACCGGGGCGACGAACGCGCACCTGATCCACCTGTCCTCCGCGGACCCCCTGTCGCTCACGCTCGCCTGGGCGGACTATCCGTCGTCGCTGGCCGCGGGCCGGAAACTCGTGAACGACCTGGACCTGGCGCTGTGCGGACCGGGCGGCGAGATCTGGCATCCGCGCGGGGCGGACGGACCGGACCGCACCAACACGACGGAGACCGTCGAGATCACCCCGCCGCTCGCCGGGGTCTACACCGCCCTCGTGGCCGGGGCCAGCGTCCCGATGGGGCCGCAGCCCTACGCGCTCGTCGTCCACGGCGCGCTCGAAGCCGCGCCGGTCATCGAACACGAGCCGCCCGGCAACACCTACCTGACCGATGCCCCGTACGTAATCGCCGCCCGCGTCACCGGTCCGCTTCCCTTCGACACGACCACCGTCCGCCTGTTCTGGAACGTCACGGGCTCGACCGATGCCTTCACGCAGGTCGCCATGGCGCCTGAAGGCGCGGATGTGTTCGCGGCCGCCATCCCCGCACAGCCGCTGGGGACGGTCGTCCGGTACTACCTCGCCGCCGGCGCGGGTCAACTGGAAACGCGAAGTCCGGCCGGGGCGCCCGCCGCGCTGCACGAGTTCGCGGTCACGGAGGCGGTCGACCTGATGGTCGCCGGGTGGCCTTCCGCGCTGGCCCACGCCGATCCCGGCTACGGCACCCATGCCGTCGCCTCCGGCGCCGTGGTCAGGGCCACGGCGATGGCCTTCAGCAACGTGACGGACGCGACGCGCATCGCATGCGCCGGCTGGACCTTCAGCGGGGGCACGCCGGCCTCGGGCTCCTCCAACGCGGCGCGCGTCGCCGTGCGGGGGGCGTCGACGCTGACCTGGCAATGGGTGATGCAGTACGCGCTGACGCAGACGGGCTCCGTCGCCGGTCTGCTGTCGACGCAGACGTGGTGGAACGCGTGGAACCCGGCGCAGACCGTGGCGGCGCCCGCGACGGGATTCGTCGAATCCGTCGCCCACCGTTTCTGCGGCTGGTATGTCGACGGCGCGCGCATGCCGAACGCGACGGACGTCGCCGCGAACCCGGCGGGCCCGTTCATGATGCTGCATCCGCGCACGGCGGTGGCCCGGTACCTTCCCGCAACCCGCGATGACGATGCGGACGGCCTCGAGGACTGGTGGGAGGAATTCCACTTCGGCGGCCTCTCCGCCGCGCACGACGCGGACAGCGACGGCGACGGCTATACGAACCTGGTGGAATTCGCGGACCGCACCGATCCGCGCGACGCCGGGTCCATCCCCCGGCCGCCGTCCATCACGCACACCCCGCTCGCGGATCCGCAGACCTCGCCGCCTCCCTGGCGGGTGTCGGCGCGCATCGTCGACAACGACGCCGTCGAGTCCGCCCTGCTTCTCTGGACCTGCAACGGCACGGGGGCGCAATCGGTCGCCATGAGCTACGTCGCCACGAGCGACTGCTACGCCGCCACCCTGCGCGCGCCGGGCGTGAACGGCGACCGATTCGAGTATCGGATCAAGGCCGTGGACCGCGCGGGACTCGTCAGCGTCAGCGGGCCGTACACGGTGGAACCGCGCTACCCGGTCTTCCGGGGAGCGACGCTCGCGCCCGGGCCCTACCGCGTCCCGGATGCGACCGTCTCCAACCTGTCGATGACCATCACCAACGGCGGCCTGGCGCCGCTGGACTGGGGTCTTGAGCCGCACCACCTGTTTGAGGACGTGGAGCACGGGACCGGCGCCTGGACGCACACGGGGACGATGGACAGCTGGCACATCAACGCCAGCCGCTGGTTCTCCGCGTCCAACGCCTGGCACTTCGGCAACGGACCCAACGGGCTCTATCCCGATCGCGCGCACGCGTGGCTGGACTCCGAGCCGGTCGTGCTGTCCGCGCCGGCGCGGCTGACGTTCCGGCACTGGGCGAGCATGGAATACGACACGGATCAGAACGACGACCACTACTGGGACGGCGGCGTGGTCGAGATCTCGACGAACGGCGGCGCGTCGTTCGCGACCATGACGCCCGAGGGCGGCTATCCCCACCGCATCACGAACAACCCGGACTCGCCGTTCGCCCCCGAGACGCCCTGCTACGGCAGCACCAGCGGCGAATGGGCGCGCGCCGTGTTCGACCTGACGCCGTGGACGGGGCGGGAGGTCCGCATCCGCTTCCGGTTCGGCGCCGACTGGTACACGCGCGCGGAGGGCTGGTACCTCGACGACATCGCCCTCTCGCCCGCCTCGGGTCGGCTCGACTGGATCGACACCCCCGCCACGAACGGCACGGTGGCGCCGATGTCGGTCGAAACCGTGTCGGTGAACCTCGACACCCATCCGCTCCTGCCCGCGGAGTCGCGAACGGCCCTCCTCCGCCTCGCGCACCATGCCCCCGAAGGGCCGGCGGGCGCGAACTA
The DNA here is from genome assembly GCA_964610105.1 of uncultured Verrucomicrobiota bacterium. Taxonomy (GTDB): domain Bacteria; phylum Verrucomicrobiota; class Kiritimatiellia; order PWTM01; family PWTM01; genus CAZSUU01. The sequence goes on along the minus strand of CAZSUU010000009.1, from coordinate 43,666 downwards.
CCCGGTCGGACTCCACAACAGCACGCGCGAGATCATGGTCACCCACGGTCCCTTCGGCGCGGTCGCTCCGTCGGGCGCGGTGCGGGTCGAGGCCGACGCCTCGCCCGTGTTCGCCCTGACGGCCGACCCCTATTGCCGCGTGGCGGCCATCCTCACCAACGGCGTCCCCGGCGGGGCCCTTGAGGGCCTTGTGCGCCAGACCAACTGGACGTGGCCCTCGGTACAGTCGAACGGCGCTCTTCACGTGACCTTCGAGCAGGTCATGGCGGCCGGGCTCGTGCCGGAGTGGTGGCTGGGGCGGTACGGACTGACCAACGACCCGCCCGAGGTCGAGGCGCGGAAGGACGGGGATGGCGACGAGATGCTCGCCTGGCAGGAGTGGCGGGCGAACACGATCCCGACCAACGCCGCATCGGTGTCGCTGGTGCTCACCGGCATCCGTGTCGGTGCGGACGTGATCCTGGAGTGGTTGAGCTACACCAACACCGCGTATGGGTATGAAGTCTGGGAGGCGTCGAGCCCGACGGACGACTACCTGCCGCTGCAGACCAACCTGCCGGCCACCCCGCCGGTGAACCTGTTCACCAATCCGCTCCCGGTCGACGCGACGCGCGTCTACCGCATCCGCGTCCGCCGCGACTGACCCCGCGGGCCGGCCGGCCGCCTCGCGGTCCCGCAGACGCGCCCGGCGGCCGGGGGGCCAGCGGTTCTCATTACGGCGCAGGCGCCATCGCCTCACAATGCGAATGGCGGGGGGGGCAAGTCGGATTTGACACGGTCGCGCCCTCTGTCTAACGTTGGGGGTTCGCGCCTCAGATCGCAACGAAGGAACGCGCATGAACAAATGGACGGGCGGACTGGTGCTGGCGCTGGGGATCGCGGCCGCGGCGCCGGCGGCGGAGAACCGGGTACTGGTGTACACGCGGAATCACGTCTCATCCGGCACCGGCTTCGTGCACGACAACATCGCCAGCAGCGTCGCCGCGATCCGGAAGCTCGGGCAGGAGAACGGCTTCGCCGTCGAGGTCTCCGACGATCCGGCGGTCTTCACCGACGCGAACCTGAAGAAGTTCAAGGCGATCGTCTTCGCCAACTCGAACAACGAGGCCTTCTCGAGCGAGGAGCAGAAGGCCGCCTTCCAGCGGTTCATCCGGGCGGGCGGCGGTTTCGTCGGCATCCACTCGGCCACGGGCTCCGAGCGCACGTGGCCCTGGTACTGGAAGCTCATCGGCGGCACCTTCGCGTGGCACCACCCGCTGCAGCCGTTCACGGTGCGCATCGTCGACCGCAAGCACCCCTCGACCGCCGGCTTCACGGACGACACCTGGCCGTGGGAGGATGAGTTCTACTTCATCAAGGAGCGCGACACGAAGGTCCGCGTGCTGATGGCGGGCGAGATCTCGAGCCTGAAGAAGCCGGGCAAGCCGCCGGCGGGCCTGACGGACCTTCCCGACCCCTACCCGATGGTCTGGTGCCGCGAATTCGAAGGCGGCCGGTCCTGGTACACGGCCCTCGGCCACAAGAAGGAGCATTACCAGGATCCGCGCTACCTGCGGCACCTCCTCGGCGGCATTCAATGGGCCATGAAGATCAAGGATTGAGGCAGCAACACAGAAACAGGAGCAGAAGAGCATCATGAAGACCAAGCGCCAGGCCACGACCGACGGCATCGGCCGGCGGGATTTCCTCCGCACCTCCCTTGCGACGGGAGCCGGACTCATCGCCTTCCCGACCATCATCCCCTCCACCGTCCTGGGCCAGAACGCGCCCGGCAACCGGGTCCAGATCGGGGCCATCGGCGTCGGACGGATCAGCCGCGAGGCGGACATGCCCGGCGCCCTCAGGGCCGGCGGCGTCATCGTCGCGGTCTGCGATCTCGATTCCAGGCGCGGCGAGCTGGGGAAGAAATACGTCGAGGACTGGTGCGCGAAGAACAAGAAGCCGGCACCGAAGGTGGACGTGTACGGCGAGTACAGGGAGATGCTGGAGCGCAAGGACATCGACGCGGTGCTCGTCAGCACGCCCGACCACTGGCACGCCAGGCCCGTCGTCGACGCCGCCCGCGCCGGCAAGCACATCTACGTGCAGAAACCCGCCGGCCGCCTCTACCACGAGGGCAAGGCGATGGTCGCCGCCGGCGCCGCGAATCCGAAGGTGATCATCCAGTTCGGCACGCAGCAGCGCTCGTCGAAGCAGTTCTACGATGCCTGCATGATGGTGCGCAACGGCCGGGTCGGAACCCTGAAGGAGGTCGAGGTGGGATTGCCCACCGATCCCGCCGGCGGCAATCCGACGGAGATGCCCGTGCCGCCGAACCTCAACTACGACGCGTGGCTCGGCTGGACGCCGGCCGTGCCGTACACCGAGGAGCGCGTACACCCGCAGAAGGACTTCTCCCGGCCCGGCTGGCTGCGGTGCGAGCAGTACTGCTGCGGCATGATCACCGGCTGGGGCGTGCATCACCTCGACATCGCGCACTGGGGGATGGGCACGGAACTGACCGGCCCGGTGGAGGTGAAAGGCGAGGGCGAGTTCCCGACCTCCGGCCTGTGGACCGTCCACGGCCCCTACCGCCTGGAGATGAAATACGCCAACGGCGTCACCGTCCGCGTCTGCGACAAGTATCCGAACGGGATCAAGTTCATCGGCTCCGAGGGCTGGATCTTCGTGTCGCGCGGGTCCGTGAAGGTGACCGCCAGCGACCCGTCCTCGCCCGCCACGAGCCTGAAGGCGCTCGACGCCAGCAAGCCGAACCTGATCGAGCCGCTCGCGTCGCCGAAGGTCGAGCTGTACCGCAGCCGCGACCACTACGGAAACTGGCTCGAGTGCATCGCGACGGGGAAGAAACCCATCTGCCCGATCGAGGTCGGTCACCGGTCGACCGGCGTGTGCAACATCGGGCACATCGCCATGCGGCTCGGCCGCACGCTGAAGTTCGATCCGGCGAAGGAGGATTTCGTCGGCGACGCCGAGGCCAGCGCCCGGCTGACGCAGGCGATGCGCGAGAAGTACGCGGTCTGAGGTTTCATGTCGACGGGGCCGGCCGGCGCCGGCCCCGCACCGATAAGGAGAAATCCATGAGGGTGGTGGAAGTGGTATTCGTGACAGCGGGTCTGATGGCGGCGGCGGGACGGTGCGGGGCGGCGGATGTGCGGCTGGTCACGCTCGACCCGGGGCATTTCCATGCGGCGCTGGTGCAGAAGAGCATGTATCCGCAGGTCGATCCCGTGGCGCGCGTGTATTCGCCCGGCGGGGCCGACCTCGACGAGCACCTGAAACGGATCGCCGGATACAACACGCGCGCGGAGCATCCAACCCGGTGGGAGGAGAAGGTCTATACCGGCGCCGACTTCCTCGAGAAGATGATCGCCGAGAAGGCCGGCAACGTCGTCGTCATCTCCGGCAACAACGCCAGGAAGACGAAGTACATCTTCGCCGCCATCGACGCGGGCATGAACGTCCTGGCCGACAAGCCGATGGCCATCACGCCGGCGGACTTCGACCTCCTGAAGAAGTCCTTCGCCCGCGCGGCCGACAAGGGCGTGTTGCTGTACGACATCATGACCGAGCGCTACGAGATCACGACGATGCTCCAGAAGGAGCTGTCGCGGGTCCCCGCGCTCTTCGGCGAACTGCAGAAGGGCACGCCGGAGGAGCCGGCGGTGACGAAGGAAAGCGTCCACCACTACTTCAAGTACGTGTCGGGGAATCCGCTCAAGCGCCCGGCCTGGTTCTTCGACGTGTCGCAGCAGGGCGAGGGCATCGTCGACGTCACCACGCACCTGGTGGATCTGATCCAGTGGGAGTGTTTCCCCGAGGCGACGCTGGACGGCGAGCGCGACGTGAAGATGCTGCGCGCGCGCCGGTGGGACACGAAGATCACGCCGGAGCAGTTCAAGAAGGCGACGGGGCTGGACGCCTATCCGGACTACCTGAAGAAGGACGTCGGCGCCGACGGCGCGCTGCACGCGTACGCGAACGGCGAGATGATCTACACGCTGAAGGGCGTGCACGCCAAGGTGTCGGTGGTCTGGAACTTCGAGGCCCCCGAGGGGGCGGGTGACACGCATTACTCGATGATGCGGGGGACGAAGGCGAGGCTGGTCATCCGCCAGGCCGCGGAGCAGAAGTACAAGCCGACCCTCTACGTGGAAAACGCCGGCGGCGCGGCCGACGCCGACGTGGAGAAGGCCCTGCGGGATGCGGTCGCGTCGCTGCAGTCGAAGTACGCCGGCATCGGGTTCAAGAAGGCCGCGCAGGGCTGGGAGATCGCGATTCCCGACGCGTTCAAGGTCGGTCACGAGGCGCACTTCGCCCAGGTGGCGGAGAAGTACCTGGGCTACCTGGCCGACGGCCGTCTTCCGGCGTGGGAAGTGCCGAACATGATCGCGAAATACCACACGATCATGCAGGCCTACGCGATGAGCCGGCCGAGGTAGCGCCGCCCGAATTCGGGGCGGCTCGCAAGGGGCCCTGCTTCGCCCGGCGCCGCGCGCACCCTTCGTGGTGGCGTGGCCTGCCGACGCCGGCGAAAGGGCAGGGTCTGTTCGAATCGCGGCCTGAAGCCGCTCCCACGGAGGTGGTTCCCGGGGCGCGGGGCGGAGATTTCGGGCCTCACCCGGCCTCTTCCACCGCCTCCACCAGGCTGTCCGCCAGCGCGTCGAGCACCTCGTCCGGCGTGGTGAGCGGCGGCATGAGGTAGACCACCGGACCCAGCGGCCGGGAGAGGATGCCCCTGCGCAGCAGTCCGCGACGCACGCGCACCGGCCGCGATTCCGGGCGGGGGACCGTGTCGGCCTGCAGCTCCACGGCGGCGATCAGCCCGAGGCCGCGGACGTCCCGCACCGCCGGCCGACCCCTCAATGGCTCCAGCCGTGCCATCAACCGTCCGCCGGCGCGCGCGGCCCGGCCCGCCAGCCCCTCCTCCTCGTACACCCGAAGCGCCTCGACCGCCGCCGCCGCCGCGATCGGATTCCCGGCAAACGTGTGGCCGTGGTAGAAGGTGTGGTCGGCGGGCCGGTCGGCGAAGGTCCCGTAGACCGCATCCCGCACGATCGCCGCGCTGATGGGCAGGTAGCCGGCGGACAGGGCCTTCCCGACGCACACGATGTCCGGGAGCACGCCGTCGGCGTGCTGAAAGGCGAACCAGCGGCCCGTCCGCCCGAATCCCGTCGCGATCTCGTCGGCCACGAACAGCGCGCCCTCTTCGCGGCAGAGATCGAACAGCGCCCGGAGATGGCGGTGCGAGTACATCTTCATCCCCGCCGCGCCGAGGCAGAGCGGCTCGACGATCAGCGCCGCCACGCCGCCGCGGTGGCGGCCGAACACCTCCCGCGCGCGCGCAAGCGCCGCGCCCTCTTCCGCCGCGGACCGGGGCGCCGGCAGCCGATCGGTGCGCAGGAGCAGGTCGCGGAACGGGGCATGGAACTGCTCGACATACCCCACCGCCACCGCGCCCAGGGTGTCGCCGTGATAGGCCTCTTCCAGCGACAGGATCACCCGTCGCCCGGGTTTTCCGACGTTGGACCAGTACTGCAACGCGATCTTCAGCGCCGCCTCCACCGCGCTCGCGCCGTCGCTGGCGAAGTGGACGTGGACGGCCGGGTCCGGCATCAGCGACGCCAGCCGCGCGGCCAGCTCCCGCGCCGGCGGATGCGCGAGATTCCCGAGAATGCTGTGCTGGAGCGCCTCCGCCTGCCGTCGAATCGCCGCCACCATCCGGGGATGGCCGTGTCCCAGCGCCACCGCCCACCAGGACGAGATCGCGTCGATGAACCGGCGTCCGTCGGCGGCGAAGAGATACGGCCCCTCCCCGCGCACGATCTCCGGCAGCCCCTCGGCCAGCGCCGAGAAACGCGTGTAGGGATGCCAGACGCGATCGGCCCCGGGCTGTGTTTCGTGCGGTGGCGTGTTCATTCCGCCGGCAGCATAGATTGTTCCGCCCAGACATGACACGCAAATGCGTACGAGGTTCCCCGCGGGGTCTCTCCGTGGAGAGGGCGGCGGAACCATCCCAGAAGGCGGCGCGGTTGCACGAAGGAACGGACGGATTGAAGTGGAAGCATTGAGCGGCCAGGACCGTTGGGTTACGGTTCGCCGCCTTAGGCCAGGCCGAAAGCCCGAAAAAGAGACACCCGCGCCGGAACGGTGCGGGCGAAGGAGAGCGATCCCGCCCGCGATGCGCCCGCCGTCCCGCGGCGGGACCGGTCCCTCACGTCCCCCGGTCGTGGCTGGCCGGGGGAGGGCCGTCGGGGCGCTCATGGGGCTGGAGACCTCCGGTGATGATCGCGGCGCCGCCGTCCACGTACAAGACCTGCCCGCTAATCTTGCGGGAATACGGTCCCAGCAGGAAGGCGGCGGCGTGGGCGACCTCCTGCCGGTCGGCCACCGGATCCCAGGGAAGGGGGCTGGAGGACTGCCAGATCCCGTCGAGCTGCCCGAACCCCGGGATCCTTGACGCGGCCTTGCTGTAGAGCGGTCCGGCCGAGATGGCATTGACGCGGATCAGGTCCCGCCCGTGACGCCGCGCCAGGGCCTTGACCGTCGCCTCCAGCGCGGCCTTGTGGACCCCCATCCAGTTGTAGAAGGGGTAGACGCGGCTGGTGTCGAATGTCAGCGCCACCACGCTGCCTCCGCCGGCCATCGCCGGCGCGGCATACCGCAGGACGCGCGCGAGCGACACGGAACTGACATGGTAGGACTGCAGCACATCGCGCACGGCGTCGGTGTGGAATTCCTCGCCCAGGCACGTGCGCGGATTGGCGTAGGCGATGGAGTGCACGACGCCCGCCACGGGACCGGTCGACTCAAAGAGCGCGCGGATCTGCTCGTCCACCGTGATATCGCAGAACCGGATGTCCAGGCCGGCCTTTTCCTCCTCGTCGATGCCCCGGTCGGCGCGGTCGAGGAAGACGCTCTTCACGCGCTCATTCTGCGCGGTGTAGATCACCCGCGCGCCGAACGCGCGCAGCGTGCGACCGATCGCGTAGGCGATCGAGTCGCTGTCCAGCAGCCCCATGACCACGTATGTCCGGCCCGCATCGATCACGATCGAATCCCCCCGGGCGCCCGCGCCTTCGGCGGGCACAATATACCCCGATTCGCGCCGCGCGCACCTCCCCGCGCTCCGTCCGCGGCGTCGATGCGCATGCCCCCGTGTACGAGGACAACGTGTTCACGAAGAACACCCTTCGGGAGGTCGACTTCCTGCTGGAGGAGTTCGCTCTGCCGCCGGGCGCTTCGATCCTCGACGTCGGGTGCGGAACCGGACGCCATTCGATCGAGCTGGCCCGGCGCGGCTACGCGATGACGGGGCTGGACCTGTCCTCGCAGATGCTCGCGAGGGCGGCGGACGCGGCGAAGGCCGCCGGGGTGGAGGTGGAGTGGATTCGCTCGGACGCCACCCGTTTCTCGCTCCCCGCGAAGTACGACGGCGCGATCTGCCTGTGCGAGGGCGCGTTCGGGCTCCTCGGCCGGGACGATGATCCGTTCGACCAGCCGCTGTCGATCCTGCGCAACATCGCCCGGAGCCTCAAACCGCGGGCCAAGGCCATCCTGACCGTTCTCAGCGCCGCGGCGATGCTCCGCCGACACACGAACGAGGACGTGGCGGAGGGGCGCTTCGACCCGCTGACGCTGGTCGAGTCGTCGGACTGCGCGCCGCGCGAAGGCCTGCCCCCCCTGGCGATGCGCGAACGGGCCTTCGCGCCCACGGAGCTGGTTCTGCTCTTCCGCCTCGCGGGCCTTCCGGCGCTCCACCTCTGGGGCGGAACCGCGGGGAACTGGGGCAGGAGGCCGCTGGATCTGGACGAGATGGAGGTCATGGTCGTGGCGGGGAAGGCCGGGGGCTGATCGGGCGGCCGACGCTCGCACGGCTTCACCCGCCCGCGATTCCGGCGGGGTCTGCCTTCGACGGCGCGGTTTCACCTGCCGACCGGCGGCCGCTCCTCCACGCACCGGTCGAGCGGGAGGGCGGGCGGGGCATTGCGCAGCATCCAGTTCTTCCAGCCCCGATCGGTCTTCACGAAGTAGAGCACCAGGGAGCTCCCGTTCAGTTCATCCGGCCCCGTGCATCGGACCACGGCGTACCGGCCGTCCAGCCGCGTCTCCGTCGCCCGCAGGTCGAGCGGCCGGCCGGTGGCCTGCCGGAATCGTTCCCGGATCTCGAACGCGAACTGCGGCAGGGCGTCGCCCCACCCTTTCACCTCCTCCGCCGCCAGCGATCGCAGCACGTCGTCCTCCTGGTCGCGCATGGCGGCGAGAAGGCGCAGGGAGAGATCCTCCACGATCACCCGGTCCGTGGCGGGCGCCGCGGCCGGCGGCGTCTGGGAGCGCGAGACGAGGGGCAGCGACACCGAGGCCGCGATCAGGATCCACACGGTGAGGGCGGCCACGCCGAGGACGACCAGGACCACCCAAGTCCACAGAAGCCGGCGGTCGATCAGCCGCGCAAGCAGGCCGATCAGGAAACTCGCTCCCAGCAACAGGGGTATGAGCCATTCGCGCCAATGGCCCAGGAACCGCACCGCCTGGATTGCAGAGACAGCCACCGGTGGCAGGGCAACATCCATGTCCTTGTAGATCTCCACGAATCGCGGCATCAGGTACATCATGAAGAACCACAGCGGCAGGGCCGCCGCCACCTGGACGGCGAGGCTCAGAAGCACCTCGCCCCAGTTCCAGGGCCCCCGTGCGGGCGCGGTCCGCGCCGCGGCGGGCGGGGAACCGTCCGTCAGGGCGGAGGGCAGCGCCGCGCCCGAAGACCGTGCGCGGAAGGCCGCACGCACTTCGGGCCGGGCCAGCACGATCAGGGCCCAGATGCCGATGGGCAGGCCGACCAGGTTGCCGGGCGATACGACGATGGCGAGAATGGCGGCCGTTTTCGCCAGGCCGTAGGCCTCCAGCCGCCGCATCCGGAAGGCGCCGACGATCATCAGGACGCTGAAGATCAGCGCGGCGACGGGCGTCGCGAATCCCGCCACCGCCGTGATCGCCACTCCCATCCGCGGACCCAGCCACAGGGCGGCGGCGATCGCCGGCACCGTGATCCAGCACAGGATTCCCGTGATCAGCAGGCCGGCGGCGGGTCCCCGCACCTCGAGTTGCGCGGCGCCCGTCGTCGGCGCTCGCGCCGCGGCCCCGCCCGGCACCGACGGAGCGGGCGTTTCCGCGATCGTCTCCACGTCGCGTTTGACCTGGCTCGCGTGCTGGTAACGGCGCTCCGGCTCCTTGTCCAGCGCATGCAGGACCACCTGGTCGAGCCGGACATCCACCGCCACCTTGCGCGACGGCGGCTGGAATCGGCCGAGCGGGAGCTCTCCCGTCAGCATCTCGTAGAACACCACACCCAGCGAGTAGATGTCGGTCCGGTGGTCTACCTTCGTTGGCTGTTCGATTTGCTCCGGCGCCATGTACTGCGGCGTGCCGATGACCTGCCGGTCCTGCGTGAGGTTCTCCGACGCCACGGGGCCGAGGAGTTTGGCGATGCCGAAGTCGGCGATCTTCACCCGTCCCTGCCGGTCGAGCAGGATGTTCTCCGGCTTGATGTCGCGGTGGACGATGCCCTGCTGGTGCGCATACTGCAGCGCCTCGCAGATCTTCGGCACGATCGCGAGGGCATCGTCCGGCGGCAGTTTCCCGTTCTGCAGGAGTTGGCGCAGGGTAAGGCCGTCGACGTACTCCATGATCAGGAACGGGTATCCGCCAGCCTCGCCGTAGTCGTAGACGGCCACGATGTCGGGGTGGTTCAGTTTCGCCAGGGCGCGCGCCTCGCGCCCGAACCGCTCCTCGAAGGCGCCTTCCTGCGCGCCCGCGCCGGGTCGGCGCAGGAGGATCTTGAGGGCGACGAACCGGTCCAACCGGGGCTGCCGGGCCTTGTAGACGGCGCCCATTCCGCCGCGGCCGAGGCACTCGATGATTTCGAGCTGAGGGAAGAACGGCGCGATCTCCGCCGGCGTGGGGGCTGGCCCCGGCGCCGTCTCGACGGACGCGGCCGCGGGGCCGGCGCCGCCGTCGGGTATCTCGGTCTGGGTGGCGAGGCTCAACGCCACGAGGCAGCGCGGGCAGAGACCTTCCGGCGCATCCCTGGCCAGGGCGGCCCCGCAGCGGGGGCATCGGGCGGCGCTCTCATTCGTGCTCATACCCTGTAGATAAGCATTCCGCTCCCCGTGTTACATGCCGGTGGGGCGAACGGCGCCCGTCCGCCTCGCGGCCTGCCGCCCCTGCCGCTCACGTCCCTTCATCCGTCCGGCGGGAATTCACCGTTTTCATGATACGATCGTATCACGGATTTGGTAAATTGCGACGCCCGCCGGCGATCGGGCGAATGTACCGATTCGATGATACGATCGTATCATTAATTCGGTAAATCGCGACGATGGACGGCGGGGCAGCCGGATGCCTGTTGGGGTTCGAGAAGGTGACATCGCGAGCGTGTCGGCCCTGCAACCTGCCCGCCGTCAGGCCATGCGTTCCGCCTCATTCCGCCAGCGCCTCCAGCAGGTGGCGCATTTCCTCCTCCACGTCCTCGGCCACCGCCACCGTGTCGGCCACCTCCTCGCGGAAGACCTCGCGGAAGCGCCGGCGCAGCCGGTGGGCCGCCACGCGGACCGCCCCTTCCGACATCGCAAGGTCGCGGGCCAGGTCCGCATACGCGATGTTCGCGCGCTCCGCCGTCAAAACGCCCTTGAGGCGGTCGAATTCCCCTGCCCTTCCGGCTTCGGCGGCCTCGCGCCGCAGTCGGGCCATGGTCCGCTCAATGAGCGTCAGCGCCCACCGGCGCTCGTAGATCCGGTCGGCCGGAACGGCCGCGGCGCACTCCGTCCGGTACCGCGCCTCCGCCAGCTCGGTGTCGAGCGGAAGGTGCACCACCCGCCCCCCCCGCTTCTGCCGGTTCTCGCGGTCCCACTCGTTGGCGAGAAACCGCTTGAGGGCGACGAGCAGGTACGTGCGGAAGCGCCCCTTCCGGCGATCGACGGCCGCAAGCCACCGCTTCTCCAGCAGACGCGCGAAGAACGCCTGGGTCAGATCCTGCGCATCGGCGGGCGAATGGCCCAGCCGCCGCACATAGGCGTACAGCGGGTACCAGTACGCGCCGCAGAGCTTCTCGAGCGCGGCGCGGGAGTCCGGCGCCGACGGGTCGCCCGCGGCGAGCACGACCGTCCACCGGGTGGTGAGAAAGCGGCGTTTCGCCTCCCGGCCGCCTTCAAGGCGCGCATCCTCCGTCGACATGCGTCTCCTCCTCCGACTGCGCCGTTCCGCCGTCTGAGATGGTCCCGCCGCCCTTCGCAACGGAGAACCTTCACGAGAACCATCGCACGCGTCTGCGTGTCATCCTGCGGCGGAACCACCTAGTGGACGGCGATCACCCGATACTCGTTCTGCCGGCCGCCGATCCGGACCTTGAGCCGATCGCCCTGCCTGCGACCGACGAGCTGCTGCCCCAGCGGAGACTGCGGGGTGAGGACCACCACGCTCCTCTTCTCATGCGTGACCTCGGTGCCCCCCGCGCTGGGCCCGATGAAGTAGAAGGCGGACGGCTCGCCCTTCATCCGCACTTCGACAAGGGCGCCGACATCGATCGGATCCTCCGATCTGAACGTGCCGACGGTCATGGATTCAAAGTCGGCGATCGCGTGCTGGGCCTCCGCCATCTGTCGCGACTGCCCGGCGGCAAGAAAGGAGGCCTCCAGGCCGCGGGTGTCGTACTGATCCTCAGGCTTGCTCTCCTCAGCCGTGGCCTCCGCACGGGCCGCATCGGCCGCGCTGACGTGCAACGCCACCCGCTCCACGAGTTCCGCGACGATCGTCTTGACCAGCTTCTTCTTGTTCATGATGACCTGGGGGACAGCAAACGCGAACGACGCGCCGGGCGCAATTCATTTTTGAGGGCGACGCGGCGGGCGGGCCATCAGCTCTTCGATCACGGCGGCGAGGTCCGCGGGCGGGCCCGCGATCTTCACGTAGGCGTGTCGGCCGGCGGGACCGGGCGTCCACGCGGTGTGGCCTTCGCCGTCCGCGGCGACACGCCCGCCGCGGACCACGTCCCAGAACTCGGGCTGCGGGCCGCGCACGGCGTAGAGGGCCGCGCCCTGGTCCCAGCTCGGCTGCCCGCCCTCGATGGCCGGCCGGCCGCCGAAGGGTTTGAGCTCGTAGGCGCGGCGGACGGGGTTGTTCGCGGACGCCTGCTTCAGCGCCGCCCCGGTGAAGAGCGCCTGGCCGACCTCCCAGCCGTGCCAGACGATCTCGCCCGGCCATTCCGCGGCGACGAACCGGGACGCCTCGCGGTGCGTGAGGATGTTCGTCTCCGGCCGGGCGGACTTCGGATACTGGCCGCCCATGACGACGAGCAACCGGACCTTGGCACGAACCAGATCGGGGGCACGCCGCCACAATTCCGCGACGTTTGAAAGCGCGCCGACGCTGCAGATCGTCACGCTGCCGTCCGGCTGCGCCGCCAGCACGCGGCGGTAGATGTCGAAGGCCTCCGGCGCCCGGTCGTCAGGCCCCACGTCGTTCGGAAACCCGTCGCGCAACGCCAGGGCGAAGGCGCTGGTGCGCTGGAGCGCCGTCGGCCCCTGCTTGTCGGTGCCGATCGGAAGGTCCGGCCGCCCGTACCACGTGTTGATGGCATCCGTGGCCGCGGCGGAAGCGCCGGTCTTGTCCTTGCGGTTCACGAGGGTCGCCAGGAGGATGCACTCGCCGGCATCCGCGAGCGCGTGCAGAACGGCCAGCGCGCCGGCGTCGTCGCAGTCGCCGGACATGTCCGTGTCGAGGATGACGCGCACCGGCCCGCCGACCGGCTTGCGCGCGGACCCGTCAGGCGGATCGGCACGCGCCGTCTTCAGGTCGGCCTCATTGCGGTTCGGCTTCTCGCTGCCCGACGCGCGACCGCCGAGGGCGCCGGCCAACGCCAGAAGAACGGCCAGCGCGGCAGCCGGTGAACGCGCGTGGCACGCCACACGGCACACGTTTGTTTCCCTGTGCGTCATCATGAATCGGATCATAAGGCATTTCCCGCTGTCATACAGCACATTGTGTTGTTTGAAACCGACTCGTTTTCGATGTTGACACGCGCGGGCTGGTCAGTAGACTGTGCGACAAAGATTGGTATCGGAGGAGACGTGTCATGAAGTGGGTGGCGTACGCGATGGTCTTGTTGGCTGTGCAGGCGAATGCCGGTTTGATTGCCTATGAGGGTTTTGACTACGCTGACGGCGTGTCCCTGAACCTGCAGAACGGTGGGTTCGGGTTCAGCTCCGCGTGGACCAATGAGGGTAGCGGCGTCACGGTCAGCGCGTCGGCACCGGGCTTCACCTACAGCGGCGCCGAGAGCGTGGGGAACAAGGTCTATCTGGAAGGCGCCGCCGCCGTCGGGGGCAATGTCGCCAACTCATACCGCTATCTCAGCAGCACGATGGGCACCGACTCCACAACGGTGTGGTTCAGCCTGATGGGACAGCGGATCAACAACGCGTCCACGCGGTACTTCAACTTCGCGTTCTTCAACGGCGGCAGCGAAGGACTGGCCATTGGCGAGCCTTCCGCCAACGCGGCCGATCTTTGGTCGTTGCGAGTCAATGCGGCCCCGGCGGTGATGAGCAACTCCACCGTGTCCATCTACTCGCAAGCCTTCCTGCTGGTGCGCATCGATTTCGGCGCCGCGGATTCCGATACGGCGTGGATGTGGGCGAATCCGGATCTCAGCCTGGGCGAGCCGGCTGTCGGAACGGCCGAAGCCTATATCACCGGGCGCAACATGACGTTCAACCGTTACCGGCTTTCCGCGGGCGGAGCGCAGACGGGGAATCCGCAGGCGATGGGTTACTTCGACGAGCTTCGCCTCGGCGATACCTATCTTGATGTCATCCCTGAACCCGCCACCGGACTTCTCGCGGCGGTCGGCCTGGCGTTGCTGGCCCTTCGCCGCCGCGCGTGCCGCTGAGCGTATCGGCCCGCCCGAGAGACGGTCCGCCCCGTCGTGTGCCTGTAGTCGATGCCTTTTCCGACGTTGGGTGCGCTTCCGCGTGGCATCTTCCTGTTCGTCCCTCGCCGTTTTCGCGCGACACGGACGGTGTCGCGTAGTATCCATAGCCGCCGCCGCTGGCGACCACCGATGAAAACCGATGGCACGACGGGATGCAGCCCGGACAGGAACAAGCCGGCCCTGTTCGGCATGACGCTTCCGATGCTCCAGGGCGTGGCGGCGGAGATCGGTCTGAAGCCGTTCGCGGGCCGTCAGATCGCCGACTGGCTCTACCACAAGGACCTCACGCGCATCGCCGACATGACCAACCTGCCGGCGGCGGCGCGCGGGATCCTGGCCGAACGCTTTGAGTTCGGCATCCAGCCCCCCGAACATGTGCAGGTGTCCGCCGATGGAACGCGCAAATACCTCTATGCCACGCGGGGAGGGAAGTTCATTGAGAGCGCCTGGATCCCCGACGAGGGACGCAGCACGCTCTGCGTCTCCACCCAGATCGGATGCCGGATGGGCTGCCTCTTCTGCATGACCGGCAGGCAGGGCTTCCAGGGACATCTCAGCGCGGGCGAGATCGTCAACCAGCTCCGCAGCCTCCCCGAACGCGCGGAGGTCTCGAACCTGGTGTTCATGGGCATGGGCGAGCCGTTCGACAACGCGGCGGCCCTCTACGACAGCCTCGACATCCTCACCGCCCCCTGGGGGTTCGCCATGAGTCCGCGGCGGATCACCGTCTCCACCGTCGGCCTCGTGCCGGCGATGCGGGAGTACCTCGCGCGCAGCCGGTGCCATCTGGCCGTCAGCCTCCACTCGCCGTTCGACGACGAACGCGGCCGCCTCATGCCGATCCAGCGCGCGCACCCGCTGCGGGAGGTGCTGGACGTCCTCCGCGAGGCGGACCTGGAACGTCAGCGCCGGGTGTCGTTCGAGTACATCCTGTTCAGCGGCCTCAACGACTCGCCCCGGCACGTGAAGGAGATCGCGCGCGTGCTGAACGGCATCCGCTGCCGGATCAATCTCATGAGGTTCCATCCCTTGCCCGGCTCGCCGTTCCAGCCCTCCGACGAGGCGACCGTGCGGGCCTTCCAGCAGGGGCTCATGGCCAAGGGCATCATCACCACGATCCGGCGCTCGCGCGGGCTCGACATCGCGGCCGCTTGCGGCCTGCTCTCCACCCGCGCGCTGTTGAAGCCGGGAGAATGAACGGATGGCCCTGCAAAGTCCACAGATAGCCACATTTTTGATACAGCTATCTGTATGAAAACCACCCTGAACCTCGATGACGATCTGGTCCGGGCCGCGAAGAAGCGGGCCGTGGAGACCGAGCGCACGCTGACGGAGATGGTCGAGTCCGGGCTGCGCGAGGTGTTGCGGGCCGAGCGCGCCCCGCGCGGCCGCCGCCTGAAGTGGGTGGTGGCGGGGGGCGGCGCGCAACCGGGCGTCGATCTATCGGATCGCGACACGCTGTACGACCGGATGGAGGGACGCCGGTGATCGCGATCGACACCAACGTGCCGGTCTATGCCCACCGGCGCGGCTTTCCGCTGCACGCGAAGTCGCTTTCCTGGCTGCGGCGGCTGGCCGAAGGGGCCCGCCCCTGGGCCCTGCCGGTCTTCTGCATCGGCGAGTTCCTCCGCATCGTCACCCATCCGCGCGTATTGGATCCGCCTTCCACGATGGCGATGGCCTGGCAGGCGATTCGCGGTCTGCTGCAGAGTCCATCGGTGCGCGTCTTGTCGCCGGGCGCGCGCTACGTGGAGATCCTTGAGCCGATGATTCTCGCGGCGGACGTGCGGGGCAACCTGGTGTACGATGCCCAGATCGCCGCGCTCTGTGTCGAGCACGGGGCGTCGCGACTCCTCACGTGGGACCGGGATTTCTCGCGTTTCTCCGGGCTCGAAATCCTGATGCCCGAGGATCCCCCTTCCTGAGGCGGTTCTCGCCGACCAACGCGCCCGATCGTTTTTTCCTGTAAACGAGGCGGCCTCATGCTATCGAAGCGGCCGATGAAGCGATGCATCATCTTTGCCGCCGCGGTGACACTCCTGCTCGCCTCGCGAGCGCCTGGCGCGACGGTGCTTCTCGAAGCCGAACAGTTTGGCCAGCGCGGCGGGTGGGTCGTGGACCCGCAGTTCATGGACCAGATGGGATCGCCGTACCTGCTGGCCCACGGCCTGGGGTCGCCGGTCGCCGATGCCGTCGCCGAAACGGACCTCCCGGAGCCGGGGGTCTATCGGGTGTGGGTGCGGACGATGGACTGGGTCGCCCGGTGGCACGCGCCCGGCGCGCCGGGCCGGTTCGAGGTGACGATCAATGGCCACCCCCTCCCCCGCGTCTTCGGTACCGAAGGCGCCCAATGGCACTGGCAGGACGGGGGGCGCGTCGAGCTGACGGCCGGCCGGACCGCGGTCGCGCTGCACGATCTGACCGGCTTCGAAGGGCGGTGCGACGCCCTCCTGCTCACGACCGACGACCGCCTCGTGCCGCCCAACGCCGATCCCGGGATGGCCTCGTTCCGCCGCCGCCTGCTGGGCCTTCCGGAGGCGCCGGAGCGCGCCGGCGAATTCGACCTCGTCGTCGCGGGCGGCGGCATGGCCGGCGCCTGCGCGGCTGTCGCGGCCGCGCGCCTCGGCCTGCAGGTGGCGCTGGTGCAGGACCGCCCCATGATCGGCGGCAACAACAGCTCCGAGGTCCGCGTATGGCTTCAGGGGGCGCGCAACAAGGAGCCCTGGCCCCGCGTGGGCGACGTCGTGGCCGAGTTGGACCCGCCCCGCCGCGCCCACTACGGGCCTGACAACACCGCCGACCTGTACGAGGACGCCGCCCGACTCGCGCTGGTGCGCGCGGAACCGAACCTCCGGTTGTTCCTCGAACACCGCGTGAACGGCGTCGAGATGGACGGCGGGCGCATCCGCGCGGCGGTGGCCCAGGACATCGCCGGCGCGCGCCGCCTCCGGCTCGGCGCACGGTGGTTTGCCGACTGCACGGGCGACGCGGCGCTCGGCGCGCTCGCCGGCGCGGACTCGGACATGACGCCGAAGGGACACATGGGGCTGTGCAACCTGTGGAACGTCGCGGAGACCCCGTCGCCCGTCCCCTTCCCGCGCTGCCCGTGGGCCCTCGACCTCGCGGACAAACCGTTCCCGGGGCGCGACGCGAAGAAGCCCGATCCGCTGAAGCTCGGCGGGTGGTACTGGGAGAGCGGATTCGACCGCGACCCGATCGCGGAGCTGGAGCACGTCCGCGACTGGAACTTCCGGGCCATGTACGGGGCGTGGGACGCGATGAAGAACATCGACAGGGTCCTCCCGAATCACCGGCTCAACTGGGCGGCCTTCATCATGGGCAAGCGCGAGTCGCGCCGGCTGCTGGGCGACGTGGTGCTCTCGCTCGACGACCTGAAGACCGGCCGGCAGTTCCCCGACGCCTGCGCGCCCACCGGATGGAAGGTCGACCTGCACCTGCCCGATCCCCGCTATGAGAAGGGCTTCGAGGGCGATGCGTTCATCTCGAAGGCCGACTTCGACCCCTATCCGATGCCGTTCTGGATCCCGTACCGCTGCCTCTACTCGCGCAACGTGCCGAATCTCTTCATGGCCGGACGGGACATCAGCGTCACGCATGAGGCGCTGGGGGCGGTGCGGGTCATGCGCACCGGCGGCTGCATGGGCGAAGTCGTCGGCATGGCGGCCAGCGTGTGCCAACGGCGCGACACCGATCCGCGGGGCGTGTACGACCGCCACCTGCCGGACCTCCAGACGTTGATGCGCCGCGGGGTGGGCCGGAATCCGGCGGCCGCGAAGGGCTACGTGAACCAGGGCGAACCGGCGCCGGCCCGCCGCGCGGCGGCCACGCCCATCGCGGCCATACCCGCATGGACGGGCACCAACCATGCCCTCGCGGCACACATCACGGCTCCTCCCGGCCGCGACGATATGCACCCGCCGGCTCTGCTCACCGACGGCCGGGCGGATCTCGCGGACAACGAAGGCCGCTGGATCAGCGACGCGGGGCTGCCCCAAGACGTCGAGTTCGCGTGGGAGGAGCCCCGCGAGATCAATGCCGCCCGCGTGGTCAGCGGCTACCGGTCCGGCGGCGACGTGATCGCCCCCCTGGCGGCCTTCTCATTCCAGTTCCATGACGGCACGGCGTGGCGCGACATCCCGGGCGCCGCCGTGCGGTCCAATGCGCGAGCAGAGTGGTCTGCCCGCTTCGATCCCGTTCGCGCCCACCGCGTGCGGCTCCATGTAACGGAGACGAAGGACGACACGTCGCGGATCTGGGAGATCGAGCTGTATCGGACGGGGGATTGAGACGCGAGGCTTGAGGGGTTCCACCGCTCTGCCGGCGGCGAGGAAAGGGCCGAGGCTTCCGGCGGCAGAGCGCCGGAGCGGAGGTGGTGAAGTTCATGAATGCGATTCATCGTGCGTCGCTCCTGCTGCCCACGGCGGTCTTCGCCGTCGCGGTGGATCTTGTCCCGGGGTCGGATCAGGTCGTTCCGCCGCGGCCGAACATCCTCTTCTGCCTCGCCGACGACGCCTCGTTCCCGCACATGGGCGCCTACGGGTGCCGCTGGGTGAAGACGCCGGGCTTCGACCGCGTGGCGCGCGAGGGGCTGCTCTTCCGCCACGCCTACACGCCGAACGCCAAGTGCGCGCCCTCGCGCGCCAGCATCCTCACCGGCCGCAACCCGTGGCAGCTGGAGGAGGCGTGCAACCACGTCCCGTTCTTCCCGGCGAAGTTCAAGGTCTACACGGAGGCGCTCGCCGAGCACGGCTACTTCGTCGGCAAGACCTGCAAGGGATGGGCCCCCGGCGAGGCCCGGACGGCCGACGGCCGGCCGCGCGCCCTGGCCGGAAGGCCGTTCGACCGCCGGACCGCCGACCCGCCGGCCCGCGGCATCGGCCCGTGCGACTACGCGGCGAATTTCGAGGACTTCCTCGACGCCCGCCCCTCGAAGGACGCGCCCTGGTGCTTCTGGTACGGCTCCGTCGAGCCGCACCGCGCCTACGAGTACGGGTCGGGCATCGCGAAGGGCGGCAAGGCGACGAACGAGATCGACCGCGTGCCGGCGTGCTGGCCCGACCATGCCGTCGTGCGCACCGACCTCCTCGACTACGCCTTCGAGATCGAGCACTTCGACCGGCATCTCGTGCGGATGCTGGAATCGCTGGAAAGGCGCGGGGAGCTGGACAACACGCTCGTCGTCGTCACGGCCGACAACGGGATGCCCTTTCCCCGTGCGAAGGGACAGGCCTACGAGACCTCGAACCACATGCCCCTCGCCATCATGTGGCGCAGGGGCATCCGGAATCCCGGGCGGGGGGTCGACGACTACGTGAGTTTCATCGATTTCGCCCCGACGTTCATCGAGGCGGCCGGCCTCGCGTGGAAGGACACCGGCCTTCATCCCAGCCCCGGAAGGAGTCTGGTCGATATCTTCCGATCCTCGGAAGCCGGATGCGTGACACCGGCCCGCGACCACGTGCTCATCGGGCAGGAACGCCACGACGTGGGGCGGCCGGGCGACGTGGGCTATCCGATTCGCGGGCTCGTGAAGGACGGCTGGCTCTACCTGCACAACTTCGATCCCTCCCGCTGGCCCGCGTGCAATCCCGAGACCGGCTATCTCAACTGCGACGGGGGCGCCACGAAGACCGAAGTGTTGAAGACCCGCACCGATCCCGCGCAGCGCCGGTTCTGGAAGCAGGCATTCGGCGCCCGCCCGCGGGAGGAACTCTTCCACGTGGCGGCCGATCCCGACTGTGTGCGGAATCTGGCGGCCGATTCCGCGCATCGCGAGCGGCTCCACGCGATGAAGGAGCATCTCTTCCGCGAGCTGCGCGAGCAGGAGGACCCGCGCATCCTCGGCCGCGGCGACGTGTTCGACCGGTATGTCTACGCCGATCCGCGCGTGCGGGGTTTCTATGAGCGGTTCATGAACGGCGAGCGGATCAAGGCCGGCTGGGTGAACGACTCCGACTTCGAGAAGGGGCCGGTGGACATGGAGACCGGCGCCGACCTGCCCGTCCGTGACCGCCGCTGAACCGCGCGAGGTCGCGCCTTTCCCTCCGGCGATCCCGACGCCCCCCGGCGTCGTCCACCATGGGGACGCGGCGCCCTCCCCGCGTTCCACGCGCGCCGAGGGCGGCGCGGCCCCCTCCCTCCTCGGCGTTCGTGCGGTCGGTGGCGGGAAGAAGACTTGGCTTCGTGCGCTCTTCGCGCCTTCTGTTCGAATGGAACGGGACCGCGGCTCGCCGCCTTGGGATCCACTTGCGGCTATCGACCGCCGGAGGACGGATCCGCGCGGTCTCGCGCGGACCGATAACGCTTCGCGGTCCTGCGCCCGCGCATGAAATCGCGTTCGAGGGGCTCCGGCGTCAGCGGATCCATGCCCAGCAGCATGCGGACCGCGGCGCTGGCCGCCGCCAGGCCGAACGCGGCGGTGACGAACACCGCGGTTCCGTGCACGACGCGCCGCGGCCGGGTGAGGGAATGCGCCTCTCCCCGGGCCCGGCAGACACACTCCGTGCCGCACGGCACGGCGCCGTGATCCGTGAAGGGGGGGGTGACCGGCTCATCCGAGAACACCGCTACGACGGCGGCGAGCTGCGCCTCGGTCACATCGTGCTTCCGCCGGATGTGCTTCCGCAGGGCGCGCCCGAGCGGATCGGTGTGCGTGTCGGTCAGCGGCACGACGCGGACGCGCGTGGGATCGATCCTGGCGCCGGCGCCCAGGGTGGTGACCACCGCAATCCGCCGCGCCAGGCACGTCGCCACCAGGTGCATCTTGGCCGTCACGTTGTCGATGCAGTCGACGACCATGTCCGGTGCGGGTTCCAGAAGGCGGTCGGAGGCGTGTGCGTCGTAGAAGTCGCAGCACACGCGCACCGCCGCGGCGGGATTGATGTCGCGAACGCGGTCGCCCATGAGTTCGGCCTTCAGCCTCCCCACCGTTCCCGTGCCCGCGTGGATCTGGCGGTTGATGTTCGTGACACAAACCCGGTCGGAATCGACCAGTGTCAGGCGGCCGATGCCCGTGCGGGCCAGCGCCTCGGCGGCGAAGCTCCCCACGCCGCCAAGTCCGAAGACGGTGACATGCCGGCCGGCCAGCTTCTCCATGGCCGCCGCCCCGAAGAGACGCATGCACCGCTCGAAACGCCCATCCCGCGCATCCGCCGCTGATGGATGCGGCGGCGCCGGATTCGAGGGCGTGGATTCGACCTGCATCGGCGGAGAAGGTAGCCGACCCTTCCGGGAGTGCAAGTCGCACTTTCCTTCACGGTTTCGTGGCCCGCGCGATTTCGAGCGATGGACACGGATTCGCGCGGCATCGCGCGGCGCGTGCGCGTGCTCGAACGACGGCCCCGAGACCGACGGGACGACGCGCCGGTATCCGGCGTCATCCGGCCTGGTAGACCGCCTTGCCGCCCACGTACGTGGCGACAGGCGCGAGGGCCATGATGTCGCGACCGGTTCGCACCGCTCGCAGGTCGCGGTTCCAGATGACGAAGTCGGCCATCTTGCCGGTCTCGAGCGAACCCAGCTCCTTCTCGTCGAACGCCGCGTAGGCGCCGCCCAGCGTGTGGATCCGCAGCGCCTCCATGAACGTGACCGCCTCATCGCGATCGAGCCGGCGGCCCCCCTGGGTCTCGCGCTCCACCGCGCACCGCAGGCTGTCGGTCGGCAGATGCGAGGGGAATGCGGGCACATCGGCCCCGTACGCCAGGTGCACGCCTTCGCGCAGGAAGGTCCGCATCGGACAGATCTGATCGACGGAGGCCGCGGCCTTCGGGGGCAGCTTCTCGCGGAAGTCGTCGGGCTTGATGGAGATGAACAGCGGCTGCTGGCACACGGGGACGTTGAGATCGGCCGCGCGGCGGATGGAGTCGGGCTTGTACATGGGGAAGTGCTCGATGCGATGACGCCGTTCCCGGCACGCCGCGGCGCCGCCCGCCTTCTCGAACGCCTGCAGCGTCCAGTCCACGCCCTTGTCGCCCACCGCGTGCACGTCCGCCTGCAGGCCGGCCTTGTGGATCGCCGCCACGATCTGCTCGAAGAGCGGCTGGGGATGCATCGGGATCGCCAGGTGCCGGTGCTCCTCCCTGATCTCGTACATCAGCGCATAGCCGTCGACGGCCAGCTTGATGCCCTGCATCCGCACCAGCGGCCCCGCGTAGCGGCGCATCCGGTCGATCGCCATCTCGCAGTGCTCGAGGTTCTTCACGTAGGGATAGACCCGGACACGGCAGGGCAGCGATCCGGCCTGTTCCAGGCGGACGTACACGCGGCCGTTGGCGCCGGTGGCGAAGTTGTCGTGGATGCAGGTCACCCCGCTGCGCACGAACTCCCTGCACGCCCACTCGGCGCACGCCGCCTGCTCCCGGTCGTCGATCTGGGGCTGGTGGACGGCGTAGATGGCCGGGTAGTGGATCAGCACCCCGTCGGGAAGGCCGTCGCGGCCGCGGAGGAACTTCCCGCCGTACGGGTCTTCCGCATCCGCGCGGAGCAGGTTGGCCTCCTTCAAGGCGAGCGTATTCGCGACGCCGAACTGCCCGCCCCAGTGGATGATCAGCACCGGGTGGTGGGGCGCCGCCGGGTCCAGGTCCCTGCGCCGCGGGAAGTACCCCTCCTTGAACGTATCGAAACCGCGGCCGACGATCCACTCGCCCTTCGGCCGGTCCCGCGCCGCCTTCGCGAGGGCCGCGTTGAGCGTCGCGAAGGAGTGCACGGCGGGCGGGCGGAGGATGACGAAGTGCCGCTGCATGTGTCCGAACGGGATGATGTGGCTGTGGGCATCGATCAGGCCCGGACTGACGCACCGACCGGCGAGGTCGATCGCGCGCGTGCCGGGCCCGATGACCCCGGCCACCTCCGCCGCGGTTCCGACCGCGCCGATCCGGCCGCCGCGGACCGCCATGGCCTCGGCCAGGGGTCGCTTTTCATCCATCGTCACGATGACGCCGTTCCGCACGACGAGGTCCGCGGAGGCGCCCTGTCCGACCGACACGCGGGCCGCCGCGCCGAGCGACACCCCGACCACGGCCCGACCCGTCGACCTGAGGAATTCCCTGCGTCCGCCGCCATTCATGCGATGTCCTCCCCCGCGCGCATTCCGGTCTTCCCGGATGGTGGCCGCCTCCCGCATCCCCGTTGCGGCCGGGGCCGACCGCCATCGCGGGGAGCAGTATAGCGCCTTCCCCGGCGTCGTGCACGGTCTTGCGCCAACCGAATTCTCGACTAGGTTAAGGGGAATCGTTATAGAGGCGATCGCCCGCGCGCGACCCGGACCGACCGGGCCGGCGGCGGCGGGAATCCCAGCGCAGAGTGAGCCGGCCATGAACGAGATGCCCTATCGCGACAACGATACCGACCGGGAGGAGACCAGGGACTGGCTCGACTCGCTGGACGATGTGCTGGCGCGGTCCGGGCCGGATCGCGTGGTGCGCCTGCTGCGCGAGCTTTCCCTGCGCGCCCACCAGAAGGGCATCCGCCTGCCGTTCACGGCCAACACGCCCTACATCAACACGATCCCGGCCTCGGAACAGCCGCCCTACCCCGGCAACCGCGAGCTGGAGCGCCGCATCAAGAGCCTCGTGCGGTGGAACGCGATGGCCATGGTCGTCCGCGCCAACCGGGAGGAGGAGGGCATCGGAGGCCACATCTCGACCTACGCCTCCGCGGCGACGCTGTACGAGGTGGGCTTCAATCACTTTTTCCGGGCGCCGACGGACGCGCACCCCGGCGACCTGGTCTACTTCCAGGGCCACGCCTCGCCCGGCATCTACGCCCGCGCCTTCCTCGAAGGCCGACTGCCGGTGGAACGCGTCGACAACTTCCGCCACGAGCTGCACCCCGCCCCCGGGCTGCCCTCCTATCCCCATCCCTGGCTGATGCCCGAGTTCTGGCAGTTCCCCACCGTCTCGATGGGCCTGGGACCGATCTCCGCCATCTACCACGCCCGGTTCATCCAGTACCTGCAGGACCGCGGCCTGCGCCCGCCGACCGACCAGCGGGTGTGGGCGTTCCTCGGCGACGGCGAGACCGACGAGCCCGAGACCCTCGGCGCGTTGACCCTCGCCGCCCGCGAGAAACTGGAGAACCTGATCTTCGTGATCAACTGCAACCTGCAGCGCCTCGACGGCCCCGTGCGCGGCAACGGCAAGGTGATCCAGGAACTCGAGGCGGCGTTCCGCGGCGCGGGCTGGAACGTGATCAAGGTGATCTGGGGCGACAGCTGGGATCCGCTGCTGGAGAAGGACCAGGACGGCGTCCTCGTCAAGCGCATGGGGGACGTCGTGGACGGCGAGTACCAGAAGTACGTCGTCTCCGGCGGCGCCTACATCCGCGCGAAGTTCTTCGGCGCCGATCCGCGGCTGCTCACCCTGGTCCGGCACCTGTCCGACGACGACCTCTCGCGCATGCGGCGCGGAGGGCACGACCCCGAGAAGGTGTACGCCGCGTACCGGGCGGCCACGACCCACCGCGGCTCGCCGACGGTCATCCTGGCGAAGACGATCAAGGGCTACGGCCTCGGCGAGAGCGGCGAGGGCAAGAACATCACGCACTCGCAGAAGAAGCTGAACGAGGACGAGCTGCGCGAATTCCGATCGCGATTCGGCATCCCGATCTCCGACGACGAGATCGACCGCGTGCCGTTCTACCGTCCGCCGGACGACAGCCCGGAGATGCAGTACCTGCGCGAACGCCGCCAGGCGCTCGGCGGCCCCCTGCCCGGCCGCCGCACCGTCCACGTGGCCATCCCCCCGCCGGAGGGCGGGCTCTTCGACGAGTTCCTGGAGGGCACCGGCGACCGCGGGGTGTCGACGACGATGGTGTTCGTCCGCCTGCTCGGCAAGCTCCTGCGCGATCCGCGGATCGGGCCGCTGGTCGTGCCGATCGTGCCCGACGAGGCGCGGACGTTCGGCATGGAGGCGCTCTTCCGCCAGTGCGGCATCTACTCGCATGCCGGCCAGCTCTACGAGCCGGTCGACAAGGACAGCCTCCTCTACTACAAGGAAATCCAGAACGGCCAGATCCTGGAGGAAGGCATCACGGAGGCGGGTTCCTTCGCGTCCTTCCTCGCCGCCGGCACGGCCTATGCGAACCACGGCATCCACACGATCCCGTTCTTCATCTTCTACTCCATGTTCGGGCTTCAGCGGGTCGGCGACCTCGTCTGGGCCGCCGGGGATTCGCGGTGCAAGGGCTTCCTGATCGGCGGCACCGCCGGCCGCACCACGCTGGCCGGCGAGGGCCTGCAGCACCAGGACGGGCACAGCCACGTGCTGGCCCTGCCCGTCCCCACCCTCAAGGCCTACGATCCCGCGTACGCGTACGAGCTGGCCCTCATCATCGAGGAGGGCCTCCGGCGGATGTACGTCGACGGGGAGAGCCTGTTCTACTACCTGACCGTGATGAACGAGAACTACCCGCAGCCGCGGATGCCGGAGGGCGCGAAGGAGGGCATCCTCAAGGGACTCTACAAGTTCCGGGACGCCGGCGACGTGAACGCGAAGCGGCGCGTCACGCTGCTCGGCAGCGGCGCCATTCTCAACGAGGTCAACAAGGCCGCGGACCTGCTGGCCTCGGACTACGGCGTGGCCTCGGAGGTGTGGTCGGTCACGAGCTACAAGGAACTCCACCGCGACGCGCTCGACGCGGAACGGGCCCATCTCCGCGCGCCCGGGAAGCCGGCGCGCGTCCCGTATGTCGCGCAGTGCCTGGCCGGCGGATCCGGCCCGGTGATCGCCGCGTCGGATTACATGAAGGTCCTCCCCGACGCCCTCGGGCGATGGATCCCGCGGCGGATGGCGACGCTCGGCACCGACGGCTTCGGCCGCAGCGACGGCCGGGAGGCCCTGCGGCAACACTTCGAGGTCGACGCGAATCACGTGGCGTTCACCGCCCTGGCCGCCCTCGCCGCGGACAAGTCCGTCACGCAGGCCGTCCTGGCCAAGGCCACGAAAGCGCTGGACATAGACCCGGCAAAACCGAACCCGTGGACGATGTGAGGCCGACATGTCAAATCCCCTGAATCTTCCCCCGGTGGGTGAGAACATCGACGGCGGCGACGTCGTCAAAGTGCTGGTGAAGGCGGGCGACACCATCGCCGTCGACCAGCCGCTCCTCGAGCTGGAGACCGGCAAGGCGACGGTCGAGGTGCCCTCGCCCGCCGCGGGTCGTGTGGAGTCGGTCCGGGTCAGGCCGGGCGACAAGATCAAGGTCGGCGATCCGATCCTCGACCTCGCCGACGGGTCCGCCGAGCCGGCCGCGATGGCGCCGGCAGCCGCCGCCCCGCCGGCGGCGACGCCCCCGCCGGCGCCCGCGGCGGCGGAGCCGACACCGGCCGCGCCGCCCCAGGCCCTTGCGCCCCCGCCGCCCGAACCCTCCGTCGAGCCGGTGCCCGCCGCGCCCCGCACCCGGTCGGTCCCCGTCGCCGCCGCGCCGTCCGTGCGGCGCTTCGCGCGCGAGATCGGGGTCGATATCGAGCAGGTCGTCGGCTCCGGCGCGAACGGTCGCGTATCGATCGACGACGTGAAGAAACACGCGCGCCAGATCAACACCGGCCGCAGGATCCAGGGTCACTGCGCCCTGGTCGCCGTGCCCCTGCCCGACTTCTCCAGGTTCGGACCGGTCCACAAGGAGGCGATGACGAGACTGCGCGTCACCGCCGCCGAGCATCTCAGCCGCGCGTGGGCCACGATCCCGCACGTCACCCAGCATGACCGGGCCGACATCACCGAGATCGAGGAGTTGCGCAAGCGGTTTGCGGCGCGGGCCGAGGCGGCCGGAGGGAAGCTCACGGTGACGGCGATCCTGCTGAAGGTCGTCGCCGCCGCGCTGAAGGTCTTCCCGAAGTTCAATGCCAGCCTCGACATGAGCGGCCGCGAGATCGTGTTCAAGAAGTACTACCACCTCGGGGTGGCCGTGGACACCGAGCGCGGGCTGCTGGTGCCGGTCATCCGGAATGCCGACCAGAAGAACATCGTCCAGATCTCGGTGGAGCTCGGCGCGATGGCGAAGAAGGCGCGCGACGGGAAGATCGCCCCCGACGACCTGCAGGGCGGGACCTTCACGATCACGAATCTCGGCGGCATCGGCGGCTCGTACTTCACGCCGATCGTCAACGCCCCCGAGGTCGCGATCCTCGGCGTCGGGCGCTCGGCGATGGAGCCCGTCTGCGCCAGGGACGACGGGGTGTGCCGGCCGCGCCTGATGCTGCCGCTGTCGCTCTCCTATGACCACCGGCTCATTGACGGCGCCGACGGCACCCGTTTTCTGCGCTGGGTCGTCGAGGCGATCGAGGAACCGATGCTGATCTCGCTCGAGGGGTGAGGCCGGACGTCCGCGATTAACCTCGCTTTTCCAGCAGTTCTCACTCCACGACCCCAAGGTCGTCCGGCAATCGCAATCGCAATCGCAATCGCAATCGCAATCGCAATCGCAATCGCAATCG
>CAZSUU010000009.1:0-16129 GCA_964610105.1 uncultured Verrucomicrobiota bacterium | reverse complement strand
GCAATCGCAATCGCAATCGCAATCGCAATCGCAATCGCAATCGCAATCGCAATCGGTCACGCAGTCGCGGCTGCCCTCCCGGACACCGGCACAATCGGAAGGGGCATTCGCCTCGTCCATTTCCGGGGCTTCGCGGTCGGAGAGGTATCCCCTGTGCACAGCCATCGCAGGCCGCAGAGCATGCCGCCGCCCGGCATCCTCCGGGCAATCGAGTCGGTGATGACGGACGCGTGGTGCTTCTCACGTTGGATTGAGTATGAGGCATGATGTCGGCAAACCACCTGTTTGTGTTCCGACAGGCAAAGACCCCTCCCACGGAGTCCATGCAGCTCGGCGCGTTGCGGACACCCCATCTCGCTGAGCGGATTGAAGGTGTCGTGCGACCAGGAGAAGCCGGTGGTGATTGCGTTCACGAGCCTTGTACCACTCCCTTCGCACCTTGTGTTGGTCCAGGCGGCCGCCCCGTGGCTCCGCGCGAACATGTTCCCCCACGCCTGCGTCCACATCCTCCGCCCGCGGCCACACCCCGCCTGCCACACCCATCGCCGTGTGTCCGTTCAGCCTCTCGCTCCGCTCGACCCGCCTCCGGCGGGCACGGCCTGAACGGACACCTTGCCGCTGCGCTCACTGACCTGGGGGCCGGACAGAACGGAACCCGAGGTCGTCGCCCCCGGCGGACGGGTCGTTGACGCCGCGGAACGCCGACCGGCAGGCCCTCGCGCTGACGTACCAACTGCCCCCGCGTATCACGCGGGGCGAGCCCGTAGTTGGCCCTCGTGGATCCGTCCCTGGCGTACTGCTGTAGTAGCTCCACAAATACCAGTCCCAACACCACTCCCACACGTTCCCCGCCATGTCGTACAGCCCGTACCCATTCGCCGCGAAGCTGCCGACAGGACTGGTGTAGGGATAGTCCCCCGTCGCATAGGTCGGGTGGGAGCCCCGGGTCGGGCTCGTATCGTAGGCGTAGGAGGTCGAACTGTAGTAGTTCGCCCGCGCGTGCTGGATCAAGTCGGTGTCCGCCCACGGAAACCGCCGTTCGGCGGCCCCGCCGCGGGCGGCCTTCTCCCACTCCGCCTCCGTCGGCAACCGGTAGCCGTTCGCCGACCAATTACAGTCCGGCGCGCTCATGCCGTTCGTGTAGACCGCCCCGCCGACCGTGTAGCAGGGCGTCAGATCCTCCTTCTGACTCCGCGCATTGCACCATTTCACGACGTCGTACCAACTGACCGTATGCACGGGATGTGTGGCCGCTTTGCCTGAGCCGGCATTGTTGAACGTGTAGCCGTGCGCGGTCGCCCACGAATGCACCTCGTCCCATTTCGCCTTCGTGACCTCGTACTTGTCCATGTAAAAGGCGCTGACGCTCACGGTGTGGACCGGCCGCTCGTCCGTATCTCCCTCGGTGAAGGAGTCGCCCATCTGGAAGCTCCCCGCGGGGATATAGACCATGCCGGCGGGAACGGGAGGATTCGTGACGATAACGGCCGCCACGCGGTAGAAAGCGGTGTGGATGGCCGGCGGAGAGAGTGCTACCGAAACCGTGCCCGAATCCGTGGGCGCATGCCACAATCCGGTGTTCGTCCATGCCGCGTCGAGCGACGGCGTCCATTCCACCTGATAGCCGCCCGCGCCCGCGACTTCCGCGAATGTCAGCCGACCGGTTGGGTCCAGATTCAGAATCGTGGGCCCTTGTGACCAACACGCAACCGCTCCGCATAGCGCTGCAAGCGGTAATCCCATTGTCGTCCTCATGCTCACACCTCGTGAAGCGAGAGTAGATGTGGCGGGATGGCAGCCGCAAGCGCGAACTCAACCGCATTTCAACGCAGGAGATTCCAGGGAAAGGGGGCACATCCGCGAGCTTGCGCGCTGCGATGCCGATCGCGCCGCACGGCGCCCCTGCCAACGTGCGGTGCTGGCGGGGGGACTGGTTTGTGGCCTGCCCGTGAGGGCATCCGTCGCAGACTGGGATGCGCCCAGGAGAATTCAAAGCCATTCGCCGCGATTGACAAGGCTTGCCTCCAGCCCGTAGAATCCGGCGGCCAAAAAGGGCACCCATGAGCTGCAATCCGTATCTCGACGATTTCATGAGCGCTTTCCCGCACGAGGCGCTGACGTTCGACGACCTGTCGCTGGTCACCCAGTACTCCGATTTCCTCCCGGCCGACGCCAACATCACCACCCGCCTGAGCCGCCGGATCGGCCTGAACATGCCGATCGTCAGCGCCGCGATGGACACGGTGACGGAGACGCGCATGGCCATCGCCCTCGCCATGCTCGGCGGCATCGGCATCATCCACAAGAACCTCAACGCCGCGCAGCAGGCGGAGATGGTGGACACGGTCAAGCATTACCTCAACGGCCTGATCGCGAAGCCGGTCACGTTCCGCGTCACCGACTCCCTCCGCACCGTCCGGGAGTCCTGCCAGGCGAAGGGCTACACGTTCTCCGGCTTCCCCATCCTGGACGCGGAGGATCGCGTGGTCGGCATCCTCACCTCGCGCGACGTGAAGTTCGCGAAGGATCCCAACGCCCCGATCACCGACGTCATGACGCGCGAGGTGATCACGGCCCCGGCGGGCACGACGCTCGAGCAGGCCTACGCGATCATGCAGCGGCACCGGATCGGCAAGCTGCCGCTGGTGAAGGCGAAGAGGCTGGTCGGGCTGTACAGCTTCACCGACGTGCAGACGCTGACCCGGAACGTCAAGCCCCTGTACAACCGCGACGCGCACTACCGTCTGCGCGTGGGGGCGGCGGTGGGACCGCGCGACGAGGCCCGGATCGAGGCCCTGGCGGACAAGGACGTGGACGTCGTGGTCGTCGACACCGCGCACGGGCATTCGCGGGGCGTGATCGAGATGACGCGCTGGACCAAGCGGCGCTACCCCGAGATCGACGTGATCGCCGGCAACATCGCCACGGCCGACGCGGCGCTGGCCCTGCGCAAGGCGGGCGCGGACGCGGTCAAGGTCGGCATCGGTCCCGGCTCCATCTGCACCACCCGGGTGGTCGCGGGCGTGGGCATCCCGCAGATCACCGCGATCTACGACTGCGCCGCCGCGCTCAAGGGCAGCATCCCGATCGTCGCGGACGGCGGCGTGCGGCACTCGGGCGACATCCCGAAGGCCATCGTCGCCGGCGCGCACTCGGTGATGATGGGCGGCATGCTCGCGGGCACGGACGAGAGCCCGGGGGAGAAGATCATCCACCAGGGCCGCCAGTACGTCGTCTACCGCGGCATGGGGAGTCTCGACGCCATGCGGGCGCGGGAGGGCAGCCGCGAGCGCTACGGCCAGGCGGGTGTGGCGGAGGAGGAGCTCGTGCCCCAGGGCATCGAGGGTCTGGTGCCCTACGCCGGACCGGTGGCCAAGGTGCTGGCGCAGTTCTGCGGGGGGCTCCGGGCCGCCATGGGCTACTGCGGCTGCCGCACGATCGAGGACCTGCGGTGCAAGGGCCGGTTCGTGCGCGTGTCGGGGGCGGGCATCCGGGAGGGCCATGCCCACGACATCAAGATCACCAAGGAAGCCCCCAACTACCGCTCGGAGCATTGACCCGGCGGACTCCCATGCGCCGTCCTTCGCGCCGCCGAGCCTTTCTCGCGGTCCTGCTGTCTGCGCCCGTCCTTCTCGCCGCGGAGCAGATCCCGATCCGCGTCGATCCGGGGGTCTGGGACGCGCCGGACGAAAACGTGCTTCGGGTGCTCGAGTCCGCGGCGGAGGCCTTCGCGGCGCCGTGGCCCGACCGCCGCCTCCCTCCCGTCGAGGTCGGGCGTCACGGCGGCGATCCGATCGTGCTGCACCAGCGCGGGACGAACGGCAGCTACCGCGTCCTGCTCAACACCGGCCGCACGTACTGGGCGCAGTACGCCTTTCAATTCGCGCATGAGCTGGCGCACATCCACTGCAACGGCCATCCGGGCGAGCCCCGGCCCCAGGGCTGGTTCGAAGAGGTCATCTGCGAGACCGCCTCGCTGTTCGTTCTGCGGCGCATGAGCGAGGCGTGGGAGAAGAACCCGCCCTACCCCAACTGGCGCGACTTCGCCCCGGCCCTCCGGACGTACGTCGACGAGCGCATCCTGCCCAACCGCCTTCCCGCCGGCGTCCCGCTCGCCGCCTTCTTCCGCGAGCGGGCGGCCCGGTTCGTCGCCGGGGGCGGCACGCGCGACGAATACGTCACCCTGGCCGCCGAGCTGCTGCCGGCCTTCGAGGCGGAGCCCCGGTTCTGGGTTTCGATCGCCTACCTCAACACCGCCGCGAGCCATGCCGGGCAGACGTTCGAGGAGTACCTGGCCCACTGGCGCTACTTCGCGCCCGAGCCGTTCAAGGAGGGCATCCGCCGCCTGGCCGCGCGATTCGAAATCACTCTGCCGTAGGGCGGCGCGCCGCAACCGACGGGATTTCGAAGTTCCCGTGTGGCAGCGTCCACGCCGCATATACGAAGAACGACCGGTCGCGGTTCTTCTCCATGAAGTCGAAGGTCTCGTTCACAATCAGTTCGTGTGAGTAGGCGTTGCCCTTGCCGGGCTTGCCGGGCACGCCGTTTCCGCCGGGCATCGGCACGTCCTCGCTGTTGCGCACGAGGAAGGCGGGGAAGTAGTTGTGCGCGTGCGTCTGGTCGTAGTAGCCGTACCAGAGGAATGTCCGTGTCACGATGTTCTCCCTTCCGAGGCTCGCCCGGCGGCGTCACGGGTTCTGGCGTCGCCGCGGCCTCGCGGGCGCGGCCGGCTGACCCTGCGTTGCCGCCTCGCGCTGACGGCGCCTTCGGGCGGCGGCGGCCGTGCGCTCCTTCTCCACCTGCTCGGCCGAGATCACCCTGCCCCCCGCGGGATTCAGCCGGTCCAACACCGCCTGCAGCCGCTGCTTCGCCGCCCGCGCCTCGCCCGCGGGCGCGGGCACGGGCGCTTCGACGAAGGGCGCGTCCTTGAGGTCAAACAGGTCACCCGATTCGGTCAGTTTCCACGCGTGGTCCTTCACGTACCACCGGCGACCGAGCTGCACGAAGACCCACTCGCGCGGGGCGCCCTTCTGGCCGCGCAGCTGCGGGGCGAAGCTCCGCCCGTCGTAGGCCCAGCCCGAGGCCAGTCGCGCCCCGGCGAGATCGGCGAAGGTCGGCAGGACGTCGCTGAAGTCGGTGAGGTCCCCGAGGACCCGCCCCGCCGGCGCCGTACCCTTCCAGTTCGCGATGAACGGCACGCGCACGCCGCCCTCCAGCATCGTCCCCTTCTGGCCGTTGATCTGTCGGCCCCGCAGCGTGCCTGACTGGCGCGCGGTGCCGTTGTCGCCGGCGAACAGGATGACCGTGTTCTCGCGGATGCCGAGACGATCCAACTCGGCGACCAGCAGTCCGACCTGCTTGTCGAGGTAGGCGATGTTGTCGTTGTACAGCGTCTCCGCGTCGGTCGTCCCCGGCCGGCTGTCCGGCGTGCGCAGGATCGGCGAGTGAACCAGGTGGGATGAGTAGTAGAGGAAGAACGGCCGGTCCTTGTTCCGCCGGAGGAAATCGATCGCGTACGCGTGACAGACATCGGGGTAGTAGACCTCGGCGGGGGTCTCCACGAGCTGTCCGTTCTTCGTGTAGCTCTTCTGCCAGAACCAGCCGCCCGCGGTGGGATCGGTGACGTACTCGTCGAATCCCCAGTCGCCCGGCGTGCCGCCGACCTGCCGCCACTTGCCGACGCTGCACGTGGCGTAGCCGGCCTCCCTGAGCACGCGCGCGAGCGGGTATTCGTCCTGCGCCTTCGGCTGGCCGGCCGTGCCGTTGGTCAGCCCGCCGGTGCGGAAGGCATAGCGGCCGCTCATGATCAGGCACCGGGTCGGGCCGCAGAGGGGGGTGGAGTGCCCCTGCTCGAAGCGAATCCCGCCCGCGGCCAGGGCGTCGAGGTTGGGGGTTCGGTCCTTGTGGCGGTCCGACCCGTAGCAGCCGACGCCGTCGAGGCCGTGGTCGTCGGAGAGGATCAGCACGATGTTCGGCCGGCGGCCCGCCTTGCCCGCCGGCGCAGCCCCGCTCACGCACCCGGCCAGCCCGCCGGCCAGCCCCGCCGCGCCGGCGACGGCGCTGGCCCTCAGAAACTCGCGACGACTGAACGCGCTCATCTTGCTCCTCCCCCGTGGCCCGGCGCATACCCGCGCCTTGCGACATCAAACGGCGAGCCGGGCGCTTTATTGCGGACGACGCCACGTGCGCGACGGCGGTCTGCCGGCCGGGGCAATCGGGCATGGGAAGCCGTGCGCTGGATCCATCAGAAGATGAGGCGCGGTCAGGAACACCGAACATTGAACATCGAACGCCGAAGGGTTTTCTTGATAAGCGGGCGTTCGGAACGTATGAAGTCCTCCGTGACGCCGGGCTGGTGGCCATGAAGATGACGTGGATTCGACTGATCGTGCCCCTGGTGCTGCTGGGCGGCCGGCTCCCGGTTCCGGCGGCCCCGGTGCCCTACGCGCCGGACGAACACACCCTGTTCCTCTTTCATTTCGACGAGCCGGCCGGCGGCTCAACCGCCACCAACTCGGGCTTGCTGGGCACCAACGCCTGCACGGTCAACATGTCCCCGGCGAGCACCGCGCCGCCGCCGGTCACCGACGTCCTCGGCGCCGCGGGTTACCCCGGTTTCGGGAATGCCGCCGCCTTCGCGTCCGGCCGGCTGGCGGGCTGGGACGGCAACGGCAGCGGCGCCTACGACGGCGACAACGGCACGAC
This sequence comes from uncultured Verrucomicrobiota bacterium, assembly GCA_964610105.1. GTDB lineage: Bacteria > Verrucomicrobiota > Kiritimatiellia > PWTM01 > PWTM01 > CAZSUU01. The sequence goes on along the minus strand of CAZSUU010000009.1, from coordinate 9,424 downwards.
GCTGAGCGCGGACCGGTTGGCGATGAGCGGCCTGAACATGGGGAACGGCGGACAGACGCCGTGGACGATCGAGGCGCTGATCCGTCCCTCGATCACCAACGCGAACCAGGAGATCGTCAGCACGGACTCCTCCGCCGGCACCCGCGGATTCCAGTTCCGCCTCAACATGGCGGGGCAATTGGAACTGAACCTGATCTCGGCGGGCATCAATCCGAAGACCCGCATCCCCGCCGACGGTCCTCATGCCTTCGTCCCGGACGCCTGGTTTCACGTCGCGGCCACCTACGACGGAACCAACATCGTCCTCTACTGGACGCGGCTGTCCGCATCGGTCGGGGCGGCCAACGCGATCGGCACGAACGCGGCGGCGGTCGGCGCCGCCTTTGGCGCGGCGCAGGGGCCCCTCACCATCGGCAACGAGAATCGCGGGGTCGGCGGCGAGCACTTTCAGGGGTCGATCGACGAGGTCCGCATCAGCCGCGTCGCCCGCTCGGCCGCCGAGATGCCCAACCCGGCCGGCGTCCCGATCATCGTCGGCCCTTCTGTCAGCCCCGCGGGCGACCCCGTCTATGCCGGCACGGTGGTGACGTTCAGCGCGACGGTCTCGGGCGCCGAGCCGCTCCTCTTCTTGTGGCGGACAGACGGCGCCACGGGCGGGGCCCTGACGAACATCCCCGGCGCGAACACCAACCGATACACGCTCGACACCACCGGCATGCCGGCGGGCGCGTACCGCTTCGATCTGGTGGCGACGAACGCCCTCGGATCGACCACCAGCTCGGTCGCGACGCTGAACCTGACCGACGCCTCCGGACCGGTGGTGGTCGCGGACACCGTGATCGCCCCGCCCGTCGTCTTCGAGGGCGATTCCGTGCTCCTGTCGGCCTCCTTCACGGGAAACGATCCGATCTCCTACCAATGGCACTTCGAGGCGGACGGCGGAGGGGCATTGCCCATCCCGGATGCGACGAACACGAGCCATACGATTGCGAGCGCGCAGCTCAGCGACACGGGCCGCTACTTCCTGATGGCCTTCAACGATCCGCCCGGACTCGGGCGCCGCACCAACTCGAGCACGCCCGCCACGCTGACCGTCAGCGCCCTGGTCACCGACTCCAACGCGCCGGCCGGCCTGATGGTGGACCTGCTGGCGCTCCCGGACCGAACCACCGTGGCCGACACCCAGCCGGAGTTCACGTGGATCTTCGCGCCCGCGCGGCGGGGGGAGAACCAGGCCGCCTACGAGATGATCGTCGCCTCCTCGGCCGGGCACGCCGCCGCCGGCAACGGCGACGTGTGGGACAGCGGCCAGGTCCTCTCCGCGGAATCGGTGAACGTCGCCTATGGCGGCCCCCCGCTGGCGAGGGGCTCCACCTACTACTGGCGGGTGCGAACCTGGGGGACGGCGGGCTCCGCCACGGGATGGTCGGCGCCCCAGGCGTTCACCATCGAGGCCACATCGCCTCCGTCCAACGCGCGGTCGATCCGGAACAGCTCCGCCAACCCGTGGTCGGGCCGGTACATGCCGCGGTTCGACACCGCGGTCACGCCGGCGGCGGTCGTGGACAAGGGCGGCGGCAACTTCTTCATCGACTTCGGCAGGGATGGATTCGGCTACATCACGCTTCGCCTCGACGGCGGCTTCGCCGGCCAGACGTTGACGGTCCGCTTCGGCGAGGCGGCGAACGGAACGAGCGTCAACACCGCGCCCGGCGGGACCATCCGCTATGCCTCGACCACGGTCGCGCTCCAGAGCGGCGACCTCACCTATGAGATCCGTTCGCCGGACGTCAGCGGCGACGGCATCAACGTCGATCCGTGGGCCGGCGGCGTGGTGCTGCCGTTCCGGTACGTCGAGCTGCTGAACTGCCCGGGCCCCGTGACGGCGGCCGACATCCGTCAGCACGTCCTCCACTATCCCTTCGACGACACCGCCGCGGAATTCGCCTCGTCCGACGGCACGCTGGACGCCGTCTGGGAGCTCTGCCGGTACTCGATGAAGGCCACGAGTTTCTGCGGGGCCTACGTGGACGGGGATCGCGAGCGTCTGCCGTACGAGGCGGACGCGTACATCAACCAGCTCGGGCACTACGGCGTGGACCGCGAGTACACGCTGGCCCGCTACACCTACGAGTATCTCCTCGACCATCCGACGTGGCCGACGGAGTGGCGCTTCCATTTCCCGCTCATGGCGTGGGCCGACTACCTGCACACCGGCAACGCGGAGGCCCTGGCGGCGAACTACGCCTCGCTGACCAACCAGCTTTTCCTCTCGCGCGAGCGGGCCTCCGACGGGCTCTTCATCGGCTGGCTCTCCGGCACGCCCCATGACATCGTCGACTGGCCGGCCGGCGAGCGCGACGGGTACGTGCTGACGACCAACAACACCGTCGTCAACGCGTTTCACTACAAGGCCCTCCGGCTGATGTCGGAGATCGCGACCGTCCTGGGGAAAGCCGCCGACGCGACCAACTTCGCCGGCCGCGCGGACCGGCTGCAGACGGCGTTCAACTCGGTGTTCTGGAACGCCGCGTCGAATCTCTACCGGGACGGCGAGACGACCTCCCACATCTCGGCGCACGCCAACTTCTTCCCGATGGCCTTCGGACTGGTTCCCGGCAACCGGCAGGCCTCGGTGCTGAGCTACCTGAAGGCCAAACGCATGGCCCCCAGCGTGTATGGCGCGCAGTATCTCCTGGAGGCCCTGTTCGAGGGCGGGGAGGCGGACCATGCGATCGGCCTGATGGCCGACCGCGACCCCGCGTACAAGCGCCACTGGTGGAACATGCTCGCCGTCGGCTCGACGATCGCCATGGAGGCCTGGGACATCAGCTTCAAGTCCAACCTCGACTGGAACCACGCGTGGGGCGCCGCCCCCGCGAACATCATCCCGCGCTACGTACTGGGCCTGAAGCCGCTGACCCCGGGCTTCGGGCGGGTGGAGATCAGGCCGCAAATGGGCCAGGCCCTGTCCCATGTCCGGGGGGTTGTCCCCACCGTTCGCGGCCCGGTCTTCATCCAGGCCACCAATGCGCCCGGGCACTTCCAGCTCCTGCTGAACCTCCCCGGCAACATGGCCGCCGACGTGGTGCTGCCCACCTTCGGCGCCGCGAATCCCGTGGCGCTCGTGGATGGCCGCACGGTCGCGGGTGCGGTGTCGAACGCCACGCTCACGGTCACCAACCTCGGCTCCGGCCCGCACGCCGTCTGGCTCTGCACGAACGATGCGCCCTCCCAGGCGGCGCTCTACGGCAACTGGGCGGCCGGGTGGTTCGGCACGAACGCGTCCAACGCCTCGATCGCCGGCATGGAGGCCGACCCCGACGGCGAGGGAGACGACAACCTCCGCGAGTTCATCGCCGGCACCGATCCGCTGGACGCGGCCAGCCGGTTTCGCATCGTGAGTTTCACCTGCGCCCCGCCGGGCCCGGCGATGACCGCCACGGTCAACGGAAGGGCCGGACGCCGCTACACGCTGCAGCAGGCGCTCGCGCTGGATCCGGCCTCATGGATCGACGCCGAGACGCGGGACGCCCTCAGCGACGACCAGCCGCTCCTCCTGCACGACGCCGCCTTCCCCGACGCCACGCAGACCTTCCTCCGCGTCAGGGTCACCTACCCGTGACGCGCCTCCGGGCGGAGGCGGGTCAGCATCCCCAGGGTCCGCGGCACGCGCGGTGAAGATGGCGGTTGGCCTCGGCCGCGCGCGGACCTGTGAATCGCTCCGCGGCCGGATCCCATGGCAGCTTCGCCTTCAGCGTCATGGCGATGTTGCCGAGATGGCAGATCGCGGCGGACCGGTGTCCGACCTCGACGGGCGCGGCGGGCTCGCGGCGGCTCCGCACGCAATCCAGAAAGTTGCGCATGTGATCCGTCGAATCGTAGAGGCGGATCTCCCCGGCGCCGATCCGTTCGCGCAACAGCGAGGGATCGGAGGCCTGGATGTCGTCGTCATAGGCCAGCCAGCCCCTGGTCCCGTCGAATCGCACGTAGGCGAAGCGCTTCAGCGTGTGGCATTCGAACGTCAGGCCGTCCGCATAGCGGCAGCGGAAATGGGCGGGGTCGGCCACGTCGAACAGCCCGTCCGCCGGAAACACCCCGCCCAGATCCTCCACCTCCACCGGCCCCGTGTCGTCGTGGCCGGTCGCCCACTGCACCAGGTCGATCATGTGCGCGCCGAGGTTGGTCACATTGCCCCCGGAGTAGTCCTGGATGAACCGGAAGGAATACAGGCAACGGTCCTTGTGATAGGGCGCCCACGGCGCCGGGCCCAGCCACATGTCGTAGTCCAGCCACTTCGGCACCGGTTGCGGCTCCCATCCGCTCCGCGGCCCCTCGCGGTGGTTGGGCCCGATTTCCACATAGATGCGCTCGAGCTTCCCGATGCGCCCGTTGCGGATCAGTTCGCACAGGAACCGGGCGGAGGGCGAGGAGCGGCGATAGGTGCCGGTCTGCAGGATCCGGCCGTGGCGGCGCACCGCCTCGACCATCGCGCGCCCCTCGCCGAGGGTCAGGGAGAGCGGCTTCTCGCAGTAAATGTCCTTGCCCGCCTTCGCCGCGGCGATGGTGATCGGCGCGTGCCAGTGATCGGGGGTGACCACGGTGACGGCGTCGATGTCGTCCCGGGCGAGCACCTCGCGGAAATCCACATACGCCTCGCAGCCCCGGTAGTCCGGCCGGCCGGTCTTCTCGGCGTAGTGGTGATGGACCACGTTGCGGGCCGCCTCGCGTCCGAACCAGGGGCCCTGCCATCCGTCCTTGAACCAGTGCCCGTACTCGTTCGACGCGCTCACCGGGTCACAGACCGCCACGATCTGGACATCGTCATGCCCCAGGGCCGCCCGGAGGTCGCGCATGCCCATCCCGCCGACGCCGATGCACCCCATGACGATGCGTTCGGACGGCGGATTCCGCCCCAGCACGCCGGACGGCACGATCGTGGGCGCGGCGGCCGCCGCGGTCATCCGCAGGAAGCTCCGCCGGTTCATCCCGGGGCGGCGAGCCCCAACCAAACGGCTCGGATCATTCACGGGCTCTACTCCCATCCATTCGTTCTGCCGCGCGACAACGCCACCCTCTCATGCCGCCATTCGGACGCGGGCGCCGCGTCAAGTCAAGCCGAATGCGGTCGGCGAATGCGGTCGTCGACGGCCGGGCGCGAAGGCGCGCCCCGCCGCCGGCAGCGCGTCCGCCGGGATCCCGGGTCCGATCCGGCCGCCGCGGCCGTCACGGCGGCGATTTCGCGCTTTTCTTCCGCCGACGCTCCGGGCATCATGCGACGCATGAGCCAGCGGATGAGTGCCGGAATGATCGGTCTGTGCGCGGCCGCCTGGGGGCTTCTCGTCCCGCCCTCGCAGGCCGTGGTCGTCTCCATCGCGGAGCCGTTCGAGGTGTCCTTCTACAACAACGGGGAGACCGACGGCAGCGGCAGCGTGAGTCTGCAGGATTGGACCGCGCAGCAGATGGACGATGTCCTGGCCAGTCTCCAGACCTGGAGCGGGCAGATCGCCAACACGGCGGGCCGGCGGGTGGAGATGCACGCCTTCTGGACCAACTTCAGCGGGGCGGTCATCGGGCAGTCGTTCAATCCGAAGACCGGCGACGGCACGACCGCCTGGTCGTTCACCGAGCTGGTCTGGCGCGAGGGCGTCGACTACTCCCGGCCCGCGGGGTACTACTCGGACAGCCGGCTGACGTACGACATCGACGCCGCCGGATTCGCCTGGAACTTCGGAGCCGACGCCGCCGGGGCGGGCGAGCTCGATTTCCGCAGCATCGTCACCCACGAGGTCGGCCACACCCTCGGCTTCGGCGGCACCTACCAGAGCGCGGGCGACCAGTGGTGGGTCGGCGGGATCACCGAATTCGACGCGCTTCTGCGCGACGACGCCGGGAACCGCCCGCTGGCCGGGAGCGTCGGCACGCCGGGGAACTTCAATGAGCTGGACAATCCCGCGTGGTTCGTGGGCGCCCATGCGGTGGCTTCGAACGGCGGCGCGTCGGTGGCCATCTACGCGCCGGAGATCTACTCGTCGGCCTCCAGTCTGACCCACATGGACGAGGGCACGTACCCGACCAGCCTGATGAGCCCCGGCATCGCGATCGGCGAAACCACGCGATCGGTGTCGAACACCGAATGGGGTGTCATGAAGGACCTCGGCTGGCAGGTCATTCCGGAACCGGTGACGACCGTTCTGCTCACGCTGGGAATGGCCGCCCTGTACGTTCGCCGGCGGCGGCGCCTCGCGATCGCGCCGCCGGGGGCCGTGTGACGCCTCTCCTTGGCCCGCTGGGTCATGGACTCGGTGTCGTGTTCTCGCATTCGTCCTCGTCCTTCGTCCTCGCACGAGTCCCGTGCCTGACCCGGCCATCGAGCACGAGGACGACGACGAGGACGAGATGATGAGGATCGCGCTGACATCGGCCGCTCCTCCCGCTATCCTGCGGGCATGAGATCGATCCTCCTTCTTCTCTCCGTGTGGCCCTGCCTGGCCGTCCTCGCCGCCCCGGCCGCACCGGTCCAGGATTCCCCGGCGGCCCTGCGCGTGACCGCGGGTCCCTTCCTTCAGGATCTCGGCCCCGATTCGGCCGTGGTCACATGGGTCACCGACCGCGAGGGCGCCGCCTGGATCCAGTGGCCCGACGCCACCGGCGGCCTTCGACGCGCCGTATCCAGCCGGGACGGGCTGGTCGACGCCCCCACGCGTTTCCATCGCATCCGCGTCGACGGCCTCGCGCCGGACACCGAACACCGCCTCCAGGCGATCACGCGGGCGATCGCGCGGCTCGAGCCCTACCGGGTCATCTACGGTCCGTCGGTCACCAACGCCCTCGCCCTTCGCACGCCCCCCGCCCGGCCGGACCGCGTGTCGTTCGCCATCGTCAATGACCTCCACGACCAGTCCCCGCTGCTGCGGAAACTCATCGCATCGGTCGCCAACGCACCCCTCGATGGCGTGTTCCTGAACGGCGATATCATCAACGATCCACGGACCGAGGAGCAGATCCTGGCCGCCGTTGTCCAGCCGGCCGCGGATCTTCTTGGCGTGCGCACACCGATCTACTTCATCCGCGGGAACCACGAGACGCGCGGCGCCTGGGCCCGCCGGATCGGCGATCTCCTCGGCGCACCGGGCGAGCGGTGGTTCCGCGCCTTCACGCGCGGCCCCATCCGCTTCGTGATCCTCGACTGCGGAGAGGACAAGGCCGACACGCACCCGGCCTACAGCGGCCTCGCGGACTTCGACCGGTACCGCGAGGAACAGGCGCGCTGGCTTGCCGCCGAGGTCGAGAGCGCTCCTTTTCGCGACGCCCGTTTCCGCATCGTGGTCTGCCACATGCCGCTGTTCAGCACGTCGGACGCCCAGGACTGGCACGGCCCGGCACACGCCCGCGCCCTCTGGGCGCCGATTCTGCGGAAGGCCGGCATCCACGCGTACTTCGCCGGTCACACGCACCGCGCGGAGGTGATCGAACCGGATCCGGCGACGCATGACTACCCGATCTTCATCGGCGGCGCGCCGAAGGAAGGCGGCGCCACGGTCATGCGGATCGACGCCGACGGCGATCGGATGACCGTCACCGTGATGCGCGACGACGGCCGCGTCCTCGCCACGCGACGGATCGCTGCGCACGCCCACGCCGATCCGGCCAAGCGACCGTCGATGTCGTTCATACGCGTGAGCGAGGATGGCCGCCGGTTCGCGCGCGCGGACTCCGGCGCGGCGTTCACGCCATGGGGCTTCAACTATGACCACGACGCCGACGGCCGGCTCCTGGAGGACTACTGGGAAACGGAATGGGCGACCGTCGAACAGGACTTCGCCGAGATGAAGGCCCTCGGGGCCACCGTCGTGCGCGTCCACCTCCAGACCGCGCGGTTCATGGAGGCCCCCGACCGGCCGAACGAGGCGGCCCTGAACCAGTTCCGCCGGCTCCTGGCGCTGGCCGAGTCCACCGGTCTCCACCTCGACGTCACCGGTCTGGGCTGCTACCACAAGAAGGACGTGCCGGCCTGGTACGACGCGATGAAGGAAGAGGACCGATGGGCGGTCCAGGCGCGCTTCTGGGAGGCCGTGGCGCGCGCGGGCGCGGAGAGTCCGGCCGTATTCTGCTACGACCTCATGAACGAGCCCGTCGTGCCCGGCGGCAAGGCGGAGACCGAGTGGCTCGCGGGCGAGCTCGGCGGGAAGTACTTCGTGCAACGGATCACGCTCGACCCCGCGGGCCGCGACGCGAAGACCATCGCCAGGGCATGGGTGGATCAGCTCACCACCGCCATCCGGAAGGTGGACCGGCGGCACCTGATCACCGTGGGCGTCATCCCCTGGGTCTACTCCTTCCCGAAGGCGAAGCCGCTGTTCTACTCGCCCGAGGTCGCGCCCCATCTCGATTTCGTCAGCGTGCATTTCTATCCGAAGAAGGACGACGCGGCGGGCGCGCTGAAGGCCCTTTCCGCCTATGCGATCGGGAAGCCGGTCGTCATCGAGGAGATGTTCCCCCTCGCGTGCGGCATCGAAGAACTCGACCGCTTCATCGACGGCTCGCGCGAGCATGCGCAGGGCTGGATCGGGTTCTACTGGGGCCGGACGATCGAGGAATACGGCCGCCCCGGCGCCACCATCGGCGAAGCCATCACGAAGGCGTGGCTCGAGTACTTCCGCGACAAGACCCCCTCCATCCTGCCTCCCCGGTCTTCGTCAGGCGTTGACGGCTTCCGCTGACGCGTTGGTCCTGCGATGGGCAAAGAAGGTCAACGGGGTCTCGATGCGCCGCTTGCACATGCGGGCGACGCTGCGTACGGGTTCCAGACAGGAGCGCAACAATGAACGGGTTCGCACGTCGCCGCAGCGCGACGTGCAATCCTGTGTTGAACGAGCCGCGGGGCCATGGATTTTTCGCCGGCGGCGGTTTCAGCGCGGGAGGGCACTGAGTAGAAGCGGGACCGCGGGACGGGCACAGAGGCGGGGACGGGACGGGCGGGGCGAGCGCGGGAGGACGAAGAGATCTGGCAGGCCTTCTTGAAGCGGCTACGAAACACGAAGAATGATGCGGTGCGAAACGAACCTTTTCGTGGGGGGCGGTACCCCCCCGAAGGGAGAGAAGATGCATGACTCAACGAGAAGGCTGCCTTGAAGGAAAGTGCGAAAGATCCCGGGGCACAACCCGCCGCCTTTCTCCTCCGCTGTTGCGGTTTCATCTCCAGCATGGGAGAAGGCGGCGCGGTTGCACGGAGGAACGGACGGATGGGAGTGAGAGCATTGAGCGGCCAGGACCGTTGGGTTGCGGCTCGCCGCCCTGGGAACCCTGTGCTTCAAGTGCGCTTCTGACTTGCAGGCATAATAGCCGCAAGAAACGCAAAGAGGCGCAGACCCATCTTCTACAGTTTCAAGATTCGGGCTGTTCATAAGCAACGAGTTGTGAC
>CAZSUU010000008.1:0-147752 GCA_964610105.1 uncultured Verrucomicrobiota bacterium | reverse complement strand
GTTCTGCGGAAACCGGCCGGGGCGCGCATAGGGCTGATCGGACTCCGCCGTCTGCATCTGCACATTGAACAGGTAGTCCACCGCGCGGTTTGCGGAATTCGTGTCGCCGGCCGCGATCAACGCGCTGGCGAACTTGAACAGATCACGCGCCCACACGAGGTGATACCCGCCTTGATTCCCGTCGCCGTTGGCCTCGCCCCACGGCGTGCCGGGCCCCGCGATCATGGCGCCGTTGCTCTTGTCCTGCATGCACTTCAGCGTCATGGACGCAAGGTAGTAGAGCGGATCGGCGGCGTCGCCCTTCGGATCGAGACCCGCCGCATGCGCGATCCACTCCTCCGTGTATCGCTTCTCGACCGCCGCAAGGTCGTCGTCCATCGTGCCGCAGGCGGCGGCGATGGCTTCCGCTTCGTTCACGCCGAAACCGATCACGACATCGAACGAGGCTGTCTGCACGCCTCCCGTCCCGAGATCGATCCAGCCCATCTGGGCCACGTTTCCGCCCGCCGCCTTCTCGTACGCCCAATCCATGCGGCGATCCGCGGCCCCGCCCAGAAGGTCGGTGAAGCCGTCGCTCCGTCCCACGAAGCCGTGCGACACCATCAGACGCCCGTTCTCCGTTCGCCAGGGCCGTGACACACCCACCGCGGACGCCGCTCCGCCCGGCTCGGAGGCGACGAGCAGGACACGGTGGCCGGCGGTGACGGTGCGAGACACGTCCTGCCCCCGGTCTCTGCCCTCCCCGCCGCCCGTGTTGTCGATCGCCGGATTGTTCAACAGGTACACGCGGCCATCCGGCCCGGTCGACGCAAACGTCACGCGTTCGATCACGCTGTTTCGCGCCGGGTCGGAGAAGACGCGTTTCACGAGCGTCCACCGGTCGTTGTCCGCCCTCGTCGTGATCTCCCACGCCATCGCGTGGGGATGGATCTGACGGATGTCGTGCCGGCGCTGCCGCCGCTCCTCGTCACCCCAGGCGCCGGAGGCGTCGGTGACGAGGAACTGCAGATCCACGTTCTGCACGCGGTCGAGCGTCGGGCAGAAGATCTCGGTCAGAACGCCCTGCGCACCGGTGAAGTAGACCCGCGAGACGTCCGTCGCGGACGTGCCGAGAAAATCCTTGGCCGCAGGCGCCCAGTTCGAGGGGAGGCCCGGCCCTCCCGGCGCATCCCCCGCAGGCGCCGCTGCCGCGCTCATCCACATCGCAGCCAGCGCGGCCAGGGCCGCGAGGGACCGCTTCGTCGCCGTCGGGAACGTGTTCATACACGCCTTTGTATACCCTCTGGGGAATCCATGCACGCTTCCGCGCAGTGCCACCCACTGCCCACGCGCGTCTGCGGTCCTCGAAGAAGCCCTCACGGGCACGCCACGAAACCCTTCGGCGCCTTGCACCCACGTTGTACAATGATCCCCATGAAGACATCCATCCCCGTCGTCATTCTTGCCCTGGCCGCGGCCAGACCGTTCACGGCGTCCGCCGCCGTTGAACAGCCCCGTCCGCCGCCGCGGGGCGACATCGCCGCGCCGGCGGCACGGCCCTTCGCGACGCCGGACCGGCTCAGCCGGGAGCGCTTTGCCCCATGGGCCAATCGGGTGTTCGCCCGCGTGCCGTCGTCCGCCGGCGGCGAGTCCGGGATTGCCGTCGGCGTGATGCTCCCGAAGCAACCCCGGTATGCCGCCGGGGCGCCCGTGGCGATCCATGTCGACGGCGGAGTCCAGGCGGGCAGCGCCCGCGGACGGCCGGAGTACGTGGAGCTGGGCTTCGTCCAGATCAACTTCGCGTTTCCGGGCGGCGGCGCACGAGACGAAGTGAGCGGAGGCACGTACGACTTCCGGGGGCCGCAGTGCATCCGGGCCCTGGCCGACGTCATCCTCTTCGCCACGGGCCGCAAGGCCGACCGGGAGGGCCGGCGCATCGGCCAGGTGGCGTCCGGCCTGACCGTGTTGACGAACAACTGCGGCCTCATCGGCTCCAGCCACGGCGGCAACGCCTGCGGCATGGCGATGGCCCTGCACGGCGGCGAGTTCCCCGATCTGGCGTGGTACGCCTCGATGGAGTCCCCGTACGGCGAAGGCGCGGCCAACGTCGAACTGGGCGGACACGAGAGCGGCGTCAATCCGGCGTACGATCCGCGGACCGGCGTGCTCGATCTCACACGCCTCGCGTGGTCGACTGAGCTTCAGCCCGGACGTTCAGGCCGGCGGATGCCGGGCCTTGTGCAGGGGATGAAGGGCGCGTTTCTCTTCGATCTCAACGGCGACGGGCGTTTTCGCCCCGAGGACGATTTCCCCGCGAATGCGTTCGTCGGAGACGACGGCCGGGGAGTGAAGGCGTGGTACTCGCCCCGTGTTATCGCGGAGGCCGATCGCCGCGGTCTTGGCGGACGGACCAGGCCCGCCCATGTTCCGACCCTGGCCGAGTCGAAGGCGTTCTGGCGCTACCGGGACGCCGCCCCGAGCATCACCGCCGCCGTGGCCCGATGCACCCATCTGGCCGTCATCGTGTACGCGAACGAGCGGGATCATGTGCAGGCTGCGCCCGACCACCCGCACATCCTGGCGCAGTACGGAGGCTTCATCGACGCCGGGGCGAAGTTCGTGCGATTGAATCCGGATCGTGCCTACGTGGAACAGACCCTCGCCTCGGGCCCCGCCCTGTCCGACTCGCGGCGACCCGCGAGGCGGGATCTCGTTTTCCCCGACAATCCGGCCCACCAGGTCTTCACCCGCGGGAACCTCGCCGACGCGCTTGAACCGTCGGGATCGACGATCGGTCCCTACATGCAGGCCGCGGTCTGCGAACTGGCCGACCGGACGCAAACCGGACGCTGGACGCCGGATCTGTCGAGCGTGATTGCTCCATGATGGGCGCCGCCACCGCCCCTCCAGGGGCCGCAGCGAATCGCAGCTTTCGCCAGCCCGACTATTTCTAACCATGATACGATCGTGCCACGGTTAGAAATAATTGGCGACGTGGCGCGGTCGCGGGGGCGCGGGGGGGGGGGCGTATGACTGCCTTCGGGCCGAGGCGGTGCGCGGCTGTCGCCGGCGGCTCACGTCGGGCGGAGGCCGCGGAGCGAGATCACCCAGTTGACCCACGCCTCGAGGCCTTCGCCGGTGAAGGCGGAGACCGTGAAGACGGGGAGGCCGGAGTGGACCTCGCGAAGGTTGGCCAGACAGGCCTCCACGTTGAACCGCAGGTGAGGCAGCAGGTCGATCTTCGTCAGGACCACCGCCTTGCTTTCGCGGAACAACAGTGGGTACTTCAGCGGCTTGTCCTCCCCCTCCGTCACGCTCAACACGGCGATCTTCGCGTGCTCGCCGATGTCGAACTCCGCGGGACAGACCATGTTGCCGACGTTCTCCACGACGACCAGATCGAGACCGGTTTCGGGCAGGTCCCGCAGGGCGTGGTGGACCAGCTTGGCTTCGAGATGGCAGGCCCCGTCGGTAAGCAGTTGGCTCACCGGGATGCCCAGCGCCTGGATCCGCTCGGCATCGCGGGTCGTCTCGACGTCGCCCTCGAGCACGCCGAGCCGCACCCGCCCCTCCAAGGCCTTGACGGTCTCTTCGAGGAGGGCCGTCTTGCCGCTGCCCGGCGAGCCGATGAGATTGATCATGGCCAGGCGCCGCCGGGAGAGGAGTTCGCGCGTTTCCGCGGCCCATTTCTCGTTCTCGCCCATCAGGTCCCGGTATACGCGGATCGTGGTCGCATTCATGTGCTGGATCCCCGGCTGTCCATCCCGCCTGGAAGGCAGCCCGCCCCTACAGTCGCCGATCCCGACCGGAAGTCAATCCCGCACCGCGACCCCTGGCGCGAGAAACGCGACCGCAGGGTCGTGCGGCGGACCTGCGAGGCGCACGGCCGGATCCTCGAGGCCCTGCGCGGCCGCGACGCCGACGCGGCGCGCCCGGAGCTACACGCACGGCCCCGGAACCTGCCGTTCTCCGCTCAACCCCCTTCAGCATCCTCCGGGGTGGGCGCGGAGTGGTCGACCGGCTGGCGCCAGTCGCCGCGCCACGTCCGCTGCGCGCCGAGCAGGTCCACGGCCCGCAGCCAGACGTGCCGGCCCTCCAAACCGCTGAACCCGTCCGGCAGTTGCCAGGCGTCGTAGAAATACGTCCGGCCGTGCGGCAGCCGGATGGTGTACGCGCCCGATCGCCGGCCGTCCTGATCGATCCAGACCTTGAGGGTCATGGGCGTGTCGTCGATCGCCGGCCACGCCACGAACAGCTCAAGCCAGGTGTGGCCCTCGAAGGGACGGAGCTTGCCCATCGCAATGGGTTTTTCGAAGTAGCGGTCGCCCGCCGTTTCGTTCCGATTCACCACCGGCAGGTTGAACCAGCACCACTGGAACGGGCCGGCTGCCGCATGAAGCGGGTCGTTCGCGCTGTACCGGTGCGCGGCCTTCACGACGCTCTCCAGGACCCCGTGTGCGTTGAACCGCCAGGCGCGGGTGTAGTCTCCGCCCAGGGGCCCCGGGATGAAGTTCATGTCCGACGACCAGAGGACGATGTCGTCGGCCGTGAAGAGATACATGCCGATGAGCAGGTCGAGCAGCCAGGACGGCAGCGGACGGTCGTTCTGCTGGATCCCCTGCAACCCCTCGTTCGAGTAACGCGACCAGGCGCCGATCGTGCATTTCGAGAGAAACGGCTTCCGCAGCGTGCTGTCTCCCGGATACCGTCCGGCGCGACGGTGATGCTGGAGATACAGGCGCGTCGCCGTACGGTAGAGGTTGTCGAGACACTGCTTCGCCTCGCCCGGCTCGATGCGGAGCTCCCATCCGTAGGCCGTCGTGTTCGTGAGTGCGCTGAACACCGGCAGACCCTCGACCCGCCGCAGGGAGCCATCGGGGTGGCGCTGGAAGAACGGTTCGCGGCCCCACATCGCCTGCTGGTAACCATCCATGGACAGGATGCCGCCGTTCTCCTGACAAGCGACGAGCGTGGGGTCCGGTCCGGCCAGGAAGTCCTTCTCGGGCAGGAGGTACTCAGGGTCGCCCGTGCCGCCCTGCCGACCGGACTCCCAGAACGCGCCGACGGCGAACTGCCACTGGCCGTACAGTATCGGCACGATGCGCACACCCGCCTCGCGTGCGCCGCGCGCGAGCCCCTGGTACAGCCAGCCGAAGCAGTCGCGCTGGCGCTCCCATCCGCCGGTGCACTCGATGTCGATCGAGGGGTAGCCGACGAATCGCCCCTCGACATCCGTGGGCCAGCGTTCCATTTCGAAGACGTGCCGTCCCAGCTCGAGAAACGCCGCGGCGTCGTTGGTGAACTGGTGTCGCACCCCGAAGGTGCGCAGCGGGGCGATCCGCGGATCGGCCGGATTCTCCTTCTCCAGCTTCTCGGCGAGCCGCACCGCGTGCGCCCACCACATCGGATCGGTCATGAGACTCCACTTCTGGAACTGCGGCAGTCTGCGGACGGTCGTGGGGGCGTGGTCGTCCTCCCGGTAGCGGGGGATGGCGCCGACGCTCGCGATGCCCCGCGTGAAGTGCAGGTTCACGGCGGGGTCATCGTACCACGGGCCGTCGACGTGCAGGCGGCGGTCGGACAGCTTGAAGGGAGGAAACCGTGTGAGGAGCGCCACGCCGTGCGCCGTCTGCTCCGGGAACACGTAGTCGATCCCGCCCGGACGGGGCGTCCGCCTGCGCTGAAACTCCAGCACGGGCGCGGGGGTGGTGACGAAGGGATGGCCGTCCCAGTCGTTCGTTCGGATCGCTGCGGTCGCGGGGGCAGGCGAAGCGAGAAGCGTCCACATGGCGACGGACAGAAGGGAGGACAGAACCGACGGCAGACCCGCGCCTTCCTGCCTCGCGCCGGACGTGTGCCGCTTCATGGCGCGGATCATGCCGCGCGTTCGGCCGGAAGGCAAGCCGCTCCCCCCCCCGACGCCTCCCGCGCCCGGAAGCGGGGTCAACGGACAAACCGAACGCGCCCCCGGAGGGTTCTCGCGCGCGGACCGACGTGCGCACAGATCGGCCTTGACCCGTCGCAACGCGGACCCAGAATGGGGCGCGAAACGGGAAACGGAACCATGAACGACCGATACGACCGCCGGGTGTTCCTCAGAAACGCCGCCGTCCTCTCCGCCGCCGCCCTCTGGCCCGCGGGGTGCGCGACGGTGTCCGACCTTCCGCTCGGCGCCGGGCGGCGCCGCAAGCAGCCCGCCCTCGTGCGCGGCGCGTTCTTCTACCCGCCGGCCGAAGTGGTGCTGGCGGGCAAGTGCGAGGACTCGTGGGCCCCCAAGAAGTGGTTCACCTGGCCCGGCAACCAGTTCCAACCCGAGGAACAACACGCCCGCTTCGCTTCCGAGGTCCGGAGGATCGCGCAGGACCTGGACCTCAAACTCGTTCTGGACGAGAAGTCCATCCACACCGAGGCCGGCATCCGCGCGTTCATGGCCGACGTCGAGGCGACGAAGCCCGCCGCCCTGCTCCTGTTCAATTTCTGGAACTCCTTCAGCGCGAAGGTGGCCCCGATCCTCGATGCCTATGCCGGCCCCGTCATCCTCTACCACCCCCTCGGCGCCAATCACCAGCTCCCCCCCGAGAAGTTCCGAACCGCGCCGCGCGTGCAGTACATTCACTCCATCGAGCATTTCGATGCCCTCGAACGCGGCCTGCGGGCGGTGCACGCCCGGAACCGCATGGCGCAGAGCCGGCTGCTGCGCGTGTCGGGACGGCTGACCGCGGAGGCGGATGACCGGGAGGAATTCTTCGGCCTCCCCATCCACGGCGTGCCGCCGGGGCATTTCAACCGCGTGTTCGACGAACTCGGCACACCCGCGGAGGTGCGGGACCTCGCCCGCCTCATCCGCGCCCGCGCGCGTACGGTGACCGATCTGCGCGAGGAGGCGTTCCTCGACGCCGCGCGCGCCCATGTCGCGGTGCGGACGTTGATGGAACGGCACGACGCGGACGCCATCACCATCGAGTGTCTCTTCCTGGAGCACCGCAAACCCTGCCTGAGCTTCGCCCTCAACAACGGGGCGCTGGTGCCCTGCGGGTGCGAGAACGACCTCAACGCCTCGCTCACCCTCATGCTCGGCGCGGACCTGTTCGGCCGGGGGGGATTCCAGCACAACCCGGAGTTCGACACGGAGGAGAACCGCTACTTCGGCTCGCACTGCACCTGCGCCACGCGCCTGCGCGGACCGCGCGCCGAGGAATCCCCCTACGACCTGCGACCCTTCTTCCACCAGATGCCCAAGACCCTGGCCCTGGACGTGCAGTGGCCCGCGGGCGAACCGGCGACGGTGTTCAAGTACCAGACCGGCAAACGGCAGCTCGACGCCTGGGTGGGCGACGTCATCTCCTCCCCGCGCTGCCCGCCCACCGGCGGGTGCGCCACCCGCGTGCTGCTCAAGCTGCGCAATGTCGCCGACGTGTGCAGCATCTACGCCGGGCCTCACCCGGTGATGTACTGCGGCGACTTCGGCCGGCACGCGAAGACCTTCGCGCAGCTGTACGAGGTCCCCCTGCGCACGAACGTATAGGTTCTCCACGCCGCGAGGCCGCTCGCCATCCGGCTCGCCGGCGGCTCGCCGTCCAGACCGCGGGGCGGCCTGCTCAGGGCTGGCGCGCGCGGAAGAACTGCTTGTCGGCCGTTGGGGCGTTCGTGTAGGGCGAAGTGGCTCCCGGCATATCGGTGTACGTTCCGTCGGCCGTGGGCGCGGACTGCAGGATGCCCATGGGCCACGTCACGATGACGCCGCCCGTGACGGGGTCGATGTCGAGATACACGACGCCGATGCTCTGGTCGTAGATGTCCCTGATCTCGGAGTAGGACAGGGCCCGGTTGAAGATCGCCACCTCGTCCATCACCCCGTTGAAGGTGCGACCGGTCGTGTCCTGGGTGTCGCCGCCGATGAGGGTTTGAGCGTTGAATTCCTCGTTGGTGTGCGAGAAGACATGCACGGCCGACTGCAGGGCGCCTCGCCCGTCACCCATGTAGATGGTCGCGTCGGCCGGCCTCACGACGAGGGCCGCAAACGTCCACTGGTTGGTGGGCACGTACAGGGCGGAATCCCAGTTGTAGGTGTCCGGGAGATTGTCGTTCCACGTGTAATGCAGCGAGTTGGTCCCGCCGAAGTGCAGGCCGGCCACCGTGGCCCCGGCCCGGTTGTACACCAGGCCGCGCCAGCCGCCCTGGTCGCCATCGGCATACAGCCAGCAGGTGATCGTGACCGTGTTGGTGTACAGATTCAACGCCGGGACGGTCACATACGAGTCGGCCACCGCATTGACCGACTGCGCCGCGACGTTGTTGGTTTCGAAGCCGTAGACCTCCGGCGGCCGGGCGCCGGCCACGCCCTGCACGGACGCCGCGCCATACGCGCCGTCGAAGCCGCCCCAGGCGTCGACGGCCATGGTGCCGGCGGTCTCGTTCAACCGCCAGTAGGCCACGGGGTCGTAGGCGACCACGGCGGCCTCGCCGCCGAAGTCCGGCGGGACGAGGAGGGTCAGGGTCACCACGTCGCTGGTCACCGCGCCGCCGGCGTTGGAGACGATCACCCGGTAGGTCCCGACGTTCGTGCTGGCCGGATAGGCAACGGTGAGCGCCTCGGTCTGGGCGCCCGCAATCCCGAGGCCATCCGACAGGTCCGACCCGTTGAACTGCCACTGGTAGTACAGCGGGGGAACGCCGCCGGCTCCGACGCGGAACGTGGCGTCCCGCGTCACGTAGCGGGTCATCGAGTACGGCATCGCCGTGATCGCGGGCAGGGAGCCGGCGCGCGCGATGGCGTAGAGTTGGTTGATCTCGGACCCCGAGAGGGCGCGATCGAAGAAGGCCACCTCGTCGACCGCGCCATTCAGCGGATTGCCGGTGGCATCCAGGATCCCGCCGCCGCCAAACCGGAAGGGGTCGCCCGATGCGCCGTAGTTGTTGGTCACAGTCCCGCCGATGCCCACCTGCTCCCCGTTGAGGTAGAGGATGATGTTGGTGCCGGTGCATACGGCCGCGACGCAGGCCCACTCGCCCGTGTTCACCAGCGACGGGCTGAACCAGGCGGAGCCGCCGCCCGGCGTCCAGAGGCCCATCTGAGTCCAGCCGTGGAATCCGAACTCGAACGCGTCATTCTGTCCGAAAAGACCGACACGCTCCACCAACTGAGTGCCGGTGAGGTTGACCCATCCGATCACGGTCATGCTCGAGCGGTTGTTGGCCAGGCTCGCCGTGGTGGAGCTCCCGGACGCCGTGCCATCGTACAACCCCGCGTCGTTGGTGGTCTCGAAGCCGTCGAAGGCGAACGGCGTGGACGTCGGCCGCGGGCCGTCGACGGGGAGCGTGACGCTCGTATGCGTCGCGTCGTATCCTCCCACGTAGTCGAAGGCGGTGTCCCCGGTCTCGTTCAGCCGCCAGTAGGCCAGCGGACGGGCCGACACGATGGCCGCCTCGTACGATCCGTCGGCCGGGGCGCGGAGGGTCACCGTCGCCACCTCGCTCGTGACCGTCTCGCCGCTGCCGTTGCTGATCAGCACCCGGTAGCCCGCCGCGTCCCCCGCCACCGTGTTCGAAACGACCAGGGTGGCGCTCTGCGCCCCCGAGATCCGGCCGCCGTTGGTGAGATTCGCCCCGTCTTTCTGCCACTGATACACCATCGGGAGCGTGCCCGACGCCACCACGGTCAGGCGGATATCGAGTCCCTCGTACCGTTCCAACGAGGTGGGGAACGACGTGATGCTCGGCGGCACCGCCGAACCGCGCGCCACGCTGTAGAAATCGTTGATCTCGGTGATCGTCAGCGCCCGGTCGAACACCGCGACTTCGTCGACCAGTCCGTTGAAGAAGTTCCCGGTGGCGTCCAGGATCCCCCCGCCGCCGATACGGAACGGATAGGCGGATGAGCCGTAGTTGGTGCTCGATCCGCCCCCCTGCGCCATCAGGTTGCCGTCGAGGTAGATCGAAAGGTTGGTGCCCGACGCCACCGCCGCGAGGAGATGCCACTCGTAGTCGGACATAAGCGACTCGTGGAAGCCCACGGTGCCGCCTCCGCCCGCCACCCAGATCGCGATGTTCGTCGACCCGTGGAAGCCGAATTCCGCCAGGTCGTTTTGTCCGAACAGGCCCGTTCGCCCGGCGTCATTCGGATCGAGCCCCTGTTCGCCCTGGGAGTTGACCCATCCCATGATGGTGAAATTGGACCGGTTGTTCAGGAGGCTCGCGGTCGTCGAGCTGTCCGACGTGTAGCCGTCGTACTGCACCGCGTAGTTGGCGTACTCGAAGCCGAGGAAGGCCAGCGGGAGCGAGTCGGGGGCGGGCCCGACCAGCGGGTAAATCACGGACGTATGGGTCGCGTCGTACCCGCCCATCCAGTCGTACGCGATGTCGCCGAATTCTTCGTTCATGCGCCAGTAGGCCACCGGCCGGTTCGTCACGATCAGCTCCTCGTAGGTCCCGACCAGGGGCGACACGACCGCCAGGTTGGCCACCGCGCTGGTGGCGGCCCCGACGAAGTTGGTGACGATCACCCGGTAGCCGGCCTGATCGGCGCCGGTCAGGTCGGTCAGCGTCAACGCAGCGGCATTCGCCCCCGGGATGTCCGCCTCGTCCTTCTGCCAGCGGTAGCCGAAGGTCGGAGACCCGTCGACGGTGACCGTGAAGGTCGCCCGTCCCCCCGTGAACCGCGTGCCGGACTGCGGCTCGGCCGTGATGATGGGCGCGGATGCGGGGTTGACGGTCAGCGTGGCCGTGCCGCTCTGCGCCGTGCCGTAGATGTTGCTCAAGGCCGCGTGGTAGTCGCCGCTGTCGCCCGTCGCCGCGCTCGCGAGGTTCAGCGTCGTGTTGGTCGCCCCGTTCATCAGCCCGTTGTTCTTGTACCACTGGCAGAACAGCGGCGTGCCGTATCCGCCGGCCGCCGCGATCGAGATCGTCACCGGCGTTCCCGCATAGACGGTGGCCGCGGGGGTGATGGCCGGCACCGACCCCGCCTCGAGACCGACCACATCCATGAACGTCCGGCCGATGCGGATGGCGTCCAGCTCCTCCGTGCCGGATCCGTTGAGCCACACCAGGAGATGCGTCGCCAGCATGCTCAGGTTGGTCGAGTAGGAGACATCCCATGCGATGGTGGCCGGATTGGTCGGCACCGTCGTTCCGGGCAGGTACAGCTCGGCGGCCAGGGTGTCGTTCCCGGTCGAGCTGGTCGTGAGCCTGCACAGGAGCAGCGCCTTGCCGTTGACCACGCCCGCCGCGGTGTGAGCGAGGATGGCATACGGGCCATCGTTGTTGCCCGTGGGCTGGTCCTGGTTGAGGGTGCCGCCGGTCAGGTAGAGGCTGTTGGCGGAATTCTGACCGTCCAGCCCCGTGGCGTTGTTCCAATGGAAACCCGCGCCCACGAAACCCGCTGTGCTGTCGCCCCCGGACGCCAGGCCCATGCCCACCGCCGAGTCGCCGGCGTTGTTCAGGCGGACCGCCATGTAGATCACATCGTCGGCGGCGAAATCGACCTGGGCCTCCGCCGCCAGCGGACGCGTGGCCCAGGCCCCGGTGTTCCAACTGGAGGCGTTGAACCACAGCCCGCCGAGACCGCCCCACGAGGCGGGAAGGCCGGGGATGTTGTCGGGCGTATTGACCAGGTTGAAATTGGCGGCCACTTCGATCGAACCCGCATTCTGGAACCACGTGCTGCCGGGTTCGAAGCCGAGCGACGTGGCCCCGTCGCCGGTGCCGTTGATCGTGCCGTTGCCCACGCCCTCCCACAGTTCCCTGACCATGAGAGCCGCGTCCGCCGTGCAGGCGATCCCCGCGATGAGAGCCACACCCAGAACCATGCGCTTCATGACACCCTCGCTTCCCCGCGTTTTCTTGCGCCGATAAACCGGCCGCGTTTCGCTCAGATTATCCACCATGGCCGCGTGGCGGGAAAGAAGAAAACCCGCTCAATCGGCCTCAATCGAAGTGGGGGCCTCGGCGCCGGCGTGCGCGAGACCCTCGAAGGCGAACTCCACCGTCGGACCGGCGGCGCCGGATCGCGCGACGACCCTCAGGCGTTGGAAGACGCCGGCGTATTCCGTCCAATCCTTGGCCTTCCGGACCCAGGCGCGCGTGCGGGCGTTGCGTTCGGGATCCTTGACGAGCAGCGTGAGGTCGTACACGGACAAGGCGAGCCGCAGGGTCTCCGGCGCGCGGGTCAGATCCGCCCACAGGAAGGCCCCGGCGGCCGCTTCGTCGGCGACGGGCGTCCATGGCGCGGCCTCGCCCCCCGGCCCTCCCGGCTGCTGGAGGTCGAGCAGCGAGCCGAGGGTGTCCGCGTTGCTGCCGACCAGGCCCCAGCCGTTGGTGGCCACGTAGGACAGGCGTTCCTCCGGCGGCATGCGGGCGTAGACGTTGTCGGCCGTGCACTCGAATCGCCGGAGGGCCGGCACCTCCGAATCCGCGCCGGCGATCAGGCCCCACTGGTGGCGGGCGTTCAACCGGTCCATGGCCGCGCCCACGGCCGCGTCGAGCTCGGCCGGGGCGCGCAGGACAGCCGCGCCGATCATCCCCGGCACGCGGAGCCCCCTGAACCGGCCGCCGAGGGGATCGCCGAACAGGGCAAGGGTCACCGCGCCCGTCGTCTGACGGTCGACCAGGTCCCACGCCTCCACCGCCCACAGCGATCCGGCCGGGCCGGGCGCCACGGTGCGCAGCCAGGCGGGGTTGACGACCGCCACGACCTCGGGTGCGCCGGCCGGCAGCACGGAGGAATCGGGGGCGCCCAGGCGTTCGGAGGGATCGGGCAGCCTGACCTCCCAGCCGAGGACCTCCACGCGGCCCCGGAGATTCTCCGTCCCCACCCGGTCGAGGCGGAACTCCAGCCGGTCGGGTCCCGGCCCGTACCCGAGATTCCAGAATCCACAGTCCGGCGCCGACTCCAGCAGCCATCGCGCGCCGTCGGTGACGCCGGGCGCGGTCCCGTCGTAGGCATCGAGGATGCCGCGGATCTCCCGGGGATCCTCGGACAGGCATGCGAGGAGCAGCCCCTCTTCCATGGCGAGGCACAGGCGCCGGTCCGGGGGCAGGAGGAGGCCGTGCGCCATCCACAGCGGCCGGCCGCCGTGATCGCCGATCCGCACGAAACCCGGCACGCGGCCGGCGGCCAGCATCCAGCGGAACCGCTGGCTCTGACCGCCCAGCCAGGTGGCCATCATCCAGACCGGCGGCCGGCCCCGCCCGGGGCGGTAGGCCGCGAACACCGTTTCCCGCGCGCAGAGCCGCTCCACCCAGGAACGGAAGGCCGGCCGGAGCGCCTCCCGCCTCCACGCGGCGGTCTCCATGCCCGCCAGCACAGACACCGCGCGCGCGACCCCCGGGTTGTCCACGACGGATTCCCAGCGGGCCGACAGATGGCGGTGCAGGCTCACGAACTCCGCGTGGGCGGGGACGGCGCGGAACAGCCGCTCGGGCCGGTGCGGCGCGTGCAGAAGCCACCCCGCGCAGGCCGCGGCGAAGGCGAGCAACAGCGGATAGAAGAACAGCCTGCGGAAGATCCGCCTCATGTTGCGAGGGTCCCGCGGAGCTCGTCCACCGAGCGGAGCCCGTGCCGCGCCAGGTAGTCGCGAATGCCGTCGGCCACATCGAGGGCGGTCGGGGGATGGACGAAGTTCGCCGTGCCGACGGCCACGGCCGTCGCGCCGACGATGATGAACTCCAGCGCATCGGCCGCCGTACAGATACCGCCCATCGCCACCACCGGGATCTTCACCGCCCGCGCCGCCTCCCACACCAGCTTGACGGCGATCGGGCGGATCGCGGGCCCCGTGAGCCCGCCGGTCACATGGGCGAGCCTGGGCCGCCGCGTCTCGACATCCACGGCCATCGCCGGGATCGAATTGATCAGCGAGACCGCGTCGGCGCCGCACTCCTCGGCCGCGCGGGCGAAGACGGTGATGTCGCTGACGTTGGGCGCCAGTTTGGGGATGATCGGCAGCCGGGTCCTGGCCCGCACGCGGTCGACCACGCGCCGGAACATGTCGAGGTTCAGTCCGAACGCCTTGCTGCCTTCCTTGATGTTCGGGCAGGAGACGTTGATTTCGAGGGCGTGCACGCCCTCGACCGCGCCGAGCCTTGCCGCGACTTCCCCGTACTCGTCGACGCTGCGGCCCCAGATGTTGACGATGACCGGAACCCGGTAGCGCCGGAGGAAGGGCATGTACTGGCGGACGAACCCCTCCACGCCCGGTCCGGGCAGGCCGATCGCGTTGATCAGGCCGCTGGCCACCTCCACCGTGCGCGGCGTGGGATTTCCGCGGGTGGCGTCGAGCCGGATGCCCTTCACCACGAGGGCCCCGAGCCGGTTCAGATCCACCAGGTCGGCGTATTCCGGTCCATAGCCGAAGGTGCCGGAGGCGACCAGGACCGGGTTGCGCAGGACCAGCGATCCGAGGCGGACCGAGAGATCGGGGGATGCGGCGTCCGGGCTCACGAGTCCGCCTCCCAGAGGACGGCCCTCGATTCAAGAACCGGCCCCTCGCGGCAGATCCGCGCCCATGTCCAGCCCTCGGGCGACGACGGATCGCGGATCTTCTGCACGCAGGTGAGGCACGCGCCGACCCCGCACGCCATGGGGCGGTCCACGGAAAGCCATGCCTTCCATCCGCCCGCCTGTGCGCGATCGCCCACCGCCTTCAACATGCCGTTGGGCCCGCAGCCGAAGAACTCGACGGCGGCCGGGCGAGCGGGGTTCGCGAGCCAGGCGTCGAGGGCATCGGTCACCAGGCCCCTGCGACCCCGCGTGCCGTCTTCCGTCGTCACCTCCACCCGCCAGCCCAGGGCCTCGAAGTCGGATACGCACAGGAGGTCGTCCGCGCCCCGGCCGCCGAAGAAGGCCACGCCCGCCCTGGGACTGCGCTGCGCGAGGAGGTAGAGCGCCGCCATGCCATACCCGCCGGCGACGAGAACGGGGCAGGCGGCGGGGTCGGGATCGGGGTAGCCGTTGCCCAGCGGGCCGATCAGGCTCAGACGCTCGCCCGGCCGCAGGTCGAGCATCGCCCGCGTGCCGCGTCCCACCGCCTTGTAGAGGATCTGCAGCACGCCGTCGCCCGCCCTGAAGACGCTGAACGGCCGGCGGAGGATGGCATCCGAGGGCGCCGCGAGCCGGAGGTGTACGAACTGGCCGGGCCGCACCTCGGGCGAGATGCGCGGGGCGACCAGCGCCAGCCGCCGGTATTCGCCGGAGAACGCCTCGTGCTCAACCACCGTGACGGTTTCCAGTTGCATCGGATTCGCGAGAAAGCGCGGCAGTCTTGCCTGTTTTATCCCTCTCGTCAATGTCGATCGGGGTCCGCCGCAGCCATCCGCATTATGAGGCGAGTGCGCCTTCGGGGCGGAGTCGGTATCGGGATCGAAATCCCCTTGGTTTTTCCGATACCGATTTCGACTCCGACGTCGATGGTCCCTACGCCATATGAGAATCGCTGGGCCCGCCGTCGGACCCGCGACGCCGTCCGCGGAGCGGAAACCCTCGTTGCCGCTTGACGCGGATGGGCCGCCGGAAGATCATCCGGCAATGAGCCGGAGGGCTGTCCGATGATACAGGTGCCTGAGAACCGAAGGATAGTGATCGCGGTCGTGTGTCTGGTTGCGATCGTCGCCTCCGGCATGCTGATCGTGCGCAGCTGGCGCGGCGACCGGCCGACCGAGAAGGCGTATGCGGACTATTTCGGCAACGTCGGGCGCATGGCGGCCCGCGAGACCGTCCGCCTCCTCGACGGCAAGGGGAAGGTCGGCGTCCTCTACATGCAGCTGAGCAGGGAAGGCGACGACAACGCCGCGAAACAGGTGGACGCCTTCGCGAAGGAGCTCGCGGAGCGTGGCGGCGTCACCCTGGCGGTGAAGCAGGGCCTGTCGCTCGGCGCGGATGTCACCGATCCGACGGCTCTTCTCTCGGCGCGGCGATTCGCGGAATTCGTGCAGAAGAACCCCGGCCTCGATCTCATCGTGTCGTTCGCGGGCGCCCCGGCCATCTCGGCTGCGGAGGCCGCCCGCCTCCAGCCGAAACCTCGCGTCTTGGTGGCCAAGCTCACGAAGCCCGTTTCCGGCGAGCAGGTGTTGGCCAGCGGTGTGGTCGTCGCGGCGTTCGTCCCGCGCGCCGACGCGAAGGTCGGGCGGAGCGGTCTCTCGTCGCTGGAGGACTGGTTCAAGAAAAACTTCGACGTTTTGACGGCCGCGGGCGCGCCGAAAGGGAAGTAGCCGGCCCTGGAGGCGGCCGGGGTGCGATCCCGCGGCGCACGGAGGAGCGCGCCCCCGGGGAGAGCGCCGCGAAGGCGCATCCCGATCTCGATGGAGCGTTCAGCGAACAACGGTCCGGACGAGCGGAACGGGCGCCCTGTCCTCGTCGGTTGGCTCCTGCTGGCCGCGCTGGCCGTGGCCCGCCTCTTCTTCGTCTCCGGGATCGAGCTGCAGGGCGATGAGGCCTACTACTGGGCGTGGTCCAGGCATCTCGACTACCACTACTACAGCAAGGGGCCCGGCGTGGCGTGGGCCATTCGGCTGGGCACATGGGTGTTCGGCGACACCGAGCTGGGCGTGCGCGTGCCGGCGGTCCTGCTCTCCCTGATCGCCGGCGGTGTTCTCCTCGGCCTCGCCCGCCGCCTGTACGGCCCGCGCGCCGCCCTCTGGACCGTCGTCGTCACCGCGACCGTCCCGCTGTTCGCGGCGGGCGGGCTGTTGATGACGATCGACCCGCTCAGTGTCGCCTTCTGGCTCGCCGCGGCCCTGGTGTTCTGGAGAGCCCGGGAGGGGCGCGATCCGTGGCCGTGGGCCGGGGCGGGACTCCTGGTCGGACTGGGCATGCTCTGCAAGCTCACGAATGTCGCCCAACTCCTCTGCTTCGCGCTTTTCCTTCTGCTCGACCGGCCCCATCGCCGTCGGCTGGCGGAGCCGGGTTTCTGGATCATGACGGCGACGGCCCTGCTCGCCCTCGCGCCCGTTCTCGCGTGGAACGCTCAGCATGAGTGGTGCACCTTCCGCCACCTCCTGCGCCGCGGGGCGCTGGACCAATCCCTGCGGCCGCAGTTCGATGCGATGGCCGCATTCGTCGGCACCCAGATCGCCGTGCTGGGCCCATGGCACGCGGTCGGCCTCGTCTGGGCATGGCTCCGCCGGGACTGGACAGCCGGCCAGCCCGCCGCCTTCCGCTTCCTCGTGTGCCTCTTCGTGCCCCTTCCGATCGGGTACGCGCTGGTCAGCCTCAACGGCGAGTGGGAGGCCAACTGGACCGCCCCCGCCCTGTCGGTTCTTCCCGTCATGATCGGCGCCGCGTGGGCACACTTCGCGGCCGGCAGCCGCCGTCTGCGGACGGCCGCCCTGGCCGCCGCCGGCCTTGCGGCCGCCCTGCTCTTCCTGGCGCACGTTGCGCTGCTGGCGCCGACGATGTACGGCGAGCGCCGGTTCCGGCGGATCGGCGGGGCGGAGGACCTCGCGCACAGGATCGCGGCCCTGCAGGAACGTCATGACGCCGCATTCGTGGTCGCGGGCGGCTATCAGCTGGCCAGCCTGCTATCCTTCTATCTCCCGGGGCAGCCCGAGACCTACCTCGTCGACGACGACGGCGCGATCCGTAACCAATACTCCCTCTGGCCCGGCTATCGCGCTACGCAGCGCGCCGGATCGTCGGCCCTCTACGTCAACAAGTCACCAGGCCTCGACAACCGACTGCGGGAGCACTTCACGTCCGTGGAGCCCCTCGGGGAGGTCTGGTCGGAATACAAGGGACGCCGAATACGGTGCTTCCATCTGCATCTCTGCCGGGGATTGCGGTCGGGTGAGGTCTCCGACCGAGCAGGGGGATGACCCGCCGTTTCCCTGCGCCGTCGATGTCGAACAACCGCGCGCTATTCCTTCTTTTCCGCAGCCGGCTTCTCCGCCGCCGGCGCCGGCGGTTTGCTCTCTTCCGAGGCGGACGGAGCGTCCTTCTTCTCCGCGGCCGCTTCCTGCTCGGCCTTCTTCGCGGCCTCGAGCGCGGGCTTGACCAGGTCGAGCACGTCGGCGGAGGGCACGATGACCATTGATCCGCCGGCCGACATCTGTCCCCCGCCGCGGGCGGGCAGGCGTCGCACGGTCAGGATGCCCAGACCGCGCCCGTCCTCCGTAAACACGGGGGTTCCCAGACCGCCCACGGCGCCGCCCGCGAGGAAATAGAACATGCGCGGCTTCCGCGTCATCGACGTCACGCGCGACGGACCGGCCGACGGCTCCCAGTTGAAGGCCTTCGGCAACCGGCCGATCGAGAGGATGAAATCCATCACCTCCGCCTTGGCGGCGGCATCCAGCGGCACCGGCGCCACTGACGGGGGTTTCGTGCCGTCCTTGTCCTCCGGCATGAGGAACGTGATGTCCACGTCGGTGTCGGAGTACACCTGCTTCGCCGTGACCTCCGTTCCGTCGGCGTAGCGGACCTTGATGCGCGAGGTGGTACCCCGCGGCTTCACCGACTGTCCCTGGATCCTCATCTCGCCCGCCGAACGGAGCGGATTGAGGGAGGTGTCCGAGCAGACGATCAGCCCCGAGGCATCGATGACGGTGCCCATGGTCTCCAGTTCCTGCTCCTGCGCCTCCCCCATGCCGGAGATCTCCACCTTCAGCACGGCCGTCACGGCCACCAGCGAGTCCTTGTACTTCCCCATCACCGCGCGGCCGCTGTCCTCCAGCGCGCCCGCGCCGGCCGTCCCGGCCGCCGCCAGCACGACCGCCCCCGCCCACCCGCGCCACCGTAGTCCGTTCACGTGTTCGCGTCCTTTCTGTTCGCCCTCTCGCCGCCGTCGCTTCCGCCGTCGCCATCCCACTTCGGCTCCAGTTCCAGGAACAGCGTGTGGATGCCGCGCCGCACGAAGAAGACCACCCGCTTGCGCTGCTCCGCGGCGGCCTTCTTGAATATCCGTTCGACCGACTGAACATCCGTCGTCGGCTGCCCATCGATCCGGATCAGGATGTCATCCGACATGACCGCCGCCAGCTGCGCCCAGCTCGCCGGTTCGACCCGCTCGATGAGGACCCCCTTCACCTCGTCGGGGATCTGGCGGCCGACGCGATCGTCGGACATGATCTCGCGGACCGTCACCTCGAAGTCCAGGTCCTTGTACCGCGCCGGCTCCTCGGCCGTGTCGGAGGACTCCTCGAGCTTGAGCGCGATCTCCTGCTTCCCGCGGTCGCGCCAGACCTCGAACTTGAGCTCGGAGCCGATGCGGTACTGCCGGACCTGCTGCATGAGCAGGGTCACGTCCTCCGGCTTCGGGGCGCGGACCGCATCGCCGTCCATGGTCAGCAGCACATCGCCGACCTTGAATCCCGCGCGTTCGGCCGACCGCCCGGGAATGACGTAGGCGATGCGCGCCCCCCGGGTGTCGGGCAGGCCGAGGGCCTTGGCCAGGTCGGCGTTGACCGTCTGGAGGACCACGGGGAATTCCGGCTTGCGCGAGGGCGTGGGCGACTCGGGTTCGATCTCGCCTCCGATCTTGACCACCGTGACGAAGCGGCTGGTGCCGCGGTCGAAGGCGGCGAGCACCGGCCGGGGCTCCTTGATCCCCCGGGTGAGTCTCTCCGTCTCCGTGCGGAGGGCGGCCGCGTCTTCGATCGCGACGCCCTCGACCTCGAGGAGGAGGTCCCCGGGGGCGAGGGCCGGCTCGGCCGCCACGGCCGGACCGCCGGTCCGCACCGACGATACGAGCGCCCCCTTCTTGTCCGGCCGCCGGTTCTCCAGCGCCGACATCAGCGTCAGTTCGCGGACCGTGATCCCCCACTCCTTCAGCTCGACGTCCTTGCCGGTGGCCGGCTCGCGGACCGTCGTCCTGAACTTGAAATCCACCGGTTTCCCGTCGCGCAGACCGCGGACGGTCACTTCGGACCCGATGGGGGTCGTGAGCAGGAGGCGGTTGAACACCGGGAGCTCGTCGGGTATCCGGCAATCGACGGCCTCGCCGTTGTACTCGGTGAGCACGTCGCCCGCCCGCATGCCCGCCTGCTCGGCCGGCGAGCCCGCCACCACGCCGCCCACCAGCACCCCGCGATCCGCCGCCAGGCTGCGCGGCCGGGGCTGGCCCTCGATGCCGGTCCAGCTCCGGCGCACCTCGCCCCGCTCGATCAGGTCCCGGGCCACCGCCCGGGCCAGGTTGCCCGGGATCGCCCCGCCGAGGCCGGCCACGCCGACCTCGTTGATGCCGACAATCTCCCCGCGCAGGTTGACCAGGGGACCCCCGCTGTTGCCCGGGGAGATCTGCGCATCGTGCGCGATCCAGCGCACCAGCGAACCGACGTCCTCCCCGTCCAGCCGGAAGGTCGCCGGCCACGCCAGGCGCGGGAGGATCAGCGCCGTATTGCTCACGATGCCGCGGGTCACCGACTGCGCCACGCCGCCCGGACTCCCCATCGCGAGGACCACCTCGCCCACCGCGACATCGGTCGAGTCGCCGAACCGAGCGATCGGCAGCGGGGCCGCCTTCTTGCGGGCGGCCAGGTCCAGACGGATGATCGCGATGTCCGCGAGCGGATCGGTCCCGACCAGGACCGCGGGAATCTCCTCGCCGTCGGGCATGCGGCAGACAAGCCGGCGCGCCCGGCCGGCGACGTGATGGTTGGTGATGATGTGGCCTTCCTTGTCGATGATCGTCCCGCTGCCCGCGCCGCGGAGCTTGCTCATCCGCCCCTTCTCCGCCTCCTCGGTCACCACGGCGATGCGCACCAGGGCCGGATACACCTCGCGGATGGCGCGGTCGATCCGACGCTGCTCGTCGCCTCCGAACAGGCCGGCGGGCGCGGGCGCGGCCAGCAGGCCCACCGCCGCCGCCCAACCCGCCATCCGAACGCACTGCCTCCGACACAGCCTCATGAACGCCGCCCTTCCGCCGGTCCCGCCGGTCGCGTCATTCATCCGCAAAGCGCGAGTTCAGACAAGACAAATCGCGTTTCCCCTTGCGCATGACGCGAGCCAGGCGTATAGGAGCACCTTCGGCGGCGCCGGCACGGCCCGCCGACGTTCGACTGTGGCGGGGTAGCTCAGCTGGTAGAGCAGAGGACTGAAAATCCTTGTGTCGGCGGTTCAATTCCGTCCCTCGCCACCACCTCTAAGTCCTTGCGCACAAGTGAGAGACAAAGGCTATTTCTGACTTTTACTCTGTCCTAGATGGGATATGGAAAGCGGCACAATCGGCCCATTTCTGCGCATGACATCGCGTACTGTTTGCACAGAGTTTGCACATGGATCCTCCCGATTGACCCAAGGTTGGCACCTCTTATGGCGCGGGAGAGTACAACCGTTGTGCAGACCCGGCCAGCGGATCAGTGACTGATCGCCCCGCCACGCGCCCACCAGAGCCCTTCCCGTGCCTCGCCTTGCCGCCCGTCACGCACGCACCGTCACCCATCCCGCACCCGGAGCGCGCTCGCCCGCGGCCTGCGGCAGCACGCTCACCCAAATCGGCGCCGACCACAGCGTGTTGCCGTCGGCCTGGGTGACCTTGACGAAGTAGTAATGCTTGCCGGGCCGGGGCGCGCAGGTGGTCTTCCAGCGGCCTCCTGCTCAAGGCGTCGTACTGGCGATGGCCCGAGCGCAACCTCGCCGGCAACGCCACCGACTTCTATGTCCACGTGCTGGGACTCGCCTTCCACGAGGCCATGGAGGAGCTTACAGAGGGATGAACCTTGCCGGTATCTGTGCGAAACGGCTCCTGCCGTCGTACCGCTACGACCGGTTCGCGGCTACTCGGCCACAAAACACGACGGGACATCGGCCGCGAGGGCCAAATCGCTACGACCCCAGTTCGGGGAAAACTACGATGAGAATCAAATCTGTAATTGCCCCATGAAGACCGGAAAGCCCTCTGCCGAACAGATCGAGTTCACCACCCCGTACACAGCCCTGCGGATCAACGTGCCGTGCGTGCGCGAACCGACCGCGACGCTGATTCGCAGCCCGCTGGACTGCCGCGCCGCCCTGCCCGAAGCCGCCGACATGGCGCAGGAAGCCTGCTTTCTGCTGACGATGAACCGCAAGAACCGGCTCATTCAGAAGCACCTCGTCACGCTGGGCGTGGCCGATGCCTCGCTTTTGGCGCCAAGGGAGGTATTCCTCCGCGCCATCCTCGACGGGGCGTCCAGCCTCATCCTTGCCCACAACCACTGCTCGGGGAATCCTGCTCCCAGCGCCGAGGATCTGGCGATTACACGTCAGATGGTCGCCGCCGGCCGGATCATGGGCATCGAGGTGCTCGACCACGTGATCATCGGCCGCCCCGACCACTTCAGCATCCGGGAGGCGGGGCTCGTGGATTTCGCGGCATAGGCAGTGCCGCTCTGCATGCACGCCAACCAACGAAAAGAACCATCAGCATGAGTCATTTCGCTACCATTAATACCCAGATCCGCGACATCGACGCGTTGCGACACTGTTCGGGCAGATAGGTATACCAAGTTCATGTTAACGGCGTAACCCCCCCGCTCCAACGAAAGAGCGAGACTGCATGATCCGAGTCCATGCGGTTTCAGTTCGCCCTAGAATAACAAACGCAGTACCGCATTCACACCGGCTTAAGCACGCCCGATATGACTTGGCTATGCCAAATCGAACGGGATCGATTCTGATCAAGAGTGCGGGTGATACCCAACCACACAGTCAGGCACTCTGGAGCATATTACTTCCCCTTTGCCCCACGCGTCGTCTTCAGGTCATGAGGCACCGCCACACACACCGTGGCGGTCGATTCATTCCCACTGGCATCGACAGCGAGAAGTGTGAGGGTATACATGCGACCTGTCCCTTTCCCGTATCGCTCAGCACGCAGACAGACTGCGTGGTCTTCCACTATCTGCCAGTCCGGCCCGATGTCGCCATGGCCCAATCCCCTGACGCGCTCCGTGCTGGTAACAGCCGCAATACGGTAGGTCGGCGCTGTGTCACAGTCGTCTGAAACAACTGCATTGACCGTTACTCTGACCATCTTCTGGTTCGGAGGCCAAAGGACATTCGGGGCGGCTGACAGATGAATAATCAGAGGAGGAGTCCTGTCAAAGACGACAAAGGACCGTTCCACGTCAGGAGCTGGATTGTAGGTGGCATCTCCCTCTTGCGAGGCCACCACAGTCACCATACCAGTTCCGGTGATAGTAACCAGGTCGTTGCTGATTACCGCCGGTCCACTCGCTACACGAAGGGTTACCGGGAGACCGGACGATGCTGTGGCAGTCAGCCGGAATGGCCGATCGCCGTAGGCTCTGTTCTCCAAAGGACCAAACTCGATAGTTTGATCATGGCTGATTTCAGTCGTGTTGAGCAGGATGGCCACCTGTGAACCCCAGAATGTCCCCACAGCCAGATCGCGCCTCCCATCTCCATCAAAATCTCCTGTCGCCAAGCAACTTGGGCAACCTCCAATGTCAAAGAGCTTGGCCGCAGCAAAGGTGCCATCTCCGTTGCCGAGCAGTACGCTCACGGTGCAGCTGCAGTAATCGGCACTAGCAATATCCGCTTTGCCGTCGCCGTTGAAATCATCCACCACAACAAACCATGGCCATACATCGCCCCCTCTGCCAACCAAGTACCTCTGCACAGGCCCAAACGTCCCGTCCCCATTGCCTAGCATCACACTCACGTAATCATTGTAAGAGACAGCCGCGACCACATCCTCGTTCCCATCTCCGTTGAAGTCGCCCGTGGCCACAGCTATTGGGTCTATGCCAACGATGTACTCTTGTCCTGCTTCGAACGTGCCGTCACCAATTCCCAGCATGATGCATACTTCACGCCCGTATTGATTTGCGGTGGCAAGATCTGTCTCGCCATCATTGTTGAAGTCGGCAACCGCCAAGTGGTGCCCCGGTTGAGGTGTGCTGGACGTTCGCGCTGGATCGAATGTGCCATCTCCATGCCCCAGTAAGATGCTTACGTCCCAACTGCCTTCATTCACCGCTGCCACATCCAACTTGTCATCGCCATCGAAATAGTCTACTGCCACGGTCATCGGCAGACTCCCGGCACTGAGAGACAGCGGAGAGACGAAAGTGGCATCACCCCTTCCCATCAGTACCTTCACATTGTCAGCATAGTCATGGGCCGTCACAATGAGATCTGGCCAGGTGTCATTGTCAATGTCACGAGCTGCTACACTTGTCGCACCGCCCAAGCCATAATCTTCTCCCTCATCAAACGTGCCGTCGCCCTGGCCTGTGAATATCCTAATGCCACCATCGTCATAGTAGTAATTTCCCTTTACTACCACGAAATCCTCCTTGCCATCGCCATTGAGATCAGAGACCGCAATAGCCTGCGCCGACGCTCCCGCTGGATACATGCCCGCCAGACTGAATTCAATCGTCCCCGCCTGAACCTCAAGCAAACATGGCAGGATCGTTACGATGACAATGCCGAGGCTGCTCCGACAAACCTGACATAAGGATGACTCTAGAGTATTCATGAACATCTATCCCCTGACTGTATTAGTACAATGACATTGACCTTCCCAATTCCTACGATCTCGCAACCGCCAGAGCGACCGCCTCAAACCGCTATCTCATTTATGAATATGACGCAGCGCAGTCTCGAATGCAAGCGGCTAGGTGGAGAGGCCAGGGCGAGGCCGATCGAGTAGCCAAATGTATCCCTCATTGTCTGGCGCAGTGGCTACAATCACACACATTCTGTACGTGAAATCAGTCCAAATGCACCAATTTCGGTCCACGGGGGTCATTCTCGGTATGCCCAGCTCTATCAGAACCAAACGAAAGGAAGGGTTGATGTCCCACTTCACCACCATCCACACCCGGGTCAACGGCATTCACTGGGACTACGCCCGAAACGTGCAAAATTTCGCCCTGCAGCCGCGCATACCGATGCGCGGCCCTTCGTGGTTCGGGTTCGAGGATCCGTTGGCGGTCTACCGGCGGAGAGACAGGAGGCTGGAGGCAAGTTGCTCGCCGAGGGCTCGCAGGGCGGAGGGGCGGGAGCTGTTGAGCATCGCCTCGTCCACCACTGCGAACGCATCGGTGAGCTGGATCATGATCCAGCGTCTGTCCTTCTCCGTTGAACTACCACGGAGCCGATTCGTATTCGCACTGGAAGACGGGCGGTCAAGAGTACCGCCGATCATTTTCTCCAGGTCGGCTTCGCCTGCCACAGCGAGCCGATTTCGTATTTCGCGCAGAGGCAGCCGCTGAGATTGCAGCGACTTGATCGCCACAAGCTGGAGCACGTGCTTTCGAACGTACACCCCGGCTGTCCCTGACTTCGCTTCCGGCGGGTCGATCAGCTTCTGTGTGCGGTACAGGCGGAACGTCCGGAGGTCTGGGTGGCTGGCTACCCGCGACTGCGGGTCCTGCCGTATTCCGGCCTCGTCGATCATCCTGCTCGCTTCACTCAGTACCGTATCGACTTTCATTAGAACACTATATCTGTCGTCATCATGACTGTCAACCACAGACGAGGAACTCCATGCGTACGATTCACGACGAGAACTACGTCCGCGTTGTTGCGCACTTGCGTGAGGTTCGGCTCCGTCTCGGCCTGACTCAAGAAGCTGTGGCCGCCCGGTTGGGCGTTCATCGCACCTGGGTCAGCAAGACGGAGACCTGCGAACGTCGCATCGACTTCATCGAGACTGTGGACCTGTGCCGGTTGTACCGGATTGAACTCGGCAACCTAGCGCGGTGCATCGGGCTCACTCAGGCCAGGTCTCGGGTAACGAGGCTGTAGATGACCGAACCGTCACGCCCGCGATCGCGTCCGGTGGCATCCTGTGAGAAGGCGCCCCGAGCGCCTTCTCTTTACCCATTGCTGCCTCCCGTGCGACCGAATACCTATTCTGTCGCATTCAGAAGGCCGCCCGGTGCTCTAGCCAGGGTGCCGAGCCCCTAGGCACAGTTCATGATCGATTTACCGCGCACGTGAAATGATCAGGGCTGGTGAATCTTCGTTCTGAGTGGACTGTGACGGGTCGGCAGCGTTCACATCTCAGACGTAAAGGTCGCGGTGGGCGGCATGCTGCCGGTCTCTCGTCTGTGACAGGTGCGAGGAGTGCAGTTGATGGAACGCATATTCGGCACCCTATTGGGCATCAGTATATTGCATCTCCTTGAATTCCCACTGAAGCCGACGAAAGAAAGCTACCATTTTGGTTGCACGCTACCGCGCATAATGGTACTGTGCGTCGCAGTGGTAATAAGGCGAAGAGCGGAAGTCATGAAACTGAGCGAGAAATTGAGCGGCTATCTGGCCCAGATTGGTGCCGGTCGCGTTTCCTTTCAGTCTCATCCCGACGCCAGCCGCGCATTGCCGCTGTTCCTCAGTCAGGCTTACGATGTTTCTGTGGCTGCCCTCTTCGGGAAGGTGTACACGCTCCTTGTGGCGCGCAGCGCGGATCGTCCGACTCCCGCCCAGGCGGCGAAGCACATCGAGACGGCCAGACGAGTGCTGGGGCCGGACGTAGCATTCGTCTTCCCCGAGATGCCGTCCTTCGACCGCACGCGATTCGTCGAGAAAGGCGTCCCCTTCATTGTCCCGGGGCGGCAGACCTTTCTGCCCATGGCCCTTGTCAACCTTCGCGAAAGCGGAGGACGAGCGGTTGCTGTTGAGGAAGATGGTTCTGACACCTTGTCCGCACCGGCACAGGCTGTCCTCCTGTACTACCTGCAGCATACCGAAACTCGGGGGTGGCCGCTGAATCATTGGGCAAAGGCACTTGGCTACTCGCCGAGTACGATGACCCGCGTGCGCGCCGAATTTGCGCGTCATGGTCTGTGTGAAGAGCACGGCGGGGGGCGGCTACTGGTGTTTGTCTTCCCGGAGGACCGACGTGTTCTATGGCAGAAGGCGGGACCGCGTCTTGTATCCCCTGTTCGGTCGCGGCACCACGTAGTCTTGAACGGCGCGTCTCTTGCCTCGCACCTGCTACGTTCCGGTATCTCCGCGCTGGCCGACCTGTCCATGCTGGCAACCCCGCCCGAGGACGTTTATGCGGTTCATTCGCCCCGGTTTCGCGAACTGATTGATGCGGCCGTGCTGAAGCAGATGCCAGCAGCCGTGGAGAACAGTGCTGTCGTTGAGCGATGGAAGTATGACCCCGTCCCCCTGTCGGCCGAGGGGAAGCGTGTGGACATGCTGTCCCTCGCCCTCTCCCTCCGGGACAACCACGATGAACGCGTGCAGGGCGCTCTCGATGAACTGCTGAAGGACCTCCCATGGTAAGAGGGCTGGACACATTCCGAAACCACTTCCGGGGATACGAGGATTGCTATGTCCTGATCGGCGGGGCAGCGTGCGACCTTTGGATGGGGGCGAACGAGTTGCCTTTTCGCGCCACGAAGGACCTCGACGTCGTCCTGGTTGTCGAGGCATTGAGGCCGGGCTTCGTCCGTCGTTTTTGGGAATTCGTGGATGCCGCGAAGTACACGAGCCTACAGCAAAGCGAGCGGCGACCGGAGTTCTACAGGTTCACTGGCACTGCAGACGAGACGTACCCCTTTATGATTGAGTTACTGAGCCGGAACCTACTGGAACTGCCGACAGGACATCACCTGACGCCGATTCCGGCCGGCGAAGACATCTCTAGTCTTTCGGCCATCCTGCTGGATGATTCGTACTACAAGTTCGTCATGACTTCCCGAACGGAGATTGACGGAGTACCGACAATCCCTGCGCGATGCCTCATCCCGCTCAAGGCCAAGGCCTATCTGGACTTGGTGGAGCGTCGTGATGGGGGTGACGGCAACGTCAAGAGTGCGGACATCAAGAAGCACCGCAATGACGTGTTCCGGCTGTACATCACACTCGCCGCAGGTGACCGGTTTGACCTGCCCGACCAACTGGCCGCTGATCTCAGACGTTTCCTGGATACGGTGCCGGAAGAGGACTGGCCGGCTATTCGGTCCGCGGTCGGCAAAGCCAACATTCCAGATGTGAGGGAAGCCGTGGGCGGCATACGGACCATCTTCCGTCTGTGATGGACGCGAAGCCCGTAGCTGACAGAGCCCCCATTTGCCCCTTCGTCACGCATACGATGTAACAAGATGTAACCGGCAGCAGACTGCCGGTCAGGACGCATAAGCTCATTAACCGGCGATATGGAGCCGCTTGGGAGTCGACAAGGCTGGTGTTTCAGGCTGCCTCTCGTCATTGTAGAAATGTGGCATGAGAATGCCCTCACAGACGATCCTGCCGCGCCAGCAGGCAACGAGTTGGGAGGCAATTCAGCCCCTCATCGAGATGTGCTGGACCGGCCGTTTGTACGATGCGCAGCGGTGGATCGGGGACGGCAAGCCGATCGATCCCTCAGACGATCTGAAGCAGACCATTCGGCGTCAGGCTCCGATCGCCATTGCCATCAAGACGGGCTTTCACAGTCTCGTTGAACTCCTGGTGCGCAGCGGATGCAGAACCGACACACGGTCGGGCACGGCCTTGACGCTCGCCTTGCGCCATGACCACCCGGATATCGCGCATATGCTGTTGGACCTGGGAGCGGATGTCCGCGATGCTTCCTTCAGCGAGGTGCTCACTCAGAAGTGGGACAGGACCTTGGTCGACCGCTTCATTGCGCTTGGTGCCGATACCATAACGGACAACCCGCTGGCGGTCGCCTTTTGCTACGGTATGCGGCCCGCCCTCGGCGTGTACATGGACTACAAGGACCGATTCCCTCAATGGCGGGAGCAACTGGGAGTCGCACTCGTCCATCATCTCAGGGAGGGAAGCCCTCGGTGGGTAGCTCTACTGCTGTGGGCGGGCGCAGACCCGCGGTCACCGGTCGAAGCCAGCGCTCGACCTTGGAAGTACAGCTACAAGCAATCGCCGCTAGAAGTTGCCGTCTCCTTGGCGAAAGTCGACTTCGTGCGCAGGGTCGGAATCGATGCTTCCCGCGACGACATGGAGGAGCTTCTGCGCAGTGCTGCGTGCAGCAAGAAGACGGAGATGATCAAATACACCTTGGAGCAGACCGGGCAAAGCCTGCGGGGGCACCCTGCGGGGACGGAGGTCATCGCCGAGTATTGCCGGGGTTACTCCTTCTCCCTTCGTTGGCCGGAGCTGTACGGGCACCATGAGAGCGCCGTCGCCAGCGGGCTATGCGAGATGTTCGCCTGGGGATTACCTTGGCAGGCGGCGGACAGGACGCAGACCCGAAGTCTTCGAGAGTTGCTGTACAGACTGGACGCGTACCACGTCGTTCAGATCGTGAAGACGATGCTCAAGCACGGGGCGGCCTCGGTGAAAGACGTCTTGGCACTGCTGGACACCGACAGGATGAGCGCCCATCTCCGCGGTCATTACGACGAGATCCCGGCGCTTCGCGAACGAGCCGAGCGGCAGCAGGAGCGAGCGCAGATCTACTTCAAGAGGCGCGAAAGGAGTAGTCGTGAACGGACCCGGAAGGAGTTGTTGAAGCAGGCGGCGCGGGAACAGGCGTTGCTGAGCCGCATGCCCCGGTCGGTGCCGCTCGATGACGAGATGGTGAGGTTCTTCGCGGAACACCCCCGGGAACCCGGCAACCCCGCCGTCTTCCCGTCCCCTTACAACATTCCGTCGAAGCAGCGGAGCAACGATGCCGGCCGCCGGTTCAGCCGCTGGGTAAAGCGGTTCGGCCCCTACACGCACAAGACGCTGCGCCACGCCTTCAGCGACACCCTCAGGCGTCTGGGAGTCGGCGAAGCAATACGCGCGCTGATCCTGGGGCACGAGGACCCGATGGTGACCCGGATCTACACGCACCCACATCTGAACGAGGTGCGTCCCGTGGTGTCTCAACTGGCGGACATTGGATCGAATCCAGGATCGCCTGCCCCCGGACAATCCACACCCGCCCCTTCGGCGGCCGAAGCTGCACGAGCGGAAACGAGCGCTTGATGGTGCGCGGATCAAGCCCCGTCAGTTGGCGCAGGTCGCGGAGCGTGTACACGGTGTCGGGATCGATCTTGAACATGACGATGGCCTCTCGCTGGCATCAGCATCAGGCAAACCCCGGTTCTCGCGTCGCCGCATCGAAATCCGCCGGGCCGTCCGCGGTTGACGGTCCGGCTTTGAATCCGCAGCCGTCGAGAACGGACGGGCTGCGGCACAACATTTGGACCAGCACGTTCGCGCAGCGAAGGCAGAGTGCTCGTGCCCCTGTTCCAAAAGGGGTTTGCCCGAACACGTCCGATTCCCGTCCCGGTAATGCATATAGGTCAAACACGGCGTCAATGGTCGTGTCTCGCCCATCGCGATGGTCGGCCGTTGACTCATTTCTCCGCATGCTCCCGATACACACGCGCAAGACGGCCCGTCAGCGCATAGCCCTCGCGGCGTTTCTTTTCGGCCTGCTCAATCCATTTCTCATTCTTCAGCGCAGCGAGTTTCCTTCTGTGGTTTGCCTTGCGCTCTGTCCGTAGCGCATTTGGCTCCAGCATGTCCCGCGATAGATCTACGCACTCGCAGATCTCCTTGGCTTGCCGGAAGCACGCACGCCACTCCGGGTTCTTCTGGTAGTCAGCCTTCCGCCGTGGTGGGAAGAGCGTCGCGGCCGTCAGGCCGGTCCAACCTGGCCCCTTCGGATTCCGGGCTGTCGGTCCCCGCCGTTTTGAGCACCTCTCTGCATCAGTGCGAGCACCCTGCCGCCCTAATCTCCAACCCGAAGTCGGTGAGTGTCCCCGATGGCGGCGGCCATGCCGGGTTCGACGCCTGCCTCTTTGGCAAATCCTGGCCAGTCCCGCACGGCGGCACCGATCTCCGCAATGGTTTCCCTCGCCTTCTTGATGCCGAAGCGGGATGCAACAGCAAGAAGATCATCCGCCGTGAATCCTCGCTGCTTGCCGTTGATGGTCATCTGGTGGCGGTTCGTCCACTCGCCCTTCGGATTGTAGCTCCAGATCACATCGAAGGCTGGAGCAAGCCGCCACGTGCCATCTGCGTCCATCAGGAAGACGATGTTGCGGGTGTGGTCGTCCTGATTCCGCGCGATGACGTTGAACACCATACGGCGAAACACCTGGGCAAGTGCGGGCTGGCCGAGACCGAGATGTTGGCATGTCGAGAGGGCGTCTTCGTAGCTGCACGTACCGGGAGCGTTGAAGTCGTAGTGGGCCATTGCGCAGAGCGACTGCGCATGGACCTTCGCGCCGTCCCCGGCTCGGTCGAACCGACGGGTCATGAAGTGGGCT
This sequence comes from uncultured Verrucomicrobiota bacterium, assembly GCA_964610105.1. Classification (GTDB taxonomy): domain Bacteria; phylum Verrucomicrobiota; class Kiritimatiellia; order PWTM01; family PWTM01; genus CAZSUU01. The sequence continues at coordinate 116,648 of CAZSUU010000008.1, read as the reverse complement.
CGGCCGCCTTCCTCCAGAAACCGGCACTCGGTCATGTCGACGCCAGCCGCCTTCGCCATACGGTGATACGCATATTCGATCCTGCCGAAGCCTTCCGGGTCGCCGAGAGCACTCCCCGACACGCCGTCGAACTTCAGCAACCAGTACTGAAACCCCTCCGGGGCCGTCACCTGTCCCGACCTGATCTCCTGGGTCTCCGGGTGCCACGCAACGACGGCCTTGGCGCGTGCGCCAGCTGCAGACGTGCCTACGCGGATCACGGCGTCCAAGGCCTTCGCCTTGTCCCCAGTCAGGTTGACGAGTAACTCTTCTCTCTGCGAAAGAACCTGGCGCGCAAGGTCGACGAGTTCAACGACCTCCAAGCGGGTCGATCGTTGCCCACGGACCATCGCCGGCTGAAACTCGAGTGCCCCCATGCCGCGTGTGCCCATGTAGCAGAGCCGCTCCACCGAGTTGAAGCTATCGGCAGACCGATTCTGCTTGCGGAGCCAGACGTCGATGAGCTTCGTTCCGTACGAATCGGGAAGCGCGTCGGCGAGGAGTCCCGGGAGTCCATGGTAGGTGCGGAACGGGAGTTCAGGAAATGTGTAGATGGTCCGTTCCAAGGGCATGGTGAGGGGCGCAACGTCCAGCCCGCTTGACAGGAACGACGAGTCGTATTCGAACGACGCCAGTCGACGGTCTTCATCCCAGGCAACAGCACCGACCCGTTTCCCCCATAGCATGACGTTGGCTACAGATGCCGGCATGCGACTACCTCCCGCCCGAGCTGGAACGCCCGCCCGTTGCACGTTGACGCTCTCTGCCTTGGAGTTCGGCGAGCTGGATCGGGCTTAATCCGGGATCGGGTAGGAAATTGTCCATCTGGTCGAGCTTGCGCAGGGCCCGCAGGATCTCGATGAAGGAGCTCAGACTGCATCCCTTGCCGCCTTCAATGTCGACAACCACACGTCTGGACAGGCCTGCCTGGGTCGCCAGAGCATGCTGAGTAGTGTTTTGGTTCAGTCGCTCGCGGCGCATCCTCGCACCCAGTTTCCGCAGAACCGCCTCGTTGCTCATGAACGTCAGCTTCATAACGCCTCATATTTGACCCACTACAAGCTAATTGGACAGCTAATGATGCTGAAATATACCATTACGCTGACTCCATGTCAATAGGTTGTCCCGGCGCAGGTCGTCTACACTGTGTCGCCATTTTGCATCACAAATCCGTACTGCGGCATTAATGACGCATATCTGCATCACAAAACGGACCAATCATGGCGAGAACGAGGCCGCAAAGGGTAGCCATGCTGTGGGGAAACAACGGCCTCACGAAAGCTGGCGTCGCCGCCTTGCGCGGTATTCCCGGAAGCGCGCGCAAGATGCACTGGCCGACATGGTCGAATCGGGCATGGTGCTCGACCGTGAGCAGGGGCGCATGCGTGTGTACGGGCTCGACCGGGGCGCGTGGTCGGGCTTCCTGGTCGGAAGCCGATGGGAACTTCCCGTGCTGCCCGAATGGAGGCGGTTCCCGAAGGACCGACGTGTTCTATGGCAGAAGGTGGGACCGCGTCTCGTATCCCCTGTTCGGTCGCGGCACCACGTAGTCTTGAACGGCGCGTCTTCTGTATCGCACCTGTTACGTTCCGGTATCTCCGCGCTGGCCGACCTGTCCATGCTGGCAACCCCGCCCGAGGACGTTTATGCGGTTCATTCGCCCCGGTTTCGCGAACTGATTGATGCGGCCGTGCTGAAGCAGATGCCAGCAGCCGTGGAGAACAGTGCTGTCGTTGAGCGATGGAAGTATGACCCCGTCCCCCTGTCGGCCGAGGGGAAGCGTGTGGACATGCTGTCCCTCGCCCTCTCCCTCCGGGACAACCACGATGAACGCGTGCAGGGCGCTCTCGATGAACTGCTGAAGGACCTCCCATGGTAAGAGGGCTGGACACATTCCGAAACCACTTCCGGGGATACGAGGATTGCTATGTCCTGATCGGCGGGGCAGCGTGCGACCTTTGGATGGGGGCGAACGAGTTGCCTTTTCGCGCCACGAAGGACCTCGACGTCGTCCTGGTTGTCGAGGCATTGAGGCCGGGCTTCGTCCGTCGTTTTTGGGAATTCGTGGATGCCGCGAAGTACACGAGCCTACAGCAAAGCGAGCGGCGACCGGAGTTCTACAGGTTCACTGGCACTGCAGACGAGACGTACCCCTTTATGATTGAGTTACTGAGCCGGAACCTACTGGAACTGCCGACAGGACATCACCTGACGCCGATTCCGGCCGGCGAAGACATCTCTAGTCTTTCGGCCATCCTGCTGGATGATTCGTACTACAAGTTCGTCATGACTTCCCGAACGGAGATTGACGGAGTACCGACAATCCCTGCGCGATGCCTCATCCCGCTCAAGGCCAAGGCCTATCTGGACTTGGTGGAGCGTCGTGATGGGGGTGACGGCAACGTCAAGAGTGCGGACATCAAGAAGCACCGCAATGACGTGTTCCGGCCGTACATCACGCTCGCCGCAGGTGACCGTTTTGACCTGCCCAACCAACCGGCCGCTGATCTCGGACGTTTCCTCGATGCGGTGCCGGAAGAGGACTGGCCGGCTATTCGGTCCGCGGTCGGCAAACCCAGCATCCCAGATGTGAGGGAAGCCGTGGGCGGCATGAGGCCCGCCTTCGGCGTGTACATGGCGTACAAGGATCGATTCCCTCAATGGCGGGAGCAACTGGGCGTCGCACTCGTCCATCATCTCAGGGAGGGAAGCCCTCGGTGGGTAGGGCACGCCGCGTCGCCGGTTGTCAACATGTACGGCCCCGGTTTGAAGCGGGCCCCTGTCTTCAGGGAATGATCACCCGTTTCGGCCGCGACTTTGGAGTACATGGACCATGGTCGAGGCGTTCCGCCGATTCCTGGCGCCTACACCGCGCATGGACTCATGGCGACTAATCCATCAAGTCCGCCCTGATGAAGAACACCTCGCCGACGCTCTGGAATGCGGACTGAGATTCTGGAATGACCGGATCCGACAGAATCACCCGATAGCCCCAGCGATGTGCCAGAAGCAGGAGGGCGTGATGTAATGTTGTGCGCGACTCGGATATTCTGACCGCCCTGATCTCGTTGTCATCAGCAGCCAACCGGGGCGGGACGAAGACATAGCCTAAACGCCCCGTGCCGGCTGTGGCGCGATTGACGGCAGCATCGAACTCATTAAGGCACTCGACAAACGTGCCTTCCTTGATCTCCAATCTATCGAGCGGCGAAGCCAGGATGCTCGCCGTCCTCCGCGAATATCGCCGATCAGGCTGCCTAGATGAGCGACAGGCGATGAGCGTTGCGCTCATCACAATCATTGACAGATGGAGTAGCAGGCGAGGCATGCACTACCTCATGATTGTCGACGGCTGCTGGGGAATCGGAGCGCCGATGGGATCAACGGGGGTGACGATCACAGGGTAGGTATTGGGCGGCCCAACAATCGGTTCGACCTTGATCGCGCAGTGTCCTGGCTTGGGCTGTCCTGGTGGAAGGCGGTATTGGGTCTTCTGCCCATCGAAGTGGCGCATCATCAACTCTGTCTGCCGCGCCATTGCCGACCCTTCTTTGTCCACCACTTCTTGTGCGCATGGGCAGACGGGCGTCTTCGTCTGAACTGCCTGCCGCCCGAATAGATCGGCGGCGTTGGGACAGCCGCTCCAACTGAAGGCATACATGTTGGGACCTCCGTCCATGCCTAGCGGATCCCGACTCATGTTCCACCCATCGTACACGCACGCGGTCGGCGACTGAAGCACGCACTGGGAGGCCTCGCAGACGTACACCCTCTTCGAGTACCGACGTGACGTGTAATCGTAGGCGAAGGTGAGTTTCTTCGAGTCGGCTTGGACCGGGGTCTGCACGGCTTCGATCGGCCGGTTCTCGGCGTCCCACTGGCAGGTCCAACCGCGCCGCCTTCTGAGATTGTTCCGCACCCGGCGAAACGCCCCGTCGAAACTCGCCGGACCGCTACACCGACACCCCTCATTGGATCAGCCGGGCTTCGACGTTCGCGATCTCGCGGTTCGCGAACTCCTCCGTCAGCAGCCACTGCTGATAGAGGTTCTCGATCTGCCGCAGATAGCCGTCCACCTCCGACTTCCGCAGATTGCGCTGCGCTTCCTTCGGGCGGTCTTCATCGCGGATCGGCGGGCGGACGCGGTCGGCGGGCGGCCGATAGGAGGGATCGAAGACCAGGGCGGGCAGCGTGTCGGCGGGCAGCAGGTGGCGCCAGAGGAAGGCCTGCATCTTGTCCTCGGCCGGCGCGGCCTCGCGCACGACGTCCTGATCCCCGATCTTCGCCGTGCCGACCACGACGAGGTTGACCGGCTTCTCCATCGCCGCAAGGCTGGTTTTCAACGACAGCGACACGACCTCGTTCGTGCCCCCCAGCGTGGTGCCGGCCGATTCGAATCCCTCCGGCAGGTTCCGGAAACTCAGCTTGATCGGCCCGTCGAATCCGTCCTTGCGCATGGCGTAGACGGTCACCGCGGCGGACCCTTTGGCGGGCATGCAGATCCGGGAAGGGATCAGACGCAGCACGAAATCGGGCTGAGGATGGCTGATCCGGAGTCGGTAGGCATACTCCGTTCCCGCATGCCGCCGCGTGTCGCCGAGGTGAACGAAGTACTTCCCGTCGGCGGGCAGTCTGGCCATGAGGTAGGAATCGGCGTGGTCGGTGTTCAATCCCGATGCCGCGTCGAAATGATCGTCGTTCAGGGCGATGATCTTGCCGTCGGCGCCGCTGATCTTGACGAAGGAATCGAACGGCGATCCGAGGCGGCGCGCGTCCACTTCCACGACGATCGTCTCGCCCGCCTTCCCCTCCACCTCGAAGACATCCCAATCGCCCGGGCGGTCGGCCCGTCCGTTGACGATGACGGGCAGACTCACCTTCTGCGCCTTGAGTGGCTCGTCGTTGGATTCCTTCTCCAGGCACTCGGGCAGCGTGTCGAGGGCAAACGGCACGTAGTTCGAAACGAGTTTCCCGCTGGTGGCGGCCATCAGATGGCGCCCCGGCTTCGCATCCGTCGGGGGCGGCGTCAGCACGGCCTTCTCCAGGTTCCATCCGGTCATCTCGACCTTGACCGGCTCCCCCGCCCGGCCGCCCAGCGGGAAGACGCCGGTCACGTACGGCAACTCACCGATGGTGATGCGATACACGAAGCTCTCGCGGCCGCGAAAGAGCGCCTCGTTGATGGTCAGCACGTACTCGCCATCCTCGGGGACCTCGAAGCAGATGAGCGGATCGGGGTTGGAACGGAAATCGTCGCTGTAGGCCAACTCCCTTCCGTTGGCGTCGCGAACCCTCAGCACGGCCTGGAACCAGCCGGGAACGCCGTCGGCGACGTAGGGCACGAGCTCGCGGGCCCTGGCGGAGATGACCAGGCGCTGTCCCTTGCCTGCCTCGAAACGATACCGGTTCACCTCGCCCGCCGCGATCTGGCCGTTCATCGTGCACGGCACCGTGATGCGCAGTTCCTCTTCCTCCGGCGGTCGTTTCCGCTGCGCCAGATACTCCTTGCCGAGCACCGGAAGCTGCATGGTCTTCATCGGCTTGCGCGCGACCTCGGGCACCTGGTCCACGTAGAAGGGCAGCGGATTGGAGACGCCCCGCCGGGTGATCACCCTGATCTCCCGCCGGCCCGGTTTCGCGTCGGGTGCGATCGTGATCTCGGCGAAGACCAGCTCGGTCTGGGACCGAACGGCCGGAGTGCGCTCGTCTTCCGCGAACCTCCGCTCGATCAGGTCGATCATCACCTGTCTGGCCTTCTCCTGCTCGGTCTTCGGGGGCTCGTTCTTCGCGGCATCCTTGCCCGGGTTCGGGTCCTTGGGTTTCTCCAGCTTCGCATTGCACTTGATGCAGACGGTGGCGTCGATCGCGTTGGCCGTACCGCATACCGGGCAGAGCAGGGTCGGGACCGCGCTGGCACCGGTGTCCGGGCCGATGCGCGCGGGCCGCTCGATCGAGGCCATCCTGGCGACGATCGCGTCGCTGATCGGCGTTTCCTTCTTCCGCAGCTCGCCCATCTGCTGGTTCAGGAATCCGAGCTCCTGGTTGCCCAGGACCTCGTAGTAGGCGACGAGCCGGGCGGAGACCCCTTCTCCGCTCACGATCACATCGGAGGCGTGGATGAGCCCCTGTCCGCCCAACCTGATCGGGAAGGTGGTGTCCTGCTGGCCGCCGGCGGGATAGACGAAACCGATGTACTGATTCTGTGCCGGAGAAGCCGCGGCCGCACACAGGGCCAGTCCCAGGATCGGAAGCCTGCCGAATCTGCTCATGAGCGTCTCCGCATACCGCCACCCGTCACATGATCTCTTCCAGAAGACCGGCCGATTTCATGCCTTCGTTCTCGGTGTCCAGGACGCGCGCATCCAATCCCCAGGGATGGGGCAGCTTCGCCGCCGCGTCGATGCCGGCCAGCAGATACATGCTGCCCAGCAGGTCCGCCGGATAGACGGGTCTCTCCTTGACCTTCTCGCCCTTCTCATCGGACGAGCCGACCACGCAACCGCCCTTGAACCCGCCGCCGGCCACCAGCACGGTGAACACGTCCCCGTAGTGATGGCGGCCGCCGTTCCAGGGCGGTTCCCAGGAGACCTTCGGCGTCCGGCCGAACTCGCCGGTGCACCAGACGAGCGTGCTCTCCAGCAGGCCCTTCTCGCTCAGGTCCGCCAGCAGCGTCGCCAGTCCCTGGTCCAGCATGGGACACTGCCGCCGCATCGTCGGGAAGTGGTTTCCGTGCGTATCCCACCCGCCGGGGAAGCTGATCGTGACGTAGGGCACGCCCGCTTCGACCATCCGCCGCGCGGCCAGGCATTCCTGCCCGAACGTGTTCCGGCCGTAGCGATCCCTGAGCACGGTCGGTTCGTTCTCGAGATTGAACACTTCCCTCCCCTTGCCCAGGATCAGCCCGTAGGCCTTCTTCTTGGCCGTCTCGGCGGACGCCATTTCCGGGACGTCCGCCAGGCCGTATCCCAGGAGATTGACCTTGTCGGCCAGCTCGCGGCGGGCCGTCTGCCGCCCGTCGTTGACTTCCCTGTTGACGATGCCCTGCACCTCGAAGCGGGCCGCGTTCGGGTCGCCGCCCGTGGCGAACGGCTTGTACGCGGGGCCCAGGAAGCCCTCCTCGGAGAACCGCCCGGCGGCCTCCAGCATCACGACGTAGGGCGGCAGCAGCCCCTGGTACTGGTCCTTCTTGAAGAAGGTGAAGATGGCGCCCACGCTGGGATAGGCCAGCCGTCCGCCGGGCAGGTGGCCGGTCTGCATCAGGTAGGCCGCCGTCTCGTGGCCGTTGTTGCCATGCGTCATGCTGCGGATCAGGGAGTACTTGTCGGCCTGTTTCGCCAGATGCGGAAAGAGGAAACTGAGTTCGATGCCCTGCACGTTGGTGGGGATCGCCTTGTCGAATTCGGCCATGAAGTCGTAGCCCGTGCCGGGCTTCGGGTCCCAGGTATCGTTGTGCGACATGCCGCCCCACAGGAAGATCTGGATGACCGACTTGGTCTGGACCTTCTTGGTCTTGGCCTTGCCTCGGGCCGCCTCGTCCCGGGCCGCCTTCTGCTCGGCGGCGATCTGCTGGGGCGTCTTCTCCGCCGGGTCCGCGAAGACGCGGGCGCTCAGACCGCCGGCCGCGATCACGCCCGCCGCGCCCAGGGCGCCGCGTCGCATGGCTTCCCGTCGGGACACCCTCTCCTGGTTGTCTCCGTTCAGGCTCGTACTCATCGCGTCCGTTCTCCTTCCGCTTCCATCTCCACCGTCAGGCCGGAAGACCGGCCGTTTCGCGTCATGTCCCGCCCCGTCCGCACTCCTCAATGCCGCAGAAGAAACTCGGGGCTGTTGATCAACGCCCAGGCGAGATCGACCCAGACGTCGTTCCCCTTCGTCACTCCGCTCTTGGCATATTCCTCGGCCGCTCCCACGTCGGCCTCCGTCGGAAACCGAGAGAGGACGGTCAGGTACAGCCTCTCGGCAATCTCCCTCGGTTTGCCGCCCGATGCAAGTACCGCGGTGAGTTTCGGACCTCTCTGAAGCTTGCCGTGGATGGTGGCCGAGTTCAGCATGTGCAGCCACTGGGTCGAGGCCAGCTCGTTGACGCGCTCGCTCTCCATCCCCGTGGCCCGCGCGGAACGTCCGAACAGCGACAGGAAGGAACTGCTGACGCTGCCGTCGGCCAGCTCCACCGCCGACATGTCCTTTGGAATGTACGTGAAAGGCTCCGGAACGGCGCTGGTGTAGAGGTCCGAACCGCCGGTGATGTCGTTGAGGACATCGATCAGCACCTCGGCCTCCACCCGCCGCAACGGGTAGCTGGCGAAGTTGGCGGTCGCCTCCGGAGTCCGGGACCTCGGGATCGAAGAGAACTGGTACGCGGTCGAGGTCAGGATCAGCCGCTGCACGTGCTTCAGGTCGTAGCCCCCCTGAACCAGCTCCTTCTCCAGGCAGGCCAGGAGCTCCGGATTGCTGGGCGGGTTGTCGTCCCGAATGTCGTCCGGTTCGTGGATGATGCCTCGCCCCATCACCCACGCCCAGGTCCGGTTGACAATGGCCCGGGCGAACCAGGGATTCTCCGGTCGAATCAGCCAGTCGGCAAACACCTCCCGCGGATCGCGGTTCGGCGGAATCGTGGTCCGGGTCCCGTCCGGGAACACGGCCGCCAACGGTCCGTTTTCGACCAGCGCGTTGGTGAACGCCCGCGGGATCAGGTCGGTGGCGGTCACCGCCTTGGCGACGGAATCGACGCCCGGCGCGACGCTGCCCGGCACGGCCGTGGACTTGAGGGGATCCCAGAATACGATCTCTTCCTTCCACTCGCTGGTGGGCTTGTACCCGACCTGCGAGAAGAACACCGCCATGCCGGCGCGCCGGTCTTCCGGCCACAGGAAGACCCGCGTGCCCATCAAGGCCAGTCCCACCGCCGCGGCGATACCCTCCGGAGTCTTCTCCTGTATGGCGCGGTAGAAGTTGACCGGGCCATCGCGGAAGTTGCTCCCGCTCGAGGTGAGCATCTCGCGCACAAACCGGTCGTACGGCTTGTTCCGCGCGATCGACTCCCATATCCAGCGGTGATAGGCCTGCGCCGCATTGGGCCAGACCTTGACGGGAAACTCGGCCTTCACTTTCAGGACATCGCTCCATCTCATCGCCCAGTAATCGGCATGCGCCGGCTCGCCGAAGAGACGGTCGATCAGGGCGATGCGCTTGTTCCTGTCCGTGCTCAGGATGAACGCCTTGGCCTCTTCCGCGGACGGCAGCGTGCCGGTCATGTCCAGGTAGGCGCGACGGATGAACACCGCATCGGAGCAGAGGACCGGCTGGATACCCAACGCCTTCAACTTCGCAAACACGATCTCGTCAATCCGGTTCGCCGGCGCCGGCGGCTCGGTGCTCTCCATGATTCCCGCCACCTGCCGGGCCGAGACCAGCCGGTACAGTCCCGCCTTGGTCTGCTCGACGAGGGCGCGTTTCTCGTCGGCGACCTTCACGGCCTCCGAATACGCGGCCCGGCTCTTGTCGGCGTGCTCCTTCAACGGAGCGGCCGCGGCCTCCGCCGCCTTCGCGGCTTCCTCGTCCGCGACGTGCGTCTCCTTGGCGGCGGCGATCCGCTTCTTCAAGTTCTCGAGGTTCTCTTCAGCCTGCTTCTTGCGCGTCTCGGCCCTGGCCAGGTCTTGCGCCGCGGTGCTGGCCCGGACCGCCGCCTGCTCCTGTTTCTGCTGCGCCGGAGTCAGGGCGGCCTTGGCCGCGTTGGCGGCCTGGCGCTTGGCGGCGGCATCGGCGGCGGCCTTCTTGCTTGCCTCATCGAGCCGGATGACGTCCTTGGCCGCTTCCTGGGCGGCCTGGTGCGCGGCGGTCGCGGCAGCCACTCGATTCCTGGCGTTGGCCAGGGCCTCGTCGCTCGATTTCTTCTGCTCCTCGGTCGGCTTCTGAGCGGCGGCCGTGGCTTGGGCCTGCGCCTGCTGCTCGGCCTGTTGCGCCTGAGCCAGAGCCGCCCCGGCGTCCGCGGCCGCTTTGCGCCGGGCGGCCGCCGTGGCGGCGGCCTGGTTCTTTTCCTCGGCCGCTTTCGCCGCGTTCTGGGCGTCCTGTTCGGCCGCCTGCAGGGCGGCCGTGGCGGCGGCGATCTGATTCCGGGCGCTTGCCAGTCCGGCGGCCGCCTGGGTCTTCTGCGCTTCCGCCCGCGCCAGCTTCTGCGCCGCAACGGTGGCCAGGTTCTGCGCCTTCTGCCGGGCCGCCTGGGCCTGGGCCAGGGCCGCCTTGGCCCCTTCGGCCGCCTTGCGCCGGGCGGCCGCCTCGGCCTCGGCCTGCCGCTTCCGCGACGTGGATCGGCCGGCCCGCTCCACCATCACTCTGGCGTTGGCCTCCGCCGCCAACGCAGCCGGCTCGGCAGCCTGGTAGGCCGTCGTGGCGGCGATCATCCGATTTCGGGCATGGGCCAGCGCCTCCTCGGCGGTCTTCTTCTGCGCCGGGGCGTCGGTCAGGTTCCTGGCCGCCGCGTCGGCCTGGGCCTGCGCCTGCTGCTCGGCCTGCTGCGCCTGGGCCAACGCCGCCTTCGCCGCATCCGCCGCCTTCCGCCCGGCGATCGCCTCGGCGGCGGCCATCCTCTTCTCCTCCCTCGATCGGGCCGCGCGCTCGGACATCACCTTGGCGACGGCTTCCGCGCATTGGGCGGCCTGTTCAGCCGCCTGGTGAGCGGTCGTGGCGGCGGCCGCCTGGGTCTTCGCGGTGGCCAGCGCATCGTCCGCCGCCTTCTTCTGCGCCGGGGTGTCGGCCAGGTTCTTGGCCGCCGCATCGGCCCGGGCCTTCGCCTGCTGCTCGTTCTGCTGCGCCTGGGCCAGGACCGCCTTCGCCTCATCGGCTGCTTTTCGCTTCGCGGCCGCCTCGACCGCGGCCTGCTGTTTCTCCGCCTCCGTGACCACCCGGGCGCTGGCCTCCGCCGCTACCGCAACCTGCTCGGCCGCCTGGTGAGCGGTCGTGGCGGCGGCCGCCTGCGTCTTCGCGTTGGCCAGCGCATCGTCCGCCGCCTTCTTCTGCGCCGGGGCTTCGGCCAGGTTCCTGGCGGCCGCGTCGGCCTGGGCCTGCGTCTGCTGTTCGGTCTGCTGCGCCTGGGCCAACGCCGCCTTGGCGTCATCGGCTGCCTTGCGCTTGGCGGCCGCCCCGTCCGACAGCGCCTTCTTTTCCTCCTCCGACCGGCCGGCGCGTTCCGCTACCGCCTTGGCGTGGGCTTCCGCGCCCTGGGCGGCTTGCTCGGCTGACTGGTGAGCGGTCGTGGCAGGGGCCACCTGGTTCTTCGCATGGGCCAGCGCATCGTCCGCCGCCTTCTTCTGCGCCGGGGCGTCGGCCAGGTTCCTGGCGGCCGCGTCGGCCTGGGCCTGCGCCTGCTGTTCGGTCTGCTGCGCCTGAACCAACGCCGCCTTCGCCGCATCCGCGGCTGTCCGCTTGGCCGCCGCCTCGGCGGCGGCCTGCTGCTTCTCCTCCGGGGGCTTGGCGCCGTCCCCGGAAACCGCGTTGGCCGCGGTCTCCGCCTCCTGGGCCGCCTTGTCGGCCGACTGGAGAGCGGCCGTGGCGGCGGCCACCTGGGTCTTCGCATAGGCCAGCGCATCGTCCGCCGCCTTCTTCCGCGCCGGGGCGTCGGCCAGGTTCTTGGCGGCCGCGTCGGCCCGACCTTGCGCTTGTTGTGCGTTCTGCTGCGCCTGGGCCAACGCCGTCTTCGCCGCATCCGCGGCTGTCCGCTTGGCCGCCGCCTCGGCGGCGGCCTGCTGTTTCTCCGCCTCCGTCACCACTCGGGCGTGGGCCTCCGCCGCTACCGCGGCCTGCTCGGCCGACTGGTGAGCGGTCATGGCGGCGGCCACCTGGTTCTTCGCGTTGACCAGCGCATCGTCCGCCGCCTTCTTCTGCGCCGGACCGTCGGCCACGTTCTTGGCCGCCGCCTCGGCGCGGGCCTGCGCCTGCTGCTCGTTCTGCTGCGCCTGGGCCAGCGCCGCCTTGGCGTCATCGGCTGCCTTGCGCTTGGCGGCCGCCTCGTCCGACAGCTTCTTCTTCTCCTCCTCCGACCGGCCGGCGCGCTCCGCCGTCACCTTGGCGTGGGCCTCCGCGCCCTGGGCGGCCTGCTCGGCCGACTGGTGCGCGGTCGTGGCGGCGGCCACCTGGTTCTTCGCATGGGCCAACGCATCGTCGGCCGCCTTCTTCTGCGCCGGGGCGTCGGCCAGGTTCCTGGCGGCCGTGTCGGCCCGACCTTGCGCTTGTTGTGCGTTCTGCTGCGCCTGGGCCGACGCCGCCTTTGCCGCGTCCGCCGCCTTCCGCTTCGCGGCCGCCTCGTCGGCCGCCTGATTTCTCTCCGCCTCCGAGACCGACCTGGCGGTGGCCTCCGCGGTCAACGCGGCCTGCTCGGCCGACTGGTGCGCGGTCGCGGCGGCGGCCGCCTGACTCTTGGCATGGGCCAGCGCATCGTCGGCCGCCTTCTTCCGTGCCGGACCGTCGGCCACGTTCCTCGCCGCCGTGTCGAGCTGGGTCAGCGATTGTCGTTCATTCTGCCACGCCTGGATCAGGGCCGTCTTCGCCGCCTCCGCCGCCTTCCGCTTCGCGGCCGCGTCAGCGGCGGCCTGCCGCCCTTCCGCCTCCGAAACCGGTTTGGCGTTCGCCTCCGCCGCCAGCGCAACCTGCTCGGCCGACTCGCAGGCGGTTGTGGCGGCGGCCGCCTGGTTCCCGGCGTTCGCCAGGGCGTCGTCGGCCGCCTTCTTCTGCGTCTCGGCCTCGGCCAGCTTCTTGGGCGCGGCGTCGAGCTGGTTCTGGAAATCCTGCTCGGCCTTCTGTGCCCGGGTCAGCGCGGACTTGGCCGCGTCCGCCGCCCTGCGTTTGGCGGCCGCCTGGGCCGTCGCCGTTTTGGCTTCGTCGTCAAGCTTGCTGGCCTCCTCGGAGACGGTCTTCGCCGTCGCTTCCGCCTCCTTGGCGGCCTTTTCGGCCGCATCGTACGCCTGCTGCAGCGGGAGCGCGGCAGCCTTGGCCTCGGCCAGGGCCGCATCCAGGGCGGGCTTGGCGCTTGTTGCGTCGGCCAGGGCCTTGATGGCGGCAGGCACGCCGTTCTCGGCCTGCTGCAGGTCCTTTACGCCCTGCTCACCCGCCAGGTTCTTCGCATCGGTGGCTTGCTGCCGTTTGGTGTCGGCCGCCTTTCTCCCTTCGGCATATGCCGCGTCGGCCTTCTGCATGGCGGCCCTCAAGGGAATGACCGCCTCGTCCGCCTCCCTGGCGGCTTTTACGGCCGCCTCGTATTCGGCCCTCGCCTTGGCCTCGGCATCCGCCTCAGCCGCCGCCGAGAGCGGGACGGTCGGGGCCAGCATGCAGAAGACAAGTCCGATCGTTCTTACCTTCATCAGAAATCACCTCGAAGACTGACCGCTACTTCACAGCGCCCATCCCCGGCGGTACTCGCGGCGGACGAACGACGCGGCTTCGGGACAGTTGGGGGCCTTCAAGTTCGGCCCGTCCCACTCCAGTTTCCGGCCGGCCCGGAACGCGACGTTGCCCAGGAGGACCGCCTCCGTCAAGGCGCCGGCGTAGTCGAAGTTGCACCCGGTCGGATGGCCCGTCCTGCACGCCGCCACCCACTCGGCCCAATGCCCGATGGAATCGGGAATACTCCGGGCGGGCGGCGGGTAGTCGGCGAAACGGTCCTGCGGCAACAGGACCCGCTTCCCGTAGTCCATCGCCAGCGAACCCTTCTCGCCGACGAAGAGGAAACCGTAGTCCCACTTCGCCCCATCGAGGCCTTCAAGCCTCGGCGACGGCCGGCCCTGGTACCAGGTGAGTTTGACCGGCGGCATCTGCCCGCGGGCGGGAAATTCGTAGCGGATGGTCATTCGTCGCGGGGTCGACTCCGGACTCGGGGGGTCGCCTTCCGCCTCAACCGTCGTCGGATGGCGCAGCTCGAGGGCCCAGAAGGGCAAGTCCATGTAGTGACAGCCGACGTTGCCCAGCACACCGCCGCCGAAATCCCACCAGAAGTGCCACTGGCGCGGGAGATAGCAGGGATGATAAGGCCGGTGCGGCGCGGGACCGAGCCACAGATCCCAGTCCAGCGTTTCGGGCACGGGGGGCGTGTCCGCGGGCCGCACGCCGCCCCCTTCGGCCGCCGTGGTCCAGACGTCCACTTCGCGCACCGCGCCGATGGCCCCCGCCCGCAGGATCTCGATCCCCCGACGGTAGTTGTCCGAGGCGTGGATCTGCGTGCCCATCTGCGTGGCGACTCTCTTCTCGGCGGCAAGCCGGGCGAGCACGCGGGCCTCGTGGACCGAGTGCGTCAGAGGCTTCTCGCAGTACACGTGCTTGCCCAGGCGCAACGCCATCGCGGTCGCCGGGGCGTGGATATGGTTCGGCGCGCTGACCACCACCGCGTCGATCTCCCGGTCCATCTTCTCAAGCATCTCGCGGTAGTCGCGGAACCTGCGGGCTCGCGGATATCGGGAGAACGCGGGGCCGGCCCGCACGTCGTCGACATCGCACAACGCCACGACGTCCTCGCGTTTCAACTGGTCCAGGTTGGCCGTTCCCCTCCCTCCCGCGCCCACGAACGCCAGCCTCAACTTCCCGTTGGGCGACGGCGTCGCCTCGCCGGCGCCGCCGCGAGACGCGAGCATCCCGACTCCGGCCAGGGCGGCCCCGCGCAACATCTTCCGTCGACTGATCGCCTTCGGCATGGTCCCTCTCCAGGGTGAGCCGTTGGATTCTACGTTAACGCCTTTTCGCGCGCGATGCACGCTTCTGCATGGTTTCTTGTTGCCCGTCCGTCGCTGAAGCTCTGGAGGCCGGGGGACGGCCCCGGGTGGGGCCGGCTCGGTCAGACGGCCGCATCTTCAGCCGCGATGGAGGGGCGCGCCCGGATGTGCCGATCGACATCGGCCTCGCCGGCAGGCGATGAGCCCGAGGCGAGCGAGTCGGGCGCGGCGAGCCACCACGCTGATCTCGGCCTGTTTCACCGTCGCGCGCGGGATTGGGAACACCGAGGGCTCATCGCGCTGCTCTCTTCGCGATGAATGTGTGGCGGCGGATGACCGATCGTGATACATCTCGCCCCGGCCGCGGGCAACGCCGGACTGTCCCACTTGCCGCGCACGCGTTGAGCGGAGGAAGCCGTTCGGTTGCGGCCCGTGGCCGTGAAACGAAGAGGAGCGCGGTGCGTGAAACCGGGTGACCCAGGCGGGGACTCCTATCAACGACAGCCGTTCGCGGTGACGCACTGGAGCGTCGTGCTGGCGGCGAGGTCGGCCGAGCCGGCGCACGCCCGCGCGGCGATGGAAGAGCTCTGCCGCGCGTACTGGCTTCCCCTCTATGCCTTCGTCCGCCGCCACGGTCACGACCGGCACGAGGCGCAGGACCTCACCCAGGCGTTCTTCGCGCGGTTCATCGAGAAAGGCTACGTCGCCGACGCCGACCGGGCGAAGGGCCGGTTTCGCACGTTCCTTCTCGTCGCCCTGAAGCGGTTCCTCGCCGACGATCGGGACCGCCGGCACGCGCAGAAACGCGGCGGGTTCCGGCCCGTCGTGTCCATCGATGCCGACCTGGCCGAGTCGCAGCTTGCCGCGACCGCGGCGCACGGGGAGTCGCCGGACGTCCTCTACGAGCGCCAGTGGGCGCTCACGCTCCTGGACCGGGTTCGCGCGCGGCTGCGCGCGGAGTACACGGCCTCGGGGCGCGCCGGTCTGTTCGATCTCATCGAGGGCCGGCTGACGCGCGACGACGACGTGCGGCGCTACGCGGAGATCGCCGCGCGGCTCGGGCTCACGGTGCCGGCGGTCAAGATGGCCGTGCAGCGCCTCCGCGCCCGCTACCGCAGGCGCCTGCGGGCGGAGATCGGTCGCACGGTGTCGGCGCCGGAGGAGATCGAGGATGAAATCCGCCATCTGTTCAGCCTGTTCGGCCCTTGAGGCGGCGTCACCGCGGCAAGGCGACGTGACCGCGATGCGACGGAAATCCGAAATGCGAATGTCGAAATCCGAAGGAAATCGGAATGCCGAATGCGGAAACCTGTCCGCGCAGGATAGCGCTCATTCGGAATTGCCGGTTCGATATTTCGGGATTCTTTCGGATTTCGTGCTTCGGATTTGGAGTTTGGGGTTTGTGTCTCTTGGCCCCATCCGCATCGCATCCGGTGAGTGAACCACACGCGTGCGGCGGCGAGCGCGAGCGAAGCCCGTTACGCAAAGGCGTGCATAGCGTTCGAGAAGACGGTAAGGAATGTGAATCTCCACCGTTACCTCGGACGGCGTTTCCCTAAGTAGGGGGTGGAGACGGGTCATCATGAGCGCGGATGGAGAGGTGAAGAGAGACGGCCGCCGGTGCCCCCGGTGCGGTGCGGAGCTCCCCGACGGCGTGGCCGAGGACCGGTGCCCGAAGTGCCTGATCGGCATGGCGATGGACACGATGACGGACGCCGGGACAACGACGGGGATCACGACCGCGCCGCCGGGAGGCCGGTCCGGGGCCCTGCCCCGCCCGGGCGAGACGTTCGGGCACTATCGCATCGTCCGCCAGCTGGGCGCGGGCGGCATGGGCGCGGCGTATGAGGCGGAGGACCTCGAGAACGGGCGGCGCGTCGCGCTGAAGGTGCTGAGCCACCGCCTCGACTCCCCGGACACGCGGGCCCGCTTCCTGCGCGAGGGCCGCCTCGCCGCGTCGATCAACCACCCGAACAGCGTCTACATCTTCGGCACCGACGAGATCGACGGCATGCCGGTCATCGCGATGGAGCTGATCGCGGGCGGCACGCTGCAGGAGCGTGTCGCGCGCCAGGGGCCGCTGCCCGTCGGCGCGGCGGTGGACGCGGTTCTGCAGATCATCGCCGGTCTGGAGGCCGCCCAGGCCATCGGCATCCTCCACCGGGACATCAAGCCCGCCAACTGCTTCGAGGACGCCGACGGCACGGTCAAGATCGGGGACTTCGGGCTGTCGATCTCCACCGCCGCGCGCGGCGAGACGAACCTCACGCTCGAGGGGACGTTCCTGGGCACGCCCGCCTTCTGCTCGCCGGAGCAGCTCCGCGGCGAGGAGCTCAACGTCCGCTCCGACATGTACGCCGTCGGTGTGACGCTGTTCTACCTGCTGACCGGCCGCACCCCGTTCGCGGCGGAGAACATGGTGCAGCTCCTCGCCACCGTGCTGGAGAAGCCCGCGCCGTCGCCGCGCCAGTTCCAGCCGGAGACGCCGCGCGCCCTCGCCGACGCCGTCCTGCGCTGCCTCCAGAAGACGGCGGCCGACCGGTTCCGGACCTACGACGAGCTTCGCCAGGCGCTGGCTCCCTTCAGTTCCACCGCGCCCGTGCCGGCGGCCCTGGGCCGGCGTTTTCTCGCCGGCATGCTTGACACGTTGACCTGGGGGGCGGTCTCGGGAGCGGTCTCCGTTGCCGTGATGGTCGGATCGAAGGGTCGCTACGGGCCGCCTACGGACGCCGCGGGATACCAGTCGTTCGGGAATGTCCTGTTCATCGCTCTCAGCTTCCTGCTGTACATCCTCTACTACGCGGCGCCGGAAGGACGGTGCGGGGCCAGCCTCGGCAAGTGGGTCTGCGGCGTGCGCGTGGTCGGGCCGGACCGCAATCCGCCCGGCGTCCCCCGGGCCTGCGTGCGCGCGGCCGTGTACCTGTGCGCGCCGGCGCTCCCCATGTGGCTGGCGATGGCCATCGCGCCCGAGACGCTCATGGGCGGTCCCCACGCCTTTGGGATGCTCGGACTCGCCTACTCGACGTACCTCGTGATGGCCCTCCTCTTCTGCACGGCGCGCCGCCGCAACGGCTACGCCGCCGTGCACGACCTGCTCTCGAAGACGCGGGTCATCCGCCGGCCCGCCCACCAGGCCCGACCGGCGCCGGCGGCCGAGGCCGAGCCCGCGCGCGCCGCGGAGGCGGAGTCGAAGGTCGGTCCTTACCACGTGCTGGAGGCCCTGGAGAAGACAGAGGGCGGCGAGTGGCTTCTGGGCTACGACACGCGGCTCCTCCGCAAGGTCTGGCTGCGCGTCGTGCCCGCCGGGACGCCGCCGGTCGCCCCGCCGTGGCGGACGCTGGGCCGCGTGGGCCGGCTGCGCTGGATCACCGGCCGCCGCACGCCCCGGGAGAACTGGGATGCCTTCGAGGGCATCACCGGCCAGCCGCTCGTGGGCATGCGGCAGCCCCGGCCCTGGGCCGAGGTGCGGTACTGGCTGCTCGATCTCGCGGTCGAAATCGCCGCGGCGGAGAAAGACGGCACCCTGCCCGGGACGCTGACGGTTGATCGCGTATGGATCACCGGCGACGGCCGCGCGAAGCTGCTCGATTTCCGCGCGCCCGGCGCCGCCGCTTCCCCCGCGCCGGCTGGGCGTGACCCGGGGCTCTTCCTGCTTCAGGTCGCCTGCGCCGCCCTCGCCGGCGGGGCGGACGCCGAAGCAGACCCGAAGCATCTCCGCGTCCCCCTGCCGGTTCATGCGCGCAAGCTCCTGGCGTCGCTGCCCACGATGCCGGGCGCCGGGGCCATCGCCCGCGCGATTCAGCCTCTGCTGGCCAACGCGGCAGTGGTCACCCGCGGCCGGCGTGCAGCCCTGGTGCTGGGATGCGCGGCGGTTCCGCTGCTCATGGCGGTGTTCGGCGTGCTCGGCACGACGCTCTACCGGAGCTGGTCGATGCGACAGCCCGATGTCATGGAAATGAGCCGGTTGCTCAACCTGTGGTCGACCTCGCAGATGAAGCTCCCATGGCTGAAGGACACGCCCCGGCCGGCCGATGAGGAGGTCGCCGTCTACCTCGCCAGCCGCTACCGAAGTACGATCACCAACGAGGTCGTGTGGAAGAGCGCCAGCGCCCGCGTACTGATCACGGGCAGGAGCCGCACCTTTGCCGAAGCGAGCGCGGCGAAGTACCCGAATCCAACCGCGGAGCAGGTCGCGAAGGCCACCGCGGCCCTGCAGCCCCATTTGAAGAATGTCGAGGCCCTGATGGCCGTCCAGGGGCGGCAACCGGCCGTCTGGGCCCCGCTGCTCGGCGCGCTGGTCTGGATGGCCCTCATCGGCGCGATGGCGGTGTTCGCCGCGCTCGTGGCGCGCGGCGGCCTCGTGATGCGCCTCTGCGGCGTCGCCGTCGTGCGCAAGGACGGCCTGCGCGCTTCGCGATGGCGGATCTTCTGGCGCAGTCTCGTCGCGTGGTCGCCGGTCGCGGTCTCGCCGGTCCTGATCGGCCTGACGGTCCGGACCGCCCCGCGGGTGGCGGAGGCCGCCGAGGCCGGCGCGATCCTGGCCCCCATGGCCGCCGGCGCCGTCCTGGCGGCCCTGTTCGCCCTCGCGTGTGCGGCCGGATCCCTCGCGCTGCCCGGCCGCGGCCTGCACGACCGCCTCGCCGGCACCACGCTCGTGCCCCGGTGAAGCGGAGGTTCGGCCACTGGAGGAGGCGTCGGAGAGAGCAGACCGCGGGAAAGACCTGTGCGAGGCGCGTTCCGCGCGTAACAGGAGAACTTGACAGTCGCTTGTTGGAACCAGATTAGATCACCTCGCGCAGAGGCGCAGAGGCGCGGAGGCGCGGAGGCGCAGAGGATGACGGAGAACGAAATCGGGACGCTGGTGATTGCCGCGGCGATCGCCGTGCACCGCGAACTGGCACCGGGACTTCCGGAGACCGTATACGAAGTCATCCTGGCCCGTGAACTCGGTGATCCGGTCAGCCTTCACGTTCGCCGTCAGGAGATATGGACGACCCGACCAGGACGGAGTGAGTTCATCGCCTTGAGGACACGGGGCACAAGGGGGCGCAAGTCCTGGATGCGATTCGACCGGGCATGCAAAACGACTACGGCGATGCTGAACGTGGATGTGTCCTGCTGGAAGGCCAGGTTGCGGTCAATCGTCACGAACACGTCGAAGGCCTCCTCCGCCCTCTCAAGCAGCACGCCATTCTTCAGGCCGGCCCATCCGATCTCCGGAACGGTCTTGGTGAGATGGCCCGGGAATTCCTTGCGCAGGCGCCGGTCAAGACACTCGTCTAGGAGGATCCTAGGCGTGGGCAACGACGCTCTCCTTAGCCTCTTTAAGGAAGTCGATCACTTGGGACTTCTTGACCGAGGGGAAGCCCTTGAGAAACTCGTCGATCGTCTGGCCCGATTCGAGATAGTCCATGAGCGTCTGGACGGGGACGCGTGTCCCACGGAAGACGGGCGTCCCACCCATGACGTCAGGACTGGACACTATGACCTTCACCTTCATCATCTAGAAAACTACCCTTGGGGCAGAGGCAAATCAAGGACAGCGAACAGGAGCGCCAGAGAGAGACCCGTGTGAAACCGGTTCCCCAACAGGCGTCCGGAACACGACGGTGAACCGCGGCGGGTTCACTGCGGTTCAGTCGCACCGTTCTCCAACGGCTGGAAACCTGCGCGGCCCGGGTTTCCCGGGATTGGACAACCCAAGGAACGCGGGCCTCGGTGAGGCCCGCCCACGACAGAGATGACCGTGTGGGCGGCCTGCACAGTCAGGCCGCGAGTCGTCTTCAGTACTCGTCCGGCATGTCCTTGAGCTGGGCGCGGGTGAACACGGGGCCGTCCTTGCAGACGTAGACCTTGCCCACGTTGCAGCGGCCGCACTTGCCGAAGCCGCATTTCATCCGGTTCTCGAGCGTCGTATAGATCTCGGTGTCGGCGAAGCCGAGCCGCTGCAGCACGGGGAAGGTGTACTTGATCATGATCGGCGGCCCGCAGACGATCGCGGTCGCGTTCGAGGCCGGGAGGGGCGTTTTCTCCAGCACCATCGGCACAAACCCCACCGCGCCCTTCCACTCCGGCGTTTCTCCACCCGGGTCGACGGTGACGACGAGCGTGATGTCGCCGCGCTTCGCCCACTCCTCCAGCTCGTGCTTGTAGACCAGGTCGGCGACGGTGCGGGCGCCGTAGAGGATCGTGATGTCGCCGTACCGGTCGCGCAGGTCGAGGATGTTCCAGATCAGGCAGCGGAGCGGCGGCAGGGCGATGCCGCCGGCGACGAAGACGAGATTCCGCCCTTTCCACGACTCAATCGGGAAGCTGTTGCCGTACGGCCCCCGGAAGGCGATCGTCTCGCCCTCCTCGCAGTTGGCGAGGGCCGAGGTGACCTTGCCGGTGCGGCGGAACGTACACTCGATGTAGCCGGACCGCGTCGGGGGGGAGGCGACGCAGAACGTGCACTCGCCCATGCCGAGGACGGAGTACTCGCCGAACTGGCCGGCGCGGAAGGTGAACGCGGCGCCCTCCTGCTCGTTGACGAAGCGGAGGCGGAAGGTCTGCACGCCCGGCGCCTCCGGCGTCACCTTCTCGATCCGCATGAGGTACGGCAGGTAGATGTTCTTCCCGCTCACGTGCCCGTCTCCATGATGGTGGCGAGATGCTCGACCAGGTTCATGTCCGCCGGGCAGGCCCGCGAGCACCGGCCGCAGCCGACGCACCCGAGAACCCGCTGGCGCTCAGGCATGTACACGAACTTGTGCATCAACCGCTGGCGCCAGCGCTGGCTCTGCGCATCGCGTGGATTGTGGCCGGAGGTGTGCAGCGTGAAGAGGGAGAAGCCGCACGAGTCCCAGCACCGGAACCGGGCACCCCGCCGGCCGTGGGCCTCGTCCTGGATGTCGAAGCACGCGCAGGTGGGGCAGACGAAGGCGCAGGCGCCGCAGCCGAGGCACTTGAGCGAACGCTCCGCCCACAGCGGACTCTGGAAATAGGCCTCCAGCTTCTCCTTCGCGACCGCCGGGTCGAACCGCACGGGCACGGCGACCAGGAGGTCCTCTTTGCGGATGCCTTCCGGCGCCGGTTCGAAGAGATCCGGTGCAGCCTCGGTGATCTGCCGCCCTTTGTCGGTCAGCACTTCCGCGAGGTAGTCGCCCGCGTCAAGTTGCGTCAGCAGGATGTCGCTGCCCGCCGTATCGCCCGGACCACCGCCGACCGACGTGCAGAAGCAATACTCGTCGGCGCGCCGGCACGAAAGACCGATGACCGTCGTCTTCGCCAGCCGCGCGTTGAAGAGCTCGTCGCGGCAGTCCCAGTTGAAGATCGCGCCGAGCGCCCCGAAACCCGCCGCGTCGCAGGGCCTCACACCGAGCAGCACGATCTCCGGCGCCTGGGCGGGGTCGAAATCCCGCAGCTCGATGCCGCTCGTCTTCTCCTCGTACTCGAAGAGCTTTTCCACCGGCGGATCGACGACGGCCTTGGCCGATGTGGTCGTCTGGACGTAATCGTCCGCCCACTCCTCCGCCGAGCGGACGACCGCCCAGTCCACGCGGCCGTCGCGACGCCGCGGGCCGATCACGGTGCGGCCCTGCTTCCAGAGCGCGTCGATCAGCGCCCCGAGGCGGTCCTTCCTCAGGCGGCGAGCCGCCGCCAAGGTGCTCTGGTCGTTCAGTGGTTCCACGGTCGTTCCTACCGGATGAAGCTCTCCTTGTCGTCGGGCTTGAAGCTCGCCAGCGCGTTGCCCGTCTCGAGCGAAGGGCCGGTCACGCCGAACTGCTGTCGGAGGTCCTCCATCACGAACTTGGTGAGCAGGTTCAGCGGGATGCCGAGGGGACAGGCGCGGGCGCACGCATCGCAGTCGGTGCAGCGTCCGGCGTGGTGCATCGCGCGCAGGACGTGCCACTCGAGGTCGCCCAGCGCGTGCGAAGCCGGCGGGATCCACTGCGGCTGGTTGTTCTCGACGGCGCACCGTTCGCAGTAGCAGAGCGGGCAGGCGGCGCGGCAGGCGTAGCACTTGAAGCAGCGCGACAGCTCCCGCACCCAGTGCGCCCACCGTTCCTCGAGCGGCAGGCTCCGGATATGGTCGATGATCTCCCGGTAGCGGGCGTCCAGTTCCCACTGCACGGTGCCGAGATACTGTTCGATCTCCGCGAAGGTCTTCATCTCCGGCATGCGGCCGTCGGGCGTCACGGCCAGCACGACCAGATCCTCCTCGCGGACCTGGTGCTCGACGGCGAGCTGCAGGAGGCTCCGCAGAACCGGCAGCGGGGCGACCACGGCGGGTTTCCCGAGGGCCTTGATCTCCCGCCGCGTCAGGTACACCGCGAGGTTCTGCACGCACCGGCTGTCGAAGACGAGGCGGGCCGCGTCCTCCGGTTTGAAAACGAAGGCGGCCCGCGTCCGGTCGGCGGAGCCGTTCTCGTAGCCGATGACGACCTGGACGGCGCCGGACTCGAGCAGTTCCTTCGCTCTCCGCCTCAGCTCATTCACGGGTGATTTCCTTCGAGGCCGGGGCCGCGATCTCGCGGAAACTCGTGCAGGGGCCAAGCTGGCGGACGCTCTCGACGGTCTCGTTCACGAGGGCGGCCCACTTCGCCCCCTCGGCGGCGGAGACCCACGAGAAGACGATCCTCCGCAGGTCCACGCCGAGGAAGTCGAACAGGTTCCGCAGGACCATCCACCGCCGGCGCGCGTGGAAGTTCCCCGTGGCGTAGTGGCAGTCGTTCGGATGGCAACCCGACACGATCACGCCGTCGGCCCCCTCGCCGAAGGCCTTCAGGATCAGCATGAAGTCGATGCGGCCCGTGCAGGGGAAACGCACGATGCGCACGTTGGGCGCGTAGCGCATGCGGCTCGTGCCCGTCAGGTCCGCGCCGGCGTACGTGCACCAGTTGCAGACGAAGGCCACGATCCTGGGTTCGAACGTCGTCATGCGCCCCCGGAGACGGCCGCGGCCGCGTTCGGTTCCTCATCGTTCAGCACGGCCGCCACCTCGGCGTACACCTGCTCGTTCGTGTAGCCCTGCAGGTCGATCGATTTGGACCGGCAGAACGCGACGCAGGTTCCGCACCCCTGGCAGAGACCGGCGTTCACCTTGGAGACGGTCTTCACGAGCCGGCCGCCGCGGTCGCGGATCTCCTCCTTCTCGATCGCGTGGTAGGGGCAGGCATTGAGGCAGAGGAAGCAGCCGACGCACGTGGAATACATCGGCGCGGCGATGCGGTTGACCACCGCGATGGTCGGCTCGCGCGTGAGGTGCGCCTGCGAGAACAGCGCCGCCACCTTCGCCGCCGCGCCCGACGCCATGGCCACCGTTTCCGGGATGTCGCGCGGCGCCTGGCACGCGCCGGCGACCATGATGCCCGCGGTGTTGGTCTCCACCGGCCGCAGCTTCGGGTGCGCCTCGGAAAAGAACCGGGCGGCGTCGTACGAGATGTGGAGCTTCTGCGCCAGCGCCTCCGCGCCGGGATCCGCCACGCCGGCCGTCGCCAGCACCACCAGGTCCGCCTCGATCTCGACGGGCTGCCCGCCGAGGAGCGTGTCCGCCCCCATCACGACCAGCTTCCCGTCGCGCTCGTAGACGCGCGACACGCGGCCGCGGATGTACTTCACGCCGTCCTCGACGATCGCCCGGCGCACGAACTCCTCGTACATCTTCCCGCCGGCGCGGATGTCCATGTAGAACACGTGCGCCGCGCCGTGGTGGACCTTGTGCCGGTAGAGCATCGCGTGCTTCGCGGTGTAGAGGCAGCAGATCTTCGAGCAGTACTCGATCCCCTTCGCCGGGTCCCGGGAACCGGCGCACGAGATGAAGACCACGGATTCCGCCACGCGGCCGTCGGAGGGGCGCCGGATCTCGCCCTGCGTCGGCCCCGAGGCGGAGGCCAGGCGCTCGAACTGCAGGCCCGTGATCACGTCCGGGAAGCGGCCGTAGCCGTATTCGGGGAAGAAGGCGGAGGGCAGGACGTCGAAGCCGGTGGCCACGACCACCGCGCCCACGTCGACCTCGATCACCTCGTCCTCCTGGTCAAACCGCACCGCCTTCGCCGGGCAGACCTTCTCGCAGACCCGGCATCTCCCCTTGCGGTAGTACAGGCAGTGCTCCCGGTCGATCACGGGCTTGTTCGGCACGGCCTGCGGGAACGGGACGTAGATCGCGCTGCGCGTCCCCAGCCCCGCGTTGAACTCGCTCGGGATCTTCCGCGTGGGGCACTTGGTGATGCACAGGCCGCAGCCCGTGCAGAGTTTCTCGTCCACGCCCCTGGCCTTCCGGCGGATGCGGGCCTTGAAGTTCCCGATGAAGCCGTCCAGGCTCTCCAGCTCCGCGTAGGTGTAGAGGGTGATGTTCGGGTGCCGGGCGACCTCGACCATGCGCGGCGTCAGGATGCACTGCGAACAGTCGAGGGTCGGAAAGGTCTCCGAGAGCTGCGCCATGTGGCCGCCGATCGACGGCGCCTTCTCGACCAGGATGACCTTGTGCCCGGCATTCGCGATGTCGAGGCTGGCCTGGATGCCGCCGATGCCGCCGCCCAGCACCAGCGCCGTCCGCGTGACGGGGACGCGGATCGGATTCAGGGGGTGGTTCCGCTTGACCTTCTCCACCAGCATCCGCACCAGGCCGATCGCCTTGCGCGTCGTCGGCTCGCCCTTCTCGTGGACCCACGAGCAGTGTTCGCGCAGGTTCGCCATCTCGCACAGGAACGGGTTCAGCCCGGCCTCGGCGCACATCCGGCGGAAGGTGGGCTCGTGCATCCGGGGCGAGCAGGCCGCGACCACGACCCCGGTCAGACGATGCTCGTGGATGGCCTGCTTGATCAGCGACTGGCCGGGGTCGGAGCACATGTACTTGTAGTCGAGGGAGACGACGACGCCCTTCAGCGCGCGGGCGGCCTCCGCGACCTTCGCGCAGTCGACCGTCGCGCTGATGTTCTCCCCGCAATGACAGACAAAGACGCCGATTCTGGCCATGGCCCCTGCCGCCTCAGGTGATTCCGACCGGCACGAAATGCCGGTGCAGACCGAGCTGGCGGGCATCGAGGCCGATCGCCAGGCCGATGAGTTGCGTGATGTAGACCACCGGGAGGTCGGTCTCCCGGCCGAGGAAGCGATTGATGTCGGGCCGCCGCATGTCGAGGTTCGAGTGGCACATCGGGCAACCGACCACGATCATCTCGGCGCCGCGGCCGACGGCGTCCCGGACGATCGCGCCGGACAACCGGGCGACGGACTTGGTCCGGGAGATCGAGAAACCCGCGCCGCAGCACTCGGTCTTGAACGCCCAGTCGATCGGCGTGGCGCCGGCCTTGGCGGCCAGGGCATCCATCGAGACCGGGTCCTCCGGCCGGTCGAACCGCAGGATCTTATCGGGACGGACCAGCAGGCACCCGTAGTAGCAGGCGACCTTGCCGGCGATGGGATGGACCACGCGCCCCTCCAGCTTGCCGGCCACGTACCGGTCCAGCCACTGGATCACGTTCAGAACGGCGGGCGGTTTCGAGACGTCCATCTCGATCAGCTCGCCGATCCGCCGCCCGGTGTCGGGTTCTCCGTCCAGCTCGTGCCGCGTGACCGCCAGCCGGCTGTAGCAGGCGGCACACGGCACGACCAGCTCGTCGAAACCGGCCTTCGAGGCCAGCGCCAGGATCCGCGCGGGCAGCGCCAGCGAGAGGTCCTGATTGAGGTTGTGGGCCGCGGTCGCGCCGCAGCAGTTCCAGTCGGGCACCTCCGGCAGGCTGAGGTCGAGGGCGCGCGCCAGGGCCAGCACGGATTCGTTGTACTCCCGCGCCGATCCCTCGAGCGAACAGCCTGGATAGAAACCGACCGCCACGATGCCTTACCCCGCTTCCATCGCCTTCTTGAAGATCTTCGCAAGTCCTTTGTGGTCGCGTATCCGTTCCGGCAGCAGGCGGAGCTTGCCCCGCTGGAGCATCGCCGGCGCGACGGCCAGGTCCTGGGTCAACGCCAGGGTCCTGCGTTTGTAGTCCATGATCAGGCCCACTTCGAAAAGGCGCCCCGTGACACGAACGGTGGCCAGGAACGACTGGTGGAACGCGAGGATCTTCCGGGCATCACGATGGGCCTTCTTCTCCCGGAACGACTTCGCGCGGAGTCCGTCAATCAGCCGCGGAATGTCGATCTCCATCGGACAGCGCGACAGACAGGTCTCGCAACCCAGGCACAGCCAGATGGCCCTGGAGCGTAGAAGCCGGTCCTCGGCTTCCGGCGTCCCAAGCTGCATCAGACGGGTCATGAAGCTGGGCGCCAGGTCCATTTCGGTCGCCATGGGGCACCCGGCGGAGCATTTGCCGCACTGGTAGCACCGGGCGACGTTCATCCCTGGCTTCTCATGGACGACTTCTGACATACGCGACCCCGCGGGCCCCGCGGCGCCCCCGCACGCGGCGAAGGCGCGAGGAAAATTGGCGCACAATGTATGCGGGTTCACGGCCCTTGGCAAACCATAACGACGGCCATAACGCTCGGCCGGTGGGCCGGGCCGGCCCCTCCCGATTCTCCGCGCACATCCCGTGCGCCGGATGTCCAGGGCGCCGAGGGCCAGGCATGAGCTATCTCGCGTCGCCTGGACCCTCTTCGCCCCTCTTCACGGCCGGAAGATCTTCACCTTCAAGTCTTGGATTGGGTTGAAATGCCTCGCATTACTGGTGCAGAGAACGAGCCCATGCTCCACCGCCGTCGCTGCGACAATGGCATCGCCTGCTCCCAATCCACCCGTTAGGCCGTACTCCTCGATGTAGATGGCGGCACGGTGCCCAATGTTCTCGCTCAGTGGCAGTGTGGAAAAGCCAAAGTCGCGGAGAAACGACCTCGTCTGTTCATGTTGTCGTCGGTTCTCCGCTCCCTGGAGAAGCTCCATGTATGACTGCCCGGACAACAGCCGTTCGTCCTCGGCCTCAATCAGTTGAGCCGCCCTGGGATTCCCTCGTTGAACCCAGATGAAGATGTCAGTATCAAAGAGCATGATAGCGTCTTTCGCGAAGCCGGCGCATCGTCTTCTCCATGGGTTCATCCGATGTCCGCGACCCGAAGAAGACGTGTTCGCGCACCTTGCGGGAGGTCGTGTTGACCGCAGGACGAATGATGCCTTTCAGTTTGCCTCGGCACAGAACGCTAACGCTCTCGTTCCTTTCCAGCGCCTTCAAGACATCGTTCATACGGTATCTCAAGTCTACCACCGTCGCTTCCATCTGCCTTCCTTTCTGTATAATCACACTATACAGCACATGCGTGGGGGCCATCAAGTCCGGCGCGGACATCTTCGATGTGTCTGTCGTTGGGGGGTCTGATGACGATCACGGCATGCAAACGCAAGTACACAGGAAAGCACGGCGATCGCAACGCGCGCCAGGTTTCTGTGTGTGGAGCCGCGAAGCCAGGTGCGGGACGAGGTCGTACTCGTGTGACAAACAGGTGTTTCCTGCTACTCGATGCGGCAGAAGGAGACGATTCTCCGGCCCGGGAAGAGGACATCCGCGCGACCGACCTTGTCGGCCCAGGCATCGGCGACAATCGCTTCCTTGTTCCAGTTGCGGGGATCGGTGGGAAGCTGATTCCTTTTGAGGGTGGTGGGATCGAATCCCACGACGACAAACGCATGAGAGCCGTCCTCGAAACTGACGAAATCGACGGGGAACGCGCCCCGCCCCATCAGGTGCACGAAGCAGACCGCCGCGTGCTCGCCGCAGTTCCCCACGCCCATGGTCTGCGCATTGGTCGCCATGCGCTGGATGCCGGCCAGGTTCGACGTGTCCGCGGTCCAGCTGGCCACCCGGCTGATCACGTGCAGACCGAACTTCGCGGCCCAGTGGAAAGGGGTGGTGACGGCGGTGACAAGTCCACCGTGCGCGGACCGGTCCCGCTCATCCCAGCGGTTGATGCTGCCCCGTCCCAGGGCCAGCCGCGCCGCGCCCACCGCGTTCCACGCATGCGCTTCGTATTGATGAACCGTCAGCAACGGTCTCTTCATGGTCCGCCTCCCGATACAGGCGTTTCGGATGTGAGCCTGGCGTCATACCCACCCGTCGCGCACGCGCCCCCTCCTGCCGGAGATCCTCTCCGGCCATCCTGCGGAACGGCCGATAGACCACCATCCCGGACTCGACCGGGCATGGACAACCGTCGTGCTCGCCGGCGATGCAGTCAAGCAGAAATCCGTGCGGAAACGGGCAGAAGAGTGCACGTCAGACTATTCCGGCGTGTCATGCCACCCAGGTGCGTATGATGTTTTCGCGAAGGGTCTCCGTTGCGTGGGGCGGCGGAACAGTCCCAGAAGGCGACGCCCTTGCACGGACGAGCGTATGGAAGGCTTGAACGGCCAGCGCCGTTGGGTGGCGATTCGCCGCCTTACACGATTCTCCACGCCTGACGCATCGGCTTCATGAGTCGTCCGTTCGCCTCGTCATCGCCGACGAACGTCTCCGCGACGGGGTCGAATTTCAAGGGACGCTTCAGGGCCGCGGCGATGCTGCCGAGGTAACAGACCGTCGCGGCGCGGTGCGCGATGGGGGCGGGCGCGGCGGTCGGGCCGCGGGAAAGGACGGCATCAATGAAGTTGCGATGGTGGTTCTTCGACTCGAACAGACGAGTGTCGGAGTCCTTGAGCGGCGTGCGGAGGATCTTGACGTCGCTGGCCTCCAGCTTGTCGTTCTCGGTGAGGATCCAGCCCTCGGTCCCGATGAACTTGGTGCCGTATCGCGCGGGATCGTGGGTGCTGAACAGGACCATGCGCACGCCATGGGCGTACCGATACTCGATGCGATACTCCTCCGGGGCGTCGTAAATGCCCTTCTCACGGCATTTCACATCGTACGCCGCCACCTCCACCGGCGCCGTGTCATCCATGCCGGCGCCCCACTGCGCCACGTCGATGAAGTGCGCGCCCCAGTCGGTGATATAGCCGGGCGCGTAGTCGTTGATCCAGCGGAAGTTGAAGTGGCAGCGCGCCTCCGTGTACGGCCGCTCCGGCGCGGGGCCCTGCCACATGGCGTAGTCGAAATGGGCCGGCACCGGCTGCGGGCCCTCCATCCCCGTGAAGCCGCCGAGCACGGCAAACCGGGCCGGCACCCCGACCTCGATCTCCTTGAGCTCGCCGATGTAGCGGTTGCGCACCCGTTCGCACGCCATGCGGACCTTGAGGCCGGAGCGCCTCCAGGTGCCGCATTGGAGGACGCGCTTGTGCTCCTCCACCGCGCGGCAGATCGCACGGCCCTCGGCAATGCTGGCGGCGAGCGGCTTCTCGGAGTACAGGTCCTTCCCCGCCCGCGCCGCCGCGACGGCGACGTTGGAGTGCCAGTGATCGGGCGTCGCGTTCATCACGGCGTCCACGTCGCCCCGCGCGAGCAGCTCGCGGAAGTCGCGCATCAGGTCCGCACCGCCGAGCTTCGCGATCGCGCCCGCCGCGGCGAGGTGCTTCCCGTCCACGTCGCAGACCGCGGTCACCTGCACACGCTCGTCCGTAAGGAACGCCTGCATGTTCGACGTCCCCTGCCCGCCCACCCCGATGCACGCCAGGCGTACGCGGCTGTTCGGCGATACCGCCCCCGCGCGTCCGAGGACGGAGGAAGAGAGGACGAGGGGGAAGACGCCTCGGAGAAACTGGCGGCGGCTGGGCCCCTGCTTCACGGTGGAGGGGAGAGGAGACAGTTGCCTGTGCCCCACGGTGATGCCTCCCCGGAGACTGGTTGGGCGACGCGTTTTCATGAACGAAAGCCTGCCAGAGCGCGGCCGCATAACGCAAGCCCGCGGATGAGTGATGCAGCCGGAACCTGAAGCCCCGTCCACGGGTGCCTTCGGGGACAGGCGGCAGGCATCTTTCATCTCTCTTCATGCGAACGAATAGCATTTTCCCCGGTTGGATTATTCCGTTTCGATGGCATCGACTGAGACCTCCAGACCGCCCACACACTTGGCCGCAAGGTTGTATATCGCTGCCAGGAGAATCCCTCCGACGAACCCCATGATCGGATACAGCACCACCATGCCCAGCATTGGCGCGACGGCTCGTCCGCCACCGGCCAGCAATGCGATCAGCATGAAGGGCAGCATGAGTACGGACACGAATGCGTAGAGCACAGCGAGGAGCTTGCCTGTCTGCAGGACTGTCAGTCGCGTGATTCTTCTTTTCATTCCGTTTTCCTTTCTCTCTTTACTGTGACCCGGCGCCGGGGTGAGCGGGCGGTGAACCGCGACGCGGTTCACCGAACAGGCTCCGTGCCGTGGTCCGGTGCTCCTGTCTGTTTTCCTCTTCCGCGTGCGTACAGAACGACTGGAATGCCCAGCGCAATCACTGCCGAACACATCGCCGTTGCCGTGACCCAGGGCGGAAAGTAGTCGATCTGCAAAGGCCAGCGCAATGGCTGGTGCGGTTCCGATCCGGTCTCTGCGATCAGGTTGCCATGAACCGGGCACACGGGGTGGTTCCCCACTCGAAACTCGAATGCGTATGCCGGTCCCGATGGACACCTCGGGATCACGCCTCCTTTGCAGAAGTCCGCGACATCCTCTCTGGCGAGAGGATCGCCGAGCGTGAGGCTGCGCTCCATGACCGCACCGCAGTTCAGGCTGTGATCGATTATGCAGAGATTGTCGAAACAACGCTCTTTCCGCTGCATGCGCACACGGAAAACAGGAGGAACAGGAGTCGGGGCGGGTATGACTGCACGGACACCGGGGGCCATGTCCCCCGTGTCTTCGCCCTTCCGCGTCGTGGCGGCCGGCAGGTTGAGGCGGCGGTTCACGGCGCGACGGTTCGGGTGGCGGAGCGCAGGATCACCGGGCCGATCAGTCCGGATGGGAAGAGCGGGTCATCGGCCTTCGCGCCCTTGGGACCCGACACCCACGGCCTGAACATCCCGTGCGCGGCAAAGGCCGCGGGCTCTCTGAGTTCGCCCACGATCCGGTTGTGCCACACGTTGGCCACGCGCAGCCTGATCTGATTGATGCCGGGCTTCGCCGCACGCGTGATGTCGAGGCGGTAGGGCGCCTTCCACAAGGTTCCAAGATCCTGTCCGTTGAGGGTCACCTCCGCCATGACCTCCACGCGTCCGAGGTCGAGCCAGAGCGCACGCCCCCCGGCAAGCCGGTCGGCCGGCAGGTCCAGGGCAGCCCGGTACTCCGCCACGCCGGAGAAGTATCTCACCCGCGGGTCCGCGTGCTCGGTCCATGAGGCGAGCCGCTCCAGGCGGAGCGGACCGGCCACCCCGCTATCGGCCGGAAACGAGACCTCCCACGGACCTGCCACCGCCAACGGCGCCGGCGCCGCGGAGACCGACAGGCCGGCGGTCCGGCCGTCAGCCCGTTTCAGCGCATACTCGCCCGCCTGCGTGGCCAACGCCTCGATCCGGCCCCCCGCCCGAGCCAGCTCGATCGGCGGCATCTCCTCCGCGAAGGGGGCCCGCGGCATGGATCGCATCAACCGGGCGACCGCCTCGGCGTCGAGCGCGCGCCGGTCGGTCTCCAGCGCGCTTCGCTCGCCGCGAAACGACCCGCCGCCCGGCGCGTCGTCGGCGGAAGGATGCGGGATGCGACCGCTCCTGAGCCCGGTCCGCGCCTTCACGCCGTTCAGGTACAGTGTGGGTTGACGGTCCCGGTAGACCACGGCGACATGCGTCCAGTCCGTCAACGGAGCCGCGTGCACCAGGACCGGGACGAAGTAGTTTGCGCCATGTTCGAACACGCAGACGCCATTGGTGCCGATGGCGAGGCCGCATCCGGCGTGGCCGCCGCCGGCGACGATCGAGTCGCCATGCTGGGCGCCCATCACGTCGTTCCGCCGGTCGTGGATGCCTACGACTCCCTGGTTCGTTTCCTGCGGCATGGTGGTGCCGTCGGACGGTTTCGCCCACAGCGCCATGGTGAAGGAGCCGGGCGTCGTTGACGCCCCGTCGGCGGGGACCGCCGGAGCGGACGCGTCGAGCCATGGGCGGCCGTCCCTGGTCACCGACACCACCCGCTGCTCGTCCGCCTTTTCGCGGAATACGACGAACACGGATCCCGCGGGATCCAGGCGGATCGGCACGCGGACGGTCTCGCCGACCGCCTCGTAGACCGCCGGCCGGTGGATCGCGCCGTTCTCCGCGTTCCACAACTCCGGCGCCCTGCCCGACACGCGGAACGAGGGGCGGATCACGACGGACCTGGCATCCTGGTTGGACAGGAAGTAGACGTCGGCCTCGGGCGACGCGCGGTGGGCGAAGAGGATGCGGGCGGGATCGACGCCGGACAGGTCGGGCGGCGTCTTCAACTGGTCCAGCGCGCCCTGCACGTCGATGCCGCGAAATACGCGGCCGCGGCCGAAGGGGGCGGACATCCTGTTCGTCCCGTCGCATGGGCCCCAGAGCTCCGAAGCGAGGCGGCTCACCTCCGCGTCGCACCGCGGGTAGTCCTCCAGGCTCGGCGAGCGCGACGGAGGCGCGCCGAGCACGGCGCCGCCGGCGGCCACCAGATCGCGCACCTTTCCCAGCACCGCCGGCCGCATCGTCTCCGACTCCGGAAGAACCAGCAGGCGGTAGGACATGCCGTCCGGCAGGACGAACCGTCCGTCGCGCACCGACAGGCGGTTCCGGATGACGTCGGCGTTGATGTAGTCGAACGAGTAGCCCGGCGGCAGGTCGGGCTTGCGCAGGCCGGCCATCTTCGGGGCGTCTTCGCCGATGAAGTAGGCCACGTCCGCCACGTACCGGCCGTGCTGCAGCAGGACGGTGCATCGGCGGTGGTAGTCGATCCACGCCTTGCTCATCTCGAACCACGTGTTGTGCCGGTTGAACTCGGTGCCGAACCACTCGTTCACGCCCGGCCGGCGCTCGTCGGGCTGGTGGATGTACACATGGAGAACGAACTGGTTGATGCCCTCGCAGAGCGACCAGTCGCCGCGCGCCTTGAGGCTGCCGGGATGGCTGGTGAACAGCGGGCCCCCGGTGAACGCCTCGGCATAGACCGGCGTGAGGCCGTAGATGTGGGCCGCGGAGGCGGCGTCGCGCAGCTCGATGCTGCCCAGCGTCCCGGTGGCCCAGAACTCCCCGGACACTTCGTCGCACGATCCGCCGTAGAGCAGGAACTCCCCGGGAAAGCCCCAGTGGCCGTAGTTTTCCAGCCACATCTTCAGCCCGTTCGCGCGGCACCGATCGCGGAGGGCGCCGACGTAGTCGCTCGCCACCCGGTCCGCCACAATCCGGCGCAGGTCCCACAGGAACCGGTTGGATTCATCGGCGCTGCCGACGACGCGCCCCGTCATGGCCGGCAGGAATCGGAGCGGATCGTACCCGTAGCGCTTCTGGAAATCGGCGGCGAGGCCGTCGGTCCAGTTCTGCGGCCCCATCTCGTAGCTGTCGGCGACGACATGCTTGAACGCCTTGCGGTCGGCGGCGGGGAGGCGCCTCAGCAGGTACCCCACGTAAGCGTCGAAATGCGAGTTGAGGGCCTCGCGGTTCATCTTGTCGACCTCCAGCCCGGTGGCCTCATCCGGCGCCGGCCCGTTCTTCGTGCCCGTCGGCCGCATGCCGGCCCGCAGCACGATCCACTCGCCCGCCGGGACGTCCCACCGCAGCGTCCCGTCGGCCGCCAGGCAGCGGCTGATGTCCTGTACCGCGTCGGCCTTGATGGCGAGCTCCGGCGACTCCGGCTCCGCCTGTCGCGGCCACGCGTAGAAGTCGAAGGGGGGTTGCGGATCCTGGAAGACCTTGGCGAGGGACTTCTCGGCGACGCTGTCCACGCGAGCGGCCGGTGAGAGCCGGAGCTCCCCCCATTCGCACGGCGCCGAGAAGGCCAGGCGGAACACGCGCGCCGTGGTCGCCGGAAAGGCGACCGTGATCGGTGCGAGCGGCACGGGGCCGACGCTGATGCCCAGGTTGTGCCGGTCGATGGCGAACGCCCGCACGGCGCGGAAGCTCAGCCCGTCCTCGGACGCCTGCAGTTCGGCCTTCACGTTCACCTGCGTGACGGGCGTCACCGTCAGGCTGCGGGCGATGAAGGATTCCGTGAATTCCCACGTCGCCGCCGTCGGGATCCGGGTGACCTTCGCGCCGCGCGTTTCGGCCGTTTCGGCATCGCCCGCCGGCGCGGGGAAGGCCAGCACGGCGATGTCCTGGAAGTCGTCGCCCGGTCGCGGAAGCCTGCCCTCGAACCGCTGCGGCCCTCGAAGACGGGTCTCCGGCAGCACCACGTACCGCATCGCCTGCTCCGGCTTGACCCAGGGTCCCCCGGACTGGCTCCAGCCGGGGCAGTTGAAAAGCCCGACGTCCACGCCCAGGCGCCCCCCCTCGCGGATCGCGTGCTCGATCAACTGCCACCATTCCTCGGTCAGGGCCTTCACCTCCCCGCCCTTGATGATGCCGATGTAACCCTCGCCGATGCCCACGCGCCTCATCGCCTCCAGATCGCGCGTGATGCCCTCTTTGGAGATGCGGCCGTCGATCCAGTACCAGTAACACCGCGGCATCGTGGCCGGGGGCGGACTCGCGAAGTCCTTCTCGAGGTCCGCCGGGCAGATCACGGGCAGGACCAGCAGGGCAGTCAGCAGCGGCAGCGTTCCAGTTCGCACGGTGGCTCTCCCCATGGTTATCCGACCGGACTCCTTTAATACGATACCGGCCGGCGAATCAATCCTCCGCTTCGCGCCGCGGGGTCCTTCCGGCGGGCGTTGCATGGCGCCGGCCGTTCCGGCACGGGCTTCCGGAGCGGCGTGAGCGCGAGGACCACTGAACGGCCGCCACCGAGTGGCCTGTCGCCCCGTCCTCCGGTCCTCCACACAGTACGGCCCATGAACGTACCGCGCACAATCCTGTGCGCGACCCGGCGATTCGAGAATCGGAGACGCGGGCAGGATTGCCCGCGGTACGGAGCGCAGGAGGGCGCGGCCGCCTCGGGTGAGAAGAGCGAATGTTCCTTTGACGCCGGAGCACGCTAGGGAGTAGCCTTGCCCCCGGTGTCGTAGATTGTTCCGCCAAGACATGATACGCAGATGCGTAGGGTGTTCTTCCGTGAGGTTTCTCCGTTGGAGAGGGCGGCGGAGCGATCGCTCAAGGCGGCGCGGTTGCACGAAGGAACAGACAGAGACGGGTCAGTGTATTGAGCGGCCAGGGCCGTTGGGTTGCGGCTTGCCGCCTTAGGGAGGACGCCGATTCCTTGGAAGGCCGGTGGGCTGTACGTGGGGGTGTCGTGCGCGCGGTGCAGTGGAGGTGCGGTATGAGAACGAACGAAGGATGGCGGGGTGGAGTTTTCAAGCGATCGGCCGGACTGGCCCTGCTGTGCGCCACCGTGGCCGCGGGGCAGACGACCAACTCGTGGAACGTCGGAGTAAACGGCTTTTGGGATGAGATCATTCGATGGTCCACGGGGTCGCGCCCATCCACCAACGACACGCTGGTCCGGATCGCCAACGCCACCAACAAGACGGTCACCATCGACAACTTCACGGCGACCAACTACCCGGGCTCGATGATCATCAGCAACCTCTGGCTCTCCGCGCCGACAGGGAACGATAACATCCTGTACCTCAACAACGCGACGGCACGGACGTTCCAGGTGCTGAACGACTGCGTGCTGACCAACGGCGGGTTGCTGCGGCTCGCCAACTCCGCCATGCAGGTGGGCAGCGACATGTTCATGGACGGGCGGGTGGAGGTGCAGGCGGGAGGCGCGCTGACATGCACGGGCGGAGTCCTGTATGCGGGCTACGATGCAACCCGGAGTTCCGGCATCCCCTTGGTGACGATCGGCCCGGGGGGGCGGCTGTTGTGCTTTGACATGACCCTGGGCGCACTGAGCGGCGCTGGCGGGAATCTCCTCGTAGCCGGCGGCACGAACACGGTTCTGGACGACCTGCGGATAGGGGGAGGCGGCATCCTGTCGCCGAATTCTACGGTGACGATGGAAAATGGCTTGCTGTCAGCCGATCACGTCACGATTGGAAGCATTGGCCATGGGGTGTTGATGGTCAGCAACGGCACGGTCTTGGCGCGCCAACTGGATCTGGGCGGTACCCTCTCAAGCGGGACAATGACCCTGATCGGCGGAACGACCGCCGTGTCCAATACGATGAGGATTGGGTACACCGGCAATGGATCGGTCACAGTGAATGGAGGCACTCTGCTCGTAACCAACGGCACGATCCAGCTCGGGACAGGCACCGGCCAGATGACGGTCCAGAGCGGACTGGTTCAGGCCGCGACCATGTATCTGTCAGGGGCAAGCACCCGGCTGGCGCTTTCGGGCGGCATGCTCACCGCAATCTCGAACCTGTACGTGAGCGGGGGGGCCGGCGTGGAGGTCACCGGCGGCCGCTTCCTGGCGACGAACGCGGACTTCTACGTCGGGTACACAACGACACCGGGGCGGGTGGTCGTCAACAACGGCCTCGTGGAGTCCCGCCATGTGTACGTCGGTTTCACCAACGGGGCGTCCGGCACTCTCGGTGTGGCGGGAGGCACCAATGCGATCTCGGGCAATTTGGAGTTGGGCAAATACGGCAACACCACCGGAGACGTGTGGGTCAGCGGCGGACGTTTGTCAGCCGATTACGTCACCGTCGGGAACGCCGGCCGGGGCGCGCTGACGGTCAGCAACGGGACGGTATTGGCGGATCACGTCGACGTTGGCTACGGTGCCACCTCATACGGGGCGATGACGCTGCTCGGCGGCACGACCCTGGTGTCAAACACGATGAGGATCGGGTGCAGCAGCACCGGGGAGGTCACGGTGGCCGGAGGCACGCTTCTCGCAACCAACGGCGTGATCTTGGTCGGCGCCGACGCCGGCCGGATGACCGTCCAGAGCGGACTGGTCAGCGCCGCCACAATGATGGTGGCGGGGGCGGAAGCCCGGCTGGCGCTCTCGGGTGGCACGCTCGGTGTGCGGTCGAATCTGTACGTGCTGGGGGCCGGCAATGTGGAGATCACCGGCGGCCGGTTCGTTGCGACGAATGCCGACTCCTACATCGGATACGCGATGACGCCGGGGCGGATGGTCGTGAGCAACGGACTCGTGGAGGCCGAGAACGTATACGTCGGCTACACCAACGGGGCGTCCGGCACCCTCGGCGTGGCGGGGGGCACCAACGCGATCTCGGGCTACCTGGACCTTGGCACATATAACAACACCATCGGGAACGTGTGGGTCAGCGGCGGGTTGCTGACGGTGACGAATAAGCAGACCTACGTGGGCGATCGCGGCGTGGGACTGATGACGGTCAGCGGCGGCACGGCGAATCTGGGCACCACGGTCACGGTGGGCAACCGGGGAACGAGCCTGGGCAAACTGACCGTCGCCGGCGGTGTGGTCGCGCTCTCCTCCAACCTGACCGTGGCTTCCTTCGCGGGTTCCACGGGAGAAGTCCTGGTCACCAGCGGCAGCCTGCTGGCGCCGACGGCGGAGGCGCGGATCGGCAGCTTCGGACGGGGCGCATTGACGGTAAGCAACGGGCTGGCCTCGTTCTCCCGAATCATGCTCGGGGTCTACGATGGCGGCATCGGCGCCATGAGGGTCGCCGGTGGCACCAACCTCATCGGTTCGCAGCTTCAAGTGGCGTCGGCTGGCAGCTCCACCGGCGTGGTGGAGCTCACCGGCGGCCTCCTGGTGGTGACTAACAACGTCACGGAGATCGGCCGCTACGGTCATGGCGAGATGACCATCCGCGGCGGCGTGTTCCGGGCCAGAGATGTGCAGGTCGGTGCGTTTGGCGGGTCCGACGGAACGCTGAATATCTCCGGGGGGAATAGCATCCTCTCTGGCGACCTGCAGATCGGTGTCCTGGCGAATGCCACGGGTGCGGTGAGCATAGCGGGCGGCCTGCTCTCGAACGCCGAGCGATACTTTGTAGTTGGCGACGGGGGCGTGGGCTCCCTGAAGGTGGCGGGCGGAACGATCCTCACGCGGCAGATGGAGGTGGGCGCAGCCAGTACGGGCACGGGCGACATGGACGTCGGCGACGGCACCGTGCTGGCGACCAACGCCGCCCACACGGGTCAGCTGATCGTGCGACGCGGCACCTTCATCCAGCACGGGGGACTGGTGTGGGCGGATCGCTTCTGGGCGACCAACCCGGCGGGGACGGTGACCTTGCGGGACGGCACGCTCCGCGTGGGCTACTCATCGTCCGTATCGAACGGAAGCCCGTTCGTGATCGGTGACGGCACCCACGACGCGACCCTGATTCTCGGCAACGGCACCCACTCGTTCCGTGACGGCCTGGTGGTCACCAACCGGGGGCTTCTGCAGTCTCAAGGCGGTACGATCGATGGATCCATCGTGAACGAAAGCGCCGTTCAGATCGTCTCCGGCTCCCTCGTGTCCCTGGGCGGGATCTCGGGTGGCGGATCGGGTATTGTGAATCCCGGAGCTGGGTGGAGTCTGAGGGGAGGCGCGACTTTCGGATCGTTGAGCAACGCGGGCACCGTGACGGTGCAGAGCCCTGTCGCGATCAGCGGACCGGTCACGAACGGCGGCAGCATCTTCGTGGGCGGCTCGGGGATGCCAGGTGTTCTCTCGCTCAACGGAAACGGAACGCCGGCGCGCGGCGTGATCGTGGTCGAGCCGCCAGGCCTGTTGCGGCTGGGGGCGGACCCGGCCTGCCTCATTACGAACCGGGGGGCGGTCCAGTTGTCGGTCGGCGTCCTGATGCTCACGAGCGGCCTGGTGAACGAGGCCAACCTCAACCTGTCGGGCGGCCAGGCGCTCTCGATCATGAGCAGCATCGCCAACCCCGGGGCCATTTTCGCCTCGGGAGGCTCGGTGCTGAGTGTTGTCCAACTCGAACGGAACACACATTCGGGCAGTCTTTTCCTCGGCGGCGGATCCCAGTTTGCGGCGCAGACGTCCTTCACCAACACGGGGGCGATCTCGCTGGACCAGGGTTCCGTGGGCGGGGCGGGCACGGTTCTCAACGCGGGATTGATTGAAGGGAGGGGGGCTGTGAGCGCTCCGCTCGTCAACCGCGCGGGCGGGACGATTCGCGCGGCCGGCGGACTGTTGAGCCTCAGTGGCGCGTCCTTCCAGAACCAGGCTGGCGCCTTCCTCGGCGCGACGGTCGACAGCACCCTGCGCATCGACCGCCACCTGGCGAACGACGGCACGATCAATCCGCAGGGCGGCACGATCGACTTCGGCGCCCACACCCTGACCAACCGCGGCACGGCCACCGGCTACGGCACCTACAGCGCGGGCCTGATCCTCAACGAGGGACGGGCGATCTTCCAGGGCGGCACCCTCAATGTCCAGGGCTTCTACCTCAACACCGCCGGCCACACCACCGAGGTGCGCTACGCCAGCGCCACCTTCCACGGCATGGCCACCAACGCGGCCGGCGGCGTGTTCAAAAACACCGGCGGCCAGGTCTCCTTCCTCGGCGGGCTCTACAACAACGGCTCGTACGTCAGCGACCCGGCCACCAACTGGTTCCTCGACACGCTGACGCTCGGCGACGAGGGCACCCTGGCCGGCGGAGAGGGCGACGTATTCCAGGTCGAGGGCGATCTGGTCAGCCTCAACCCCGAAGGGCTCCTGCTCTCCGGCGCCGCCCTATCGTTCGGCCTCGGCGAGCACGACCTGGTGCTCGCCGGCGAGACCGCGGTCGGCTGGCTCAGCGTGGCCGACGGAGGCAGCCTGGAGATCGGCGGCGCGAATCTGTATATCGGCGGTCTGGATGTCGAACTCGACCAACTTGTGACCGCCCATACCCTGTTCTACGACACCGGGCGCAATCCGGCGCTCGACGGGCAGACCTACGCCCTCGCCGGGGGCGGATGGGCGATGCCGATACCCGAGCCGTCGTCGGTGCTGCTCCTGGCGATGGCCACGGCGGGCCTGGCCTGGCTCCGGCGAAGGGTGCGCGGGTGAGGGGGGACATGCCCTTGGACGTTTTCTCGGGAGTCTCGCCCGCACGTGCGCAGCCTGTCGGAATGCGCGAGGCCGATTGATCTCGGTCGATCCGATTCGGCCGGTACGGTCCCGGTTTCTCGTGCCCAAGGACCATTTCCACTTCCTTACGACCCCGACACCGAGACCGACCCCGACCCCGGAAGTCTCCCCAATCCCGTCGATCCCTCCAGCCGACAACAGTCGGTGGAACAGCGCCGGCTCCGTCAGTGCCAGGACGGTGTAGTCCTCCATGCTGAAAAGCGAGGCGGCGGCGCAGAGAGGGTCCTCGGTGTCCACCATGACGATACCCCTCTCGCCCAGCGCGGCTTCTTCCGCAACCAGCGGCGCCAGGTCGATCGTCTCGGCGAATGCCTCGCCCGGGATCTGCAGGTAGGCCTCCGCGTCGCCCGCGTCCTTGAGCAGATGCTCGGTCGTCCAGACCGTGTCCAGATCCCGCGCGCGCTTCGTCGTCTGCCGCAAGGTCCGACCGGCCACGGTCACGGTCGTCCTCGTGATGCGAGCGCCGTCTTCTTCGATGGTCTCGACCTTGAAGAACCGGCCCCACTCCCCGGTGGCCGCCGAGCCGGTCGGATCGATGGAACGGGCGCGCACCGGGCTCATCATGCGGATCAGGTCGGTATGCTCTTCCGCCAGCCGCAGCAACGGCCGCCAGTCGGCCGCGTTGTACACGTTGTAGGGGTCCGGGTCGGCGGGGTCGACCTTGAGCCCGCCGATTTCATAGAAGCTGACGGGCGGCCGGTCCACCGGCTCGCCGCGCAACGTCGCCATCAGTCTTTCGCGCCGCGTCATGGATCGCTCTCCTCTTCCTCGCCTGTCACCGCTGCACATCAAATGTCACCCAACAAATCGTACCCCTGCGTGAAGACGGTGCCCAGCGGGGGACACGGTGCCCGATGGGGATGCGCGCCCTCACCGCGTCCCATCCCCCCTTTCCCACGGCCCCGCACACGGCCTGCACAGTCTCGCGCCCGCCCGACCACGCGCTCCGTTGTCCAGGTGGCCCGCGACCTCCGGGCGCGGGAAGACAGTCTCTGCCGCGCCACCTGCTCCTCGCCCCTCAGGGGATTGGCCAAGCCACCTCTGCCGTCACATCACCGCGGGCAGGCGGTTTGAGGGGCGGCGACGACGACTCATTTCACACCCGGGGACATCTCGAGACGTCCACACGCATTCGCCTGTGATCGTCCATACACCGCGTCAGCATCATGACCATCGTCCCAAGCATGAGTAACAGAGAGGTTCCAGGCTCCGGGATGACGGGCAGGCCTGTGACGCCGGAAATCCACGCCCAGTCGGGATTCAGGACCACGCCACCGCCTGTGTCACCGAAGCGTCCGCCATAGCCCTCCGTGAACGTGTTGACCCCG
This sequence comes from uncultured Verrucomicrobiota bacterium, assembly GCA_964610105.1. GTDB lineage: Bacteria > Verrucomicrobiota > Kiritimatiellia > PWTM01 > PWTM01 > CAZSUU01. The sequence goes on along the minus strand of CAZSUU010000008.1, from coordinate 74,674 downwards.
ACCAATGCGTAGCTCTCGTCGTACGGGATCAAGCACGGACCGCCGGAATCGCCCGGGCCGATGATCGTCTCAAGCGCGTTCCCAAGGCTGCCACCTGGCTGTTCCGTCGATGCCGGCGGATCGAAGTCGTATCGGAACAGAAGCCCGCTGCCGCCAGATTCGGCATCGAGAGAGTCAACCGTATTGAATCCCGCCCGGCGATCCGTCAAAGATGCGCTGGTCGTGTAGCCATAGCTGCCGTAGCCAGACCGGCCGAAACCCACCAGAGTGACAATCTCTTCCAAGCCCAACGATAGACCCAAAGATGGGTACGACAGGCCATCGGGCAACGCCGTCGCGAAGTAGAGCAACGAAAGGTCGTTATGGACTGACGGAGAGCCGAAGCCTTTGAAATGGGGATGCACGACAACCGAGGTCGCCGCGAAACTCCCAAGTCCAGGCAGGTGCAGTGTCACGAATAGACCATCGTCCGCATGGCCGTCATCGTTGAAATCGACGTTGTGCCCGGCCGTCAGCGCCCAGTGTGGGGATAGCGCCGATGCGGAACCCTTGTAGGCCTGTGCACCGACTGTAAGTTCGAGAGCGCCCACGAAGTTGAACGGAGAAGCCGGTCCGAGGGTGTCGATGCGTCGCGAGGGTGTGTCCGCCGGCAGATCGAATTCGCCGCCGGCCAGGATGGCGTGGGACGACTGCGCCCACACGCATGGCATGCAGAGGAACAGGAGACACCGCAGTTCGTGCTTCGCAATCACAGAACCGCCGCCAGCCATTCCTCGGGCATGTGCGCCGGATTCCGGATGCTCACAAAGGGCATGTCTGCCAGGGAGGGAACATCCCACCCCTGTTCTCGGCCGGCGTCCAACTCGGCCGCCACGCTCTCGGCGGTTGTACAAGAGGAGAACAGAGCTGGCAGGAGATTCAGTACGCCGGCTCGGTGAAGACGGAGCGGCGGAGACGCGTTGAGGACGGCATCAGGCATGTGCCCCCTGCTCCAGATCCTGCACCTCGGACGCAAGAGGGAAGACATGGCAGTCGGTGGTTCGGGTCAGGAACTCGACGCGACTCATCCCCGCCAGCTCGGCGGCGCGACCCGATGAAAGATGGCCCATTTCGTAGAGCTTCATCGCCGCCACGGTCTTCATGTGCCGAGCGAACTCCACCGGGCTCATCTTCCCGGCAATCAGGACGCCGTCGGAGATGTCCATCTCAAGCTTCATGATTCCAGTCTATGCCGGCCGTCCCCCAGCTTCAAACGAAAGGTCGTTCCGTTCTCAAGGCGTCGAGCCGCAACGCAGTAGTCCTAGCCGTTCGACGCTCCCACTCCGTTACCCTCTTCCTTCGCGCAACAGCGTGGCCCTGAGGGACTCTCCCGCGGTCCTCTCTGACGGCGCACCCTGTCGGAGAACATCTCAGGCATCCGCTTGCCATCTTCCTGTAGAACAATGCCACGAACACCCTGCCTGTTCTTCTCGTGATCTCACTGGTCATCGAGAGCCAAAGCAAGCCGGAGGCCCGTTTCGTAGTTCGCGCTACTGGGATAGTAGTAATTGCGAAGGGCGATCCGGCAGTGGTTGGCACCATGTCGCCAGTCGCCACCGCGAAACAGACGATAGTCGCCCAACGTCATTCCCTTCGGATCTGTCACGGTCCCGGGGTACGTTCCATACCAGTCCAGGCACCATTCCCACACATTGCCGTGAATGTCATACAGACCCCACTGGTTCGGCTCATAGGTGCCCACCTTCGCCGTGCCCGCAGATGTATCGCCTCCCGGGCTGTAGCTCGATCCGCCGTTGTACCAGTACCGTCCCACCTCCGCTACGTTCGAGCAGATGTTCACGGATGACAAGTCTTTCCCCGAATTCAGTGCCGTCGCCATGCCCGCCCGCCCTGCATACTCCCACTGTGCTTCGGTCGGAAGATCAAAGACCATTCCAGTGCGCATCCGCAGCCGACCGATGAATGAGTCCGCGTCCACATCACCGCTGGTAGGCCATCCCGCGCCGACGCCGGATCCGCGTATTGTGTTGTAGCTCACTTGTTCCACGGGGCGGGCATCACGATGGGTGGCATTAGTGAAATAGCTCGGCCAGGTACCCATTACCCGCTCCCACTGTCCCTGCGTGATCTCGAAGACCCCGACATAGAAGTCCTTCCTCAATACCACTTGGTGCTGCGTCTCGTTGCTGCCGTGATCAAGTTCGTTGGTGGGTGATCCCATGACAAATGTGCCGGCTGGGATGCGCCGCAGGACCAGTTTCGTGGTCTTGTACTCGTCCGTCCATCCGCCGGACGGCACGGCGGACAGGTAGCTGACGGGATAATTCGATGCCGTCGGGCCGGCGGAGAGATCCACGACCAAGTAGACACCGTTTGTCTCAACGTCCATTTCAAGAAGATAGTAGTAGGCATTCGGATTGCCGTCCGGAATATCGTTCCACGATCCCAAGGACGTCATTTCCAAGTAGTCTTCGCTTCCGCCTTGGTTGTTCGGCTCTCCGGGAAACCATTGAGAAGCGCACCAAGCGCTCCACGGTTCGCCCGTGATCCACTCCCATCCACCACCAGGTTCCGCCCCCGCCACGTTCTGATACCCGCCCAGCAGACACCCTTCACCGGGAATTCCGGGAAGCTGCCGTTGAATCTCCTCCCATTCAGCCTGACTGGTGATCGTCGCAAGATGCCCGCCCCGCGTCTCGGCATCAACCTTCGCCGCATTCCATGACTCAAATTTCGGCCACGGAATGAGCAGGTAGGCGCCATATACCTCAATCTCCCTCTCAAGCAAATAGTAAGTGGCATTCGGATTGCCGTCCGGGATGTCGTTCCACGATCCCAAGAAAGTCATCTCCAGGTAGTCTTCACTTCCGCCTTGGTTGTTCGGTTCTCCAGGAAACCATTGAGAAGCACACCAAGCGCTCCACGGCTCGCCCGTGATCCACTCCCATCCGCCACCAGGTTCCGCCCCCGCCACGTTCTGATGCCCGCCCAACAGACACCCTTCACCGGGAATTCCGGGAAGCTGCCGTTGAATCTCCTCCCATTCAGCCTGACTGGTGATCGTTGCAAGATGTCCGCCCCGAGTCTCAGCGTCGACCTTCGCAGCGTTCCATGATGCAAACTTCGGCCACGGAATGAGGTGGTAACTACGGGGCGCCAAGGGTGCGGCATTGGGATCTCTGCCGATGTCGACCTCCCTCTTGTCGGCAATCCCATCGGCATCCGTGTCAGCGAGATTCGGGTTGGTCCCTGCGTCGCTGAGCGAAACATACACCCCGGTGTTGGATTCTGCCCCATCGCTCAAACCATCACCATCAGTATCCCAACAATCTGGATTCGTGCCGCAATTGGTTGGCGAGACCCACACCCCGGTGCCTGTCTCGTAAACATCCGGAATCCCGTCACCGTCGGAGTCTTGGTTCTCAGGTGTCACTGCCTGGACCGTGAGAATTGCGTGATTGGAGTCGGCCGTCTGAGTGCCGGCCTTGGCACGGACGAAGTACGTGCCCGCATGATCGGAGGTGACCCGCGACAGGAACAGGCTGCGTCCGGTCTGGCCCGGAATGAGCAGACCCTCGTGGAACCATTGGAAGTTCGGAGTGGACGGCGCATCGACCGTGCAGGTGAACGACACCGAATCGCCCGGAGCTACCGTCTTGCTCTGCGGGTGCGTCTTGAATGTCAGCGGCGTGGTTGGTGTGAGAGGCCACTCGCCATGCCAGATACTCAGACTGAGTTCTTCCTCATGATTGAGAATGTCAAACAACGGACCGGTTGTGCCCAGAACGAAGGCGACATCGGCCTCGACCTTGCCATCGAACGACCCTCCGGCGAGTGGCACTGTCGTGACAATGCCCGCGCTCGGTTTGACCGCTGCCTTCAGCCCGGCGGCACCACAAACCAGAAACTCCAGCCGAGGATCGAGGGCAAGAGTGAACGACAACTCACCGGTAAGCGCGGCCTCGCCACGGAAATCCAATGAAGTACTCTGAAACTGATTCATCCACTCCAGTCCCGTGGCCCGCTCGTAGGCGATTCCGAACGTCGCACTGTGGTCTTGCCGGTAGGTCACACCGAATTCCAACTGCGCCCTGGCCTTCGCATCGGCCGAAAGCGAACAGTCAAATACCAAGGTGGCGAAAACGGGCACAGGTCCGAGTTGTCCGAGGTAGATCACCGTCTTCGGCTCCAATGCCTCAGGAAGGTCGAAAAGCACTGTCTCGACTTTGGCCCCGGCCAGAACCACATCTGCCTCAATCACGGTCGCGACATCAACATCACCCTGAACGATGCCCTCAAACGACTTGATCCCGCCGACATCGATCTCCAGGCCAGCCTGAACGCGTGGCGTCAACCACCATGAGTACTCTGGCAGCACAACATTTATCCACTTCATCTGGCTCCCGACTGAGTAGGTCACCCCCTTGACCGTCACTTCAAAACCATCCTCACGCAGTCCGAACTCCGTGCCGGACAGGTCAAAGCCAATGCGCGGGAAGGTCAGGGTGCCCGACACGGCGCGCACAATGACGCCGTTGCTGTCAACTTCGAAGACCGTAGAGTTGTCGGAGATCGAGACTGCCCCGCGGGTGACGAAGTTGGTCAGGTTCGCGTCTTCGGTGACGAGCGTCAGGCGATTGCTGGCAGGCTCGTCGGAAATGGAGAGCACCCGGCGGTAGAAAATCTCGTCGACCGTAGCCGGCGTCAGGTTGCAGATCAACTGCCCCACCGTGAATTCGGGCGCCGGGCCGTTGGTGTAGGTCAGAACCACGCTGTTGCTGCCGACGCTGTGGACGGCCCATGTCACGGCCGGCTCATCGGCCCGTATGGGCATGGATGAGTAGCCCCTGGCAAGAACGACAGCAGGTCCGCTGACACGCTGCCCGGCTCGCTGTGCCGTCGGCGAGCCGAAAACGAAGATGTTGGTGGTGACCTCAGGCTCCGGCTCCAAACGAAAACTCCAACTGTTAGTCAGCGAGTGGCCGAGGAGATCCGCGACGACGAGGCTGACCGTGACGGTTGAACCCCATCCCCCGAGCGCGGAATCTCCAGAGTCGAAGGTCAGCCAGTTGTTCGTGAAGGTGAGACCCGGTGCTCCGACCGAGAACGGCCCGCTTGCGCCAACGGTCAACCGGATGCTCGATGGGTCCACGCCTGACAGATCGTCAAACTCGGCGGTCACGTCAGCAAACCGCCCCACCGCGAATCCATTGGCCGGTGGATACTGCATGGCGATTCTCGGCGGCTGCTCATCCAGTTCCTTGACCCGGTAGAACCGCCGCGGTCCGGCAGCGAGATCGAGGGCCTGCTGTTGAGCCAGCGCCTCGGCTTTAGTGGGATAACCCGCGACGGTGATCCACGTCTGCAAGTCGGTGGATTCCTGAAGTTCGTACCGGATGCCCGGCTCGGTAGACCAAGCCAGCCGCGGGCCGCCGCCCCCTCCGCTCTCATCGGGCGCCAGGGTGAGAACGGGAACGGCCCATGCCGCTGCCGCGAATCCTGCCGACAACAAGAGCGCCAGCACAATGCATCTCTTCTTCATCGCCCATATCCCTCCACTACGGTATGGCTCCGCCAAACAAGGGAGACTGCCCGCCAAGTGACGGCATCGGCAACCCAGATCCCAAATCGTCCACGTCCACGAGCGCCCGTCTTCGGTCGCTCGGTTGTCACCCTGTCCTCTGCGGCAGCCACGGCGCTTGACCTCGGAGATCGCGTATGCCTGAAGGGCTGATGTGTCAAGGCATTTCTGGCGCATCTGATAAGGCTTGGAGACAGAAAGGCTTGGAGAAGGCTTGGAAGGCTTGGAGACAGGCTTGGGGACAGGCACACAGATTCAGGGTCGTCTGACGGTGCAATCGTCGCTCATTGCTCATGTTTGCGTTGAATACAAACAACGAAGAAGCAACGTGAACAGCCATCTCACGCCGGGCAGGTTCGTGTATGCCGCCGGCATGGAAGACCATAATCCGTTACTGGAAAGCCGCTTACATTTCTACAAGAAGTGTCTGTCCCCATGCCAACAGAGTGCCCGAGGTGTCATGCCCCCGAGGTGTCATTGCCTTCGGCGGGGGGCTCTGAGGCTGAGCCGCTCCACTTGGACACGCGTGAACAGCATGGACAGTCGATGTGCAGAAAGATCGTCTCGCGCCAAGGTTGAACTGAGGGGATGCTCGGGCATTCCCTTGGCGGGCTTTGCGGCGTTGCGCGAGGCGATCGGGGCGGGAGCAGGACCGAAATGTCCCCGTGTCCGTTTGTCCCCGTGTCCGTTCACCGTGTCCGTTCCGCGTTGTGTCCCCGTGTCCGCTCACACAAAGCACACACACAAAGTGCCTGTCCCCGAGGTGTCCACCGAGGTGTCCTGTCCCCGAGGTGTCTCGAGGTGTCCTTGGATCGCACTTCACGGTTCTTTCCGTGGGTGAGCCTTCAAGAAATGCTCGAAGAAGGCATACACCCGCGCGTTGGACCCCTCGTCCGGCGCATGGTCCTTCCGGTTCGTCATCGCGACGCGGTCCTTCGCGCCGAGCAACGCGTTTACGGCGAGGGCATGATTGAGCGCCGCCCATCGTTCCGGTGGATCCTCGCTGCCGCCGCTGACCAGAAACGCACGTGGACAAATGAGCGCGTGAAGGTCGGTGAGGTCCCGCCGGTCTCTCACGAGCTGCGCATAGGCGCCCGTGCGCGGATTGGCGGGCGTCGGCGGCCCCCGCGCCGGACGCGGATGCTCGGGATCGAAGCCGAGATACCAGGGTTCCCAGTAGTTCACGTTCGGCCGCGTCTCATCCCACACGATGCCCGGATCGCTGACGACCACACAGGCGAACTTCGCCCACAGCGCGCCGCCGAAGAGCGCCCATTTCCCGCCGTAGCTGTGCCCGACGATGCCGATGCGCGCCGCGTCCACCCGCGGCAGGTTGGCCAGGGCATGCCAGCAGTTGGCCGCGACGTAGGCGTGAAACGACAACGGCTGGCACCGGGCGCGGCCAAGGTCCGGCTTCCACGCGTCCCCTCCGGGCGTGCCGATGCTGAGGGTGACGAACCCGCGGCGGGTCAGCTGCAGCGCGAAATCGCGACCGGGCTTGGCGTCGGATTTCAGTCCGACGCTCGTCTCCGGCTCGTAGAAGCAGACCAGCACGGCCGGGAACGGCCCGCCGCCATCCGGCACGAGAAGCCATGCTTCATCGGTCTGCCCTTCGGCGATCTCCAGTCGGACACGCCGCTGGCTGAAGCTCTCGCGGCGCTCCTCGCGCAGGACGTCGACCTTCGGCTTCTCCAGCACGGCGGGCCACGGTCCCATGAGACGATGCCAGTAGCGGAGGATCTCCTCGCGCCGGCGCGGCCAATCGGCCGCGCTCGCCACCTGTGCGCCATCGTCGAAGACGAGGGGCGAACGAAAGCCGCCCAGCCGGCCCGCCCACGCGGACGGAGGGTGGAAATGGGGGCTCAAGAGATCCGGGAGTTCCGCCCCAGGCGCAGCGCCGAGGACCATCCAAAGCACCGCGGCGGCCCCCACGATACGGCATTCGCTTGCTCTCATGCGCGTGATGCGGGCGATCCCGTTCATCCCGAGGTCGTCCGCGGCTACTTCACCGGCAACCGGTAGATCGAAAGGGCGTTGTCACGGAGGATCTTCGTCGCGAGCGGAAGGGCGTCGCGCTCGTCCAGGTATCCCTCGAGCACCTTCTGCGCGAGGACCCAGGCCACGTTCTGCCGCGCCATCTCCGCATGGGCGTAAACACCTTCCACGTACAGGTAGTCGCCGCCAAAGCCGGTGATCTTGTTCGCCGGCACGGTCTCGATCCACTCGGACAGGTAATCCCGCGCCACCTTGGGCGAGATGATGTGGAGCCAGCACATGTCGATGTACGCGTTCGCGAAGTTTTTCGCGATGGTGCTCAGCTCGGGACCGTAGGGATAGCCGCCGTGGAAGAGGACGAACTTCACATCGCGGTACATCATGATCAGGTTGACGAGATCGGTGGGTTTGGAGTTCGTGATCGTGTTGCCGAAGCCGGTCTGCAGGCCCGTGTGGATCTGGAACGGCATCCTGTGCTTGGCGGCAAGCCGGCACACCTGGTGCATCATGTAGTCGTGCAGCGGCAGCAACTCGTCCGGGCGGGCCGGCGGGCCGGCCACCGCCTTCTCAAAAGCCGCCTCCGCCTCCTCCACCGACGGCAGCGGGTAGTAAATGCGCCGCCCGTACGCGAGACCGGACTTGATCCCCACCATCCCGTCCCGGACGCCCTTCTCAAAGGACTTCTCCAACGCCAGCACGAAATCCTCCAGCGAGCGCACCTCGACGCCGCCCCTCTTGCCGAGATGGTCGATCTGCTCCCGGGTGTCCGCCGTCACGAAATCGTCGAACCGCAGCACCGGCGCGAAGAACGCGCGATCGACATCGGTGCTGCCGACATCCACGATGGATAGGTCGATGCGGGCTTTCTCCTTGAGCACGGTCCGATAGAGCCCGGGCTGATGCAGGGAGGCGATCCGGCGGTTCAACTCCGTGCCCACTTCGGGCGTCAGGCGATCGAGGGAAAGGCCGTAGAGGTCCCGGACGCACCGCTCGAGGGCGCGTCCGTAGCCGGTGAACCGCACGTCGGGCCAGTGGGCTTGAAACAGCGCCCAGCGCTCGGCGAACGGCGCCTCCTCCTTCTGCACCCGGACACGCCAGTCGTCCCCATTGCCGCGCGGCATTCCGGCCGACACGAGATCCGCCTCCACGTAATGGAGCAGGTTCACCAGGCAGTCCGCGGGGCGCTCGAGGTAGGCCTCCTCGCTGCCGAGGTGCTCGTGCGTGTCGATGAGCCGTATGCGGTCCACGCCCGACTTGATCCGCCTGTAGGTCCTCGACTCCAGCACGGAATCGCCTGCGGCGCCGGCGTGGCCCGTGAACAGCATCGCCAGGATCCAGGCGGACAGAACGCGCGCGTGTTTCATCCCTTCTTCTCCTGTCTTTCCTTCGGAAGGTAGTCCGTTCTCGCGGGGGAGAAGACCTCGACCGCGACGGAGTCTTCGAGGATGCGGGCGCCATGCGTGACGTTCATCGGAATGCACCAGGAATCGCCCGGAACCGTATCGTATTCGGTCTGCCCGATGCGCAGGACGATATGTCCTTGGACGAGGTATCCGGTCTGTTCGTAGGGATGTGCGTGATCCGGGAGGATGCTGTTCCCGGCCAGAACGAACTCCGTCATCAGCGTTCGCTCGCCGAAGACAAGGGTCTTCTGCCGAATGCCGGGAAGAGGGTCGGAATAGCCTTCAGTGCTGTGCTTCTCGAACATGGCGTTGATGCTCCTCTGTTGCGCGCTCTTCTGCGCGCCGTTGTCCGAATCGTATTCGGCATGTGTTCTCTTCGACCGCGGCTCACCCCTTGGACGGCCAGGTCGCATTTCCCGATCCCTTCGCGCATCACGGCAGGATACGCGGCATCCGCCCGGGCCGCAACGGGTGGACCGAAGGAATCGAGCGAAGGTGGACCGCGTTGCCTCAACGCGATTGAATGGGTCAGCGCGCAGGCAGAGGCTCAACGAACACAGGGAATCCGGTGAGTCGGAGCGGAAGCCGGCCGCCGGCTGCGTCGAGAACTTCCACCCGGGGCTCGGTCTGGTCCAGTTCCGTGACGATGTGCGTCACGCGCGCGCGGGCGGCACCAAGCGGAACGGCCGCCGCAGACCTCGGGGCGGGCTCGTCGTGATTGCGCGCGACGTGATCGTCGAGGAATGCGACCAGGACCTTGCGTCCTCCGCGGACGGTGCACTCGTAGACGTAGACATGATCGGGCATCGGCAGGCGGCGGCAGGACGTGATGCCGTCCAGCTTCTCGATGAGGAGTTTGTACGTGTATGCCGCGGGCCAGAGCTTGTCGAAGGTCGTGCTCTTGTAGCCGCCGACCCCCAGGGGATAGGGCGCCAGCGGCACCTGCGAATCGAGCGCCCAGCCGTTCATGAGTTTCTTCGTGCCGGCGTGCAGGCCGACGAGGCAGAGTTTGACGACCATCGCGGCCTGTCCCGCGCGGTACCAGCGGTTGACGGCCTCGAAGTCCTTGTGGTTGGGGGAGCGCGTGATGCGGATGTAGTCGAGACTGCGCGACGGAGTGGGATAGGGTCCGAGGGTGGTCATGGGCAGGATCAGCGCGTCGAGCAGCGGAACCGCCGTGTACATCTCCGCGCTCCAGATCTCGGTATTCGCACGGCCCGCCTGACGCAGCTCCTCGCGGCAGTGCTCCACCACCCCGAAGAACGACCAGCGCGCATCCAGGATGTCGTAGTCGGGAAACCGCAGGCTCTGGCGGCTGAACTCGTCCATGCGCCTGAGGAACGGGAGCATCTTCGGGGCGGTCTTGGGCAGGAGGTTCTCGACATAGGCCCTGGTCCGCGGGTCCATCTCCCGATCGTAGAAACCGTCCATCGGTCGCAGGCACACCCCCGACAGGACGATCCGGACCTTCGCGCAGGCGTCGCGGGCGGCCTGCGACACCTGGTGCAGATGAGCCCCGTATTCTTCGACGGTCCCGCCCCAGAACAGCTCGTTATAGGCCTCGTTGCACACCTGGTAGTGCAGGACGGGAAAGAGGAGTCCGGGCATGTCGCCCACGCCGTCGCCGTCATAGCGTTCCACCAGGGCGTGGATGAACGCGCGAAGGTCCTGCCGGTGCTCCGGCTTTGGCACGTAGTCCGCGGCGGTCCTGGGGATCCAGGACAACAGGCCGTCCAGATAAAGGGGCTTGAGGGTCGGCCGGGCGTTGGCCCACGGCGAGACGAACCGCAGCGACATGAGGATGTGAACGCCCTGCTCCTGCCACTGGCGCACGCCTTCGTCGAGGGCGGTCCATCTGTACGCATGCCTACCGTCCGTCGGCGCACGGGGTTCGATCTCCCCCCAGTTCACGCGCGCGAAGTTGACCCATCGCACGCCCATGAAGCCGCCGAGTTCCCGCGCCAGCTCCGGTTTGCGAAATTCGCGGTCGAGCACGAACACGTAGTCCAGGCCGAAGGGGGACTCCCAGCCTTCCTCGACATGGCGCTTCCACTCCGCACTACCGACCGGCCCCGGACCGGAGGCGGCGGGCGCGGCCTCGGCCCGGAGGTCGCCTGCCAGCCGCAGACAGGCACCCACGAGGAGAACGATGCGAAATGCACTCATGGTGCGTCATGGGTCAGAGCCGCGGGGCCGATCGCCGCCTGTCTCTCCGTTCTTCATCCGTTCCGTTCATTCCGTCCGTTTCCGGGCTTTGCCTCCCCCTCCGCCAGGAACCTCAGCGCCGCCGCGCACCGGCCGGTCTCGCCCCGGCGCCGGCCGGCAGTTCGACACGCACCTGCGGCTTCGCCTCCGGCTGCTTCGCCAGGAGCGCGCGGAGTTCCGCCACGACGGCTGGCTTCACGGCCGCGAAATTCCGGGGTTCGGAAGGATCCCGCTCGTAGTCGTACAACTCCAGGACGGCCGATTCGGCGGGATCGCCGGGTTTCTTCCATTCCACGAGGCGGTACCGGGCCGTCCGCACGGCCCGTCCCATCAGCGCGCCGCGCGGATAGACGTGGAATACGGCGTCCTTGGTCTTGGCCGACGGATCCTTGAGCGCGGCGACGAAGCTGGAGCCGTCCAGGCCCGCCGGCATCGGGAGCCCGGCGAGCTCGCACAGGCTGGGATAGAGGTCCACCGTCTCCGCCAGGGCGCCCGTCTTCATGCCGGCCTTCCCCACGCCGGGGGCGGCGACGATGAAGGGGATGCGCGCGGCCTGCTCGTAGTTCGTGTGCTTGCACCACATCCCGTGGTCGCCGAGATGCCAGCCATGGTCGCCCCAGAGCACGACGACCGTGTTCTTCGCAAGGCCGGTCGCGTCCAGCGCATCCAGCACGCGGCCGAGCTGCGCGTCCATGAAACTCACGGCCGCGTGGTAGCCGTGGATCAGGTGTCGGATCAGATCGTCGGTGAGCGGGCCGGTGGCGGGGATGTCGCTGTACTGCCGCAGCTCGCCCCACGTCGTCGGGGCAAACTCCGGCGCTCCTTCCGGAGGATGCCTGAGCGCGGGTAGCGGGAAGTCGTCCTTCCGGTAGAGGTCCCAGTACTTCTTCGGCGCCACGAAGGGCAGGTGCGGCTTCAGGAAACCGACGGCGATGAAGAACGGCTCGTCCGGCTTCTTCGCGGCGGCCTCGAGACGGCGCACGGCTTCGGCGGCGATGAGGCCGTCGCCGTAGGTGTCGTCCGGCACGTCCGCGCATTCGGTCGGCGGCCCTCGCGACGAGCCGGCGATCCGGCTCTCCGGAACGCCGCGTTCCCGTGCGGCCGCGAGTTCGCGTTGAACGACCGCCTGGCTCTCCTTGAGCGCATAGCCGCCGCCGCGGGGCCTCCAGTGCGGCACCGTCCAGGAGGAGGCGTCCTCGAAATTGCCGTGCCCGACGTGCATGATCTTGCCCATCGCCTCGGTGCGATAGCCGTGCTTTCGGAAGTACTGCGCCACCGTGACGGCCTCCGGCACGCCTCGGCGGAAGTGGGTCCCCAGGTCGTAGATGCCGATCGACGAGGGACGCAGGCCGGTCATCAGAGCGTTGCGCGACGGCGCGCAGACGGCCTGGTTGCAGAAGGCCCGCTCAAAGAGCACGCCGCGCGCGGCCAGGCGGTCGATGTTCGGCGACTTCACGCGGGGATCGCCGTAGCAGCCGAGGAGCGGCTTGAGGTCATCGACGCACACCAGCAGAACGTTGGGGCGCGTCGATGCCGGCTCCGCGCCGCCCGCACCGGAACCGCCGCCGCACAGGGCGCCCGCCAGCACCCACGCCATCGACCGACGTCTGTTCATCTGCGGGTCCTTTCCAGGCTCACGCGCCGGCGGCTGAGCGTGGCCTCCCTCGCGGGCTTCCCGTCCGGCCGCGCCACCGCCTTCAGCAGGCAGGGTCCTGGCGCCCCCGCCGGGATATCCAGCGCGAGCTCCCAGCGGGCATCATCCAATTCCTTCATGTCGAATCGCCGCTCCGCCCGTGCCAGCTCCCTGCCCTCGCCCGACTCGAGCGAGAGCGACAGGACACCTCGGGCGGGACGGTCCTCGTCGTTGACCATCATCACCGTGAAGGCGCGGTGGGTGCCGCCGGTCAGCGTCGGCTGGAAGAAGTTGACGTACACCCCCAGCGGTTTGAACGCCTCCCCCAGGTAGTCGGCGAACGCCGGATCGAGACGGAGCTTCGTCACGTCGCTGAAGTGGTCGGCCGTGTACACGCCGGGATAGCTGCAGGTGAGATAGACGAAGTGGATGACGCCCGCGAACTGCCGGTGGGCGCGCCAGAACTCCGTTTTCGCGCCGAGCAGGTAGGCGTACAGGTCGAGCCGCTCGCGCACGGTGGCGTTCGTGCCCATCAACTGGGCGTAGACGTTCTCCGTCAGGCGGGTCGGCGACCCGTCGCGGTTGAGCCAGAGCCAGCCGTACTCGTTGATGAGCGGCGCGTGCCGGTCCGACGGCAGGGCGCCGGGTTTGGGCTTGCCGTCCATGCCCTCCAGATCGCTCATCTTGAACGTGAGCTGGCCGAAGTGACCGTCGATCATGAGATACGGGTGATACTCCACCGGATCGTTCGGGCCGGCCGGCGGGTTGTAGCTGTTCTCCCACGGGCGGTCGGAAAGGTCCAGCGGACGCACGGCGGGAATAATCGCGCGGCCGAAGAGGTCGTCCTTGGTTTCGTTGTTGGCGTCCCACACTCCAACGCTTGGATGATTCCAGTTGTCGCGCATCCAATCCCTGTACTGCCGGATCATCTCGTCGGGGTCATGCGCGCGGGAGTAGCCCTTGTACCAGCCCGGTCCGCCGGTCCAGACGAAGAACTCGTTCTGGATCAGCAGCCCCTCCTCGTCGCAGAGGTCGAGCCAGCGGTCGGGCACCGGTCCGATGCAGAAGCGAAAGTAATTCCAGTGCATCTTCTTCGGCAGCTCGCCGAGGAGCCTGCGCACCCAGCCCTCGTTCCAGGGCAGGTCGCGGCACAACGGGTCCTCGAAGAACCGGTGCAGGGTGATGTTCGATCCGCGCAGGTAGTAGATTCTGCCGTTGAGCCAGGCGCGCCGGCTCGCGCCGTCGAAACGGAACTCCCTCATGCCGAACCGCGTCGCGAGCGAATCGCCGCCCGTGCCCGACTCGAGCACGTAGAGGAACGGATCCTCGGGCGACCAGAGGTGCGCCTCGGGGATCTTGATGGTCTGGGTGAGGGTCTTCTCCTCCCCGGGCTGCAGAACAACCGTTTCGGCGGGCGCGGAAGCGACCTTTCTCCCGCCCTTCCACGTCTTGACCGTGTGAACCAGGGGCGCGGTCACGCGAGCGTCACTGCGGTTGCTCAATCGCGTCTGCACAACGATTTCCCCCGAGGCGATGCGGGGCGCGACCTGGAGGGTCTCGATCACCGGGTTGTTGCAGTAGATCACCGACACGCTGTCGTAGATACCGGGGGTCCACTTGATCTTCTCGAAGTCGGAGCCCGTCGGATACGTGTCGGGCAGCACGGCGGGATGGGCGCCGATGCGGATGACCAGGGTGTTCTCCTCGTTCCATCGGAGGGCCGGACCGAGCGGGAAGTAGCTGGCGGTGAAGCAACCGGCGTATTCGCCCAGCTTCTGTCCGTTCAGCCACACCGCCGTGCCGAACTGCGCCTTGTTGATCTTGAGCAGGGCCACGGCATGGGGGCGCGCGGCCCGGAAGGTCTTCCGGTACCAGAAGTAGTTGCGCGGCTGGTCCACCTTGCCGGTCCAGTAGTTGGTGAGCCAGGTGTCGGGCGAGAGCTTGGAGCGGATGCGGTTGGCGAGCTGCTCCCGGCTGAGGAAGGCGTCGACGTGGGTGAACGCCGGCGTCGCGAGGTTCGCCAGTCCCGGCACGGGGACGGCGTGCGGGAAGTCGGACGGCATGTCCTCGGCCGACAAGCTGTCGGCGATGCGCCAGATGCCGTCGAGAGAGACCGTGGTGCGGTCCGCGCGGGCGGCGCCGACGGGGAAGCACGCCAGGGCCGCGACTGCGAACCAGAGTCCGCGCCGGGGCACGGTGCGTCGATGAGGATTCATGGCGTGCAACCTAGACCACGCCGCGCCCCCTCCGCAAGGCGGGAATCCACGGCAGGCGCCGCGGATTCCCACGAACCGCGACCTTCCGCATGCGGAGCGCCCCTGTCCGCGGTCGGCCACGGCAAGACACGCCGATTCGGGTCCGAACAAGGGCCTCCTGACGCCCGAGCGGTCAGGATCGGTGGGGTGCGGCCCGCCGCCTTGGGCTGAGGAATTCACGATCGACAGGTCATTCGCATCGACGTTATGCTTCACGCCCAGGACGGAGGTGCAGGAATGAGCAAAGCGTTGTCGCTGGCACACATTTGGACCAGAGCGAGGGACATCCGGTATTTCGGAGCCGTTCTTGCGATCCATTGCGCCGTTCTGGGGGACAACGCGTCCGCCGGGCCCTTGGGCACAGGGGCGACGGGTTCGGCCGTCTCCGGCAAGGCGATACCGATTTGCTTCGAGCACAACCTTGGCCAGGCGCCCGCGGCGTTCGGGTATGTTGCCCGGCAAGGGGATTCGTTCTTTCTGCTGGGCGAGACGGATGAGGTCATCCTCCACTCCACCCGCAGAGGGGACCCGATCCGTATGCGCCTCGCGAACGCGAACCGGGTGCCGCCCGAGGGGGACGCGCCGTCCGCCACGCGGGTACACTACTTTCGCGGAAACGATCCGGAACGCTGGATCCGGAACGTGCCCACATGCCAACGCGTGATCTGGCGCGAGGTCTACGCCGGTGTAGACCTGGTCTGCTACGGGAGCGGCGGGCATCTCGAATACGACTTCATCGTGCGACCTGGCGCCGATCCGTCGGCGATCCGCCTGTGTTTCGACGGCGTGCGGGATCTTTCGCTCGACGAGGACGGCGGCCTCCTGCTGCGCACCCCCGCCGGATTCGTCCGACATCGCGCGCCGGTGATCTACCAGTTGGACGGCGACCGCCGTGTTTCCGTCGCGGGTTCGTACCGCCTCGCCGACGAGGGGGAAGTCAGCTTCCGGGTGGAGACGTGGGATCCGTCCCGCGCCCTGATCATCGACCCCGTCGTCGAGTTCTCGACCTTCCTGGGCGGCGACGGATCCGATTGCGCCTATGCCGTGGCCGATACGCCGGATGGCGGGATCGTCATTGCGGGCTACACGTACTCGGCCTCCTTCCTGAACGTCGAGCCCAACGGCGCACCCGCCGGGAATTCAGACCTCTTTGTCTGCAAGCTCACGGCCGACGGATCGCAGGCCGAGTTCCTCGCCTATGTCGGCGGTTCAGGCTTCGAGCGTCCCGCGGTCGCGGTCGCGGTCGCGGCGGACGGCACGATCTACGTCGGCGCGAACACGACGTCGGCCGATTTTCCGCTCGTCCATCCAATCCGCAGTATCTTGCAGGGCAGCACGGACGAGTGCTTGATCCAGTTGTCGGCCGACGGTTCCTCGCTGGCATGGTCCACCCTCTTGGGCGGCAATGGTCAGGATGAACTTAGCGCCCTGGCGCTCGACGATACCGGGAACTGCTACATCGCAGGCCACACCGCGTCTTCGGACATTCCCCTGGTCAACGCCTTCCAAACGGCGCCGGGACGGAACCATCTGACGGTGCTCGCGCCCGACCGGACCGTGCTCATGTCCACCTACCTGGGAACCTTGAACGAATGGGACGATGTCAACGGCATCGCCCTGGATCCGCAAGGCAACATGCTTGTCGTGGGCGTGACACTCACCAATACGTTTCCCGTATACCGGGCGTTCCAGCCGGTCAGCGCCGGCGGATGGGAATCGTTTCTCATGAAGCTCAAACGCTCGGACTGGAGCCTCGACTTCTCCACCTACCTCGGCGGATCCAGCAACGATCTCGCCTACGGTGTGGCGGTCGACAGTGCGTCCCGGATCTACGTGGCCGGACATACCTCTTCCACCGATTTTCCCCTGGCCGGCGCCCTCGAACCGAGCGGCGTGTCGGCGCGCGGGTTTCTGTCCCGGTTCTCCCCCGATGGCCAGTCGTTGCCGTTTTCCACCTATCTCGGGGGCGAGTCCACCGACGACGGCCTCGTCGCAGTCGATGTGAACGCGAACGACGAGGCGGTGGTTGCGGGATGGACGCGCAGTTGGATCGCCACCTCCGGATGGGAAGGGATGCCGCCCAAGGGGCGCGACGTCCTCTATGCCCGGCTTGCCCAGGATGCTTCGGCCTGGCGCGAGATCGCCGTCTTCGGAGGGGGCGGCGACAACCCTCAGGATGTTCACGTGACGGCGGATGGGGATGTCCTGATCTGCGGGTGGACCAGCTCGAAC
Source organism: uncultured Verrucomicrobiota bacterium (assembly GCA_964610105.1). GTDB lineage: Bacteria > Verrucomicrobiota > Kiritimatiellia > PWTM01 > PWTM01 > CAZSUU01. The sequence continues at coordinate 57,370 of CAZSUU010000008.1, read as the reverse complement.
GCCTTTCCCGTCGCCCGGGCCTTCCAACCGGTGAAGGGATTGAACCAAGAAGGGTTCGTTACGCGTCTGTCGACCAACACGGTTCGCCAGGTTCCCTACACCGACGACTTCGAGTTCGGCTATCTGGACGCGCGGTGGCGCAACCGGGTCAACGCCCTCAGCACCACGCTCTTCACCCCGCACAGCGGCAAGGTTCATCTCCGCTTCACCCCACGACCGAACAACGCCCCCGGACGGGTTGACCTGGCGCTCGACCTCTCCGGCCGCTCGGGGGTCTCGTGCTCGTTCTGGCACATGAGTTCCACGCCTCAACGACATACCGTGCCGCTTCCGGCGGTTTTCACGAACACCTGCCTGGGCAACGGGGTCGCGTTCAGCGCCGACGGGGTCCATTGGTTCCGGCTCGCCTCGACCACGCAGGCGGACGGACTCTCGACGAACTACACGCAGCGAACCCTCGATCTGGATGCCGCGGTGGCGGCCGCCGGCCTGGACTACAGCCAGCCGTTGTACCTCCGCTTCCAGGCCAGCGCGGACACCGGCGACCTGACGTACATGTACCTGGACGACCTCGCCGTGGTCGGCACGACCCTCTCGTTCCGCGAGGGAGCAGTCGACGTGACCGAGGGAAGCAACGCCGTGCTCACGGTCGTGCGCGAGGGGCCCAGCCTCGCCGCCTGCTCGGTCGCGTATTCCACCCTTGCGGGCACGGCCGTCCCCGGCACGGACTACATCGCCGCGACCGGGACGCTCGATTTCGCCGAAGGCCAGTTGACGAACCAGTTTGCCGTGAACACATTCGACAATGCCATCGAGGATTCCGTGCGGACCTTCACGGTCACCCTGCGCGATCCGGTGGGAGTCGACCTGGGACTGCTCTCGCAATGCCAGGTAAATATTCATGACAACGAAGAATCGATGGTCTTCCCAGTCCGTTGCGGTTTCGAATCGGGGGTGTTCAATCCCGCCTGGGAGGTTTACACCGAGGCGAACGGCAGAGTGGAGGTCAACGCGAACTTCGACCCGCCCGAGGGCGACCGGCTCGCGCTGCTAACGTGCAGCGGGATGTATTCCAACAACGGCCTAGCGGAGTTGACCCTCCCGATCGATCTCGCGGGCAGAACCAATGTTTACGTCCGATTCCATGCCGCCCGCACGCGCGACTGGGGTGACAATGCCGACATGGTCATGCCCTCCACCTTCACGGGGCACGGGCGCTACGTAGGCGTGGCGCTCTCGGCCGATGGAACCACCTGGCACAAGGTCCAGGGCCTATCGACCTTGGAGGGCGTGGGCCATACGTTCCAACTCTTCGAGATCGCCCTCGATCCCCTTCTGGCCACTCTCGGGCTGGCCTACACCGACGGCATGCGGATCCGGTTCAGCATGGGCAATACGAATCCCGCCGAGCACTCCTGGCTCCAACTGGACCTGGTCGAGGTCCTTTCCCCCAGTTTCGATTTCGAGACAGCCGAGCACCTGTGCGTCGAGTACGACGGCACGCTGGCCCTGACCGTCCTGCGCAAGGGCAACACCGCCGGCGCCGCTTCGGTGGCCTACGCCACCCGGAATGGAACGGCGGTCGCAGGGAGCGACTTCACCGCGACGTCCGGAACCCTCTCCTTTGACCCGGGACAGGTTTCCAATACGGTCCACGTGACGCTGTCGAACGATGCCGCCGCCGAGTCGAACGAGGTCTTCCACGTGGACCTCTCGGCCCCCTCGGCAGGCTTCGTCGTCGGCATTCAAGGTACGGCCACGGTCCTCGTGCAGGATGACGACCGCGGACAGCCGCTGCCCTTTCAGGATCACTTCGCCACGGACCTCTCCGCCTGGGCGACCCATGCGGATGCCAGGATTTCCTCCAGCTCCCTCCGGCTCGACCGCCCACTCTCCAGCGATTCGCCTTCGACCGCGATGCTGGCTGTGGACCCCGCTGGCGCCACCAACCTCGTGCTGCGCTTCCGGGCCTACTACTATTACCTGTCCACCACGCCGATGCCCGACACCTATACGCGCCTCGCCGGCGGTGACGGGGTCGCGTTCAGCGCCGACGGCGTCACCTGGCACAAGCTGGTGGCTTTCGAAGAGGCAAGCGAAGACTGGCGCTCGTGGCACAGCGCCGACATGGTGCTCGATCCATTTCTCGCCGCCGCGGGCATCCCACCGGGCACCCCGTTCAAGCTCCGCTTCGAGGCGCACACGCAGGGATTCCTGGTCGCCGACGACGTCATCGTCTACTCCCGCATGCCGCTCGGCATCGCGCCGGTCGTCTTGCCCGACGCCACGGGCATGGTCGCCTATGCAACCTCACTGACGTCCTCGAATGCCGCCACGCCGGCCGCGTGGAGCGTGGTGGACGGCCTGCCCGGCGGCCTCGTCCTGTCCGCCGACGGCCATCTCACCGGCGCACCGACCGAGGAGGGGGCTTTCACGCCGACGTTCGCCGTGGTCGATGCGTGGGGTTCGACCGGAACGAATACCGTCTCGCTGCTCGTGGAGGAGAATCCCAACCGGCCTCCCTATGCCACGTTGCGTGACCCCGCGGCGGCGAACGTGTTCATGCCTGAACAGACAAACCGGCTCTTCGCGCTGGAGGCCGCAGACCCCGAGGGGGCGCCGCTGGCCTATACATGGGAACTGGACGGCACACCGGTTTCGAGCCAGCCCACGAATCACCTTCATGCGACCGCGTGGGGCGATGCGGGCGTCCACGGACTCGCCGTGCGCGTCTCCGACGGGCTGTGGAACAACGTGCTCGCATCCTGGCAGCTCGAGGTCTCCGGCGACAACGACGGCGACGGCATGTCCAACGCCTGGGAGCGCGCCCACGGCCTCGACCCGTGGTCCGCGGCGGACGCGACGGCGGATCCCGACGGAGACTACCTGGTCAACACGCAGGAGTTTGCGTTGGGCACCTCGCCGGTGAACGCCGACAGCAACGGCGACTCCCTGCCCGACGGATGGTCGGCCAAGTTCGGGTACGACCCGCTCGACACGAACGTCATCGCGCGCATGACCCTGACCCGACGCGGGGTTTATCCAGCCTACACAGGTACCTGGGACCGGGTCGCGGCCATCGGGCACGCCGCATACGTCGCCCGCGGGGCCGACGGACTCCACGTGATCGATGCCACCGATCCAGACCATCCGGTCGAGGCCAGCTCCTGGAACAGCGGAGACTTCACCTATGACATCGCGGTAGACGGCAACCGGGTCTATTCGTGTGATGGAACCAATGGACTCGTGGTCTTCGACGCCGCGGCGGATCCTTTCCATCTTGTCGGGTTGCATCGGTATGCATATGCCGGCGTGCGAGTCTCCCGGGCTGCCGCGAACGGAAACCTGGCATTTCTAACCCTCTATGATGCCGTACAGAACTTCCAGGTGCTTGATGCGTCGGGTGAAAATCCCGACCCCTTCCTGGGCTTTCTGATTACCTCGAACGGATGCCATGATGCCGTCTGTGCGGGCTCATTGCTTTACGTTGCGGGCGGTGACGCAGAATTCGGGATCATCGACGTCTCGAATCCGTCCGCCCCGCTCATGCGCGGCACCCTGCCGCTTCCCGTGGGCTATCAGGGTCACCGCGTGGCCACTGGAGAAGGGGCTGTCTTTCTCGCGTGGCAAAACCATGTCAGCGCCATCGACGTGACCGACCCGGATGCGCCCTCTGTAATCGTGACGAACGATCTGCCGGGGAACGCGCCGGTCACGGCACTGCAGAACGAGGGCGGCTTCGTCTTCGCGGCACGGGATTTCTTCATGAGCAGCGGCGGCGGATTGAGTCTCTACGACGGCGCATCGACAGTCTGGACCTCCGTCGTGGCCCAGTCGTCGGCCGACATGCAGGTGCGGGATTTGTTCGCCACTGCCGACCGCGTCTATGTTCTGGATGGCGCCGCGGGACTGGTGGTGTACACCTACGTCGGCGACTACGACAGGGACGGGTTGCCGGATGCGTGGGAGCGCGAACGGCTCGGGACCACCGCCTACGGAGCGCTCGACGATCCCGACCACGACCGCGTCTTCAACCTCGGCGAATGGCGGGCCTCGCTCGATCCGGCGGACGCCGACACCGACGGCGACGGCCTCACGGACGGGTGGGAAGTTCGCTACCTCATGGACCCCGCTACTGCGAACGCTGTGAGCGACACCGACGGCGACGGCTTCACCGATCCGGAAGAGCAGCGCTGCCGCACCGATCCGCTGAATTCCAACGACCATCTCCGCGTGAGCGGGGTCACTTTTGAAGAGGATCTGCCCGGGATCTCCTGGTGGGGCGCCTCGGGCGTCACGTACCGGGTGAACCGTTCCTGGGATCTGTTCCAGTGGTCGCCGGCGCCCAACGGTCCGGCGCCCAACGGAATCAACCCGCGCACGCCGACGAGCGATGACATGCAATCGTACGCGGATCCCCAACCCGGTTTCGGGAGCAATGTCTTCTATCGGATTGAAGTCCCGCAATGAACCGGGCCAGGAGGGTGAAGATGCCCCGCTGAGTCACTCTGAATCGCCCGGGGTGAAGTCGGGCATGACAAAGCAGAACGCGTCGTAGCGGAAGCGACGGTTCGAGGTCTGCACGATGTGCAGGGTCGCTCCCCGCTCGTCCTTCGACCGCGAGAAAACACAGGCGTTGCCGCCCGCGAGATACCACACGCCGGCGGATTTCCAGTCGGCTTCCTTCATCTCGCCACGACTCGCGTCGGTAATTAAGACCTCCGCCCGCTGGTTGGGAAACGAGAAGTCGAGCGTGCGTCGAAGCATCACGCCGAGGTTGCGAAGAAGAACCACGGTTCGCCCTCCAGCGTGTTGAGCACGGCGCGGTCGGAGAAGATGAACGAGGTCCCCACGAAACCGCCGGTCCCATCGTGGCTCCCTTCCACGCCGCGCGTATCGAGCAACACCAGGTTCGCGCCCCTGGTGTCCGACCACGTCCGCGCCAGGGGTTTCGGGAGAAGTCCTTCCGGCAGGAAAACGGTATTCGTGAGCGAGGCCTTTGCGTTCACGGGGTCGGCGGTGCCGGTCTCCCGGATGATGTGCTCCGTGCCGTCCACGACGTAGCGCCACGGGCTGCCATGCCAGTGGTTGTAGCGCGCGAAATCGAACGCGAATCGGGACGGGGGCTGAGGAGAGTGCGATTACGATCAAGATTACGATGGTGAGCAGAAGGTGGAGAGGAGGAGGTGTGCCCAATCCTGGCTGCCAATCGCGGGATGAACCCGCTCCCACAGGTACGCTGCCGGGTGGACGCCGATCTCCGAGCGGCGTTCGGAGCCGGGTGAACGACCCGAGGAAACGCGCCTGGAGGTCGCGCTCCACGCCGCTCGATCCGCCTGTGTGCCGAACGAATGGCCGGAAACAGCCGGGTTTCGCGAACACACCGGGCCGCAGGCCAGTTCAGCGCGTCACACGGATGACCCGCAGCATGGACGGCTCAGGCAGGGGCGGTGGGCGAGGACGGTCGCGATGGGCCTCGAGCGTCTCCCACGTGAGCACATACCTGGCGTCGGGCGATTCCCCCGTATCCTCCCGCACGTGCTTCTGCATGCCCGGAAAGGCCGACTCGACCTTCCGCGCCGCCGCCGGCAGAACCGGCCCCTCTGCAGGGACGGTCGCGCCGGGGATCGGCTTCAGCGTCGCTTCGTCGAGCACCCAGGTCCCCGAGCCGCGGCCGGTGCGGTACGAGAGGGCCAGCCGGTCCCCGCCCACCGGACGCACCGCGCCGACATTCACCTCCGCCACGATACATCCGCCTCCGCTGAACTCCCACCGATAGCCCTTCCAGTCGCTGACCCGCACGATCCGCCAGCCGGTCTCTTCGCGCCGGGCGGCGTAGATGTGCAGATCCGCGGCCGCGTCGTACTTGTGGTAGGTCGCTACCGGCCGGCCATGGTGGTCGAATCCGAGTTGACGGTTCGAGTTCAGGAGGCCGCCGCCCGCCGGCACCGGATCGATCACCTCTCCGGTCTCGATCGTGATCGGAAGCGCGAGCGGCCGGCCGGAGGAATCCGTCCAGCGCACGAGGTCATCGCTGCGGACGTAGCTGAGATCGTGATTGCTCGCGCAGTCGGGGGTGTCGCGCCAGACCCAGATCATGTGAAACCGCCCGTCGGGTCCGCGCTCCGGCACCGTGCAGTAGGCGTTCATGAGGCCGCGCCCGCTGACCAGGGGCTGGTCCATGAGACGGCTCCAAGTCTTCGTCTTCTCGTCGTAAACGTTGTAGAGGTCGTCGCCGTTGCCGCTGGACCCGTCGCGGTAGCGGAAGATGAGGCGGCCGGCCTTGTCGCGCAAGAACACGGGGTAGGTCACGCGGCGCTCCCGCTCGCCGGTCATCGCCTCCACGCGGCGGAGCGACGCAGCCTCCAGCGGCTTCCCGCCGCGGAAATACACCAGCGGCGCGCAGTGCATGTTGCCGGAGACGTGCAGGAACCCCTCGCGGTCGAGGATCATGGTGACGTAATTGTGCGAATCCCACCCCAGCGTCGACGGCAGGCGGATGAAGGTCCACGCGTTGGTGTCCAGCCGGCGCTGGGCGACCGTCATGCGACGCTCGGCATCGTAGTAGGCAACGAACTGGTGCGGTGCGCGCGTGAGCAGGCAGAACCCGACGGGGTGCGCGGACCAGACCGGCTCCACGTCCACGCTGTCGGCCTCTGGCGAAGCCGCCGCATTGCAGGCCAACACCAGCGCAAACCACCACGCGTGTTTCATGCTGTACCCATCTTAAGGCGGGCTCACACTTTGAAAAGTGTGCCGAGAGGCATGTGGGCGCCGCGGCATCTGTGTTGCGACCCGCTCGGCCCTTCCTGCGATGCTCGCCGGAAGCGACGCCAGGGCGGGCCTGCGCCCGCCATCCAATTGCGGTTGCAGAAACGCCATCCGGCACGGTCACTCCACGACGCGAACCCGGAAGAACCTCCGCGGAACGGCGGAGTCGGCATCGCGGTACCAGACCGGGCCGGGCGAGAGGACCTGCCCGCAGCGGCCCCAGGCGCCGGTGACCAGGTCGGTGGTCTGCTCCACGATGTACGCCGCGCCGGTCGCGGCGGTCCACTCGAACTCGAACGGCGGGGCCGATCCCCGCGGATACAGCCACGGCGGGGCCGTGCGGCTGGCGGGCGACGGCGCGAACCGCCACCAGTTGCTCGACAGCGTTCCGGACGCGGCCGCGTCGACGCGATGGAGGGCCTGCCCTTCCATGCCCTCGGGCCACGGATCGCCCAGCCCGTAATAGACCTCGTCCACGATCACCCACGGCACGGTGGTGTCCGGCAGATCGGGCTCCAGCGGGTACTCCAGCGAGATCCGCTCGCCGGTGTTGGAGAGCTGCCCGCCGAACGGTCCCGCGAGGGCCACATCGCCGGACAAACCGTAGGCCTGGAGGAAGGCCGAGCGCGCCGCCGCGTCGGCCGGATCGAACGACACGACCAGGAGCGACCCGCCGCCGGGGATGACCGTGCCGGGCGCGAAGACGAAATCGATGCCGCCCGCCAGGCGCCACGTCCCCTGCGTTGTCTCCAGGGTCACGCCCGTCGCGGACGGATTGAACAGCTCGATGTACTCCAGGGCATTCGTCCCGCCGACCGGGTGGAAGACCATCTCGCGGATGACGATCTCCGGCGGCCCGTCGCACCGGTTAGCCGCGTCGCGCGTCGGCGGCATCAGCCGCCAGTCGTCCGCCCCGTCAGGATACCGGCCCGTCGTGCGCCCGTTGGGCTGGCCCTCAAAGCGAATCACATCGACCACGCGCCCGGGCGCCCCGCCGGGCAGATGCGAGAGCAGGACCTGCTCGCCGGCCTTGTCCAGGCCGAAGCCGCTGGTGATCGGACTGTGGAAGCCGGTCACCTCGTCGTAACTCACCCGCCCGCCGGGCGACAGCACGCCGAACGGAACCGCCCACTTGTCCGGTTCCGCCGGATCGTCCGAGAGGTAGAAGTCGCCCAGCGACACGGCCTGGGATCCGCGGTTGAACAGCTCGATCCAGTCGTTGGAGTCGTACTCCGGGTGCGCGGGGTTGCTGTAATCCGTGTGGGCGGCGAACTCGTTGATCACCACGCCCTCCGGCGGCTCCGGATCCGCGGCCCCGGGCGACCCGCGAAGGTAAGCGCTCGCGCGCCAGTGGAACGGCAGATCCAACCGCCCGTCGGTCTGCACATCGGTCAGCAACGGCACCAGCGAATGCCCCGCCCCGTCGGCCGCCGCGGGCCAGCCGCGCCCATCCCCGTAGGTAAAGTCGGCGATCTCGGTCCCGGCTCCGGCGGTCTCCGCGCGGATCCGGTCCCCGCTGTCGGACAACCCTCCCGCGAACGGGCCCAGCACGGTCACGTTCGTGAGGCCGTAGTACGCGTTGAAGGCCGCGCCGGGCGCGCGCGCCACCAGGACATACGCCCCCGGCGCCAGCGTCGTGCCCGCGGGGAACGCGTACTCCACCCCTTCGCTCAGGAGCACGCCTCCGAGATCGAGCGCGTTGGTGGCGCTGCGGTTGAAAAACTCGATAAACTCGTAGTCCCCGCCGCCTGCCGGGTTGAACATCACCTCGGTGATCCGCAGCGACTCCAGCAGCGGCTGGGCGTTCGACGCCTCGCCCGCCGTGAACTGCACGGGGGGCGACCAATGGCTCCAGCGGCCGGTATTGTCTCGATGCCGCACGCGCAGCCGGTAGGTGTGGCCCGACCGGAGGGCGGAAGGCGGCACGGCGACGACGGAGGTGTACGTGGCGATCTCGCCGCTCTCCCACACGGCGGTGATCTCGTAGTGGGGGCGGTCGCCGACATCGTAGCAGGGGGCGTTCGTGTCGGTGATCTCGCCGATCCGCCACTCCATCGCGCCGAAACTCCCGGTGGTGTCGCTGAAGCTGGAGGACCGGAAGGAAAGCGCGTTGACCGGCCAGCCGTCCGGACCGGTGTAGGTCGCGGTGGGCGTCGTCGGGGTCTGCGAGTCGCTGGCCAGGCTGTCGATCACCACGCTGCGGGTCACGACGTAGTTCTTCATCTTCTGGACCATGCCCTCGAACGTCGGAGTCGGGGGCATGATGTTCCCTCCGTTCCCCGAGTAGAAGCGACCGGTCAGGGCCTTGCCGATCGATGAGGAATACGCGCCGTTGTCCATGATCGGGTTGTAATCCCAGCGCATGCGATCCATGTCGACGAACGACAGCCCGCCGGCGGGATCGTTGATCAGCCGCGCCAGGTCGTCGATGAACCGCCAGGTCTCGCCGGTGTTGTAGAGCAGGTCTCGGAATTCCCGCAGCCGGTTCTTGTACTCCAGGTTGAAGGCCGCCCGCGGCAGGACGCGGTCGCGGAACGGCTCCGCGCCGCTTCCGTACATGTTGTCGGCCCAGGTCAGGTCCAGGTCCCACGGCATCACCTGCCATTGCGCGTTGGTCGGATTCAGGTAGTAGAAGTAGTTCTTCCCGTCACCGATGTCGAAGTGGTGGATCGCCTCGACCACGGCGCGATAGCTGTAATAGCGGTCGAGATCGAGGTTCGCGCGCCACCAGGCGTCGTCGGGCGTGGTGTTCTGGTACGTGTTGAGGAAGGTATTGAGGTCCGACTTGTCCGTGACCGCCGTGGGGCCCTGGTTGTTCAGCTCGCCGGTCCCGCCCTCCATCTTGTAGAGATTGCCGTCCGGCAGGCCGTGCTGGTCCAGCAGCCGTCCGTCCTGCTGCTCGGTCGCGAGGTACAGCCCCCAGAAATCGCCGTCGTACTGCGTCGTGCCCGTCTCGCCGCTTTCGTCGATGACCCGGAACTGCACGAACTGGGTGTGGGGCGAGGCGACTCCGACCAGGTTGAAGAGCTCGAATCCCACGCTCTCGAACATGCCCTGCTCGCCGCGGTGCCAGAAGTCGCCCTGCTGGATCGAGGCGCCGAGGTTCAGCTTCCTCCATCGGACGGGGTAAGCCTCTCCGTAGTTGTCGCGGACCTTCAGGTCATGGGTCCGGTTGAAGTCGAACTTCCACATGTTCTTGATCATGGCGTAGCGCCAGACGCCGCCGCGCGCGCGGTAGCGGATGTGGTCGTAAACCTCCCCGTCGTAGACCAGCGCCCCGGTCCACAGGTAGTCTTCGCCGCCGTACCGGCTGAACCACGTGGCGTTCTCCACGTCGGTCTTCTTGCTGATCAGGTGATAGGCGGGGAGCGAGCGGGTGATGTTGGTGGGAAAGGTCACCACCACGCCGTTCGTCCCGGCGTCGCCGGGTTTCACCGCGCCGCTCCAGGCCGGGATGCCGTCGTAGACGAAGTAGGCGAAGTTCGGGCAGGGGTCCTCGCCGAACGGGGCTTGAACGCTCAGCCCCGTGCCGTCGGTCGCCCGGATCCGGTACCGCACGAGCGTGCGGTTGACCTGCACGGCGCCGGGCAGCGTCACGGAGTACACGGCGTCCCCGGCCGCCGCATCGCCAGCCAGGCCGTCGTCATGCATCGTCACGGTGGTCCAGCCCGTCGTGTAGGCGGCGTCCGTGAGACTGACATAGGCGCCGGGTGCGACCGCCTGGTAGTCCAGCACGACCGAGGTCACCCCGTTGATGTCGGTGGCCTTCACCGTGATCACGACCGGCTGGCCGGAGGCGGGCTGTTCAGGGGTGTGATCCACCTGCCGCAGCGCCGGCGGTGAGTGGGCGGCGTAGGCGGTATTGCGCCGGCCCGGGCTCGGCCCGCTGCTCCCGCCGCTCCGTCCGCGCAGACGCATGTCGAGAACGCAGTCGGTGCTATTGCCCAGGCTGCTGTTGTGCACCTGCACGCACAGCACGTTGGTCCCGTTCCTGAGGGGACCGTCGAACCCGGAGAGGGTCAGGGTCTGCCAGTTCAGGTTCTCCTTCGCCTGGCTCGCCGTATCCGTGTAGAGGGGGTCGTTGCTCGGCATGTTGAACGTGTCGGCCCACTCGCCGTTGATCCACACGCATAACCCGTCGTCGATGCGCACGTCCAGCTCGACCGACTGGATGTCCGACGCATCCGCGACCACGAATTCTCTGCGCACGAAGAAGCAGCGGTAGTTGCCCTGCATGTCGTCCAGCGGCGTGATGACGAACGACTCGCCATATCCGATCGGGAGGGATCCGGTGAGCCACCCGCTGCTGTTGAAGTTCGTGGCCCGCCAGGCGTCCCGCGGGGTCGAGGCCTCGGAGTAGCCCTTGAAATAGGCGACGGTGTTGCTGGCCGGCACCAGCTCGAATTCCCCGGCCGGCGAAGAGATGGAGGGGCGCCAGTGCCCGCCGAGGTCGTTGTCGAGTCCCGGATTGACCAGCTCCATCGAGTAGCCCGGAGGCTCCCCCACGACGGGCCAGGGAAACCCGACGCCGTAGTCCACCTTGTCCACCGTGGCGCCCGCGCCGTTGACCAGGCGCACCTCCTCGCCCTCGTTGGCCAGGGTCCCCTCGAACGGCCCGAGGGCCGAGACGCCGAACTTGGCCATCACGGCGGCGGGGTTCGCCGCCACCACGAGATAGGCGTTGGAGGCGAGAACCGTGCCGGGGGGAAAGGTGAAGTCCACCCCGCGGTCAAACTTCCACCCCCCCAGATCTGCGGCGGGTCCGCGGTTGTACAGCTCGATATACTCGACCGGCTCGGTCTTCACGTCCGGATCGACGTGCAGCTCGTTGATGATGACCGACTGGGCGGCGGCGCCGGCTGCGAACACCCCCAGCGCCGCAACCGCGCCCGCCCAATGACCTGTTTTGGCCGTCTGCATCATGGCTGCACGCCGACACTGTCCACCGGTAGCATATCCTGCTCCGTACACGGCGTCTACCCGTCGGATGGGTCAATCGCGCTCCGCCGGCGACGAGGAACCGGGGATGGCGCGCCGGGCCATGTTACGGGACCTTCAGGGTCCGATAGAACCGCCGACGGTGGCTGGCGGCGTTGGTGTCGGAACAGGTGAATGTGCCGCTGCCGGCGTTGTTGGTCATGATGGCCGTCCAACTGCCCGCACCGGAGAGGTTCGTAGTCGCCTGAACGGCGTAGTTCTGGCCGGGGACGCCGGTGACTGTGAGCAGCGTGGGGCCGCGGGGAAGATCCAGGCGGGCGGCATTTGCGCTTCCCAGGATGAACGCGCCGTAGAGGTCCTCAACCGTCGCGAAGTCCAGGCCATCCATCAGGTTCGCGAGGGCCATGAATCGGCGCCCATCGAAGAGCGCCAGGACGGCCATCGGGAACCGGATGCCGTCCGGCGAGAACACATGGAACGCCTCACCGACGGCCTGGCCGGCGGGGCTGAAGAACCTGAACTTGGTGTTCATGTCCAGGCTGTCGTGCCAGCTGACCAGGTAGTTGATTCCGTCGAAACGCACCGTTCCGAAATGCTGGTCTCCCGGCGCCATCGTGACGGGGAACTCGCTACCGGGGAAGGAACCGTCCTGCGCGACGAAGCGTCCGTGGATGTCCCAGATGCCCTCCGCGTCGTCTCCGCCCGGACCGCTGTCCGCATCCCAGATGACCAGGAAGTTCGCGCCGTCGAACGCCACACCCATGAGATTGTCGATGACGGAATTCGTCTGATTGATGCGGAAAATCGGACCCATCTCCCCCGACCGACCGACGAACCTCCCCTCCACCTGCCACTTCGGATAGGGGTCGACATTCAGGACCCTGTTCTGCCACACCACGAGACAGTTGGTGCGACCGTTCGCCAGGGCCGCTCCCATCTGCTTGCCCGGCTGCGTGCAGACCGCGATCTCGCTGCCCGTCAGCACTCCGGCCGGCGATATGAGCCGGGCGTAGATGTTCGCGTCGTCATCCCCGTTCCGGGCATCCGTCCAAGCCGTCAGGTAGTTGAGTCCATCGAAGACCAGCGAGTTGACCTGGTCGAATCCCTGCATCTCCGGCGCGGTGCAGATGGGGATCACACTCCCGATGGGCGCCCCGGCCCGACTGACCAGCCGGCCGAGGATGTCGTCGTCGTTGTGTTCCTCGGAGCTCTTCGTATCGTCGGGCCATACGACAAGGTAGTTCGCGCCGTCGAACGCGACATACGGCACCCCGCCTGTCCCTCCCACGGAGATGTTCGGCCCCACCGGCCCGCCGTTCCGGTCCACCATCTGCGCGCAGATGTGGTTGCGCGAAACGGAGTCTCCCTGGATGCCCACCAGGTAGTTCGTCCCGTCGAAGGCGGCCCCGATGGTCATCGATCCCGCGAGGGCGTTCGTCCGCACGGGGAATCCCGGACCTCCCATGCCGCTTCTCGGAATGAACGCACCGTAGATATCGATGTCGAGCGCCTCGAACTCGGACCCCATGGTGGCGACCGACAGGAACCGGTGTCCATCGAAATGGGCGCGGGCAATCAACGGGGGCATGCCCGATTGGGAGGTGAACACCGTGAACGCCTGGCCGACCGGCTGGCCGGCGGGGCTGAGGAACCGGGCCCGGATGGTGGCATCTCCTGCCTGCGGTTTCTCGGTCCATTGCACGAGGCAGTTGAGGCCGTCGAACGTCGCGGCCGGATAGATCTGGTCGCCCGCATCCGTCACGATGGGGAACTCGGGGCCGATGAACCCGCCATCGGGCGTGACCAGGCGTCCGCGGACATCCCAGACCGGCGCGTTCGTGCCTCCGGGTCCGAGGTCCGTGCTCCACACGACGAGGTAGTTCGTGCCATCGAAGGCGGCGTTTACAAGGTCGGGACACGGGGAGTTCGTCTGGTTGACGCGGAATATGCCGCTCAGGCCACCCGATCCGTCCACGAACCTCCCCCCGATGTCCCAGCTCTCCGGAACCGCACTCGCCCTGTTCATCCAGACGAGAAGACTGTTCGTTCGCCCGGCCGCCACCGAAGGACTCTGCTGTGGCCCGGCCGAAGTGCAGACCGGGATCGCGCCGCCCGGGAATCCGCCCGCGGGCGTGACGAATCGCCCGTAGATGTCCGAGTTCGCCTCCCCGAGGGTCGAATCCTGCCAGATCACGAAATAGCGGGAGCCGTCGAAGGCGAGCGGTCGCATCGAGTTGAAGTCGACCACCCCGTAGGTCGGGCCGATGGGGAACGGCGCGGCCATCGAAGCGCCGGTGGGGGTGATGAACATGCCGTAGATCCTGTTCGAAACCTCCCCCGCCATGTCATCGGGCCAGACCATGAGGTAGTTGCTCCCGTCGAAAGCGACGTCCGGCGTGCCGCCGGTCCGGCCGGTGGTGATCCTCCCCCCGATCGGTCTGCCCGACGGCGACAGCAACTGGGCTGTGGCACTGGCGTGGTCCGAGGCATCGCCCTGAATCGCGGCAAGATAGTTGGATCCGTCGCAGGCGACGCCCCCGCCCATCTCGTGAAGACCGGCCTGATCAGCTATGGGAAACGTCGCCGAGAGACTCGTGCCGGCCACACACAGAAGACCGGCGATGGCCCCCCTTCCAAGCCACAAGTATCTCCTATGGTGAGTATTCGGCTTTCGCGTGTTCATGGCGCATACCCCTTCGTTCTTTCCCGCGATTGAATGCAGGCTGCCATCGACTCTCCACGCCCATCCTACACCCCGCTTCCGAAGCGATGAAAGTCCAAATGACGGGTTTCTCCTCTCGCGCGGCGCGGTATTCCTGCTACTCTTGGCCTTCGGAGACCGCACCCATGAGAATATCCAACCACGCTCCGATCATGGCGTTTCTCGCTCTCCTCGCCGCGACGTCCGTACAGCCGGCGTCGGCCGCGGCGATTCCGTGGAGCGGGGCGGGCGCGGATGACAACTGGTCCACCCCCGGAAACTGGTCCGGCGGCACACCGTCCGGGGTCGATGACGTGTTCTTCATCGACGACGATGCGACCGGCACGTCGGGGCCATGGGGTGCGGCCAACAACATCGTGGACGCCGCGTCGACCATCCAGTCATTGAGCTACCGCAACACCAACGGATTCCACACCACCCAGATCCCATCGCGCATCACGCTTTCCATCACCGGCGCCACGGCCACCGCGCTGTTCGTGGGCACGGGGGCGGACAACGGCGGGGCGCAGACCGTCTATGCCACCGTGAACGGCGGCGGCACGCTCTTCATCACGAACAACAGCGGCGTCGACAAGGTGAGCGGTCTGACCCGCGTGAATCTCGGTGGCACGCTGAGGATCGTCGTCAACGGCGCGCTCGCCGGGGGTGAGGCGTTCCGACTGTTCGAGGCGGGGAGCTACTCCGGCGACTTCACGGCGTACGACCTTCCCGCGCTCCCCTTCCCGCTCGGGTGGGACACCGCGTCCGTGCCGGTCGACGGCACCCTGCGCGTGACCTCGGCCGCGCAGCCGGCGCCAACGGCAGCTTCGAGATCAGCGGAACCGGCTCGACGGGTCAGCCATACCGGATCATGGCAACGACCAACCTGATGATCGCGCCGCCGCTCTGGACACCGATCAGCACCGGCTCCTTCACCGGAGGCGCGTTCTTCTTCACCGACGCCGACGCCACCAACCACCCCCGTCGCTTCTACCGCGTCGACACGCCGTGAGACAGAGCCGCGCAAGGGACCCGAACGCCCCGCGCCTCTGAAGAGCGGAGCGCCGAGGGAGCGACCCCGGCGAACGCGGGGCGAACGCCGTCACGGCTTCGCCGCCTGGAACTCCGCCCAGAGGTCGTCGAGTTTCTTGCCCGTCGCCTTCTCGATCAGGCCGTCGTGAAACTCGCCAGCGCGCAGGGCGGCGTTCCACGACGTCAGGACCTTCTTCCCGTTCCGCCCGGCAATCCAGTCGAGGAAGACAGCGGCTGTGCGGTATGCCTCCTTGTAGCTCCGGTTCTTGAAGTGCGTGGGCAGGGCGCCGCGTTCAGGGCAGCAGACGACCCACCGCAGGTAGTCCGCCAGCCCCTCGACCAGCCAGCCGGGCTTCGTGTATCGCACCTCCGAGCCCGGCGGCGACCGGCGCGGCCGGGGATAGGCCTGCAGGACGTGGACCAGCTCGTGCACCGCGCACCCGATGTCGCCGGGATTCGACCGGAACCACGAGATGCCCAGTTGGATCTTGTTTCCCGCGGCGCAGGCCGGCGTGCCGCCCAGCTCGGAGAACTGCATCTCCACCTTCGCCGGCGGCTGCCAGCCGGGTTCGCCGAGCAGATCGATCATCATCGGCAGTTTCGCCCGGCACAGGTCGACGATCTTCGGCGCCAGCGGCGACAGGTCCGCCGGGATCTCCCCCACCCACGCGAACTCGGAAGGCGCCGCGGCCGCCGCCTTCACCTCCCCGGTCGGCAGGTAGTAGCGCACGTAGTCCACCACCATCCGCGCCCGGCTCGCCGCGCGCGCGCCGTAGCCGCCGGCGGGGATGTCCCCCGCCCATCCCTTGTCCTCGATCTCCGAGCTCAGGATGACGTACTCGGGCCGCATCGACACCGGGCCGGAAGCCCAGGTCTGGCGGCCATCGACAAGGAAGCGGTACTCGCGGTCGGTCCATTCGACCGCATAGACGTGGAATCCCTCCCGCAAGCCCAGATCGTTTACGAGCGTGCCGTTGCTCTTGTGGTCCTTGCCGTAGCCGTCCCAGTGCAGGGTGTGCTGGGCGCAGTCGGCGATGTCCTTCCCCCCCTTGTCCACCGCCCGGTGCTCGACGATGTCCACCTCCACCCCGCCCTTCGCGGGATCGCCGCGCGGATCGCCCAGCCGCCCCCGCGGCATCATCCAGAACGCCGACCACATCCCCGGCACCGTGTCGAACCGGATGCGGGCCTCCACGTAGCCCCGCATGCGGTCGAATTCGGCGCTGTTCTGGATCATGCCCGTGAGATGCCGGTCGCCCTCGGTCCACGTGGCGATCGTCAGGTGCCCGTTCGATACCGACGCCGCCTCCATCACGTTCACCGCGCTGCGCCGCTTGCCGGGGCTGTGCGGCCCCCATAGGTTCGTGTTGAGCGCCGTGCCGTCGAACTCGTCGGCCCACGAGAGCGCATAGCCCGGGGGCGGAGCGGCGACGGTTCGCGCCGCCGTCAATATCCACACCACCATGACCGTCTGTGCCAGGCACACCCGTCTCCCCGCCCTGCCGAAAACGCTTGTCATGTTCCGAGATCCCTTCAAACTGGCCGGCATCATAAACACGGACACCATCGGATGAAAACCTTCTCTTTGACGCTTCTGCTGGCCCTCGCGTTCACCGCCCGCGCGGATGTGTACACCGACGACCGGTCCGGCGGGCTCATCGACCTCGCCGCCGCGCGCGCGGCGGCGAAGGGCGTCACCGCCGCCGCCTTTCCGGACGCCGACGAGGTGGTGATCGACAGCGTGCAGCGCACGGCCTACCGCCCCGACGGCACGTACGTCCAGTGGGAGGATTCGTGTTCCAAGGTGCTCACGGAGAAGGGACGCCGTGAGGCCGGTTCGCTCTCGTTCCCCTTTTCCGCCGCCTACGGCACGGTCGAGCTCAAGAAGCTGGAGATCCTCAAGCCCGACGGGCGGACGGTGACCGTCGACGTCGCCAAACAGAGCCGCGTGGCCATCGATTCCGGCCAGATGGCGAGCAACATCTACGACCCGAATCACAAGGTCCTGCAGGCCGGCGTGCCGGAGGTCGAGATCGGCGACTGCATCCGCTATGTCACCCGCCGCGAGGAACACCACGTCCGCATGCCGGACACGTTCAGCGACTACACCGTCTTCGAATTCACCGCCCCGATCCGGCGCATGGTGTACGAGATCTGGGCGCCCGACGCCCGGCCCCTTGCCCGCAAGGAACTGAAGGCGGAGGTGCCCGGAACGGTGACCTATGGCGCGGAGAAGAGGGACGGCTTCACGGTGCACCGCTGGGAGGCCCGCGACGTGCCGCGCATGTTCGAGGAGCCCGACATGCCGGCCCTTCACACGGTCGTGCAGCGGCTCCTGGTGAGCACGATCCCCGACTGGCCGACCGTGTCGCGGTGGTATTGGCATCTCAGCAAGCCACACCTGGACGCGGTGACGCCGGAAATGAAAACCATGACGGCGGAGCTCGTTCGCGGCTGCACGAACGACCTGCACAAGGTGGAGGCGCTGTTCGCCTTCGTGTCGCAGAAGATCCGCTACATGGGCATCACGACGGAGACCGAGGCGCCCGGCTACGAGCCGCACGACGTGCGCATGACCTTCGACCACCGCTACGGCGTCTGCCGCGACAAGGCCGCCCTGCTCGCCGCGATGCTCAGGCTGGCGGGCGTGGAGGGCTTCCCGGTGTTGATCATGATTGGCCCTAAGAAAGACGCTGATGTGCCCAATCCGTTCTTCAACCATGCCATCGCGGCCGCGCGCATCGACGGCAAGTTCGTGCTCATGGACCCGACGGCCGAGACCACACGCGAGCGCCTGCCGGCCTACTGCAACAACCGCAGCTTCCTCGTCGCGACCCCCGAGGGCGAGCCGCTCCTGACCTCGCCCATCGAGCCGGCGGAGAACAACCTGGTCCTCGTCCGCACCACCGGCCGCGTGGAGGCCGGCGGCCGGCTGACCGGCGAGGCCGCGCTGAGCTTCGCCGGCGTGAACGACAACATGTACCGCGGCCACTTCGCCCGCCTGAAGCCGGACGAGCGCCGGCGTTTCTTCGAGGGGCTGGTGAAGGCCGTGGTGCCGGGCGGCCGGCTGCGCGGATTCGATCTCGCGCCGCAGGACATGCAGGACCGCTCGCAGCCGCTCGCCGCCCGCCTGGAGTTCGAAGCCGACGACACCGTCACGGCCGGGGCGGATACCGCCCTGCTCGCGCTGCCGCACTTCGCGCGGGCGGTGGGCGCGGTGAACTTCGTCCTCGGCGCCGCCGGCCTGGAGAAGCGCAAGTACCCGATGGTCACCGACTACGCCTGCGGCGTGCGCGAGCATCTCGACGTGGCGGCGGGCGACGCCGTGGGACGCGCGCTGTCGCTCCCCGACCCGCGGCCCATCGACACCCCGACGCTGCACTGGAGCCGGAGCGTCCGCATGGACGGCGGCGCGCTGAAGGGGGAGGCGGCGTTCGACCTGCGCACGGTGGAGTTCTCGCCGGAGCAGTACCTGGAGCTGAAGAAGGTGCTGAAGCAGATCGAGGTCGATCGCCGGCGGCGGCCCGTGTTTGCCACGAAGGAAGCGCCGGCCGCCGCGCCCGCCGCCGACGGGGCCGACATGGAGATCCTCGACCACGCGACCGACATCCGGGTGACCGATCTCCACACGTGGAACGTTGAAACCACGATCCGGAAGAAGGTCCTGACCTACGCCGGCATGAAGAAGAACGCCGAGGTGAAGATCGAGTACAACCCGGCATGGGAGACGGTGGAGATCGCGGAGGCCCGCGTGACGGCGCCCGACGGGAAGGTGCAGGACCTCTCCGAAAAGGAGCGCAACCTCATGGACGCCGGCTGGGTCGCCGGGGCCCCCCGCTACCCGGCGGCGAAGATCCTCGTCGCCAGCCTGCCCGGCGTGCAGGTCGGCAGCACGATCTTTTACCGCATCGTGCAGCAGCGTCGCGACCGCCCGTTCTTCGGCGCCGTCGAGACCTTCGGGACGCATGACCCCGTCGCCCGCCGATCGGTCCGCATCCGCCTGCCGGAGGGATTGAAGCACTCGATTGTCGACGCGACGGACGGCGCGGCGCGGTTCGCGCGTTCGCGTGAAGGGGGGGCGGAGGTGTTGTGCTGGACGGCGGAGAACATGCCGGCCGTCGCGCGCGAGGACCAGATGCCCCCCTCGTGGGCGCACCTGCCGACGGTGTTCGTGAGCGCCGGCGCGTGGAAGACCCACGGCGAGGAACTCAACCGGGCCCTCGTGGCCGCCGCGACTGGGCAGCGCGCGGCCGCGCGCGCGGGGCGCGACGCCGCCCGGCGGGCGCGCAGCACGGTCGACAAGGTCCGCGCCGTCCGCGATGCCGCCGACCGGCTGATCCGCCTGGCCGGCCCCTCATTCACCGCCCTGCCCCGCGCGGCGCTCACGCCAGCCGACACCACGCTCCGCGACGGGTATGGCCACGCCGCCGACCGGGCGATCCTGCTGTACGCGATGTTGCAGGGCTCGGGATTGAAGCCGGAGTTCGTTCCAAGCTGCGGATGGTCGGCGGGCCTCGGCGTCCAAGGTCCGTATCGCGACGCCCCGCAGGCGGGCTATTTCGACGACATCCTCGTGCGCGTGCGCGACGCGGAGGGCGGGGCGATCTACCTCAACGACACCGACCAGTACGCGCGGCCGGGCGCGACGCCTCACGAGGGATGCGACGCCCTGGACGTGACCGACGGGACGTGGGACACGGTGCAGCCGACGGCGGCCGGAGCGTCCGGAATTCACACGGAATACGACATCCGGCTCGACGCCGAGGGCGCCGCGCGAATCCGGGTGACCCGCCGGTATCAGGGCATGGTCTACGCCGGTTTCGTGAAGCGGTTCCGCGAGATGCCGCCGGAGGAGCGGCGGCGTCACCACCAGGAGCTGGTCGCCGACCTCTCCCAGAACGCCCGTGCGGTCGGAGACCTGCGGACGGATCTTGAGGCCTATCCGGGGATCGAGGAATACGAGGTCGACGTGGAGCCCTATGCGATCCGCGACGGTCCGCGGCTGTACTTCACCCTGCCCGATCCCGATGCCAACGCGCTCGGTCTGAGGGGCGACGAGCGGAAGACGCCGCTGTACATGGGCGGGCGGACGAGGGCGACCACGCTGTGCCGCATCCGCGCCCCGGCGCCCTTCCTTCGCGCCGAGATGGCGCCGCGCGACGAACAGTGGCGGTCGGCCGCCGGGGAGGTGCGGTTCGACACGCGCACCGGCACGCGGGACGGGGGCCTGGAGATGACGGTCACGCACTCGGTCCGCCTGGATCCCGCGGTGTTCGAGGCCTCGGAGTATCCCCACCTGCTCGAGGTCAACCGGCGCCTCTCCCATCCCCGCATGTGGACGGTGATGCTGACCGTCGAAAGCGGCGGCACGTGAGCAGAGTCCTGTGAGGCGGGGTGCGACCGCCACCTGATTCCGGTTGAACGGGCGAATTGGAGCGAACGCATGGGACGGCCGCGACCGTTGCGTTACGGCTCGCCGGCGTGGGAAGAAACCGTTTGACGGGATTCCGTACGCGCAATATGGTTATCCATATGAAAACGACTCTGGTGATCAGCGATGCGATCATGCGGGAGGTGAAACGCGAAGCGGCGCGTCGCCGACAGACCATGTCCGAGATGGTCGAAGCTGCGCTGCGCACCATCATCGAACCCAAGCGTACGACGGCCGATCTGCCGCCGCTGCCGGAGTTCAGCAGCGGAGGATTGCGGGTCGATGTGGCCAACCGACACGCCCTGTATAGCGTGATGGAAGGGTGACCGTGTTTGTCGTCGATACCAACATCCTGATCTACGCCGCCGACAGGGATTCGCCCGATCACGGGCAATGCCGCGCCTTGATCGAACAGTGGCGCCGCCAATCCACTCCCTGGTACGTGACATGGGGCATCGTGTACGAGTTTCTGCGCGTAGTCACCCACCCGCGCGTGCTCACTCGCCCGCTGTCACCTGCGGACGCGTGGGGCTTTCTTGACGCCCTTCTCGCGGCTCCCCAGCTTCGGATCCTCGGAGAAACCGATCGACATCGTCACGTGGCGGCCGAGGTCTTCATCGAGGTGCCGGGGATCGCCGGCAACCTCGTGTTCGATGCCCATACCGCCATCCTCATGCGGGAGAACGGCATCAGGACCATCTATACACGGGACTCGGATTTCAACCGGTTCGCGTTCTTGGATACGATCGACCCTGTCACGGAGAACCGTCGAACCAGCGCTGGACGCTCATCCAGGCACCGGTGACGGACTCCGCGGTCCTGACGATGGCGTGTGGCCATGAGCGATGAGCGTCCGTCGCGCGCCGTGCGTCAGGCCGAGGACCCCTTGCCCGTCTCCCCGCCGCACGAAGAACGGCCGCAGCCGCGGGCGCGGGCCTTGTCGGCATCGAACTCGCACGCGCACGCGCCGATGGTCCTGCGACGCCCCAGCCAGATGCCGAGCCCCACGCCCAGCGCCGCCAGGACCATCACGCCGAACGCCACACCCGCCAGCAGCAGAAAGCTCATGTTCCATCCCGCCCCACCCGCCCACGATACGCCGCGCGCGCGCCGGCCGCAAATCCCGCGTGCGCGGAGGGGACGATGTGCCCTTCCCATGCCGGAAGCCATCCGCTATCATCCGCCTCCCCCGTCGGACCGCGGCCGTTCTACGGCTGGGGGCCGCGGGACCGGCGGGCCATCGCATGCGAAAGGAATCCACCGGCGGGCGTTCCCGCCTCGCGGAGGCGGCGAAGGCGATCGTGTTCGACTACGGCAACACGATCGTGCCGTTCGCCGAGCCGCAGATCCACGCCTGCGACCGGGCGCTCGCGGACGCCCTGGAGCGCCTCTTCGGCCCCATGGATTTCGCGGAGCTGCACCGGATCCGGAACGAAGACCGCCTCGCCCCGTACGCCGGCGACCCGCCGCGTCTCCGCGAGAACGACCTGCCTTCGATCACCGCGCGCGCCGTGCGGCGGCTCTACGGACGCGATGCGACGCGGGCCGAACTCGATGAGTTGTTGCGCGTGCGGTACGACGCGTTCCTCGCCGCCGTGGAGGCGCCGCCCCACGCCGCGCCGTTGCTGCGGCGGCTGGCCGCGCGATTCCGCCTGGCGCTGCTGTCCAACTACCCGGACGGCGGGGCCATCCGCGCCAGCCTCAAGCGGACCGGCCTCGCCGGTTTCTTCGAGTGCGTCGTGGTCTCGGCCGACATCGGCCGTGTGAAGCCGCACCCGGAACCCTTCGCCCTCCTTCTCCGCCGGATGAGGCTGACTCCCGGCGAGGCCCTCTTCGTCGGTGACAACTGGTTCGCGGATGTGCAGGGTGCGCGCCGGGCCGGGATGCGGGTCGTCTGGACCACGCAGTGGGACGCCCCCGAACGCATGCCGCGCCAACCGGGCGACCTTGAGCCGGACGCCGTGATCGGGCATCTCGAAGAGCTGGAAGGACTGCTGTTGTAGCCCGCCCGTCCGACGCGCGTGCGGTTCGCCCGCGACAGAACCCGTGCTCCCGTCGCAAGGGCGTGTCAACCTGCGGCGGAACGGTGTATGCTCGCTGTCGGTGACGCTCATTGGAGAGGAGAGTCGAAGTGCGCGGCCTGCTGCCACTTCCACTTCTTCTGGGGACGCCATGAGCGCACGGCATGGTTCTCCGACCTGGGCAAGATCCTCTCGCTCCTCGCCTTCATCGTGAGCGTGTGGCGCATGACCTATCTCGTGTTCTTCGGCTGATGCCGAGCCGGGCATTCTCGAAGCCGGCATCCGATGGGGCCCTTCGCCCGGAAGCAGGCCCAGCGCGATGGCTCACCGCGCCGGACTCGCGGGACCCGCGCGTGGCGGAGCTGCGGCGCTAAACCTCCCCGAGGCTCAGGTCGCCGTGGATCTTCCAGACCGGTCCGTCGCGGTCGACATGCAGATGCCGGCCCGGAAACGTCTTGGCCAACCGGGGGCGAAGCAGGTCGGCCACTTCCTCTTCGATCGCCTTCCGCGCGGCGGCCGGCACGCGATGCAGGGTGCCCATGCGGACTTCGACAATGTAGCCCGGGCCGTGCCGCGATCCGAAGCCGGCGGAGTAGGCCGCCCCGACATCGAACAATCCGTCGTCCTCCGCGTTGGCCGTCGACCCCCGACGCGGCCGCGACGGATGGAGCGTGTAGACGCGGCCGTATTTGTCCTCGAGGATGGCGTCGATCTCCACGAGTATATCGCGGAGCTTCTCTTCCCATTTCAGCAGTTTGGGGTGACGCATCAGCGTTCGGAGTTCAGGAGCCGCCATCAGGTTTCTTCTGCGCTCTTTGACGCACGATCTCGTACATGGCGATGGCGCCGGCGACGGCGGCGTTGAGGGATTCGACGCGCCCGCGCAGCGGGAGGCGGATGAGGTCGTCGCAGACGGCGCGCACGGACCGGCTGAGGCCGGCGCCCTCGCTGCCGACGACGAGCGCCGACGGTCCGTCGAGTCGCGCGGCGGAATACGGCACGGCTTCCGGCGTCGCGTCGAGGCCGTGCACCCAGACGCCTTTGCGCCGCAACAGGTCGAGGGCGCCGGCCAGGCTGGCGACGGCGGCGACGCGCAGGTGTTCGACGGCGCCGGACGACGCCCGCACGACTGCGGGCGTGACCCCCACGGCGCGGTCGATGGCGAGGATGACGCCCTGCACACCGGCGGCCTCCGCCGTGCGCATGAGCGAGCCGGCGTTCTGCGGATCCTGCACGTGGTCGAGCACGAGCACGAACACGGGTTCCGGCGCCGATTCGGCCTCTCGCAGAAGCCCGTCGAGTTCGACGTACGGGTAGGGGCCCGTCTCCGCCGCCATGCCCTGGTGATGTCCGCTGGAGGTAAGGCGGTCGAGATCCCGTTTGTCGCACGCGGTGATGGGCACACCCCGCTGGCGGGCGAGGCGGACGATCTCCGCGGCCATCCCGGCGGGGCGGACGCCATCGGCGACCCGCAGGGCATGCACCGCGCGGCGTCCCGCGGCCAGGGTCTCCCGCAGGGCCTGCCGCCCGTACAGGACTTCCCGCACCGGCGGATCGCCCCGGTTATTCGGGTTGATGCGCACGCCGTCATGTTATAGCATCGCCGCCCGGTTGGAAACCCCCCCGGCGGAGCAGGCTGCCCCGCGGCGGATTTCCGTTCCGAGCGGACATGCCGAAGATGAAATGTCGATATTCCCTTGGCGTGGCCGGGTGGTGCGTCTGCGCCGCCCTGGGCGCCGTCGCCCCAAACGGTCGCGCCGCGGAGTCCGGAACCGACGCCGCGGTGGTCCAGGAGCGATTGAAGAACCTGGAGGACGCCTTCGCGCGGTTTCGTCGGGACCGCGAGCAATTCGAGGCGCAGATCCAGGAGAAGGATCGCGCCCTGGCCGCTTCGGAGACCGCCCGCCGGGAAGCGGCGAAGACGCTCGAGGCCGCGGAATACGACCTGCGGAAGGCGCGGTCGGCCTGCGAGGCGCTGGAGCGCGATCTGGCAAAACGCGGCGAGGAACTGGACGCGGCGAGGGCGGAGGCCGCAACGAACGCCGCCGCCGGAGAGGCCTCCGGCCGCCTGCTCGCCGAGGCCCGGCGCAAGGCGGACGACCTCGCCTCGAAGGTCGCGGAGCTGGAACGGCAGCGGGACGCGGCCGAGAAGCGCATGGCGGAGGAGCGCGCGCAGTGGGAGAAGGAGAAGAGGCCGCCCCCGGACGACTCCGCCGCCCGCGAAGAGAAGAGCGTGGAGGCGCCCGCCGTCGCGGACCCGTCCTCCCCGGACCTGCTGGCGCGCCTTGCGGCCCTCGAGGCGGAGAACACCGCCCTGAAGAGGCAACTGGAGGAGGCGCGGACGGCAGGGACCAGCCGGCTGGATCGACCGGTCCCGCGGGCGTCCCGCTCCGCCTCCACCTCCGCCTCCGGAATGTCGCCCGAGAAGAAGGCCCTCTGGGCGCAGGCGATGCAGCATCGCGACGCCGGACGCTGGGCGGAGGCGGCGAGGGCCTACGAGAGCCTTCTCTTTCTCGATGCCAGGGATGTGCGCGCCTCCGCCGGCCTGGCCGAGTGCCAGCTGATGACTGGCGACGTCGAGGGGGCGAAGCGGACGGCCGCCCAGCTGCTGGCGAAGCACAGAGACAACGCCCGCGTCCTGGTGCTGTGCGGCCGCATCGAGAGCGAGCAGGGACGGATGGCCGAAGCCCTCCCCTTCTTCGAACGGGCGGTCAAGATGGACGACAAGGACGTCGATGCGCACCGGGAGCTCGCGATGACCTACCACGAACTGCGGAAGGTCCCGGAAGCCGCGAGGGAATTCCAGCGCGTGATCATGCTGGATCCCGAGGACGGCGAGGCGCATTTCAATCTCGCGGCGCTGCTGCTCATGGCGGCGCGGCCGGATTTCAAGCTGGCGGCGCAGTTGTACGAGAGAGCCCTGAAACTCGGAGAACCACCCGATGAAAAGATCGAATCCCTCCTGCGGTCGAAGCAGCGCTGACGGCATGCGCCTGCGGGTGATGACCCTGGCCGCGGCCGGCGTCGTCGCGCTGACGGGCGTCGCCCTGGCCCAGGGCGCGGGCGCCCCGCCGGAGAAGCCGGCCTACGTCGAGATGCTCAAAGGGGACCAGTACCGCGAGCGGGGCGAGCGGGTGAAGGCGGCGGAGTGCTACCGCCAGGCCATCGAGCTGTTCCAGGTTCTGCGCCGCGAGCAGCCGGCGTACAAGCCCGACGCGATCCAGTACCGCCTGGACTACGTCCGCCAGCAGCTCGAGGCCCTCGTGGCCGCGGGGGTGGTCCTTCCGCCCGCGCCGGCGGCCGCCGAGAAGCCGCCGGTGATCGTTCCGCCGGGCGGCGCCGTGCCCCCGGTGGCGGTCCCGCCGTCGGTCGAGTCGGATCTCGCGCGACTGCGCGCGCGCGTGGCCGAGCTCGAGGAACGCAACGGGGCGCTGGAGGACCAGATCAAGGCGGCGACGCCGACGCCCGCCGAAGTCCGCGCGGAGGCGGCGCTGAAGGAACGCGTCCGCCAGCTTCAGGCCGCCTTCGACCAGCTCAGCGAGGATCGCAACCGTCTGCGCAAGGAGACGGAGACGGCGGTGAAGCAGGCCGAACGCGCGACGCAGCTCGAGAAGCAGCTCAAGGACGCCACCGCCCTGGCGGACCAGTACAAGAAGGCGGCGACCGGCCGCGATTCGGAGAAGCGTGCGCTCCAGCAGAAGGTCGACGATCTGACCCGCCAGGTCGGCAGCCTGGAGAAGGAGCGCCAGGCGTCGTCGGACGCCCTCGCCAAGGCCGGCCAGCAGGCCGCCGCGCTTCAGAAGCAGTTGGACGAACAGGCCAAGACCGTCGACGATCTCAAGAAACAGATGAGGTCGGAGGATACGATCACGGCGCCCTATCGGAAGCAGATTGCCGAGTTGACGGACAGTCTGGACGCCTCGCGCCTGGTGCAGCTGCGCGCGGTGAAGCAGGTGGAGACCCTCCAGCAGGATCTCACGGCGGCGAAGAAGGACGCTTCGGACGCGCAGGCGCGGATCGCCGAGCTGGAGAAACGCGTGACGGATCTCGGCCGGGAGTCCGCGCCGCTGCTCAAGCAGATCGAGGGATTGAAGGCCCAGGTGGCGGACCAGGGCAAGAAGGGCGCCGCGCTGACCACGGCCCTGGAGGAGAAGGAGAAGGCGCTGCGCGCGGCGGGGGACGCCACCACGGCTGCCCGGCGGGAGGCGGACACGCTCAGGCGGAAGCTCAATTCCGACGACGAACGGACCGCGCCCCTCCGCACCGAGATCGCCCGGCTGGAGAAGGAGCTCAAGACGATCCAGAAGGAGAAGGCGACGGCGCTCTCCGATCTGGAGGACTCGCGGAAGAAGACCGCCGACGTCAGCCAGACCCTC
The DNA here is from genome assembly GCA_964610105.1 of uncultured Verrucomicrobiota bacterium. GTDB lineage: Bacteria > Verrucomicrobiota > Kiritimatiellia > PWTM01 > PWTM01 > CAZSUU01. The sequence goes on along the minus strand of CAZSUU010000008.1, from coordinate 30,100 downwards.
GCGGCCGCCCAGCAGGAAACCGCCAGGCTCCGCCAGCAGGCGAGGTCCGCCCGCACCGCCGAGATGGAGAAGCAGCTGGCGGCGGCCGTGGCCGAGAAGCAGAAGCTGCAGACGGAGCTGGACAGCCAGGCCGGCAAGGCGCGCGATGCGCAGGCGGCGCTGGAGCGCAGGGTGCGCGAACTGGAGTTGGCGGCGGAACAGGCCGCTGAAGAGGCCGCCGTGCAGGAACGGGAGATCCGCAGGCTCAGGCAGCAGGGAGGCGCGTCGGCGCCCGCACCGGCCCCGGAGCCGGCGGCCGATCCGGCGTCGCGCCTGACCGAGGCCGAGGCCCTTCTCGCCCGCAAGGACGGCCGGGGCGCGGCGAGGGCCTTCACCGAGGTCCTCGCCGCGCGGCCCGACGACCCGAAGGCGCTGCAGGGCCTGATCGGCGCCCAGATGGTGGCGCGCAATCCGAACGCCGCCCGCCAGGCCGCGATCCGCCTCGGCGACACCCAGCCGGATTCCGCGGAGTTCCTGCATGCCGCCGGCGTCGCCCTGACCGACTGCGGCGATGCGGCGGGCGCCGTGAAGTATCTGGAGGCGGCCGTGAAGCTGGACGGGAAGAACACCGGCTATGTGAAGACCCTCGGCGCCGCCTACTACCAGTGCGGCCGCCTGCCCCAGGCCGCGGAGCAGTTCCGCGCCGTCACGGCGCTGGATCCGAAGGATGGGAAGGCGCACTTCAATCTCGCCGTGCTGCTGGCCTCGATGACGCCCCCGCAGATCGACGAGGCCCGCGCGAACTACGAGAAGGCCCTGGCGCTCGGGGAACCGAAGGATGCATCGCTTGAAAAGATCCTCAAGAAGTAGGCGCGAGCGTCTTGCGGCGCGCGTCCTCGCCCTGGGCGCGGCCCTGGCCGGCGCCGCATGGGCGGCCGATCGGCCGGCCGAGGACGCGGTGACGAAGGAGCTCGCCGCCCTTCGCCGCGATCTGCAGCATCTTGCCGAGCAGCTCACGTCCGCCCGTGAGCAGTCCGCCGGCGAGGCCAAGGCCCGGCAGGCCGCGGAGGCGAAGGCCGCCGCCGCCGAGCGCGAGCGGGCCGCGCTCCAGGGCAAGCTGGAGGCGACCACGCAGCAGTACCTCGACGTCGCCCGCGGCGCCGCGGAGGGCGCGGCGCAGATGGCGGAGATGAAGGACCGGCTCCGCGCCGCGGAGAGGACGGCGCGCGATGCGGAACGCCTGCGGACCCGCGCGGAGACCGAGATGAAACGCGCGAGCGACGAGTACCTGAAGCTCGCGGAGTCGGCCGCCGCGTGGGGGGCGGAGACCGCCGACCTGAAGGAGAAGCTCAAGGCCGCCCAGAAATCGACGCCGGCGCTCGAGGCCGAGGCCCTGATGTGGAAGCGGCGCGCCGGCTATCTGGAGAACCAGCTCGCCCAGGCGGGCATTGCCGTCGAGCCCGTCACCTCGGAGAAGGGGCGCGCGCCCGGCGCAGCCGGAATGGGCGCGCAGGACCCGGAGACCGCCCGACAGCTCAAGGCCGAGATGGAACAGCGGTCCCGCCTCGCCCAGGAAGAGAAGTCCTCGATGCGGATGGTGCAGAAGGCGCTCGAGCAGCAGGTCGCACAGCTCGAGGCGGAACTCCGGCGTCTGCGGGCCGAGCGGGACGCGGCAGAGAAGGAATAGCGCCCGGCCGGCAAAAAGCGAAGAGCGACACCGCGTGCGGTTGTCGCTCTTGCCTTAATCGCCGGCCGCCCATGGGAGGCCGGCGATATCGAGGCGGGCTACCTCTTCTTCGCCTTCTTCTTCGCGACCTTCTTGGCCGGAGCTTTCTTCGCTACCTTCTTCTTCGCTGGCATTCTTCTCTCCCCCCCTTCGCGCCGGGGCCTGCGCCCCGGGTATTTTTCGTTCCCGTCTCTACCGCATGCACCTCGAAACTCCGACCCTGAACACTCGGTTGATGACGACACACTCACCGTCAACGTCGTCGCTCGTTATGTACAGAACAAAACGCATCGCCGTCAACAGGCAAACGCAGAATTAGTGCATTTCGATCAGAAGCCGTGCAGCGCGACCTGCAGGAAGATGGGACCGAGAAGGACAATCAGCACCGCGGGGAAGATGAACCCGATGAGCGGAAGCAGCATCTTCACCGGCGCTTCGTTCGCCTGCTTCTCCGCGTTGAGGAAGCGGCGCACCCGCATCTGATCCGACTGGATGCGCAGGATGGCGCCGATGCTGACCCCGAGTTCATCGGCCTGGACGAGCGCGTTGGTGACCGAGCGAAGGTCGGGCTGATTGACGCGATCCGACATGTCGCGAAGCGCCTCGCGCCGGGTCTTGCCCACCTGCACCTCGCGAAACATCCGGATCATCTCCTCGTTCAGCGGGTCCACCGTCCGCCGGTCGATGATGCGCTTGATCGCCGTCATGAAGTCGAGTCCCGCCTCGACGGAGAGCGTCAGGAGGTCGAGGACGAACGGCAGCGCGCGCTCGATGCTGCGATGACGCGATTTCACGGCGCGCCCCAGCCACATCGACGGATGGAGAAACAGCCAGAGAACGAACAGCAGCCCGAAGATCGGCTCGCGCTGCGCGAGCGCGCGGCCGATGCGGCCCGGCGTGTGGTCGAGCAGGACGTGCACCGCCAGGATCAGCACGGGGCCCATGACCAGCGGCAGCAGGAACCGGAGGGCCAGGAGCTCGCGTCCGGTCAGCAGGCCGTCGAAGCCCGCGGACACCAGCCGCCGGTCGAAGTCCTCCCGGATGCGCGCGAAGGCGGGACGTTGGGCCAGCCGGAACAGGTTCGGCACAAAGGGCAGCAGGAGGCGGTACATGATCGGCAGACGCCGTTCCTGCCGGCGGCCGTCGGCGAGCGTGACGTAGGTGATCTCCGCCAGCGTCCCGCCGAGGTACCAGGCCATGCTCGCGGCGGCCGCCGCCCACAGCAAGCCGATCAACACGCCCTGGACCGTGTACTCGTTCATACCTTGATGTTCACGATGCGCCGGATGATGAGGGCGCCCATGATCTCCAGCGCCCCCGCGCCGATCATCATCCCGATGCCCGCCTTGGAGGTGAAGAACGGCATCATCATCTTCGGATCGAGCATCGTCATGGCCAGCAGCAGGAGCGCCGGGACGGAGCCCACGACGATGCCCTGCAGGCGACCCTGCGCGGTCAGCGACTTCAGCCGGTGCTGGATGCGCATCCGCTCGCGAATGGTCGAAGCGATCTTCTCGAAGACCTCGGTAAGATTCCCGCCGGTCTGGCGCGCGATCTCGATGGACTGGTTCATCAGATCCAGGTCTTCGCTGCCCACCCGCTCCTCCATGTTGTGCAGGGCGTCCTCGAACTTGACCCCCACGCGGACCTGCTGCAGGAAAAGCAGGAATTCCTGCGAGATGGGATTCTGGTTCTGCTTCACCACCGACTCGAAGGCCTGCAGGATGCTGAAGCCCGCCTTCAGCGCGCTGCTCATGCCGACCAGGCTGTCGACCAGCTGCTGGTTGAACCGCGCGATGCGCCGGGCGCGCATGAAGCGCAGGATGAGGCGCGGCGCCAGGAGGGCCAGCCCCGCCCCGCCCCCGCCGAACAGCACGCCGCTGAAGATCTCGCCCGCGCCCCCGAACCCCCCGAAGAAGAAGTAGAAGACGACGAACATGATGACGGCCGCGATGCGCGCCAGCTCGGCGATGCGCCGCGCGGGGATGAAAAGGAAGAGGTCCTCGAACTGCCGCGCCGTGGATTCGCTGTACGCGCCGGCGTAGGCGTCCATCCCCTCGCGGAGCGCCGACAGCAGCGCGTAGCACAACACGCCGAAGCAGAGCGCGAAGAGCAACGGAATGACCACCATGCCCAGTGTTGACATCATAGCCCTTCGAGGGCGGGATCGAAGATCCGGTGGTCGAACCGGATCCCCCGCGTGCGCATGTCCTCCACGAACGTCGGCACCGATCCGGTCGGCCGCAGCCGCCCCAGCACGCGGCCGTTCGGGGCCACGCCGGTCTGGTCGAAACTGAAGATGTCCTGCATCGTGATCTGGTCGCTCTCCAGGCCGACGATCTCGGTGATGCGGCTGATCTTGCGCGTGCCGTCGGTGAACCTCGCCTCGTGAACGATCATGTGAATCGCCGCGCCGATCTGCTCCCGGATGGCCCGGAGCGGAAGATCCATGCCCGACATCAGCACCATCGTCTCCAGGCGGGAGATCACGTCGCGGGGCGAGTTGGCGTGGACGGTGGTGAGCGACCCCTCGTGGCCGGTGTTCATGGCCTGCAGCATGTCCAACGCCTCGCCGCCGCGGCACTCGCCGACCACGATTCGGTCCGGCCGCATCCGCAGGGCGTTGCGCACCAGGTCGCGCACGGTGATCGCGCCCTTGCCTTCGATGTTCGGCGGCCGCGCCTCCAGCCGGATCACGTGCGGCTGCCCCAGGCGGAGCTCCGCGGCGTCCTCGATGGTCACGATGCGCTCGTCCGGCGGGATGTAGTCGCTGATCACGTTGAGCAGCGTCGTCTTGCCGGAGCCCGTGCCGCCGGAGATGATGATGTTCTTCCGAAGCTGCACGCAGGCGCGGATGAAGTCGGCGATCCCGGGGGTCCACGTCTCGAAGCGGACCAGGTCTTCGACGGTGAAGGGGGTTTTCGAGAACTTCCGGATGGTCAGGCACGGGCCGACCAGCGAGAGGGGGTGGATGATGGCATTGACCCGCGACCCGTCGGGGAGCCGCGCGTCGACGTACGGCTGGCTTTCGTCGATGCGCCGGCCGATCGGCGAGACGATGCGCTCGATCACGGCCAGCACCGAGTCGTCGTCGAGGAACGTCATGCCCGTGAGAAAGAGCTTGCCGCCGCGCTCGATGTAGACCTTCTCGCATCCGTTGACCATGATCTCGGTGATGTCGGGATCGGCGAGGAAGTCCTCCAGCGGACCGAGTCCGAGCGCCTCGTCGTAGACCTCCTTCGCGAGCTGCGCGGAGTCCATGTCGGGCGGCAGGCGGTCACGGACGTCGGCGATGATCTGGCGGATGTGTTCCTGCGCGCGGCGCTTGAGGTCCTTCTCGTCCACGCGGCCGGCGGTGAGACGCTTGATGTCGAGCCGGCGGAGCAGCTCGGTCTGGATCTGGCGGCGCACCGACCGCCGGCGGGTCTCCTCCTCGCGGCGGCCGGCGGCCGCCTCGGGAGGCTCGTCGAACGCGACGATGTCGCGGGACGCCGGAGCCGCGGGCGCGGCGGGAGGCGGAGGCGGCGGCGGCGCGGGCGCGGGGTCGGCGGCGGGGGGCGGGGGCGGGGCGGATCGCACCGGCGGGGGTTCCTCCACGGGCGCGCCCATGCCGATCAGGAGGCTGTACGGGCCGATCTCCAGGGCCTGGCCGGGCTGGAGGCTGCGGCGGCCGTGCACGGCCATCCCGTCAATGCGCGTCGCGCCCCCCGTCATCAGATCCTCCACGAAGAACCCATCGCTCTGCACACTCAGGATCGCATGCCGCCAGATCACCGTCGCATCGGGCAGCACGATCTGGTTGTCGTGATCCGAGCCGATGGCATACACGCCGGGTTCCAGCCGGAACACGTGGTCCGGTTTGTCGGGGCGGCGGATGGTGAGGAAGACGGGCTCCGACATCTCACGGCTCCTGCTTGTGCCAGATGGTCTGCTGACGGAACTGGTTCAGCTCGGGCAGCTTCTTCTCGAAGTACTGGAAGTTCACCTCCGGCAGCTCCTTCTCGAAGCCGACGTCGTCGGGATTGCGCAGGGTCAGCGTCAATCCGCCCTTCATCGTCTCCGCGAAGACGAGCAGCTCCGCCTCGCGCGGCGTCACGAGCAGGGTGACCGAGCTGTATCCCGTGCTCCTCGCCTCCATGGCCGACGTCATGGGCATGCCGATCTCGCTCTTCCCGATGCGCGTGCCGGTCGCCAGCACGGTCACGTCCTGCAGGATGGTGAACGTCACCGTCTCCAGGAGGCCCGGCTGGGTGCGCGACGGCATGGTGAAGGTCCCCAGGATGTCGACGCGGTCGTTCGGCTGCACCAGGCCGCTTACCGCCGCCTCGCCGCCGATGGCGAGCGACACGGCGCGCAGGCCGGAACGGACCATGGGCGCCAGACCGCCCCGCATCCGCTCGGGGACATCCACGTCGGACCAGTCCAGGGCATCGTTGCGCTGTTTCGCGTAACGGAGGCGCTTGCCCAGGACGGCGTCGATCTCTTCCGGCCGGTACACCTGGCTCCCGACCTGGGACTTGAAGACGGACTTGGCGCCGAGATCCTCCATCTTCAGCACCGTGCCCGCCGGCAGGTCGCGGGCGGCGACGATGACCCGCACCTGTTCGACGCCCGCGTAGAGCTTCCTCCGCTCCTCGCGCAGGTACTGGTGGGTGAGCCAGAAGGCGAAGAGGCCCACGATCACGGCCGCGATCAATATGACTTTCTGTTTCATGAACCCACTCCCGCGCCTCGCGCGCCCGGCGATGGCCGGCACTCTAGCGGACGCCCTTCCCGCCTCACAAGTGCAATCGCCCCTCGCCCGTTCCGCCGGACGCGGGGCCGGGCGCCTTCCGACTCACCGGGGCGATTCGTCCGTCCGCAGCCGCTTGTACAATCGCGTGATCACCGCCCCTCCGCCCTCCCCCGGCGCCACCTGCAGCACGCACAGCTCGGACCCGCGCAGGTACATCGTGGCGGCCGGCGGCCCGCGCCGCGGATCGGGCGGAAGGACGGAGATCCAGCCCTGCGAGGTCAGCTGCGCGTCCAACCGGTCCAGGGCCCCGGCCCCCGCGGTCTCCGACACCTCGACCTGCATGGCGGCGCCCTCGTCCGCCGCGAACAGGCGGGGCCGGGCGCCGACCGGAACCGGCAGAGCGGTGAGGAGGTGCTCCGTCGGCCGCTCGGCGGACCGCCGGAAGTCATCGCGGGTCTGGTCCAGCCGGAACACGATGCACTCCTCGCGCCGTCCGACGTCGGCCAGCAGCAGCCGCACGACCCGGTCGTCCCAGACGGCGACTCCGAAGGCGAAGCCTTGCGCACGGAGGAGAAACACCTTGGCCCCGAGGGCGCGGTACGCGGACTCGACGGCGCGCGCGGCTTCCGCGATATCCATCTGCGCCCCCACGACCTCCATCTCCCCGGCGCCCCCGTTCAGCCGCACGTCCGACCGATAGGCGAGGTTCCACCCCGGCTGTCCGGCGGTGGCCGCGCCGTGCGCCGCGCGTCCCCACGTGAAGAACACGCGCCCCCGCGTCCGGTCAGCCGGCACCAGCAGGAGGACAGCGGCCAGAAGAACCGCGACACGGCGGATGACAGGGCCGGGAATCCTCAGCCGCGACGGGAGCGCGGACGGCCACGGCGCGGCGACTCGGGGAGAAACCTTCAACATTCAGTCCGCCATCCGCGTGAAGCCGACGCCCGCCCGCCGTTCACAACCCGAAATCCGAAATCCGCAATCCGCAATCCGCCATCAGTAGATTCCTTTCGTCCACACCATGTACACGTCGGACTCCAGCCGGATCTGGTCGCGCCCGTACAGGAGATGGCGGACGATGGGCAGCAGGACGACCGGATCGCTCTTCGCGTTTCCGTGAACGATGCGGAACTCATCCGCCATCGGATCGGAGAACATCGCGGTGGAGAGGGGATTGCCGGGGACCTGGGTCGCCAGGAAAGAGGGGCGCGCCTTCGCCAGGATGATCTGGCGCACTTCCTCGGTCCCGGCTCCGACCATCTCGTCGTCCGCCGAGTAGGCCGAGTTGTCATCGCCGCGCGTCCAGTCGGCCAGGTAGTGCGAGTGGGGGGGGACGCTGACATAGTTGTCGCCCATCATCATGCCGGCCGCCCCGGCGCGCGCCTCGTTGAGCGTATCGATCTTCACCCGGCCCAGCCGCGCGATCTGGATGAGACCCGCCACCACCACCATCAGCGCCACGAGCGCCACCGTCATCTCGATCAGCGCCTGTCCCGCCCGCCGGTCTCTCACACGGTCAATCCTCATAACTCCGCCTCAAAAGCCCCGGAACCGCTCCGCCCCCCGAGTCCGCAATCCGCAATCCGCAATCGGCAATCGACAATCGACAATCCTCCCTAGTGCCCTCGCCGCGTTCCGCCCGAGCCGCCCCGACCGCCTCCCTGCGACCGGTGGCACTGGTCGCCATACTGCTCGATCCAGGTCACGCCGCCCTGGCGGAAGGACGAGTCCTCCCACGTGCGCAGCTGGTTGCAGTACCAGCATCCCCCCGCGAGCTCGGACAGGCCGCCGCGCACATAGGGGGAGAGATGCTCGTGAATGTGCTCGGCCCAGCCCGGCCGCGTTCCGCCCCCGGTGCTGGTCGAGGTGTCCACGGGGATCAGCCGGACCTCCCGGAAGGCGGGCAGGACGAGCCCGTATCGACTGGGTCGCTCGCGTTCGGGGAGGTAGCCGAAGGGTTTGGCGGCCGCGCTCCACATGATCCAGTCCTCGCCCGCCCCGGGAGTCAGGCGATTCGACTTGGTTTCGATGCGCACCGCGGAATCGGCCCCCACGTAGTCGTATTCCTTCTTCACCTTGCCTTCGAACGGGAAGCCCTCCGGGATGAACGAGGTCCACGCCCGCCATCGCTGGTCGTCGTAGCAGTACCACTCCGCCTGCACCTGGGCCACCGCGTCCGTGATCGACTGGCCCGCGAAGTCCTCCAGCACGCCGAGCAGCGCCTCGGCATCCGGAGGCGGACCGTCGGACGCAAACCAGCCCGCCGACTCAAGCCGCCCCACCCGCGTGAGCCCGAGACCGAAGAACTCGGCGTTCATCGGGCGCGGATCCCGGATGATCGGCAGGGATTCCCAGTCGCGCCAGCTCTGGTAGGTGCGGAGCTCGTTCATGGCGTTGAAGAGGAACCAGCACCAGTCGGAGCTCGCGATGGCGTCGTAGAAGCCGGGATTCAGCAGCAGATGGTCGCGGTTGGCGTAATCGGTGAAGAATCGGGCGTTGTCGGGCAGCGCCGCCACCCCCTGCGCCGCGGCCAGGAGGATCATGTTCCCGTAGTCGTCCCAGCACGTCGGCGGCGATGGGGTGTTGGTGTAGGGCTGGTCAGGGTAGATCTCGGCGTATTGGCTGAGCACGAAGGCCCCGTGCCGGGCCAGCTCGGAGGAGAACGACGAGTTGACGAAGATGCCGTTGTTCTTGGCCGCCTGCTGGCACGCGATGAAGCCGGTCATGGGGCCCACGAAGCACAGCCGCGCCTGCAGGTCGGCGAGCGCCCGGGCCTCGGGGAACTCCGTCTGGCCGCGCAGGAGCGCGTCATGGATGGCCACGGCCTGCAGGACGTTGAGGTTCCCGATGAGGTTCAGGCTGATGCCCTGCCACCGCGCCGCCGCCAGGGCCGCGGAATCGCCGGCGTTCTGGCTGCGCAGCTTGACGGAGATGATCTTGTGGAGGTCGAAGTTCCACAGCACCACCAGCGCCAGGATGAACACCAGCGCCAGCAGGAAGATCATGGTCTGGCCGCGGCGGCGGACGCGGCCGGACCCCTCCGGCGCGGGCGCCGCGCGTCGCGTTTCGTGCTCCGGGCTCATGGGGCCTCCAGGTAGAGGGGGGCGTGGCGGTCGCGTACGACATAGTCCTGCATGAAGCCCGCGCCGCTGTCGAGGCGCACGCGGTCATCGGCATAGAACGTGCGGGCGAACGGATAGACGAGCGGGTACTCCTGCCGCGTGCGAAACAGAACGAATTCCGCGGATCCCGCCCCCTCCCCGAAATCGATGCTGTCCCAGTCCTCGTAGTCGAGGACGCCCCCCAGCTCGCCCCACCGCTCGGCGCCGAGGTAGCTCGGGATGCGGGAGCTCTCGGCCTCGTACACGCGCGAATGGGGCGTGCCGCTGCGCGACGCGTGGGCCCACGCCTGCCCCGGGGGCGTCACGCCCCACGCCAGGGCCCCGGCGTTCTCCTGGACGGAGGGAGTGACGAGGCGTCCCGCGTTGGGGATCGCGGCGGTACGGACCACCTTGTAGACCATGAATTCATTGAAACCCACCGCCCGCGCCCGCGCCCCCGCCACCGCGGAGTAGGAGAGAACCGCCTTCGCGGCGTACAGCTGCGAGACCTGAAACAGGCCGAAGAAGATGAGACACCCGACCGCCAGCACGATGCACGATTCGATCACGGACTGGCCGGACCGGGAGGCATGAGTGCAACCCTTCATGGCGCCCTTACGCCGGCGGAGGCGTCAATCAGGGACTGCCCGCGCCGTCTTTGTCCAGGTCCTTCAGGTACGTGTGCGAATCGACCGACAACGCGGCATCCTTCGCCGCCGTGTCGCCCCCCAGTTCTTCGACCGCGCCACCGAACTTCGCGCGGATCGTATCGCTGAAGATCGCGACGATCGCGATGGCGGCCAGGGCGACGATGACGACGATGATGATATACTCCGTCAGCGCCTGACCGCTCTTGCTCCTGCTCCGTGCCTTCATCTGTTTCCCTCCGACGCTTGGGGCCGCCGGCCGGCCCCCTGTACTATACGCCTTCAACGATCCCTTTCCCAGTCCGCCGCCGCGGTCACGGGAACTCCGAACCCACCAGGTTGAGCACGCGGCCGCCGTACTCCTTGAAGGTGTACAGCAGGAGCGAGAGGATGACGAGCATCAGCGTCACCATAGCCGTCATGATGACGAACTCCGTCGTCGTCTGACCCGCCCGCCGCCGTCCGCTGGCGCTTCCCGTGCTCATTGGCGTGCCCTTGCCTACAACGTACGCCTCCAGTATAATATTTTGCAGCCGGCGGCACAACGCTTCTGTGGAGAGCTTTCATGCACCGCGTCAACACATGGACGGCCCTGCTTCTCGCCTTCTGCTGCGCCTGGTGGGTCTGGGCCGCCGTCCGCATCTGCCCCTCCTGCGGGTACGAAGCGGCGGAGGCGGACACGCAATGCACGCACTGCGGGGCGGCGCTCCCGCCTCCCGCCGGCGCCGCGGCGGTCTCCCCCCCGCCGGCGGCGACGGAAAGCAACCGCCCGCCCGCCGCCGTGCCGCCGTCCCTCCGCACCGAGGCGTTCGAGCAGGTCCGCATGGCACAGCAGCTGTACGAGAAGGGGGCGCTTTGGGGCTCCATCCTCTTCGCGCGCAACGCCTCGGCCATGCTGTCCACGCTCGGACCCGAGGAGAGCCCGCGCATCCTGCAGATGGACCAGCTCCTCGCCAACGCGAGGGCCCGTCTGATGTCCTTCGAGGCCAAGTGCCCCACCTGCGACGGCACGGGGAAGAGGCGCACCCAGGCCATCACCCTCGGCGGAGGCGTGGTGGACCAGGAGGTGGCCGGCGGACGCTGCCCCGTCTGTAACGGCACGGGGGTGCTGCCGGCCACCACCTCCTTCGACCAGCTCGTGCGGGAGCACGCGGAGGCCCTGCGCCTGTTCGGCATGGAGGAGCGGAGGCGCGGCTACGAGGATTCCCAGCAGATCTGGCTGCCGGCCGGCGTTCTCACCAACCTGTCGCCGAAGGAGGTCTCGAACCTGCGCAAGGCCTACGGCACGCCCTGCGAGGCGTGCATGGGATTCCGCTCCCTGGCCTGCGCGGCCTGCGGAGGCGTGGGGAAGCTGAAGTGCAGCAACGCTCGCTGCGTGCAGGGATACGAGATCTGCCCCGACTGCAACGGTCGCGGGCGCGGCGGCAGCAACACCGCGGGAAGCACCCGGACCGGCTCGTCGAGCAGCCTGGGCAGCGCGAGCAGCATGAGCCAGCGCTGCAACGGGTGCGGCGGCGTCGGGAAACGGGTCTGCCAGGATTGCCAGGGCAAAGGCTACCTGACCTGCGCGAAGTGCGAGGGACACGGCAACACGCTGTGCACGAAGTGCAAGGGCACCGGCCAGTCGCCGGTCTGCACCAAGTGTCGCGGGGAGGGCGTCGTCGAATGCACCCGGTGCAACGGCACGGGGAAGGACCGCCGCGGCGCCACCTGCGACACCTGCATGGGGCGCGGCGTGCTCCTGTGCAAGAGCTGCCTTGGCTCCGGCCGCCTGGCCCGGAGATAGCCCGATGCATCACGCCTGGGTGGAAATCGACCTCACGGCCTTCCGCGAGAACCTGCGGGCCCTGGGCGGTTCGCTCCGGCCTTCGACCGCGACGGTCCTGGTCGTCAAGGCGAACGCCTACGGGCACGGCCTGATCCCGATGGCCCGTTGCGCGGCCGAGGCCGGCGTGCGGTGGTTCGCCGTCGCGCACATGGAGGAGGCGGTCGGTGTGCGATCCGTCGCGCCCGAGGCCGGCATCGTCCTGCTCGGGCCGGCCGAGCCGGCGGATGTTCCCCGGCTGCTGGAACTGCGCGCGTGGCCGGTCGTGGTGAGCGTGGAACACGGGCGCGCCATGGCGGCCGAGGCGCGGCGGGCCGGCGCCACCCTCCCGGCGCACCTGAAGATCGACACGGGCATGGGCCGGCTCGGGATGCTGTGGACCCAGGCCGCCGAGGAGGGCGGGGCGCTGCTCGACGAGCCCGGTCTGCGGATCGACGGCGTGTGCACGCACTTCGCACGGGTCGAGCCCGGCGCCGAAGACCCCGCGCGCGCCCAGGTCGAGCGGTTCATGGACGTCGTGCGCGCCGTCGAGGCGAAGGCCGGCCGGCGGCTGTTCCGCCACTGCTCCAGCAGCCGCGCCATCCTGTGCAGGCCGGAGTGGGATTTCGACGGCGTCCGCCCGGGCATCATCGCCTACGGCTACGGCGCCACCGACGCCGCCGGCCGCGTGCACACCCGGCCGATCCTGCAGTGGAAGACCCGCGTCGCGCAGGCCCGCCGCGTCCCGGCCGGCTTCTCGGTGGGCTACTACGGCACCTACACCACCCCCGCCCCCACCACGCTGGCCGTCGTCGCCCTCGGCTACGCCGACGGCTACCTCCGCTCCCTCAGCAACCGCGGGCACATGCTCATCGGCGGGCGGCGCTGTCGCGTGGTGGGCCGCGTGAGCATGAACTGGATCATCGTCGACGTCGGTCTCTACGGGCGCGTGGCCCAGGGCGACGAAGTGGTCGTCGTCGGCCGGCAGGGCAACCACGAGATCTGGGCCGACGAACTCGCCACCCTCTGCCGCACCATCCCCTACGAGATCCTCACCGGCATCAACCCCCTGCTCGACCGCCGGTACGTCACCTGATCCGCCGCCGCCCTCCCGGAAGCCCTCTATTTCACGAACCCCGCCTCGGCCCAGTCGGCGTGGTCCGCCGCGATGCCGTCCCCCGCGTCCTCGACCACCAGGCGGATTCCCTTCACGCGGTCGGAGAGCTCGACGTCGAAATGCCAGGCGCGCAGCCCCCCGGCGTCCAGCCGCGGGCTCTCGGCCAGCAGCACGGGCGGTTCACCCATTTCCTTCACGTCGCCGAAGACCTTGAAGACCACGCTCGAACGCTCGTCGTCCTTCTTTTCGTCATCCAGTCCGGCCACCGCCACGAATCGCTTCGCGCCCGCGGGGACCGCATAGGCGAGGAGCGAGTCGGCGTGCACCCCCATCCCCTTGTCGAACACCTTGCCGCCAAGCGTCAGCGGCTTGTCCTCCACAGAGCGGTTCATCCGCACGGCGCCCCATCCTGTGCTGGACTCCAGCGGCTTCAGATCCGAAAGGTGCACCGTCGGCGCCGGAGGCCGCGGCGGCAGCACGAGCTTCGCGGGCATCTGCACGGTCACCATCGCGGGGTGCGACCAATCGCCGGACCAACTGCGCCCCTGCACGCGGTACTCGTACGACCCGCCGCGCTCCACGGCCACGTCGCTGAACTCCGCCGAGGACACCGAGGACGTCACGCCGTCGCTGCGGAGGATCCGGTAGCCGATCGCATCGTCCGCGTTCCACGCCAGCCGGACGCACCCGGGGCCGGCCTCCCCGTGCAGCCCCGCCGGGGTCGTCGGCGGCGGCACGCGCACAGGGGCGCCTCGAAACCTCAGCGTCCACGCAACCTCGCCGGTGGCCACGGGTCTGACGGTCGCGCGGACCTCGGGTCCGTTCTGGCGCACCTCGAGCGGGGCGGCCAGACCGCCGTCGATCATTCCGCCCGTCGCTTCCCATGACGTCTCGCCCACCGGCACCGCGACGCGCACTTCATACGCGTCGCCCGCCACCATTCGGCACCGGCCCCTGAGCTCGCCCTTCTCCGCGTTCCATTGCTCCCCGATCACGTCGACCATGCCCTGCGTCACGTGGCGCGAGGTGCTGACCACCCGCGGCTCCGCGCCCGCCGGTCGAAGCGCGATGACGCGGCAGGAGGCGGGCGGCACCTCGATGTCCATCCCACCCGAGACGGGCGGCAGAAAACGCCCCGCCCAGAAGTCGAACGCGGAGAACACGCCGGACGCGGGAAGGCCGATGCCCGCCAGTGATCGAGTGATCCGCAGGGGTTTCTTCCCGTCCCAGTTGAACACCCCGAGCACGTGCCGCGGCGGATCCGCGCGGTCGTCGCTCAGCAGCCACAGGGCGGGGAGATCCGCCTCGAAGAGATCCACCGGCCGCGCGGGGAGACCATGGCTGGGCAGGATGCGCTTGAGGATGTCCAGCCGCTCCGGCGGCAGCCCCGGGAGCCAGTCGCTCGACACGTTGAGCGTTCCGCTCAATGCCACCCACGAGCAGATGGCGCGCGCCTGCTCGATCGGCAGACCGGGACGCACGTAGACCGGGTCCGGATCGTTGTACCAGATCCGGCCGTGGAGGAAGTAGCGGTTGGAGGCGTGCCACGGACCGCGCCGGATGCCGTCCCAGCTCGCCCCGTTGTCCGGCCCGATGCGCATCGCGTCCACGAGTCCGAAGGCGCCGCCGAAGGACCGCATGTTCTGCGCGACGCAGCACCCGAGAAGGAAGACGTCCTTCCCCGCCGCCTCGCGCACCGTGCGCAGGCCCTCGCGGTAGGCCTCGATCGGCGTCGTCATCGGGTCGTGGACAAGCGGCTCGCCGAGATCATCGGGCGCATAGCCGTTGTTCACGTAGAGCAGCTTCGACGCGGTGCCGACCCACAGGCCGTCCATCTTGAAGTACGCGTATCCCCACTCCTTCGCGATCCGTCGGGAGACATCGGCGAGATAGGCCCGCGCCTCGGGATGCGTCATGTCGAGCGCCGTGCCGCCCCACGACGTCTCGTACGGCGTCCCGTCGGCGCCGCGCGCGAACCACGACTGCTTGTCGGCGAAGAACGGATCCGCGTGCGTGCCGGCAAAGGGCATGAACCACAGCCCGGGCGTGAGGCCGAGCTTCGCGATCCGCTCCGCCACGGGCCTCATCCCGTCCGGGTACGGCCCCCTGGGACTGTGCCGCACGAAGACCTTGTTCGGTCCGTTCTTCGACTGTCCATCCTGCCACTTGTCGTCGATCTGCACGAACCGGAAGCCGAACGGCTGAAGCTCGCGGGCGGCGAACTCGGCCAGCTCGACGATGCGCTGCTGGTCGGAAGCGCCGCCGTGGGGGCTGCTGTACCATGTGCAGTAGCCGTCGGGCTGGGGAGGCAGCCGGATTCCGTAGTGCCGCGCGACGAGATCCGCCCATTGCTCCAGACCGACGCGGGCGTCGTCGAACCACCCGATCGCGAAGACCTCGCCCTCCGTTTCGGCGCCCGGCGCCAGGAGCAGGCGTCCGTAGTCGGTCCGGGCCCGGAGCGTCGCGCTCGTGCCTTCGATTCCCGAAGACACGACGCCCGATCCGCGGTCGTGCGTGAGCCAGGCGCCGACGACGCCGCGGCGCGTGTCGGGGTCCGCCAGGGCCAGGAACACATAGCTGCCCGGATGCTTGTCCACCCCGGTCAATCCGGCCGTGCCCAGCGCCTTCAGACTGACCGCCGTCCCCCCCGCGTCGACCACCCCCGAGAGGACCTCCGCCTCCCTCACGTTGTTCGTCGACGCCCCGCTGTTGCGGAACACGGACCGGACCAGGGCAAACGGCAGGCCGGGATACAGCGTGACGCTGGCCCGCCCGCCGTCGGGCCCGGCGATCACCAGCGCCCGGCCCTCGCCGAGGACCGGATGGCGCTGCGTCGCCGTCCGCACGGCGCCGCCGGTCACGCCGAGCCGCGCGTCCTTGAGGAAGGCGCGTTGCGACGGCTTGGCCGAGAGTTCAAGCCGGCCGGCGGCCTCGTCCCATCGCGCGACCAGCCGGTCGCTTTCGATGGCCGTTACGGCCGCGCTGGCGAGGTCCCAGGCGCCGGATGCCAGCAGCAGGGCCGGCAGGACGGGCGGGCACGTTCTCTTCATTGCGGTTTGGAGTTGGAGGTGGAGTTGGAGTTAGAGGGGGAGACACTGGAGATCCTTGGGGGTGCGCGTAAGGACCTCGCAACCGGCGCGGGTGACGACGATCATGTCCTCGATCCGCACGCCGCCGTAGCCGGGGATGTAGACGCCCGGTTCGACGGTCATCACCATGCCGGGGCGGAGGACGGTTTCCTCCGTCTTGCTGAAACTCGGCCTCTCGTGGATGGCCAGGCCGACCCCGTGCCCCAGGCCGTGATCGAAGTAGCGGCCGTATCCGTGCCGCTCGATATGGCCGCGGGCGATGGCGTCAATCTCCCTGCCCGTGCGACCGGGCCGGATGCCCCGGATCGCCTTGCGGTTGGCCTCGAGCACCACCTCGTAGATGTGCCGGAACCGCCTCGGCGGACGGCCGAAGTAGACCGTTCGCGTCATGTCCGAACAGTAGCCCTGGACGATGACGCCCATGTCCACGAGCAGCTGCTCGCTCCGGCCCAGGATCCGCGCGCCGGGATGATGATGGCAGCGCGACGCATTCTCGCCCACCGCCAGGATGCAGTCGAACGACTCGCCCTGCGCGACGTCATCGATGTGGCGGCGCAGCCGCCGCCGCAGTTCCCATTCGCTCATGCCGGGTCGCACCTCGGGCAGGAACCGGGCGAAGGCCGCGTCGGCCGCCCGCACCGCGGCCCGGACCAGGCGCATCTCGCACCGGCTCTTGATCATACGGAGGGTGGATACCGTCCCGTCGGCATTGACCCACTCTTTCACGGACGGCAGGGCGTCGCGGAAGGCCTGCAGCCGCGAGGCGGGCAGGAGGGAGCCTTCATACCCCACGCGGGCCCAGCCGCCGCGCCGGGCGATCGGCGCGAGCTGGTCGGCCGGTTTGCCGATCTTCTCGACCCGCACGAACGGAAGCTGCGAGTCCGCCGCCTCCAGATAGCGGAAATCGGTGTAGAACCGCGGGCGGCCGGCCGGCGTCACGAGTAACACGCCGTTGCTCGCGGTGAATCCGGTCAGGTAGAAGCGGTTGGCGTCGCTCAGGACGAGCATGGCCTCCAGCTTCTCGCGCCGCAGCTGCCGCGCGAGGCGCGCCAGCCGGAGCCGGTACTCCGCCGGCGCGAAGGGGACGGTCGGGCCGTCGGGGGAGAACGCAACGGACGTATCGGTCATATCGGGCCTATCGGTCGGATTGCCTTCGGTCTCTTGCACGGTTCAGCGCCGGCCGCGCCGGCCGTCCGCCCATGTGTGAATTTCCTGCTTCACCGATTCCCACCGGCGGGGGTCCTTCCGCTCCTCGACGAAGCGATCGAGGAACTGGAGCAGCATCTCGCGGAACGTGCCGAGCCTGCGCATGCGGTCCTGGAACCGGCTGATCGGGTCGAGTCCTTCCTCGGGGTCCGGAAGCCGGAGGCTTCGGCACGCGAACGACTCGGCATCGAACGTACACGTCCACGCCTCGTCGCGCCGGCCCATCGTGAGCCGGGCCCGCCGGAGCTTCTTCCCGGCGAGCAGGCACGCGCGCGCCTCGACGCTCGCCGTCGGCGCCCCCTTCCGCAGCACCGTCTCGTGCGCGCCCTCCCCCTCGCGGGCGAACAGCAGCGGCCCCTCGACCCCGACGGCCGCTTCCCCCAGGTCGCCGGCCTTGATCAGTCCGCCCCGGGCCTCCGAGAAGAACCAGAGCCACGTGAGGAAGTCCGCGGCCGGGTTCTCATCCACGTCGGCATCCGCCACCTCCGGAGAGAAGCTCGTCCGCGCCCATTCCCTCGTGCGGACGCCCTTGCGCTGCGCGGCCGCGGTCTCGACATTGAGGGGCGCGATCTCGAAACCCTGCGCGCGCAGCCAGTGCACGCGCAGCTCGTCGGCCTGCTTCTCCGAGAGGGCGGCGGCGAAGACGATCCGATCCGCGGGATCGTACACCAGCGGAAGGCCGCGCAGGGTCGGCGGCATCTGCGGCAGCAGGCGATCCATGACCTCCCGGCGGATCTCGCCGCGGGTCGCGCGGTCCAGGAAGGCCTTCTTCTCCGCCCGCAGGCGGGCGAGTTCCTCCATCATGCACTCGGCGCGGAAGAGCGAGGGCGGCACCTTGCGTTCCGCGCGCAGAAGCGTCACGCGCAGGAAGCCGCCGTGGAGGGTGTTCTCCTCCGTCAGAGGCACATCGAGCAGGTGCCGTCCCCCCACCCAGCCCTGGATGACGCCCGTCCCCAGCGTCTTCAGGGGCGGCGCCGCATGCCGGGCCATCGCCTCCCACGACGGCCGCGACCGCGCGCCGATGAGGTAGAACATCCGGATGCTCAGACTGCCGCTCTCAAAAGCCATCGCATGCTCCCGACAAAGGGCGGACTTATACCACGCCGCCCCGCACGGCGATGAGTCTTTTCTGGCCTGCGGAGACCGCGGGGGCGCGCCCCCTCTCCCCCGCCGGTTTCACGGGCAACGCCGCCGCGCCCGCGGCGTCGCGCGGATACGCCGGGCGCCGTTCCCGGCCCGATCGGTCCGATCACTTGATGATCTTCAGCACGGCGCGGAAACGGTCGCCGGCGGCGACGCGCAGGAGTTCCATCAGGGCCATCTCCACGCCGGTGAGCCGGATGCCGCCATCGCGAAGCCTGGCGAGAGCCAGCTCGCGGTTCTCGCGACGCCGCGAGGAAACGGCGTCGGCGACGACCTCCACCTCGTAGCCCGCCTCGCGGAGATCGCGCGCGGTCTGGTACACGCAGACGTGAGCCTCGATCCCGCACAGGAGCACCTGCCTCCGGCCCAGGGCGCGCAACCGCTCCATGAAGGCCGGTTCGCCGCCGCAGCTGAACGCGCTCTTCGGGATCGGCTGCACCCCCGCCAGCAGGGCGGCCAGCGCGGGCACGGTGGGTCCGAGCTTCTCGGGGATCTGCTCGGTCCACAGCACCGGCAGTCCCAGCGCCGCCGCGCCGCGCAGGAGCTTCTCGAGGTTCGCGAAGAGCGCGTCGCGGTCCGCCATGGCCTCGGCCAGCCGGCCCTGCACATCGATGAATACGACGACCGCGTTTTCCATGGTCAGCATGACCGACTCCCACGGCGGCACGCCGCAGCCCACGGCGGCGAGCCGCACCATGATTCCATTTGAACAGAAGACGCACAGGGAGCAAAGGACCGAGTTTCCGGGCTGCCGAGCACGCATTCTGGGGCGAGAACGACAGGGGAACGAGAACTGCCGGAACGGGGGAGAGGGCGCACGCGTTCTCTCACAGCAGCTGCGCCAGCTCGAAGGTGACGGTGATGTCGCGGTACGGGCCGCTGAACTGGTCCGGCAGCGGGCGCAGCCGGCTGACTTGGTCGATCGCCCGCTGCACCGAATCGTCCATCAGCCCGTGGCCCGACCGTCGGGTGATCTGGCGGCGGGTGATCGAGCCGTCGCGCATGACACGGATCTCGACATCCACCGAAAGCCCCGCGGAGGCCGACAGCCCCCCCGGCTGCACCCACGCGTCGTACATCGCCTGGCGCACGAGGGCGTAGTACCACGCGGCGAGATCGGGATCGCCGCGCGCCGAGCCGCCGGAGAAGGGCGCGCCGCTGGCGAGCATGCGCCGGATTTCCTCGGCCGTCGGGGGTTTGAGCTTCGACTTCTGCGGCTGGGGCGTGACCTGGTCCCGCCGGACGCGGGTCTTGCTGACCTCGATCTTCTTCGGCTCCGGCTTCGGCTTGGGCTTGGCCTTGGCGATATCGTCGGGGATGTCCTTCGGCGGCTCCGGCGCCGGCTCGACCGCCTCGGGCTTGGGCGGATCGGGCAGCGCATCGGGGACATCGACCGATGACGCCGGCGGGCCGGCCTGGAGGTCGATGTAGGCGATGATCTCGCGGGGGCGCGGCCGCGTGAGGCATCCCTGGAAGAGGGAGGTCAGGACGAGAACCGCCAGCAGCCCGCCGTGGGCCGTGGCGCTCACCAGGAACGTGCGGCTGAACGATGCCTGATCCATGCCCGCCTACTCCGTACGCGTCACCAGCGCCATCCGGGCGATCTTCGCGTCGTGCAGGATGCGCACCACCTCGGCCACCTTGCCGTAGGCGATGCCCTCGTCGGCCCGCACGAGCACCACCGAGTCGGGATCCGCGGCGCCGAGCGCGTTCATTTCACCCTTTAGACCCTCCGTCGAAATCGCCTCGCTGTCGAGGAAGATCTGCCCCTGAAGATTGATCGAGATCGTGCGGTGGTGCTGCGCGCTGATGTCCTCGGCCTTGCCCCGCGGCAGGTTGACGGGGACGCCCTGCTCGATCAGGGGAAAGGTGATGATGAAGGTGATGAGCAGCAGGAACGTGAGATCGATCAGGGGGGTCATGTTGATCTCGCGGATCTGCTCGAGGGAGACGATGGAAGTCCGTCGCGCCATGGTGCGGGGTCCCCGTCAGTCCCGCCCGTACTCGCGCTGCAAGTCGGCCACGAGCTCCTGCGCGAAATTGTCCATCTGCACCGCGAGGCTCCGGATGTGGCCGGCGAGAACGTTGTAGCCGATCGAGGACGGGAGCGCGACCAGGAGGCCGACGACCGTCGTCAGAAGGGCGCCCGAAATGCCCGGCGCGACCTTCGACAGATTGACCATGCCGCCGTGCGACATCGCGATGAACGCCTCCATCACCCCCCACACCGTGCCGAGAAGACCGAGCAGGGGGCTCGCACTGACGGCCGTCATGAGGATCCCCATGCGGTTCTCGATCACCAGCGCCTGGTCGGCCACGGTGCGCTCGGTGGCGCGGCGGATCACTTCGATCTGAAGGGGATTGAGCTTGATGTTCTGAAGCTCGCGATCGGCGGCGAACAGCTCCGCGCCGCCTTTGCCGCCCTCGCCCACCTCCGCGCCCAGCGTACTGCACCCGGCCTCGTAGATGCGGGCGAGCGGGCTCTCCGGAACCGGCTGACGGCGGAGGAAGATGGCCAGGGGATGCGACTCGCGGCGGAAGGCGTTGAGAAAGCGCAGGGAAGCCCGCTCCGCCTCGCGGAGTTCGCGGTACTTCGAGACCATCACCGTCCAGGCCATGACCGACGCCACCACCAGGATGATCACGATCGCCTTGCCGGACAGCCAGTTGCTGGTCATGAACGACTCGACCATGCTGTTCATGGCCAGCGGAAACATGTTCACGAAATCCATCTCAACCACACCTCGCTCGGCCGGGGCGGACCGCTCCCCGGAGGGCCGGAAAAACGGGCGAGACTATAGCGCCGCGACCGCGCAGGGTCAATGCGCCCTCATTCTCTCCGGCCATGCGGTTCGCCATCGCCGTCTCTCTCGAAGGGGGGCGGTTGGGAGCTTGAGACCTGGGAGGTGGAGGTGAAGTCAGGGTTGGAGTGGGAAGTGAATAGGGGTGGGAGCGACGCGTTCCTGTGTCGCCTTGGGGTTGACAATCCCGCGCGGATTTCCGATACACGCCCCGGCGGTTGCGGGATCGCGACCGAACGGGAGAAGGACTTGGCATGAACGTCATCCAGCGTGTGGGGGTGGGGTTGCTGGTCGCGGCATCGGCGGCGGGGGCGCTTTCGTCATCCGCGCGGGCCGCGGACCGCCCGGCCGCATCCCCCCGCGATGAGGAATCCAACGTGGGTGCGGGCATCCACATCGGCACGCTCGGCCTCGGGCCGGATCTCGTCGTGCGTCTGTCCGGCGTTCTCAACCTTCGTATAACGGGCAATTTCGGCGCGTGGAGCTACGACGACACGATCGACGACGTGGACTACGACGTCGAGATGGACTTCGAGAATGTGGGCCTGCTGCTGGACTGGCATCCGACCGGCGGAGAGTTCCGATTCACGGCGGGCGTGTTCTACAACGGCAACGAGCTCGAAGGCACGGGGGTGCCGCGCAAGCCCCTGGAGATCGGCGACGTGGAGTTCACGCCCGAGCAGATCGGCACCTTGTCGGCGGCCCTGGATTTTCCGGAGACCGCGGGCTACCTGGGCTTCGGCTTCGGCAACGCGCTGTCCCGGGGCAGCCGCCTCACCGTGACGCTCGATCTGGGCGTCCTGTTCTTCAGCGAGGCCGACTTCAGCCTCGAGGCCGACGGCACCTTCTCCGGGATTTCCTATTTCCAACGGCAACTGGAAAAGGAAGAGGCGGAGATCAAGGACGATTTCGCCGACGTGTTCAAGATCCATCCGGTGATTTCTCTGGGGCTCTGCTACCGGTTCTGATCCGTGCGCCGCCGGGGCCCGCGCACGGCGGCGCCCGGCGGGGCGTGAGCGCGCAGGAGTGGAGACGCGAAGGTCTCGGGAGGCACCATGAACGGAGAGGCGGGAAGGAATCCTGATGGGCGGGGCCCGGCGGGTTGGGGTCTGCCCATGACGGCCGGTCTGGCCGTGCTGGCGCTGGCGGGACTGCACCGCCTGGACGTCGCCACGTTCTTCGAACGCCTCGCGGCGGGACGCGCGGTGCTGCAACAGGGGCTGGGGGGGACCGATCCGCTGACGCTCGTCGGCGCCGGCCAGCCGTGGCGGGATGTGTACTGGCTGTATGATGTCCTCGCCCTCGGCGCATGGTCGGTCGGCGGCGGCGCCCTGGTCACGCTGGTTCACGTGGCACTGGTGGTCGGCGCCTTCGCCGTGCTCGGCCCCCTCCTCCGCCGCCATGCCTCGCCGCTGGCCACGGGATTCTCGCTGCTGCTCGCGACGGCCGTTCTTCTGCCGGTGTTCGATCCGGGTCCGTGGACGGCGGCGTTGCTGCCCGCGGCGCTCCTGCTGCGCGTGCTGGACCGGCCGGCGTGGACGCGCACAACATGGATCCTCGCGATCCTCATCCAGGGGGTGTGGATCAACCTGGCGCCCTCCGGGTGGATGGGGCCCCTCTTCGCCCTGGGCGGCGCGGCGGCCCGCCGTTTCGAGCCGTCGCCCGGACAGGCAAACCGGCCCTCGGCCCGCCCTTGGATCCTCCCGGCGGTCCTGCTGGCCGCCTGCCTTCTCACGCCCTTCGGGCCCCTCGCCGTCCGTGACTCGATCACGACGCTCATTACCACCGGTCTGCCGTTCTGGATCTCGCCGCTCGCGCCCCTGTTCGTCGGTTTCAGCTCCCGGTATCTGATCACGGCGGTTCTTGGCCTTCTGGCCCTGGGCCTGATCGCCCAGAAGAAGCGGCTGCCGATCCTGCCGACGGGCGCGGTGATCGTCGGCGTGGGGCTGGTGCTGATCTCGCCCGCTCACCTGCCCGAGCTGGCTCTGTACTCATTTGTCTTCCTCGCCATGACCCTCGAGGCGATAGCCCAGGACACCACGGCTTTCCTTCGGAAGAGCCTGCGCTATGCCCGTCCCTTCCACCCCTGGCTGGGTCGAGGCGTTCTCCTGGCCACCTGCCTGGCGGTCGCCGCGTTCATCGTCCGCGACGTCCCCTGGCGCCGGAGCGGCCGGACGGCCGGCGTCGGCGTCGGTCAGGCCGACCTCGCCTTCCCGACCGGGGTCGCCGAGGCGCTCCAGGGCGCCCATGCGCCGGTCCGGATCGTGCATTCGCCCGTGCAGGGAGGCTTCCTCGCCTGGACCCGCCCCGGCGTGCCCGCGTTCGCCGACCTCCGGCACGGCCTGGAGGCCGACGATTTCACACGGCTCGTGGACCGGTTTTTCGCCGGGGAGTCCGACACCGCGGCGGCGCTGCTGGACCGCTGGCAGGCGGACGCGGTCCTGTTTGACTGCGCGGCGCCCGGCGCGGCGATATCCGCGCGGAATCTTCTCGCGCAGCCGCAGCAATGGGCCCTGGCGTATTTCGACGGCCTGTCCGCCCTCGTGGTGCGCCGCCGTCCGGAGTCGGAGGCCTTCCTCGAGAACCGCGACATCCAGCAGGCCGGGGTGCGGCGCCTGGAAGAACGGCTGCGGCAGGCGGAGGAGCAGGTGGCTGCCGGACGCCGCCTGCCCGTGTGCCCGGACCTCATCGGCGCCGGCACCTTCCTGCTCGCCGTGGACCGGCCCGAGCACGCGGAGCGTTTCCTGCGCGCGGCCTGGAAGGGCGTGCCCGAATTCGCGGCGGGAGCCGTCCTGCACGGCCAGGCCCTCGTCCGCTCCAGGCGGGGCGCCGAGGCGGTCGACCAGCTCGAGGCCTCGACCCGGCGCCGCCCCGACCATCCGCAGGCCTGGCACTGGTACGCCGCCGCCCTGGAGCAGGCGGGACGGACGAACGAGGCGGAGCAGGTGCGGAAGAGAGCGCCGACGCCCGCTCCGCCCGCGGCCACGGATTGAGCGGACGCCGGCGCTCTTGCCACAGTCTGTTTCACAACAGTCTTTCCTATTCGCGCGCTTTCTGCTTTTCTACTCTGGTGTCCGCCGCGGCGATCGAAGGACAGCCATCGGCCGCGGGACAGGCGAGGCAACAGCAGAGAACCGGCACAGGCCGGAGGAGTGATGTATGGGCGTCGTCGATATTGTTGTATTCTTCGCGTTCATCGCCGCGGTGGTTTCTGTCGGCATGCTCAAGTCCCGCCACGAGGGCGACAGCGAATCCTACTTCCTCGCGGGCCGCGGGTTGAGCTGGTGGTTGATCGGCATCTCGCTCATCGCGGCGAACATCTCCGCCGAACAGTTCGTCGGCATGTCGGGATCGGCCGCCGACTACCTCGGCATCGCCATCGCCAGCTACGAGTGGATGGCCGCCATCACGCTCGTCGTCGTCGCCTTCGCCTTTCTTCCGTACTTCCTGCGCGCGGGCATCTTCACCATCCCGGAGTTCCTCGAACACCGCTACAACCACTGGGCGCGGTTGATCATGGCCGTGTTCATGATGGTGATCCTGATCGGCGTCTCCCTCTCGGGCGTCATCTACGCCGGCGCCCTGGCGATGAGCGATCTTTTCACGCTGTTCGGTTTCCCCATTTCCCTGACGGCCTGCTGCTGGGTCATGGGCATCATGGCCGCGTTGTACGTGACGTTCGGAGGGCTCAAGGCCTGCGCGTGGGCGGATCTCATTCAGGGCACCGCCCTGATATTGGGGGGCGTTCTGATCATGTGGTTCGCGCTCAAGAGAATGGGCGCGACGCCGGTCGCGGAGCTGGCCACGGCGACCGGGGGAGCGGTCACCGGCATTGCGGACACCGCCAGCGGCTGGAGCAAGCTGCTCGCCCTCAATGGCGACAAGCTGCACATGGTCCTTCCGCGCAGCGACCTCAATATCCCGTGGACCGCCTTGGTGGTCGGCCTTTGGATACCCAATTTCTACTACTGGGGCCTGAACCAGTACATCACCCAGCGCGTACTCGGATCGGCCTCGCTGAAACAAGGACAGAAGGGCATTGTCTTCGCCGCCGCGCTGAAACTGGTGGTCCCGTTCATCATCGTCTTCCCCGGCATCATGGCGTTCAATCTCTTCAGCAAGGACATGGCGGAGTTCGCCGCCAAGGACCCGAAGATCAGCGGAGAAAATGCCGCACTCATCCAGGCCTACGAGGCGGAGAAGGCCAAGCCGGACTCGCTGACCGTCTTCACGTTCGACGCCGGGTGGGCCTCGAAGAATCCGGAGAAGGCACAGGAGTTGGCCACCTACAATGAACAGGTCCGCGCGCGCGCCGCAGCGGCCGGCAAACCCGCGGCGGAACGGAAACTGCTCGGCTATAAGACCGACTCCGCCCTGGGTCTCCTGATCGGCAAACTCATTCCGCCCAAGAGCGGCATCCTCGGGTTCGTGCTGGCCGCCATGCTCGGCGCCATCGTCAGCTCGCTGGCCGCCGTCCTGAATGCGGCGTCCACGATCTTCACCATGGACATCTTCGGCAAGTACCTCAACCGGAACGCCTCGCAGAAACTCCTGGTGCTGGTGGGCCGCATCTGTGTCGTGGTCTTCGTCATAATC
Source organism: uncultured Verrucomicrobiota bacterium (assembly GCA_964610105.1). Classification (GTDB taxonomy): domain Bacteria; phylum Verrucomicrobiota; class Kiritimatiellia; order PWTM01; family PWTM01; genus CAZSUU01. The sequence goes on along the minus strand of CAZSUU010000008.1, from coordinate 4,156 downwards.
GGCTGCGTGGTTTCGCCCCAGTTGGCCAATCCAAAGTTCGGCGGCATCTTCAAGTACATCCAGGAATTCCAGGGCTATGTGTCTCCAGGCATCCTGGCCGTCTTCGTGTTCGGACTGTTGAACCGGCGTGCGCACGGCATTTCAGGCGTCGTGGCGCTGCTGCTGAATCCGCTGCTCTACTGGGTGATCGGCACGTTCTTCCCGCAGGTCGCATTCCTCGATCGCATGGCCATCTGCTTCTTCATCGTCCTGGCCGTGATGCAGGTGATTGGCATCGTCAAGCCGCTCCCGCAACCCGTGGTGTTCAAGACCAACACGCGCATCGACGTCGCGTCCTCGAAGCCGGCCATGGGCTTCGGTGTTCTCGTCGTGATCGCGACCTTGGCTCTCTACGCCATCTTCTGGTAAAGGAGCCTTCATGACCGTCAAGCTGACCACGGACCGCGATGCGGTCGGCGCCTTGGTGCGCTTGGCCAAACAGGCCGGACTCGACGTCGCCGGCGGAAAGGTGCGGCGCACGTCGTCGCGCTTCTGCCTCGGCGTCGAGCACGGCGACTACAACGGCACCGAGCTGTTCGGCGTGGGTACCGACCGGTTCATCTGGATGGCCTACAAGCCCAACGGCACAGGCCGCATCCGCCTGTTCAGCGGCAACTTTCCCGGCGACGGCGTGATCGAGTTCCGGTCCGGCGAAGTCCCCGAGCCGAAATCGGCCGCGGTCGCGGATACGTGGGCCCGGTTCCCGTTCGGCGTGGACTTCATCCTGCGCCGCGAAGGGTTGGCGCCGGCGGTGGGTCTCGATGCCGTGCTGATCGGCAACATCCCGGGCGGCGGGATGTCGCGATCGGCGTCGCTGACGATCAACCTGATGGTCACCCTGCTGGAGGTCAACCGCCTCCGGCTGGGGCGAGACCGGATGCGGATTATCGACCTCGCCCAGGCGGTCGAGAACGACTACATCGGTTCGCCGTGCGGCCAGCTCGATCAGATCATGATCTACTTCGCCAAGGCCGGCATGGGCACGCACTACCATCCGGCCAGCCGGTCGATCAAGTACGTCCCGCTCGGCGCCGACGCGCCGGATTTCCATATCGTCAGCCTCGACACCGGCACGATTCGTCCGGGGCTGGAGAAGTCAACCTACAAGATCCGTCGCGCCGAGTGCGATGAGCTCGCCGCCCTGGCGGGCAGGGAATTCGGCATCCGCAAACTGGCGGACGTCCGCGACGACGAGCTGCTGAACCGGATCCTGGCGAAGTTCGGCGCCTCCCATCCGGGCCACTGCGATCGCCTGCGATACATCTACGGAGCGCAGCAGCGCTTCTACCGGATGCTGAAGGCCTGGCGGAAGGGCGACGTCGCCACCGTCGGCGCCATTTTCCGCGAGGACGGCATCGGCCTGCGGGACCAGTACCGGATCTCCGGCCCCGAGCTGGAGACCATGTGCGACATCGTTCGCACGGTTCCGGGCGTCTACGGCGAGCGGATGCTGGGCGGCGGCGACAAGGGCGCCGCGGGCGCGCTGGTCAAACCGGCGGCCGTGGCGGCGCTCCGCAAGGCCGTCGGGACCGCCTACCCGCGTAGCCGGCCGGACCTCGCCGACAAGTTCGCCGTGCACGACTGCCGCGTGGTAGACGGCGTGACCGAGTTCCCGCTGTAATCCTCTTTGACAGGGCGACGAGGCACCGGGTAACTCAACACACGGGGCGGCATGTTCAGGATCCGCCAACCAACGATCGCTCACCCGCCCGAGGCTGCATCCTCGACGCCCAGCGGGAACGACGGCCGGACGTCGAGGGCCGACGGCGGATCGACGCGGCATCCCCTGCCCGACCCCGCCGCGGCGGCGATCATCGCGGCGTTGTCGGTGCAGAACTCCGGACGCGCCAGGAGAAGCGGCAATTGCAGCCATTCCGCCGTCTCCCCCAGGCGCTCGCGCAGACGGCGATTCCGCGCCACGCCCCCGGCACAGGCCAGCCAGGCCGGACGCAGCCGTGTCGCCGCCAGCCTGACCCGGCCGATCAGCGCGTCGACCACGGCCTCCTGGTAGCTCGCGACCAGGTCGCGCATCGGCTCGCCGACGCTGTCTTCCGGATGGTCGCGCAGGCGATAGAGCAAAGCGGTCTTCAGACCGCTGAAACTGAAGCACAGGTCCCGGTCGAGCCCGCCGGCCGCGACCTCGCCCGGCGCGGCGAGCGGGCCCCGCGGGAACCGCACATAGGACCGGTTGCCGCCGACCGCGACCCGCTCGATCACCGGCCCACCGGGGTAGCCGAGATGGAGCAGCTTCGCCCCCTTGTCGAGGGCTTCGCCCGCGGCGTCATCGAGCGTCTGTCCCACCAGCCGCGGCCTCGCGCGCCCCCGCACCTGTACCAGCGAGGTGTGCCCGCCGGACACGAGCAGGGCCAGCCCCTCGCGTTCCGCCAGCCCGTCCGGCACGCCTTCGCCGAGGAAGACCGACTCCAGGTGGCCGGCGAGGTGGTTCACCGCGATCAGCGGCCGTTCCAGCCGCAACGCCAGCGCCTTCGCGGCGGCCACGCCGACGAGGAGCGCGCTGGCGAGGCCGGGGCCGCAGGTCACGGCGACGGCGTCCAGGTCGCCCCACCCCAATCTGGAGCTCTCCACCGCCTCGCGCAGGATGCCGGGCAGCCGCTCGACGTGGCAGCGCGACGCCACCTCGGGGACCACGCCGCCGTAGGGCCGGTGCTGGTCGATCTGGCTGAACACGACGTTACTCAGCACCCGTCGCCCGTCGGCCACCACCGCCGCCGCCGTCTCATCGCACGAGGTTTCGATCCCGAGGATGTTCATCGCCGTCGGCATACGTACACGACGACCGACGACGATGTCAAACGCCCCACACGGGCGTGAAGCGATTCGCGAATCCGACGAACGTGACGGTCGCTTGGAGCAACATCACCACCGACGGTACGCTCCGGGCTGGCTGCGCGGAGAACCTAGCGACCAACGGGGTGCCGGAATGGTGGCTGCACCAGGACTATCCGGTGAGCAACGATTCCAACGTGAAGACCAACATCCCCGCTACGCCGCCGGCGAACTGGGAAGCCGACACGAACGCGCCGGCCGTCGGTCCGTGGTTCTACCGCGTGCGGGTGGAGTGATGCGCCCGGGATCGCTCCAGGCTACGGGTTGTTCCTGCAATCCAAGGCGCCGTTGCACGGAGGAACGGAGGGATTGGACGCGGCAGCATGGACATGTTCATCCGTTCTCCCGTGACAGGTGCATCCCGTCGAGCCGTCCGGCTTGGGCAGCGGATACGGGATGTTCGGCTTGCTGGCCACGCTGTTCGGGTCGCTGTAGGTGGCGGTGATCTCATACCAGGGTCCAGAGACCACAGGCATTCCTGTGTCGTTTTCATGATGACCCGATTCTCTTCGCTGTCGCGGACTGATTTCGGTTCACTGCACAGCCGCCTCCGCCGCTCCCGCCCACGCCATCGCCGCCGCCACTCCCGCCGCCCGCATCCATCGTCCGCTCATTCCCGCCTCCCGCCGTGTCGGGCATCGCCAGTCGGAGTTTCCTGCACGTGTTGCGCACGTGGCTGCCGTGCCAGAACACGGTGGCGCAGTGCGGGCAGCGATAGAAGCGCGCGTATCGCGCGAACACGTTCGGATGCACGCGGGCGCGAACGGACTCGCGGTCCGTGACGGACAGGAGATCGACGTTGCAGCGGATGCAGCGGGTGAACAGCCGCGCCTGCGGATCGAGGTTCAGGCGTCGGACCACCTCGGCGAACTGGCGGGCGGGATCGTCGTCGTCCAGCGATAGGAGCTGCCGCGGCGCGGGATACTCGTCGGGGATGCGCCGGTTGCGGGTGAGGAAGATCCGGTCTTCCGCGTTCGCCCGCGAGATCAGCTCATGCGTGCGCACCGCCAGGTCCCACACGGCGTCGAATCCGGCGATCCGGAGGTACTTCCCGAGCCGGATCACCATGTGGTCCGCGACGAAGGCGGGAGCGCTGTCGGGCGCATTCATGTCCGGGCCTCTGCGGCTCAGCATACCACAGCCGCCCCGACCGAGGACATCGCCCGCCGCCGATATACCATTTCGATGATACGATCGTATCATCGAAATGGTATATCTGGAGTTTGGTTCTTCTCTAGTTTCGGGCGGTGTCCTGATCGGGTATTCGGCT
>CAZSUU010000007.1:0-156040 GCA_964610105.1 uncultured Verrucomicrobiota bacterium | reverse complement strand
GAACGGCAGGAACCTTGCGCACCAGGGGAGTCAAGGACGTGCATGGGAGATGAAGGTGGAAATGAACTTCGTGTACTTCCTGCGAAGCCAGTCGAATCCCCGGAAAACCTACGTGGGGATGACGCGTGATGTCGATGAACGCCTCCGGCAGCACAACGAGGGACGATGTCCCTCAACCTCACGGCATCGTCCGTGGGATCGGGTGGCGTACGTTGCCGTGCAAACAGAGGCGAAGGCGGCCGAGCTGGAGCGCTACTTCAAGACTGGCTCAGGGCACGCATTCTGGCACAGGCGGTTCACGGCCTGACGCTCTGCGGGCTACCGCCCTTGAGCTTCGGATGGGGCTCTCATGCCGATCGATGCCGGGTTGCCATTCGCTACGACCACGTCCCGTTCTCCCCCTACTACGGCATCGGCCTCCGGGTTGCTCTGCCCCGAGGTCCGTAGGAACTCTCGGGCGCGCCACCGAAAACACCCCGTGCTGTTCAATTCCGATTGGATTGCGGGCATGAGCCCGCTTCATCGCCCCTGCCTCGGAGCGTCTCCGGAGGCGTCCGGGGCTTCTTGCCGGCGTCGCGGTTCGGCCACGGTAGGCCGGTCGCTCCTCCGTTTCGATCGTCCGGCCCCGCCATAGGGAACGTCCGGCTCGGCCGCGCGGAGAAGGGACGGCGGCTCCGGTTCCTCGTAGGAGAGCGGATCGCCGGATTCGCCGGGCCCGCCGGGCGTTTCCATCGGCTCCACCGCCAGGCTGTCCATCGCGGCCCCCTCCTCCGCCACATAGGACTGCCGCGGATCGCGCGGATGGACGATCGGCGGGCCGGTGCGTCGCAGCAGGGCGGCTCGCGGCTCTGCTTCGCCCCGAAGGCAGCGGCGCAGGGTCAGCGCGGCTTGCCGTTCGGCGGCGGTCAGTCGACCGGCCGCCCAGCCGGACCGCAGCAGCGAGACCGGCACCGCCCGCGCGTTCCACACGCACAGAACGCGCAGGGGCTTCGCCTTCCTGCCCGTGACCCATTCGCCCTCCGTCGCCGGCTGGGCGAACCGCGAGAACGGCGCGATGAGCAGCAGGCCGGGCCCGCGCGCCTCAAGCACCGCCACGTAGAACGGGCGGTCCGCTTCCGGGACGGCCGCCGGGTGCAGGAGCCGGATCTGCCCGACACCGACACGGCCGCGGCCCCCGCACACCGGCGCCGGCGGGACGGGTGAGGGTTCCGGGGTCTCGCGCAGCGCCTCGTCGATCTCCCGCTCCGCGAGCCACGCCGCCAGCCGCATCGCCCACACGGTTCGGATCGTGCGGCCCCCGCCATCATCCTGTCGCATCCGCGAGTTCATCGCTCCGCCACGCGCCTCAATGGGAGGGACGACGTCCGTCCCCCCACCCTATTAAAGAAAGAAGCCGCGCCCATTTCCGACTCCGCCTCCAGAAAAACGAGTCGGCGGAGCTCGGCGAGGATCAGCGAGGCCAGTCGGACTTTCGCCCCGGCCGGTTCCTGGCCATGGGTGTCTTCCACATACGCCGCCACCCGTTCGACGAGGATTCTCGCGCTCCGGTGCAGGGCGCTCTTTTCGCACGCCGCTTCCGAGAGAAGGCGCGGGTGAGAGAGCGGGATCTCAAGGGCCTGGGCGAGCAGGATCATCCGGTCCCTTGTCGGAAGGCGGGGACCCAGGTTCGCCGCCGCCTGCCGCGCGAGCTGTCCGGCCTCGTATCGATCGGCCGCGTCCATCGGGTTCTCGCCGCCGGCCGGAAGCAGGTCCTCCAGGGCGATCGTCCGCCCATCCGCGTCGCGCAGTGGTTGATCCATCGATTGCACGAACGGCGGCGTGTGTTCGGCGCGCAGATGCTCGCGAACCACGTCGCGCAGGATCAGGGCCGCCCCTCCTTCCAGGGCCCTCAGCCTCGCCGGGGCGTCGCCGGTCGCGCGGGAGAAGATCCACCGTTTGTAGGCCTTGCCGGCACGCGTGCGACTGGTCAGACAATGCGTTTCGAAAAGGTGCGCGGTGGAAGCCGGGCGGATCTCGCCGGCCTCTTCCCGGGCGCGGTTGGATCGACGGGCGTATCGGTCGAGCAGAAGCAGGAACCGGCCATGACAGAAGCGCTCGATCATCCGGCGTCGGTACGGCCGGCAGCGGCCCAGCGCGCATCGGAACTCCCACTCCCTCCATGCCGCCAGCCTTTCCCCGGCCAGGCCCGCGTCCCCCGCCCCCGAACCCTCCCCGTTCCCGGCCACCTACTTCCTCCGATGCCAGAGATGCCGGAACCACAGTTTGGCCGTGGCAAGGATCGCGAATGCCCCCGCCAGTACGATGGTGACGGACACGATCAACGCGCCGGTCGCCTTCGCATCCAGGTCGCCGGCCTTCCCGCGCTCGAGGAACGGCCAGGCCAACAGCAAACCGCCGCCGAGCAGCGCCAGGAAAGTCCACAGCGCACTCGCCGGCGGACGCAGCCTGAACATTACGACCCTGCCCCCAGCATGCATATGCGTATCGTCCGCGGGCAGTATAGTCGCCTGCCTCCCCGCATGCACGCAGAATGTGTTTGAACACCTCATGAACCCCGGCCTAGATTGCTCGCCCAACAGGTGTGACGCGATGGGATCCTTTGCCTACGTGGTCTTTGCCACGGCGGTGTCGGCCCTGGGTGGCCTGCTCTTCGGCTACGACACGGCCGTCATCGCCGGCGCCATCGGATACCTCGAGACCCACTTCGAGCTGAGCCCCGTCCACGTGGGCTGGGCCGGCGCGAGCGCCATCGTCGGGTGCATCCCGGGTTCGCTGTTCGCCGGCTTCCTGAGCGACCGGTTCGGGCGCAAGCGGGTACTGCTCCTGAGCGCCGTGCTGTACACGGTGTCCGCGGTCTGGTCGGCCGTGCCCCGCACGTTCGCGGAGTTCCTGGTCGCCCGATTCATCGGAGGCGTCGGGATCGGGGTGTCGTCCATGGTCTGTCCCACCTACATCGCCGAGATCGCCCCCGAACGGCGCCGGGGGCGTCTGGGCGCGCTGTTCCAGCTCGGCATCGTGACGGGCATCCTGGGGGTCTTCTTCGTCAACATGTTGATCCAGCGGATGGGCGACGAGGCCTGGAACCTCGCCTCGGGCTGGAGGTGGATGCTGGGATCGGAGACCCTGCCGGCGGCCCTGTTCTTCGTTCTTCTGCTCTTCGTGCCGGAAAGCCCCCGGTGGTTGGTGCAGAACGGCCGGGAACCGGAGGCGCGGCGGATCCTCTCCCGCATGGCCGGCACCGAGCGCGCCGCGGAGGAGATCGCCGCCGTGAAGGCCGTGTCGGGCCAGGCGGAAGGCCGGTTCACCGAGATCTTCGCCCCCCTCTGGCGGCGACCGCTGATCGTGGCGGTCGGTCTGGCCGCGGCGGCGCAGTTCAGCGGCATCAACGCGATCATGTACTACGCCCCCGAGGTGTTCAAATCCGCGGGCGCCGGCGCCCAGGCGGCCTTCGTCTCGACGGTGTGGGTGGGCCTGGTCAACCTGCTCTTCACGTTTGTCGCGATCGCCTTCGTCGACCGGATGGGCCGTCGACCGCTCCTGATCGTCGGCGCCGGCATCCAGGTGATCTGCCTGGCCTGGGTCGGATGGGCCTTTCACGCGGGCGGCGGCGGCGCCCGTCTTCTGCTCGGCGTGCTCGGCTACATCGCCGCCTTTGCCATGGCGATGGGTCCGATCCCGTGGATCATGATTTCCGAGATCTTCCCCGGCCGCATCCGCGGGCGCGCGGTCTCCGTCGGGGCCTTTGCCGTGTGGGTTTCATGCTACATCGTGGCGCAAACCTTCCCCGTGCTGAAGGACGCCATCGGCCCCGCGACGACCTTCTGGATCTATGCCGGCTGCTCGCTCGCCGGCCTTCTGTTCGTGGGACGTTTCGTCCCGGAAACCAAGGGCCGGACCCTGGAGGAGATCGAGGCGTCGTGGCGGAAGACTCATCCCCTCGAGTCGCCGGCCGCGGGGCCGCCGGCCGCATGAGCCGCGGCCGGTCCACGTACGACCGCTTCCCGGTGGTCGAGGTGCCCGGGCGGGCGCACGACGCCCGGCGCGGCTGGGACGCGATCGCCGCGGAGTTGAACGATGCGATCGCACGCCGCCGCGGCGCCGCCGCGCGCTGCGCGGTCGCCGTCGAGTGCTATCCCGGTCTGCTCGACGAGGCGGAGCGCGAGCTCCGCGCCCGCCTGCGGTGCGGCCGCTTCCTCTCCACGCGGGAGGCGTTTCTTCCGCCGGATCGGATCGACGCCGTCTGTCAGCCGTATCTGGGCGGCGACGATCCGCTGTTCGGTTTCTACTGCCCGCTGACGATGGCGGACTTCCTTGAGCCCGAGCGCGCGGCGGCATTACAGGCGGAGGCCGCGGACGCGGCCGGGGCGACGGTGGTGTTCGGCCCCGGCGCCCTGTTGTGCTGCTCGCCCGCGCTGGTGGTATACGCGGACCTGCCTCGGTGGGAGGGGCAGCTCCGCCAGCGGCGCGGCGAGGTGTCGAACCTGGGCGTCGAGAACCGCGGGCTCAAGCCCTCGTTGCAGTACAAGCGCTCGTTTTTCGTCGACTGGCGCGTGGCGGACCGGCTGAAGAAGGCCACGATGCCGCGCTGGGACTACCTGCTCGACACCACCGCGCCCGGCGATCCGCGGCTCGTGACAGGCCATGCGCTGCGCGAGGGGCTCGCCCTCGCCGCGCGCCGCCCGTTTCGCGTGATGCCGTTCTTCGACCCCGCCCCCTGGGGCGGGCACTGGGCGAAAGAGGTCTGCGGCCTCGACCCGCAGACGGAAAATTCCGGCTGGTGCTTCGACTGCGTGCCGGAGGAGAACAGCCTTCTGCTCCGCTGCGGCGACACGACGATCGAGATCCCCTCGCTCAACCTCGTCTTCGCCCGTCCGCGTGAATTACTCGGCGACGCCGTGTACGAGCGCTTTGGCGCGGAGTTCCCCATCCGGTTCGACTTCCTCGACACGATGGGCGGCGGCCCTCTCAGCCTGCAGGTGCATCCGGTCCTCGACTATGCCCGCCAGACCTTCGGCCTGCGGTACACGCAGGACGAGAGTTACTACCTCATGGACGCCGGGGCGGATGCCTCCGTGTTCCTCGGGCTCAGGACCGGCATCGATCCCTCGGAGATGCTGGCGGCGCTGGAGGCGGCGCAGGCGGGCGGCCCGCCATTCCCGGCCGAGCGGTTTGTCAACCGCTGGCCCGCGAAGAAGCACGATCACTTCCTCATACCGGCCGGCACGGTGCACGGTTCCGGCGTCAACGGCATGGTGCTCGAGATCAGCGCGACGCCGTATATCTTCACGTTCAAACTGTGGGATTGGGACCGCCCCGGCCTCGACGGTCTGCCGCGCCCGATCAACCTCGGCCACGGGCGGAACGTCATCCAGTGGAATCGAACGACGGAATGGGTCCGCGCCCATCTCCTCAACCGCGTGGAGCGCCTCGGAGACGGCCCGGGCTGGCGCGAGGAACGCACGGGGCTTCACGAGCTGGAGTTCCTCGAAACCCGCCGCCATTGGTTCACCGGCCGGGCGCCGCACGACCCGGGCGGCGGCGTGAACGTCCTGAACCTGGTCGAGGGCGCGGAGGCGGTCGTGGAGAGCCCGGAGAAGGCGTTCGAGCCGTTCATCGTGCACTACGCCGAGACCTTCATCGTCCCGGCCTCGGCGGGCCGGTACACCCTCCGCCCGCACGGTCCCGCGGTCGGCCGGGAGTGCGCGACCATCCAGGCGTATGTGCGGGCGGCGAGCGCGCGCTCCCTGCCCGCCTGACCGAGCCGGCGACTGCATGTCGGGACGCCGTCGGAGAAGGCGCGGCAGCGCGGCAACGGCTGCCGTTCCCGGCTTGACGTCCGGCGGGAGCGGTGGTGAGATCGTTCGCACTTCACCGGAGTGATCGGCGGCCTTGGGGATTGCCTTCAGGAGCATCGTGACGGTGTCGCTCGCGGCCGGCGCCGCGGGGCTGATCTCCTGTGCGCGACGTCCCTCGCCCGGCCTCCGTGTCCTGGAACAGCACCGGGGTCAGGTGCTCGTACTGCTGCTGGGCATGGAAGGCTGCTCCGGCACGGAGCGCGCCACGCCCGTGCTCGCGGAATTCGACCGCGCGAAGCCCGCGGGCGTCGTCGTCTATCGCATCGATGTGCCGCCACCGGGCCGCCGAATCCGGCCCGCATCCAATCTCCTCGCGGGTCTGAACTACGCGGTGGACCGTGACCGCGCCCTGGCGGCGCGACTCGAGTTCTTCTTCTATCCGACCCTCTTCATCCTCGACCGCGAAGGCGAGGTCCGGTTCAGCGGCGGCTGCGAGGCGGCTTCGCTGCGGCGCATGACCGAGGAGATCCTCGCGGAGCCTCGAGGCTCGGAGAAGAGATTCTACACCCCGCAGCTCGCCCGCGTCGGTCAGCTCGTGCCCGATATGACGGTCAGGACGATCGCCGGAGCCGAGGTCGCGTTGCACGATCTCTGCGACACCAACGGCGTCTTTGTCTACTTCGCATCCTCCGGCTGCCCGTTCAGCCGGGAGGGTCTCGCGGCGATGGAGGTGGTGAAGCAGCGATTCAAGGCGTCGGGACTCTGCTTCGTGGTGGTCGGCTTCGGCGACACCGCAGCCGAGTGTTCCTCCAGACTCTACGGCCACTCGCCGGGCATGGTCTTCCTGGAGGACCCTGAAAAGGTCCTTGGCGGGCAATTCGGAGTGACCGGAGTCCCGGTGTTCTTCATCCTCGACAAGGATCTGCGCGTGAAGGAACGACATCCCTTCACGCCGGACGCCGCGACGATGGCCCTGTCGCACGCGCTCGGCGTGCCGCCCGGTCCCCGCCCGCCGAGGATCCGCAACACGGGAGCCGGCTGACGCTGACGGATCGGCGGCCGGTGGCCGCCAGGCCGTGTCCGATACCGTCCTTGCCCCCACCGAACAGCCTGGATGGCAGATTCGTCGCGGGACGGCGCCCATCCGCTCATCCTGAATGCCGGCAGGAATGCGCCCGGTCGCGTCAACGAGCCCTCGCCTCAATCACCAGCACCCAGTCGTTGCCCTCGCCGGGGCCGCCGGGCGGGGCGAACTCGCGCGGCGCCGTGCCGAGGCCGGAGGCCAGGCCCGATGCGAACGGCTTGCGAACGACGCTCTCCTTGTCGTCCACCGACCAGTGACCCGTGCGCGGATCAAACCAGAACGCGTCGACCGCCGGTCCCGGCAGCCGTTCGGAGCGGACGCGGATGGGCCGGCCATCGGGGATGTACAGCATCGCCCAGCGGCGGGCGCCGTCGCGCAGGGCCCGCACGTGCGATGTCCCGCGGCCGGGCTCGCCTGCGATCAGCGCCTGGTCAGGCACGCGATCGAAGGCCCGCCACTCCTCGACCAGTCGCCGGAGATGGCCCATGTGCACGGCGCCCGAGGCGTCGAGCCGTTCGTACCACGGCGTGTCCGCCCCCCACTTGTAGGTCTCGCCCCTGCGTATCCAGGCGATGAAACTCCGGTGGCCATACGTGTGCCCCAGCGCGCCGGCGAACACGTTCCAGTATGCGGCGCGCCGCACGTCCCACGGCGCAATGCGGCGGTCCTGCGGCTCACGCCTGGTCAGCGACAGCGACTCCTCGTACGCCACCTCGGCGTCGAGGGTGGGCTTCACGGGTTCCTTCGCGTAGTCGCGCGCGACGGTCTCGTAGTTCCCGAAGTTGAATCTCGTCGTGGTCTGGATCATGTGGAAGTCCAGCCACGCCTCGCCGTGCAGCCATTCGGACGACGAATGCCCCCCGCCCGGCGGATGAAAGGTCATCAGGGTGGTGCTCCAGTCTGCCTTGCCGTCGAAGAGCTTCGCGCCGTTCGCCCCGTCGGCGATCCCCTCCGCCATCGCGCGCACGAGGGCCAGGCGCGAAGGTGTGTCGACATTGCGCCCCTTCTGCCACGCATCGCCGCCGAGCACCCAGACCATGTGGGTCCGCGCGCCGTACCGCGAGCCCAGAAACCGACCGTACGAATAGGCGTTCTTCGGAGCCTTGACCCATGGATGACGGTCGTCCACGTCCTGCAGCCAGACCGGGAGGAGCGCCAGGCGGAGACCGCGGGCGCCCGCCGCATCCACCAGCCAGTCGGTCATGTCCCAGAAGTCGTTCAGCGGACCATCCACCACCAGCGGTTGCGAGCATTCGGAATCGGCGAAGGGGCGGTGCCCGTAGGCATTGCCCCTGCGGCCGTCGGGAGGGAGGATGACGGTCTGAATGACCGAGAATCCCTGCGCGGCGCGCGTATCGAAGTACCGGCCGACCGACGGCTGATCGCCGCCGTCCTCGCGCACCGCCTTCGTCATCATGTGCCAGGAGGTGTCGCCCAGCCAGAAGAAGGGCGCGCCGTCTTCCGTCACCAACGCGCGCCCGTTGTCACTGACCCGGAGTCGCGGCGGCGGACGCGCCGGGGGGGCCGCCGCCGTCGCCGGCTGTTCTTCCGCACCGACCGCCGGCGCGAGCGCGGCGGCAGCCAGGAGGAGCGCGAGAATCCCCGCGCCCCGCCGATCGCGTGGCCGATTCATATCGATCCCGATCTCTTCACCGCTTCGCCGGCTTCTTCGGCCCCCCCCTGTTCGCCTCCCTCTCGCGAGCCGGATCGTATTCCGGATTCGGCGCGGGCATCTGGGCGCCGACGGCCTTGCGCCATGCGAGCAGGTTCGCGCGAAGCGCCGCGGCTCTCTCGGGCCTCTTCGCCGCCAGGTCCGTGGTCTCGGCCGGATCGTCCTTGAGGTGGTAGAGCTCGATCCGGTTGTCCTCGTAGAACTCCACCAGCCGCCAGTCGCCGTCGCGCACCGCCCCATAGGGGGTCGCGCCGCCGGGGTGGTAGTGGGGATAGTGCCAGTAGATCGCCGTCCGCTTCAACGCGCCGTCGCCGCGCAACAGAGGGACGAGGCTCTCGCCGTCGATCGGACGGTCCCCGGGTAGCTTCACGCCGGCGATGTCGAGAAGGGTCGGGAAGAAGTCGACCGTGATCGCCGGCACCGCGCAGGTGGCGCCGGGGCGGGTGACGCCGGGCCACTTGACGATCAGCGGCACGCGCACGCCTCCCTCGTACGCCGAGCCTTTCCCCGCCCGGAGGCCGAGGTTGCTCGTCACCGGATTCGCGGGATTCCCAAGCAACCCGCCGTTGTCGCCGGTGAAGAAGATCACCGTTCGATCGGCGATCCTCAGCTCTTCCAGTTTGGCCATGACGCGGCCCACGCTGTCATCGACGCTCTCCACGAGCGCCGCGTAGGTCGGGTTACGCTGGGGGGCGTCCGGTTTCGCTTTCGCGGCGTATTTCGCCACGACATGGGTCTTGCCCATGAGGGGCGTATGGACGGCGTGGTGCGGCAGGTAGAGGAAGAACGGCCGATCGCGATGCGTCTCCATCCACCTGGCCGCCTCCACGCTCTCGCGGTCGGTCAGGAATTCCCCGTCCGGCCCTTCCGGCAGGGTGGCGATCCGGTACGGCGCGAAGTAGCTCGGCGGCTGCCCGCGATCGGTGCCGCCGAGATTGAGGTCGAAGCCCTGCTTGTCCGGGTAGTACTCCGGCCCGCCGAGATGCCACTTGCCGATGCTGGCGGTGGCGTATCCGGCGGCCTTGAGCGCCTCGGCGATCGTGACCTCTTCGAGGGGCAGATGCATCGTCCAGTCGGGCACCTTCAGTTTCGCGAAGGGACGCTTGTGCCCGGCAATCCAGTCGGTGATGTGCAGCCGCGCGGGGTAGCGGCCGGTCATCATCGCCGCCCGCGTGGGCGAGCAGACCGTGCAGGCGGAGTACGCCTGCGTAAAGCGCATGCCCTCGCGCGCCAGCCGGTCGACGTTCGGCGTCTCATAGAACGTGGAGCCCGTGCAGCCCAGGTCCGTCGCGCCGAAGTCGTCGATGAGAAAGACGATGAAGTTCGGCGCGGCCGCCGGCGCGGCCGGGGCCGCCGGAGGGGCAACGGCCGCCAGAGCCATCAAGGCCGCCGCCATGCCTGTCGTCCGTTTGTGATGCATGATCAGTCTCCTGTCATCCGTCCGCCCCCTTCAGAACGGCATGGCGGCCCGGTTATTGCAGCACGCGGATCCGGGCGTTGCGGATTTGCACGCGCTCCTCGCCGCGGCTGAGCTCCTGGAAGCCGATGTGCCCTCGGCGCGGCCGGTCCTTGATCGCGGGGGCCTCGGTGCCGTCGTGCCGCAGGGCGGTCTGTTTCTGCTCGTCCAGATTCAGATCGTGGATGACCTCGCCGTTCAGCACGACCTTCAGGTGCGGACCCCGCAGGGTGATTTCGTACCGATTCCAGTCGGTCGGCCGGTATACCTGCTTCGTCGGCGGAATGGCGCGGTAGAGCCCGCCGGTCAGCTCCGAATCCTTCGCGGACGGATTGTAGCGCAGGTCCACCATCTGCAGCTCCATGCCGTCGAACGCGGGGTCTCCGCGCATCGGCGAACGCAGGGCGCATCCGCTGTTCCCGCGGGGACCGAGCTTGAACTCGTAGGTCAGGATGAAGTCGCCGTATTCCTTTTCGCTGACGAGCCACGTTCCGCGGTCCGGGCTGCCGTGGAGCACGCCCTCCTCCACCCTCCACACCGTGCCCGACGGCGCCGGCTTCGCGAGGTCGTCCCAGGCTCGGACCGTCCATCCGGCCGGCGTTCCATTCGCTGGAAAGAGCGGCGTCATGCCCGCCCCGCCCCCGCCGGCCGGGTCGGGATCGGCCGCGACCGCCAGGTGGAACGCCGCGATGGCGCCGGCCAGGTGGAACAAGGTCTTCATTCCGCTCGCTCCTCGTCGTCGCATGCCGCCAGACTACGCCGCCGCCGTTGCTGCGACAACCGCGAACCGTGTTCGGAGTTCCGTACACTCCCACAGCCGTGTACGGACTCGAGGATGCGCCCGCGGCGCCCGGCGTTCGAAAACTACCATTTCGATGATGCGATCGTATCATAGAGACGGCATATTTGCCGGACGCCACCGTCAGACTCGCCGCGTTCACTGGCATGCCGGTGGACTTTATGTGGCGGATTCCCTATTGCATCTTCCCGCAAGGTGCTCTACTGGGGGGACGCTGCGGTCTTCGCTCACGCGCGTTCGCGCGATATGTGAGGGAAGAAGGAACCGTGCACAGGAAGGCAAGAAGAGGTGCCGCTGCAAAGTCGATCCGCACGGTTCTTCATGGGTGATTCGCGATGGGACGAATGATGATGAGAATAGCCGTCTTGTTTGCGGTGGTCCTTGCGGTTGACGCGAGGGCGCAGATGCCACTGCGGATCTTGAACATTGGGGACAGCGTGTCCTGCGGTGGACACCGGCGGCAGTTGCAGAACCGCATGGAGCAGATGGGATTCACCCGTTACGACTTCGTGGGAGATGTGCCTGCGGCGGGAGTGCCGACGGATGTGAACCACCAGGCGTTCGGTGGAGCTCGATACGTGCACAACCTTTCGGGGCGATGGGTGACTCACGGCACCAACCAGATGTGGGAGGCGGGCTTGGTCGAGGCCCTTCCAAAGTACAGTCCGGATGTGATTCTGCTCCTCGGCGGCTATAACAACGTGGTTGGCGAATCGGTGGGCGGCGGCATGGCAGTCTCCAAGTCGGAATTCACGAATCTCGTCGAGTACATCTGGGCGAACAAGCCCGATGTCCGCGTCTTCATAAGCACCATCACGGATTTCGACCCCGCGGGGACATGGGGCTCCAAAAGGCAGAACGTCATAGAGTTCAATGATTTCATCCGTCTACAAGTGGAACAGTGGCGGATCTCAGGGCGGCGGATCTGTCTGGTGGACGTTTTTCCTCTCGTTTCATATGCGGATCTGATGCCCGACGGCCTTCATGTGGCTGGTTCGGGTCACGTGAAGATCGGCGATAGTTGGTTCGCCGCGTTTCTCCGCGAGGGCATCGTGCCTCTATGCCGGGTCGAGAGTCTGCGTTGGCGGCCGACCGGCTCCGGTTGCGAAATGGAGTTGTCCTGGAGAACGCAGAGCAACGCGACCTACGCGGTTTTTGCCGCGGCGAATCTGCTCGGCAGCTACATGTGCATCGCCAGCAATCTCCCCGCCACACCGCCGATGAACGCATTCCGACGCGTGGTGACCTCGCCGCAGGAGTTCTATCTCGTTCAAGAATTCCCGTGACAATACGCCTCCGATACCGCCCCGCGTCCCGTCGATCCCGGCACGGCCGGACGCCGACGGCGCTCGGGCGCTTCGGGGCGGTCGAAGTTCAGGCATCCCGAGTGTGGCGGCGGCGGACAGCACATGTTCGCCGCCGCATCCGTCGATCGTTCAAGGGGTGAAGGCGGTGGCCATGGAATCGTTCCTGGTGTTCCGCACGGCATCCGTGATAATGCTGGCCGCGTTCGCGGCGGCGCACATCGAAGCTCAAGGCGCCGCCGCTGGTGGGATCCCGATCGTGGAGAGGATTCCGGGAGATGAGAAGCTGGGTGTTGAGTCTTCTGCTGGGCCTGGGCGCGCCTGGCGGGGCGGCGGAGCCGCCGCCGCGCGTGCACGCGGCGGTCGACCTGGCGCACGAGTTCACCTTCTACGCGGACGGCCGGTTCGCCCGGCAGTACCTGGCCGAGCACAAGGCCGTCACGTCCTGGGGAACGTTGTTCAAATTCGATCTCTCCAACGCGAATCTCCTCGTGCTCCTGGGATGCGCCCCGCCGTTGCGGTACTGGCCGGAGGACGTCGCCGCCATCCAGTCCTTTCTCAACGACGGTGGGGGCGTGGCGATCTTCGGCGAGGCCGCAGAGGGCCCGCAGAATGACCTTGCCAAGGCGTTCGGGGCGAGTTTCGAGAAGGGGGCTCGCGGACCGCTCAAAGCCATTCCGGATCTGAACGCCACCGCGATCGAGGACGCCGTCGGGGTGCGGCTGAAACTGGATCCGCCGGCGCCGTGGCGGATCGCGATCGCGGACGCCGACGGTCGGCCGGTGGCGGCGGTCCGGAGCGTGGGGAAAGGGAACCTGCTGATCGCGCCGCGGTCGCTCGCCGGCAGCAATCCCGATGCCAGCGATCCGCGCAACGCCGCGTGGCTCTCGCCGCTGCTCGTCCGGATCGCCTCGGGCAAGGCCGTGGATCCGGAGAAGCCGTTCAAGGGACGGGGATTGGCGCCGGGCGATTATGTTGAGGAGCACGACGGCCTGAAGCTGCATTACAGCGACTATCTCAAGCCCTATGCGCGGGCGATGCTCGCGATCGCACAGCGCTGCAAGCCGGTGATCGAGAAACGCATGGGCGTTCCGCTGTCGGAGGGGATGGCGTCGGAGATCGGCCTGTTGGCGACCGGCGGAGGCGGATTCTCCTCCGGCCGCATGGTGGGGCTGGCGGTCTGGTGGGGGGGATTCCCGGAACGCGAGGACAGCATGATCGAGTTCATCACCCACGAGTCCGTGCATTCGTGGGTGCTGCCGTTCGCGGAGATCTGGAACGAGCCGATCGCCACCTATGTCGGCCATCTCGTGATGATGGACATGGGATACGCGGAGGAGGCAGAGCGCCGGATCCGACACACGATCGCGCGCGCGACGAAACTGGATCCGGAGATGAAGCTCTATGACATGGATGGCCAGGGCGTCCCCGGCGCTCCCGAACTCAAGGATCACCAGCGCGTCGACCTGCAGTGGGGCAAGGCGTTCTGGATCTTCGAGCAGCTCCGGAAGGAACAGCCGGACTGGCTCGCCCGGTACTTCCAGGCCAAGCGGCGGCTGGCGCGGCCCGGGCTCCTCAAGCGCTACGGCGCCGACGAGACGGTCGCCGTTCTCGGGGCCGCCATGGGCCGCGACCTGTTCCCCTGGTTCCGCGCGCGCGGTTTCGATGTCGATCCCGCGCGGGCGGAGATCCGGGCGGGGCGAGCGGAATGACGAGGCCCCCATGCGAGAACCGACTATGAAGCCAACAGAGTCCCACCCGTCGTCCGTTCGTCCCGAATGCCTCCCGGGGTTCGCCGCGCTGGCTGTTGCGCTGGCCTGTGCACTGCCGGGCGGCGCCTGGAGCGGGGAGGACAAGGAGTCGGATGCGGCGATCGAGCGGCACCGGAAAGGCACCCTGGTCATCGAGGCGCCGCCGGGGACCGAAGTGTCGGTCGAGCAGCAGCGGCACGAGTTCTGGTTCGGCGCCGCGCTGGCCAACAGCGCCTTCAACGGAGGAATGTCGCCGGCCGATCGCGATCGGTACCGCGCCGTCTTCCTGACCAACTTCAACGCCGCGGTGACCGAGAACGCCGTGAAGTGGCACGACATGGAGCGCCGCCGGGGGGAAGTGAACTACGCCACCGTGGATGCCATCCTCGCCTGGACGGACGGGCGCCGGATCCCGCTCCGCGGACACAACATCTTCTGGGGCATTCCGCAATTCGTCCAGGGCTGGCTGAAGGATCTGCCCGATGACGAGATGCGGGAGGCGCTGAAGAACCGCGCGCTCGACATCGGGCGGCGGTATCGCGGCCGCTTCGCGGAATACGATTTCAACAACGAGATGCTCCACGCGAACTACTACGAAACCCGTCTCGGCCCCGCCATCACCCCGCAGATGGCCCGGTGGGTGCGGGAGGGCGACCCCGGGGCGGTGCTCTACGTCAACGACTACGACATCCTGACCGGCCGCCGCCTGGAGGACTACATCCGGCACATCCGCGACCTCGTCGATCGGGGCGTGCCGGTCGCCGGCATCGGGGTGCAGGGGCACATGCATGGGGAATCGTTTGACCGCGCGGTCCTCCGCCGCTCGCTCGCGCGCCTGGCGGAACTCCGTCTGCCGATCCGCGTGACCGAGTTCAACATGCCGGGACAGGGATCGAGGTTTTACGGGGACCGCCGCCTCCGACTCACGGACGCGGAGGAGAGGAACAAGGCGCAGGAACTGACCGATTACTACCGCATCTGCTTCGCCCAGCCGCGCGTCGAGGGCATCCTGATGTGGGGCTTCTGGGAGGGCGCCAACTGGATCCCCGTGTCGTCGCTCTACCGGAAGGACTGGACGCCGACCCCCGCGGCGGAAGCCTACCGGGAGCTCGTGTTCCGGCAGTGGTGGACGCGGGAACGCGCCCGGACCGGCGCCGACGGCCGGTGCGAGATCCGGGCCTTCTTCGGCCGGCACCGCATCGCGGCCGGCGGGAAGGAAGCGATCGTGGACCTCAAGCGGGCGGAAGGCACGAAGAGCGTCCCGCTCCGGTCCGCCGGCGGAGAGTGAACGGGGCGCGAGTCCCGCGGAGGGACGGCGGCGAGCCGTAACCCCATTCCGGTTGAACAGAAGGTCGCAGAGACCGCAGAGAGAACAACGAACGTACGGTGGTCTTGTCTTCCCCGTCCTGCGGCGGCCCCGCCGCGGCAGGACGGTGTGACCGCGATGCGGATGGAGTCGGGCGAGTCGGCGAAGACGCCACGCAGAAGCGTGCATGACATCGTGACTGGCGCCGATCGTGTGGCTCAGGCGCGGCGTCAACCGTCGCCCGAACGCCAGGGGTTGGCGCGGCCGTTTGTTCCTGTCCCCTCTCTCAGATTGCATCTTCTCGGCCGATCGGGAGGTGTGGCCTCGAACGACCGCCGTTCGGCGCCAGCCACGGGGATTTCACCCTCGCGTCGACCGATGCATTCGATGTACCGTGCGGCGTCCTCGCGCCGCCCCATTGTGAGGCGCCGCGCGGATGGGCCACAAAAGGAGACTGAACATGTCTGGACGGGCGGTTCGGATGTGGGCGATGGCGGTTTTCTGCGGAGCCGCTCCCGCCACGCAGGCGCAGGAATCGGATGGGGACGATCGGGCTGCGGCCGAGGAGACGATCAAGTCCATTCAATGGCAGAGAGGTCCCGGCACCGCCTCCATCGGCGCCTGGGCCGATCTGGCGTTGAAGGAAGACCACGTCTTCGCCGGTGGCGATGACACCCGGAAGCTGATGAAGCTGATGGGCAACCTCGTCAGTGGCGACGAGGAGGGCTACGTCGCGCCGTCCTCGAGCGAGGAGGATTGGTTCGCGGTCTTCGAGTTCGATGCCTGCGGCTATGTGCGGGACAACGAGAAGGCGTCGCTGGATGCCGATGCCCTGCTCGAGTCCATCCGCGAAGGGGCGGTCCGCGCCAACAAGGAGCGAGCGAAGATGGGGTACGAGGAGATGTTCGTGGAGGGATGGGCCATTCCTCCCCACTACAACGATCAGACGCACAACCTGGAATGGGCGGTGAACTACCGCACGAAGGGGAACCAGCCCGTCGTAAACCACAACGTCCGCATCCTCGGCCGCGAAGGCGTGATGCGGGTCACCCTCGTGGTCGAGCCGCAGAAACTGCAGTCCTCGCTGCCGCCCTTCTATGACTGCATGAAGGGCTTCTCCTACAAGAAGGGCCGCCGCTATGCGGAATTCGTTCAGGGCGACAAGGTGGCGGCCTATGGCTTGAGCGCGCTCGTACTCGGAGGCGCGGCGGCGGCGGCGGTGAAATCCGGCCTGTTGCAGAAGCTGTGGAAGCCCATCGTCCTGGGGTTCGCGGCGCTGGCGACGTTCTTCAAGAAGCTCTTCCGCCGGCGAGCCTCCTGACGTCGCCGCGCGAACGCCCCAACGGATGCCTTCATGAACGACGCCGCCGGCCTGCTGGTCGTTCTGGCGCTCCTGTACCTCTCCGAGCGCCTGCTGTGGGTTCCGCGGGGGGCGGCGATCTTCATCCGTCCTTTCCGCGGGGAATGGCGCAGGGGGGCTCCGATGCCTTTTGCGGGAAACGACCGCGGGGCTCTGGCCTGGCTGCCGACCGCCGGCGTGGCCGTCGTTGCGCACGCGCCGCGGCTGTCGGTCTCGGAGATGGGCGCGTGCGCCTTCGAGGCGGAGGTGTTTGGATTCGAGGGCCGCGCGCCCCAGCCGCTCCTCGCGGCGACCTTCGAGGAGATGACGGACGTGGAGGTCGCGTACACCGAACTGCATGTGAACGGCGCGACATGGGCGGTCTTCCCCTCGGAACGCGCCGCGCGCCGGACGGCGCATGCATGCCGGGAATGGCGGGAGCTGCGCGGACAGGCGAGGCGCGAGGCGATCCGGCGCGACCTGGACGCGAGGTTCGACGTCGAGGCGGCCCGCCGCGCCGTCACGTCCTCGCTCTCCGTCGTCGCGGGCGTTCGTCGCGCAGGGGCCGCCCTCTGGGGACTGATGTTCGTCGTAGGACCACTTGCGGTCTGGTTGCTGGGCTTCGCGCGCGCCTGGCTGGGGCTGGCCGTCGCCGGGCTTTGTCTGCACGGCCTGGTCCTGGGGTTGTTCGCCCGCGCGCACCGCCGCATCCGCCCGGAGGAGCGCGGCGAGCGCATCATGCACATCGTGAAGAAGATCCTGTGCCCGCCGATGGCCATCCGCGCGGCCGATCCGATCCTCGCCGTCGCCCTGGAGCAGACCCACCCCGCCGCCGCCGCCATGGCGCTGTGCCCGCCCGTCGACGCGGAGTCGTTCTGCCGCGGCGTGTATCGCGACCTGGCGCACCCGATGCCGATGCCCGACATGAGCTCGCTCGCCGCTCATGTCGAAGCCGAGCACCGACACGGTCTCCTGGAGGCCCTGGCGCCGCGGCTCCGCGCGGCGGGCTGGCGGCCGGAGTCCTGGGATGAACCGGACCGCGCCCTGGAGGGCGAGCGGTCGTACTGCCCCCGGTGTCACACCCATTTCTCCGCGGCGGAGGGCACGTGTGCCGATTGCGGGGGGCTGGCGCTGCGCCCGCTTCCTCCGCCGTCCATCGAAAGGTCGGGCGCCCCATGAAATGGATCGTCGTCATCGGCTGCTTCCTGGGCGGGTACTACCTCATATCGAAGCTGATCGACTCCATGCGTGCGGCGGCCGACCGCTCCGCCCGCTCGACCGCGGCGGGCACACGTCCCGCGGAAGCGCACCCCGGGCGTCCGGCGGGCGGCGCGGGGGTCAGCCCTCGGATCGCGCTGGATCTCCTGGCCGCCCTGGCGAGGATGGCCTCGCCCGCCGGCACACCGGATCCGGAGCGCTGGGCGATAGCCATCGCCGCAGCGAAGGAGCTGCTGGGCGTCGATACGGCCCCGACCGAAGGGGCCCTGCGGGCCGCAATGGACCGCGGCGGCGGGTTCGAGGAGATCCTGTCGCGGCTCAGGGCATCCTGGCTGGCCGACACGGTGGCCCGCGGCCGCCTGCTGGCCCATCTTCAGCGCATCGCCGCGGCCGGCGCCGGCGCCGCGGAGCCATCCGCGGCCCGCATGATGCGGGCCGCCACCCGCATCCTGGCATGATCCGCCAAGGGCGCGAATCGTAGGCCTCGACACGCGATCGCGCGTGTCCGGCAGGTCCGTGGCGCGGGGGCGGCGCGAGCGATCGTCGGTCAGGGCAGCTCTGACAGCAGGGTCTTCATCGCGGCGGTCATGGCCGACGGATAGCGGTTCACATCGGTCACGCGCAGGATGAAGCGATTCTTCGCGTCCGGCTCTTTCGCCCATTCCGTCACGCCTGCGTCCGAACACGTCACGCGGACGGGATCGAAGACGAACACCGGCGCGCGGGCGGAATTCGCGGGGACGGTCTTCCCCTCGCCGGTGACCGAAAGCCCGGCGGCGTGCAGGAATCCTGCCGTGCACCACATGTTCCGGTCGCCGCGATTCTGCTCCGCCAGGGCCTCGGCGTCCACCGGACCGGTCAGGTGGCGGAGCCAAGGCGGATCGCGCGATGCCGTGTTCGCCCCGCCGGATCCTCCCGCCCCAAGCATGTAGAGCAGGAAGTTCTGCACGCGCGGCGAGAGCTGCGGGAGTATGTCACCTTGGCGGAACCGATAGAACGAGCCGTGCTCGGCCACGCGGAACAGGTCAGCCGGCGACGGATGCACGACCTCGAAACACGGCAGCCAGTAGACGGGACACGGGGCGCGGAACACGGCCGCATAGGCTGCCGGTTCGAGATGCACGTTCCATTCGAGGCATTGCGCCAGCTCCGGGTTCGGCGTGCCGGATCCGGCATTCAGGTAGATCGCGGCGCACCGGTTCGAGAACAGGTTCGGTTCCAGCCGCAACGCCAGGGCGATGTCGCGGCACGAGCCGATGACATGGACCGTCACGGGGCGCGGCGCCTGGCGCATCCGGTCGAGGAAGGCACGCACGCCGGCCAGATCGCGCGCCGCCGCGTCCGTCCCCCACTCGCCCTCCCAGGGCACGCGCGGCGATCCCACCATCACCGGCACCGCCCTCCCCGTGATGTGGTTCATCTGGGCAACGGCCCACAGGTCGGGCGATCGGATCGGCGCGGATGGGGGATGATCGATCAGGATCCCGCACAGGTCGATGCTGCCTCGCCGGGCCAGGGCGTACTGCGTCGCAAGGTCCCAGTGGTCGTCCGGATCGTTGGGCGGACGGAACAGATCCGTAACGTGGAGGGTGGAAATGGCGCCCGCATCCTCCGCACACGTGCCACTGCCCGCCGCACTCGCGAAGAGAATCGCCGCGAGAACGCCGCCGCGCGCAATCCCGGCATGGACACACGAGGCGAGGACGCGGGGTCGCCCGCCTGCATCCCGGTCATTCATGACGAGGGCGCCGCGGGCGCCGCGCCGGCCGCCTCGGCCGCCGCGCGCCGCCGGTATTCGTCGAGCATCGCCGCCGTCGCGGTCGCCCCGCAGCGGGTGGCGCCGAGGTCGCGGACCCGGATCAGCCCGTCGAGGTCACGCACCCCGCCGGCCGCCTTGACCTGGACCCTGGGCGAGCAGCTCGCGCGCATCAGCGCCAGGTCGTGGTCCGTCGCACCCTGGTAGGCGTAGGATCCGTCCGCCTGCTTGACGAAGCCGTAACCGCTGGAGGTCTTCACCCAGTCGGCGCCCGCCCGCTCGCAGATCTCGCAGAGCCGCCGTTTGAACGCGTCGCCGTCCAGCCCCGCCCCGCCCCGGGACAGGTAGTCGTTTTCGAAGATGACCTTCGCCTTCGCGCCGCGGCGGTGGGCCTCGTCGCACACCGCGTTGACATCGCGTTCGACATACGCCCAATCGCCGCTCAGCGCCTTCCCGATGTTGATGACCATGTCGATTTCCACCGCGCCGTCGCGGCAGGCGAGCTCGGTCTCGTATCGCTTCGACTCGGTGGCCGAGCTGCCGTGGGGGAAACCGATGACGCATCCGACGTTCACACCGGTCCCGCGGAGCAGTTCCGCGGCGCGCCGGACGGCATAGGGTTTGATGCAGACCGACGCGACGCCGTATTCCGCCGCCAGCCGGCACCCGTCCTCCAGCTCGCGGTCGGTCAGGGTCGGATGCAGCAGGGAATGGTCGATCGTCTTCGCCAGATCCTCGTAGCCGTACTTCATCTCCGCGCCGATTCCGCGATGAAATTGCGCAGGAAACGGCCGCTGGTGCGAAGCGCGCGTTTGCGTCCTTCCAGGGTCTTCCCGAACGCGTCGTCCTCCACCTCGATGCACACCGGCCCCTGGTACCCGGCATGCATCAGCCGGCCGACGAACCGGCCCCAGTCGATCTCGCCGAGCCCCGGGATGCAGGGCTGGTGGTAGACGAGCGGCGTGGCCAGGATGCCGTGGTCGTTGAGCCCCCGGCGCAGCAGGCGCACGTCCTTCGCGTGGACATGGAACAGGCGGTCGCGAAACTCGCACAGCGGGGCCAGCCAGTCCATCTGCTGCCAGATCAGGTGCGACGGGTCGTAGTTCAGGCCGAAGTGCTTCGACGGGATGTCCTCGAACATGCGGCGCCAGATGGCCGGGGCATGGGCCAGGTTCTTGCCCCCGGGCCATTCGTCGCGCGTGAAGAGCATCGGGCAGTTCTCGATGCCGATCCGCACGCCGTGGTCCTCGGCAAACGCCACCAGCGGGCGCCAGGTCTTCAGGAAGCGCGGCCAGTTCTCGTCCACGCTCCGTGTCCAATCCCGGCCGATGAACGTGTTCATCTGCCCCACGCCCAGTCTGGCCGCCGCCGCGATGACCTTGCGGATGTGGGCGACCGCGGCGCCGGCGACCGCGCGATCGGGATCCAGCGCGTTGGGATAGAAGCCCAGCCCGCTGATGGCGACCCCGCGCGCCTGCATGATGGCGTTCACCTCGTCGGCCTTCGTCTTGGTCAGACCGGTGACGTCGACGTGCGTGACCCCCGCGTATTTGCGTTCGGCCTTGCCGACCGGCCAGCACATGAGCTCCACGCAGTCGAAGCCCTCCGCCGCCGCGAACGCCGCGACGTCGTCCAGCCGGAGTTCCGGCAGAATTGCGCTCACGAATCCGAGTTTCACGATTCTATCCTTTCCTTTCTTCTCCGTACTTCACCTTCACCCACGCCTCCGCCCGCCCCGGCGCGCCGCACAGGGCGGTCACCCGAGCGCCGAGCCGCCGGAACGCTTCGACGCGGACGGGGCCGATGCAACCGGTTCCGATGACGCCGGCGCGGAGTTCGCTCAGGGCTCGTTTCTGCCGCATGGGACTTCCCGCCACTGTTGGTGACGCGTGTTCCGGACGACGCGTTCGCACATGATCAGGCGCGCCGGCCGCGCTCCGGCCGATTCGCCAAGTTCGTTCCGGAATTCATACAGATCGCCGCGGTAGAGCGTGTCCTCGAACCACAGCGGCCCCTCCGGGACCCATCCCACCGCCCGCACGCGCAGCGCCGCGGACCCCGGAGGCACGGCCAGGCGCGCCGCATCGCCGGGCGCCAGGTTGACCGCCCGGATGCTCTGGCTAACCGATGTGACCGCGAGGCCGCAGGGACCGGTGAAGAGGGCATACAGCGACCCCGCCACCCGGCGCCGCGTCAGGCCGGGGCACAGGCGCACGGCCACGTGGCGCCGCTCCAGGATGAAGGGGACTCCGTCGGCCAGCCGCAGGCGTTCGAAATACACGAGCGGATCCTCGACCGAAAGCCGCAGGGCGTCGCGCACCTCCGCCGTCGCGTCCGCGGCCGTCGTGGCCGAGAACGACAGTACGCGGGTCATCGGCTTCTTGCCGGCCGCCTCGGCCTTGCGCGTGAAGCTGACCAGCGACTGGAGGTCGTGCTCAAGCCGGCCATCCCGCACGAAAGTGCCGATGCCCTTGCGGAAATCGAGGTCGCCGCCGATCACGAGCTGGGAGAGGGACTTGTTGGCCGTGACCCGGCTCACCCCGAAGCGCCGGCTCACGTCCCGCTCGCTGAGGAACTGCTGCCCGGGGCGGAATTCGCCCCTGCGGATCAGGTCGCGCAGCAGCCGGTTCAGCTGCAGATACACCGGCGCCCGGATCAGCTCCCCGCCGGCCGCCGCCCGGCTCTCCTGGACCCCCGGTTGCATGGTGGCCTAGCCAGTAGATGACAAGGGGCATCGTGTCAAGCGGCTTCTCGCGCTCCCGCTGCGCCCACAGATGCGCGGCATGCGCGGCGGGGACTGGAAATGCCCGGTCCGCCTGTCCGCGGTTCCATTCGCAGGCCGCCCCGGCAACGGCGTGTCCGGATGCCGCGTCCTACCCGCCGTCGGCCCGATTCGCAACGGCGGGACAGTGCTCAAGGGCGGTGCCGGCTGCCCCCTGGTGCGCCCCCGCGGTCGATCTTGAACCCTCTTTGCGGGCGTCGTGCAGCGGATTCCGCCCCGTGGACTCGCGTCCATGCATCGGTCCGCGGGCGTAGGACCGCGGTGCGCGGGCATCACGGTTGGACGGCCATCGCTTCGGTTCCCGTCAAGCACACTTGACTGACCCCTTCCACTCTTGCAGTCTCTCCGATCTGTGTCAAAGCCCATGTCCATTCGGTGGCCCGCGGTTCTTGCCCTTTGGGTGTTCTCGGTGTCCTGTACGTCCATGAAGCCGGAAGCCGAGATCCCCGGCCTCCTGCCGCCAGGATTCTCCGCCTCGGGCGCCGAGGCGCTCGCCCCCCGTTGGTGGCTGTCCTTCAACGATCCGGATCTGGACGCGCTGATCCGGCAGGCCCTCGCCGGCAATTTCAACCTGCGGAGCGCCTGGGACCGGCTGGCGCAGGCCGAGGCGCTCGCGAGGAAGGCCGGTGCGGCGCTCCCGCCGTCCGTCACCGGAACCGCCGGCGCCAAGCGAACGCGCAGCCGCGAAGAAGGCCGCACCCCGGAAGAGACGGCGGACCGCACGGATCTCTCCCTGGGCGTCGCGGCGAGCTACGAGGTGGACGTGTGGGGGCGGCTCAGCTCCGCGCGGGAGGCCGCCGAGATGGACCGGCGGGCCACGTACGAACAGCTTCAGGCGGCCGCCATCACCCTGTCCGCCGAGGTGGCCTCCACATGGTACGCGCTGGTGGAACAGCGCGGGCAGGTCGACGTCCTGCGGCAACAGACCCGGGCCAACGGGGACGTGCTCGAAGTCATCACCGCGCGGTTTCGCGGCGGGCAGGCCGGGGCGGCGGACGTGCTCCGGCAGCGGCAGCTGGTCGAATCGAATCGCGGTCAGCTGGTCGTGGCCGAGGCCGGCGTGACGCTGCAGGAGCAGCGGCTCGCCATCCTGCTCGGTCGGGCCCCGCGGTCGGCGGCCATGCCGGGGCGGACCGCCCTGCCGGAGCCCGCGGCGCTGCCCGCCACCGGCCTGCCGGCCGACCTGGTGCAGCGCCGACCGGACATTCGCCAATCCTATTTCGGGGTGCTGGCCGCGGACCGGCGCGCCGCGGCGGCGGTGGCCGAGCGTTTCCCCCGCATCAGCCTCAGCGGCGGCCTGGACACGTCCGGCGAGGAGTGGCGCGATCTGTTCGACAACTGGCTGGCCACCCTCGCGGCGAACGTGGTGGTGCCGCTGTTTGACGCCGGAGCGCGCCGGGCCGAGGCGGACCGGGCCCGCGCGGCCGTTTCCGAGAGCCTCAACACCTACGGCCAGACCGTGCTGAATGCGCTGGGGGAGGTGGAGAATGCGTTGGCGAGCGAGCGCCGGCAGCGCGAGTATCTCGCCAGCCTGGAACGGCAGTCGGACCTGGCTCGCGGCACCGTCGAGCGCCTGAAGGACGGCTACCTCCACGGCGCGGCCGGCTATATCGACATGCTGCAGGCGATCCTGTCGCAGCAGTCGCTCGAACGCACCCGCCTTCAGGCGCGGCGCGAATGGCTGCAGAACCGTATCGATCTCTGCCGCGCCCTGGGCGGCCCCCTGGAACTGACCCGGCCCGATCCGGCCGTCCCGAGATTGCTCCGCCGAGGATGACACGCAAATGCGCAGGATGTTTTTCGTGAAGGTTCTCCGTTGCGAAGAGCGGCGGAACAATCTCAGAAGGCGGCGCGGTCGCACGGAGGAGCAGACGGGCTGGAGCGGAAGCGTTGAGCGGCCAGGACCGTGGGGTTGCGGCTCGCCGCCTTAGGAAGACCCGAATTCATGCAGACACCGAATCCACACCCTGAGAGCCGGCCTCCGGCCCGTGCGGTGCGTCGAATGCTCGCGATCGCCCTGCCGCCGCTCGTGCTCGCGGGGGGTGTTGCGCTGGCCGTCGCGCTCGTGAAGACGGCGCCCCAGGCCGAGCGCAAGCCGCCGGCCCGCGCCGCCCGCCTGGTGGAGACGCTGACGGTCCGGATCGCCGCCCAGCCGACCGTCATCCACGCGGACGGCACCGTCCGGCCGGCGCTCGAGGTGACCCTCTATCCTCGCGTGTCGGGCGAGATCGTCTCCATCGGCCCCGACCTGGTTCCCGGCGGGTGTTTCAAGGAAGGGGCCGAACTGCTGCGCATCGACCCGAGGGATTTCGAACTGGCCGTCCGCCAGCGGCAGACGGACGTCGCCCGTGCCCGCGCCGCTCTCGCACTGGAGATGGGGCAGCAGGCCGTGGCGATGCGCGAGTATGAGCTGCTGGGCGAATCCCTCTCCGAGGCCAATCGCGACCTGATCCTCCGAAAGCCGCAGCTCGCCCAGGGCCAGGCGGCGGTAGAGGCCGCCGAGGCGGCGCTGGATCTCGCGCAGTTGAACGTCGAGCGCACGGTCGTGAAGGCGCCCTTCAACGGGGTAGTGCGGGAGCGGCACGTCAACGTCGGCACGCAGGTCACGCCGTCCACCCCCCTGCTCCTGGCGACCGGCAGCGACGAGTACTGGGTGGAGGTGTCGCTGCCCGCGGAGCAGCTCCGCTGGATCCGCGTGCCCGGGGCCGACGGCGCGGCCGGATCGGAGGCGCGCGTGTATCCGAACGGCGGGGGCGGCGCCCGGGGAGCCCGGCGGGGCTTCGTGTTTCGCGTTCTGCCCGATCTCGAACCCGAGGGGCGGCTGGCGCGGGTCCTGGTTCGCGTGCCGGATCCGCTGGCCCGGACGCCCGGCAATGGCGAACAACCGTCCCTGCTGCTCGGCGACTATGTCAGCGTGGAGATCGACGGCATCGGCCTTCCCTCGGCCGTGGCGCTGGAACGGCGGCTGTTCCGCGACGGCGACCGGGTTTGGCTGATGAACGACCGGAACGAACTGCAGATCCACCCTGTCACCGTGGGATTCCGCGGCCTGGAGACGATGCTGGTCACGGGCGGGCTGAACGGCGGAGAACGGGTCGTCGCCACGGACCTCCCCGCGGCGGTGCCCGGCATGGCGCTCCGCGAGGCGGATCCGGCGGGATCCCCCGCGAGCAAGAGCACTTCCGGTCCGGGCGGCGGAGCCGGCGCGGGAGGCCAGGCGCCGTGACGTCTTCCGGCCATCGGAACGCGGACCCGACGCACCACGGCCCCATCGCGTGGATGGTGCGCAACCGCGTCACGCCCAACCTGCTGATGTTCTTCTTCCTGGTCGGCGGGCTGTTCATGAGCACGCAGATCAAGCAGGAGGTCTTCCCCGAATTCACCACGGACATGGTGAACATCGTCGTCCCCTACCCCGGCGCCAGCCCGGAGGAGACCGAGCAGGGCATCGTGCTCGCGATAGAGGAGAACGTCCGCGCCATCGACGGCGTCAAGGAAGTCACCGCCGCGGCCGCGGAGGGGCAGGGCTCCGTGCGCGTGGAGCTGCGCGAGGGCGTCGATTCTCAGAAGGTGTACCAGGAGATCAAGCAGGCGGTGGATCGGATCGTGACCTTCCCGGAGGACTCCGAGCAGCCGGAGGTGTCCCTGGAAATCCGCCGCCGCGAGGTGCTCGACCTGCTGATCTACGGGGAGGCCGACGAGTGGACCCTCCGCAACCTCGCCGAGGAGGTCCGCGACCGGCTGCTGCAGGACAGGCGCATCACGCAGGTCGACCTCGACGGCGCGCGACCCTACGAGGTCCACATCGAGGTGCCCCACGACACCCTTCGCGCCCACGGGCTCACGCTGGGCCAGATCGCGGCCCGGGTCGGCGCCACCTCGGTCGAGATCCCCGGCGGCGGGCTCAAGACGACGGGGGGCGAGATCCTGGTGCGGTTCAAGGAGCGGCGCGAATGGGCGGAGGAATTCGC
This sequence comes from uncultured Verrucomicrobiota bacterium, assembly GCA_964610105.1. Classification (GTDB taxonomy): domain Bacteria; phylum Verrucomicrobiota; class Kiritimatiellia; order PWTM01; family PWTM01; genus CAZSUU01. Next base: position 129,807 of record CAZSUU010000007.1, on the reverse strand, counting down.
CCGCATCCCCATCGTCGCCACGGCCGACGGCGCCGTGCTCCGCCTCGGGGACATCGCGTCCGTGACCGACGGGTTCCAGGACATCGACCTGGAAACCACGTACAACGGCCGGCGGGCCATCACGCTCGAGGTCTACCGCGTGGGCCGGGAGACGCCCATCGGGGTGTCCGCGGCCGTGCACGAGGCGATGAAGGAGATCGGCCGCTCGCTGCCGGAGGGCGTCCACTACGCGATCAACAACGACAGCTCGGACACCTACAAGCAGCGGCTGCACCTGCTGTTGAAGAACGCCTTCATGGGTCTGACGCTCGTCCTGCTGTTTCTGGGGATCTTCCTCGAATTCAAGCTCGCCTTCTGGGCCACCATGAACATCCCGACCGCCTTCCTCGGCGCCCTGCTCTTCCTGCCCGGGATGGACGTGACGATCAACATGATCTCGATGTTCGGCTTCATCGTCGCGCTCGGCATCGTGGTCGACAGCGCGATCGTGGCGGGCGAGAACATCTACGAGTGCCGCCAGCGGGGCATGAGCCGGATCGAGGGCGCCATCGTGGGCGTCAAGGGCGTGTCCACCCCGATCGCGTTCAGCATCCTCACGAACATCGTGGCGTTCATCCCGCTCTATTTCATCCCGGGCTTCTTCGGCAAGATCTGGAAGGTCATGCCCCTGGTCGTCATCACCACCTTCGTCGTCTCGTGGATCGAATGCGTCTTGATCCTGCCCTCGCACCTGGCCCACACGAAGAGCGCGCCGGCGACGGGCTTTACGGCCCGCCTGCACCGCTGGCAGCAGGCCTTCGGGGACCTGTTCCTGCGGCTGGTCGACTGCCTCTACAAACCGTTCATACGCGCCGCCGTGCGGCACCGGGCCCTGACGCTGTCCGTCGCGGTGGCCACGCTCGCCGTGGTGGCGGGCTATGTGGCCAGCGGCCGCATGGGGTTCATCCTCATGCCGCGGGTGGAAGCGGACTCGGCCTCCGTGACCGCCACGCTGCCCTACGGCAGCCCCATGGCCCGCGCCGTCGCGCTGCGCGACCAGTTGACCGAGAAGGCGGAGGAGATCGCGCGGGAGAACGGAGGCGAGGAGCTGATGATCGGCGTTCGCGCCACCGTGAAGGACAACATCGTGACGGTCGTCGCGTACCTCACCCCGCCCGAGGCGCGCCCCCTGCAGACCGGGCAGTTCGCCCGCCTGTGGCGGGAACGCGTCGGCCAGGTGGCCGGCGTGCAATCGCTGCAATTCAGCGCCGAACGCGGCGGACCCGGCGGCGGGGCGGCGCTGACCATCGAGCTCAGTCATCGGGACATCCACGTCCTGGACCAGGCGAGTGCCGCGCTGGCGGCGCGGCTGGAGGAGTTCCCGAACGTCAAGGACGTCGACGACGGCTACAGCCCCGGCAAGACGCAGCTCGACTTCCGGCTCAAGCCCGCCGGGCGCAGCCTCGGCCTGACCTCGCAGGACGTGGCCCGGCAGGTGCGCGCCGCCTTCTACGGCGCGGAGGCGGTGCGGCAGCAGCGCGGGCGCAACGAGGTCAAGGTGATGGTGCGGCTGCCCGCGACGCAGCGGCGGCAGGAGTACTTCCTCGAGAACCTGCTCGTCCGCACGCCGGCGGGCACGGACGTGCCGCTCCTCGACGTGGCGGAGATCGAGCGCGGCCGGTCCTACACGAGCATCAGCCGGCGCAACGGCCGGCGCACGGTGAACGTCACGGCGGACGTGGAACCCATCGGAGAAACCGCGCAGGTCAAGGCCTCGCTGGACCGGGACATCCTGCCCGCGATGGTCCGCGATTTCCCGGGGCTGTCCTGCGGCTACGAAGGGCGACAGGCGGACATGGCCGAAAGCATGCAGAGTCTGTACGCCGGCCTGTTTCTAGCCCTGCTGGCGATCTACTTCCTGCTCGCCATCCCCTTCCGCAGCTACGTCCAGCCCCTCATTATCATGATCAGCATCCCCTTCGGCGTCGTCGGGGCCGTGCTTGGCCACGCCCTGATGGGGTACAACCTGAGCGTGATGAGCATGATGGGGATCATCGCGCTCGCCGGCGTGGTGGTGAACGACGCGCTGGTGCTCATGGACCACGCCAACGAATTGCGGCGCGACGGCATGAACACCATCGACGCCGTCTGCAACGCGGGGATCCGCCGGTTCCGCCCGATCCTGTTGACCACGTTGACGACCTTCGGCGGGCTGGCCCCCATGATCTTCGAGACGTCGCGTCAGGCCCGTTTCATGATCCCCATGGCGCTGTCGCTGGGTTACGGCATCCTCTTCGCCACCGGCATCTCGCTGGTCATTGTCCCCTGTCTCTATGTCGTCGCGGAGGACATCAAGCGCCTGCTGGGGATGGCCTCGGAGGTCTGACGCGCCCTGGTGCCATGGCTCGGAGGCTCTCCGCTTGTCTCCCACACCGAGGCCGCCCGCCCCGCCGACGGGGGCGCGGCCGCCGCCGCAGGCCGTTTCTCCACGCCACCCGAGGCCTGGCTGACGAGCCGGCGCAGACGCACGGCGCCGGACACCGCCTTGCCCGCCGCAGCGTCCTCTTCGCGGAAGCTCGCCATCAGAATCTGGCGGTCGCGGGTGCGGTTGTAGTCGTAGACGATCCGGATCAGGCCGTCGGCCGTCTGCTGGCCGTCGGGGTACGAGACGCCGCTGCGTTCGTCCAACAGCAGCCCGCCGCTCCAGGTCTTCCCGTCATTCGTCGAGACAAACGCCGTGAGATGCGAACGGCCGGTTTTCTCGCCGATCGGCCCGTGCTTGACAAGCAGGAGGTTCCCGGACGCGAGGCGGCTGACGAAGAACCGGGCGGACGGATGGGGAATGGCCGACGGCTTCACCTCCGGCCAGGTCTTGCCGCGATCGGTCGAGACGCTCTCCCCGATGCCGTACTTCGTCCGTGCCAGCAGCCAGATCGACGCGTCCCTGCGCTCGACGAACATGTGCTCGCTGAACGTGCTCGCGTCGGCCGCCACGCCCGCCCCGCCGCGCTCGGTCCATGTCCTGCCCCGGTCCTCCGACACGATCATGCGGGCGCTGGGGCTCTTTCCCCAGGTCGACGCCGGCAGCGCCCACTCTCCCGTGGACAGCGCGACCGGCTTGCACATCATGACACCGTCCGTCAACCGTTCGGGGGCGCCGAACTTCGGATGCGCCGTTTCGGGATCGGCGATCTCGATCGCCCACACGCCCGCGACCCCCCCCTGGTGCCCGACCGCCTGCGTCCAGAACCATCGCAGCTTTCCGTCGGGCGCTGTCCAGAGTTCGGGATCGAATGCGCGGACCTCGCCTTCTCCGTCGGGATCGGCGACCAGCACTTCGCGCCAGGTCTCGCCGCCGTCCCCGCTCGTGCTCAGCACCGCGTAGTTGTTCTGGTCTTCGCCCGGCGTGACGCCGGCATACCAGGTCGCCCACAGCCGACCCTTCGGCGACACCGCCAGGCTCGGGATGCCCTGGAAGAAGCGGTTGGTCACCGCGTGCATCGCCTGCGGCGGGCCGAGGCGCCGCGGCGGACGCAGGAACGCGCCGTCATCGGCGCCCGCGATGCACCCGAGCGCAAGGCCGGCAAACCCCAGGATTCTGTTCGCGGATATCATGATCTAGCCCTTCGGCTTTGGGCGGATGTACACGATCAGGGCCGTCTCGAAGGGCGGCGTTTCGATACGCAACAGGCCGCGCTCCACATCCGGTTGCAGGCACCCGGCCGCGAGCGGAAACTCCGGCTTCTCCGGGCAGGCGCACGTGGCGGTCAGGTTCCGTCCGCGCCAGTCGTCCGGCAGCCGCAGCGTCGTCGCGCACGCCGGCGCCTCGGTCCGGGGCAAACGGTCCGCCAGTCGCTTCTTCACGTCGGCATGCTTCGGATCCGCGGCGAGGTTGGCCCACTCGTACGGGTCCGCGCGGTGGTCGTACAGCTCCTCGGATCCGTCGGCGTAGCGGATGTAGCGCCAGTGGCGGTCGCGCACACCGTGGTTGCCGCGGCCGTGCGTGCAGATGCCGACGTGATTCCACGGGGCGTCGGGATTCTCGAGCAGCGGCCGCAGCGACGGCCCCTCGACATGTTTCGGGATCGGGAGGCCGGCCAGGTCCGCCACGGTCGGGTAGACGCTCAGGTAGTCCACGGGCGCCTCGCACTGCGCGTTGGCGAACAGCGTGCCGCGCGCGGCGAGCTTGTCGAGGTTCGGGGTCGAGGCCTGCGGGTGGCCGCCCAGGCAGCCGGTCCAGTCGTTGAGGTCGTCGATCGCGACGAGCAGAATGTCCGGTTGGGTCGCCCCCTGCGCCACGGCCGCCCCGCAGAACGCCGCCAGGCCGTACGCCGCCAACCTCATTCTCAGGCTTTTCATCATGATGTCCTTCTGCCGGGTTGCGCCTTCGCCACCCGGTTAGCATTTCGTTCCGCGTTCATTTCAGCATCTCCTCGATCAACGGATCCATTCCCTCGGCCCAGAGCGCGTAACCCCGGGCGCTGAGGTGCAACTTGTCGGCGGCGTAGAATTCCGCGTTCAACTCGTCGTTCTCCCGGAGCGTCCGCTCGGAGAAATTCAGGAATCGCACGGAGCGATCGTCCGCCAGTCGCGCCATCGCCGCGTTGATCGCGCGGACGCGGCGTCGGCTCCCACCGTCGCCCTTGTCGAAGAAGTGGGTGTTGCCCACCAGCAGGACAGACGCGCCGGGGCACTTCGACCGGATGCGTCCGAGGACGGCCTCGATGCCCTTCACGGTGTCGTCCGCGTCGAAGCCGAGCCAGACGTTATTGATGCCGATGCAGAGGACGACGACCCTGGGGTTCAAACCGTCGAGAACGCCGCGGTCGATGCGCCACAGCACCTGCGGCGTGCCGTCGCCGCCGACGCCGAGATTGAGCGCGCCCAGTCCCGCATACCGCTCCTTCCATCGCGGCTGCTCGCTCCACCCCTGGGTCAGCGAGTCGCCGATGACGACCAGCCGGGCCGGCCCCTCGCCCGCCCGCTGGACCTGGCCGTCGACGATCTGGCGCCAGGCGTTCGGGTAGTCAGGGTAGAACCCTTCGGCCGGATCGCACGAGTGCCTGGACTTCGGCGGCCCCGCCGGCCTGGGGCGCGCGGCCGCCTTCGGGCTCGCGTTCGCAGCGACCTCCGAACCGTTGGCGCTGACGTCGTCGAGCCAGGCCACGCCCGGCCCCTGGATCACGAGCGCAATCGCCGCCCGCGACGCGTGGGCGGGCAGCGTCACCTCACCAGATGCCTTCTGCCAGTCGAGTCCTGTGATCGCATTGCCGACGACCTTCAGGTCAATGCCTTTCCAGTCGGCGGTGAAACTCTGGAGCGCGAGCATGGCATCGGCGCCTCCGTCCGCCCGCACCCAGCCCGAAAGCCGGATGCGCTCGCCGCCCCGCACATCGAAGAACTGCGAAACGTGGGCGTGGGCGGGGCCGTCCACCGCCTCGATCCCGAGCGACGCGGGCGGCGAGCGATAGGTGGCGGTGTCGCGCGACACGCGGATACGGCCCTGGCCGACCCACTCGCCGGTCCAGTGGTCGGGCTTGTCCTTCCCATCGGTCATGGACGGATTCCGAACGGCCAGCGCCGTCGGCGTCGTCGCTCCGGCGGGGCGATTCGACGGGACCGGATCGCGCGGCGCATCGGCCAGGGGCGGCGCGAGCGGGGCTCGCGGAGTTCCGCCGCCGCCGACTCGATCGGGCGCGTTATTGTCCACCACGGCCAGCAGCGGGAGGAGAGCGAGGATATCCCGCTTCAGCTCCGGCCAGTCGCCGAGCCTGCGGCCGCGAGTCCGCTCCGCCTCCTCGTCCACCCCGCGCTCGGCGCAGAGGTAGAAGACGTCATGCGCGGCGTCGTCGACGATGTAGCACCCGTAGTCGCGCAGCACGGCCGCGAGTTTGCGCCCCACGGGAGTGCCCATCTCCGGCAGGACCGTCTGCGGGGGAAGAGCCAGCAGACTGCCCATCACCACAGCCCGGTTCGTGCCGCCATACGTCGTCTTGTCCGCGTAGCCGTCCGCTCCCGTCGCGGGCCATCGGAATCCGCGGCGGTCCTCGCCGTGATAACAGTAGGGCTTGGCGAAGAGGCAGCACTTGATCGCGTGGCGGATGGGCGCATCGCCGGTCAGTTCGCCGAGTCGCACGCTGCCGCCGAGTGTGGAAAGGCGCGACGCCCCGTGGCTTCCGGCCGCGCCGTCCCCATGGAGATCGCTTTCCCCGAAGTGAAAGGCGTAGACCGGGCCTCCGGGGTCCGGCCGGCACAATGGGGCGAGGTGCCGCACGGTCCGGTTGTCGGGCATGAGCAGCGCGGCGCAGAAGTTGGGCGTCCAATACCGGCGCGCATCCGGCGCCGTGTCCTGGTCGTTGATTCGAACCGGCGGCAGATGGGTCGTCCCGCCGGCGCGCTGTTCCCACGATTTCGGCGCGAAGAGCGGGCGTTCGGGCGCGTCGGGCGCGACGCGGAGGAGTATCTCGACGTCGATGCCGAACCCTCCCGATCCGCGGATGCCGGCGGGCACGTAGACCGCCTCGCCCCCGATGGGCCGGTTCCAGACGCTCTCCGACGAGAACGGCCAGAGCCAGGGGTCCCTTCGATCCTCCGCCCCGGCCAGGCCAGCCGCCAGGACGACCGCACCCACCGCCGTCGTCAGTTCGCGCATGTGGACACCTCTCCGCTCACGGCGCGCCCTTCTTCCCGGGAACCGACGTGCGGCCTTCGGCGTCGATCACCTCGATCAACCGGACGACCATCTCGCCCGGCGCGGAGCCGGGGTCGAGCCTCAGCGCGCCCAGTCGCGCCGACGGCAACTTCACCTCGTAGTCGTGGAAGGCCCCATCGTGCACAATCGCGAAGTCGACGGACTGCGCTTTGTTGAAGCTGCCCTTCGGCGTGTCGGCGAAATAGACCGTGGCGACCCCCTTGCCCGTGCTGCGGAGCCGCAGTTTGACCGTGAATGGGCCCCGCGCCTTTGCCGGCAGATCGCGCGTGCTGACCCACGGATCGCCGCCGGTGGACACGATCCGCAGCGCACCGTTCGTCGCCGTCACCTTCGCATCCCGGCTCGACTGCCAGCCGGAGGGGCTTCCCGCCGCCGCCTGTCCCTTCGGGCGCTGCTTTCCTTCGAGCTCGGGTCGGTACTTCGCCGGATCGAAGGCGGGATTGGGGATGGGAACGACCGCCTTGGTGTCGTTCAGAAATCCCTCGATCATCGCATCGAGCTGCGTCACCAACTCCGGCCGGGCGGCCGCGAGGTTGTTGGTTTCGCCCAGGTCCGCGCGCAGGTTGAAGAGCAGATGCCGGTGGGCGCCGCCGTCGCCGCCGTGGAAGAGGCGGATGAGCTTCCAATCGCCGCGGTGCACGGAGACCGCTGGCGGAAGCCAATCGGGCACGGCCGGGTTGTGCGGAAAGTACTGGAAGACCGCCTCGCGCGCGAGCCGGACGCCCTTGAGCGCGGGGAGGATGCTGACGCCGTCGAAGCGCTGGCCGGACGCCGGCGTGAGGCCGAGGCCATCGAGGAGCGTGGGGTAGTAATCCTCGCTCTGCACGACCGCGTCACTGCGGGAACCGGGCGCGGTCACGCCTGGCCATGCGATCACGCACGGCACGCGCGTGCCGCCCTCGAACATCGTCGCCTTGCCCCCGCGCAGCGGCCGGTTGCTCGTGGGCGTCGTGCCGTCGACCTCGCTGTACATGTTCCCGCCGTTGTCCGAGGTGAACACGACGATCGTCCGGTCCGCGATGCCCAGGCGGTCGAGCGCGTCGAGCAGCGTGCCGACAGCATCGTCCATGCTCTCCACCATCGCCGCGTAGGTCGGGCTGCGCTGCGCGTCGGCGGGATCGACGCGGGCGCGGTGCTTCGCGACCAGGGCTTTCTTCGCGTCGAAGGGCGCGTGGACGCTGAACTGCCAGTAGTTGACGTAGAAGGGACCGTCCTTGTGTTGCTCCATCCACGCCGCCGCCTCGGCCGCCATCCGGTCTTCGATGTGCTCGTCGGGGGTGCGCGCCGCGAACCCGGGGAACTTCCACGGCGCGACGAAACTGCCCGCCGGTCCGGGACCCGGCCAGTGGGGGAGGTCGAGGTCGAAACCCTGCTCCAGCGGCGAGTACGGCTCCGGTCCGAGATGCCATTTGCCGAAGTGCGCCGTGGCATAGCCCGCCTCCTTGAGCGATTCCGCCAGCGTGCGGTACTCGGTCTTGAGACGGGTGAGGGGGACGGGTTGGATCGCCTTCGCGTCCGCCGGCGCGGACTTGCCCGGAGTCGCCTCCAGCACGACCTGGGGCAGATGGCAGTTCGGCGTCGTGATGCCGGTTCGCGCCGGGCTGAGGCCGGTCATGATGGCTGAGCGTGTGGGGGAGCAGAGCGGGCTGGCCGAGTAGGCCTGCGTGAACGTCATGCCGCGTTTCGCCAGGCGCTCGAGGTTCGGCGTTCGGTAGAACTTCGTGTGGCCGTAGAGCGTCGTGTCCGCCCAGCCGAGATCGTCGGCGAAGATGAAGACCAGGTTGAACGGCCGCTGCTCAGCCCTCACCGCGAACGCAACCATAGCCGCCAACGCAACCGTCACTGCCCCGCGCATCTTCATCGAGTGTCTCTCCGCATCGGACTGCGATTGCGGGCGATCCTAGCGCAGCCGGACCGCCGTGTCTCCATCGACAGTGACGATCTCTCCGGGAGCCGCGCCGGTCGGATGCTCGTGTTTGATGTCGATGTGACGGGGCGGATACGTTGCCCCGAATCGGTCAGTTGTCCGGGGGGCGACGGTCGACTCCTGCGGACCGTCCACGCCGCCAGAGTCCTCTGCGACGCCAGGTCGGCGCCATCGTCGGGTCGGCCGTGTCGCCCTGCCCGGTCCCTGGGACCCATGCACCGCGAGGCGGCCGCTTCCGTCGGCCCGTGCGTGCGGGCTTGTCGCAAGGGGGTCGAACTTCATAAACTCCGATCCCATGAAGCCGGACGAACTGCATCCGACCCTGTGGCGGACATGCCGCGTGCTGGCGGGCCCGACGAGGGTCCGCCTGCTGCGGGTGCTTCTGGCGAACCCCGGGCTTACAGTGACGGAGACAGCGGAGAGGCTCAATCTGGGCCTGTCGCGGGCCAGCCAGGAGCTGCGACGGATCAACGCGCGCGGGTTGCTGGCCGTCTGCCGGGTCGGAGCGGAAGTTCGGTACCGGCTGGCTCCCGATCCGCTGGTGGCGGACGCAGCGCCGCTGACCGAGTCGATTCAACGAGTCCTCCGCCGTGGCGGCGACAGGACCACCGCGGACTTCGTACGGGTGGCCCGCGGGTTCACGTACCCGCGCAGGCTCGCGATCGTACGTCGGCTCCTGACGGGGCCGGCCGCCCGGGTCGCCATCCGGCATGCTACGGGGATTCCGCTGCCTTCATTGAAACGACATCTTCGGATCCTCGTCCGCTGCCGCCTCGTCCGCGCGCGGGACGGGGTCTATCACCTCCTGCCCGCCTGCCATCCGTTGTTGCGCGCGATCCTCGACTGTCTGCGGCGCGATTCCATGGGGAGCTGACATCGGTCTTCCTTTCCGCCCCAGGGCGATCGCACTTTATAAACTGTGACCCCCTGTCGGAACACATGGATTCCGCAGGCGATGCAAGCACCTTCGCGTTTACCACGACCCTCGCGAGTACGGTTTCATGAGCGTGCGGCTGCAGACGTGGTTTCCCCGCGACATCCAGATCGCGCGCAACGGACAGGCGTGGCTGCAGCGCTCGCTCCACGCGGACGGGCTCGGCTACGCGGTTCACGGAAACCGGCTCCTGCACGTCGACGACTTTGCCGCGGCGCGGGCCCGGCTCGACGCGCAGTGCGATGCCCGCTGGGCGGAACTGCTGGAGGGCCTTCTGCCCGAGGTGTTCCCCGCCCGGGTGGATACGCGCGAGCCGCATCGACAATACAAAGGACTCCGACTTCAGCATCCAGGCAAAGCCGATGCCGCCCACAGGAAGGCGAAGATACCGAAGGCTCCCATCGCTCGGCCGCACCTTTTCATCGTTGCCGGGCACCGCGACCGGACCGGCGCGAATACGACGGAGACAAGCCGCCCCGGCGCGAGACGCCACGGCATGGATTCGCCGGCGGCAAGCCCCCGCCGTCCGAACCCGGCCGGGATGCCAGCCTTCCCGATCGCCTGGAATCGGCGGGGCGTTCGGTGACACCCCAGAGCGGCTCGGGGAGCGTCGCATTCCATGCGTTCCACGCCTTCTGAAGGGCGACGACGCGCTCGGCTCTCCGGCCGGCGAGATCGACCGATTCCCCGAGCTCCGCGGCGACGTCGTGGAGACATGGGGCTTCTGTCTTCTGCATCGTCATCTCGTCCGCGATGCCCTTCACGCGCTCGAGCAGTTGCGGCGTCGCCTGCAGCGGCGTGTGCGGTGCGTTGAAGGCGGCATACAGAAACCACGGCGCGTCCCGGTTCCGCCGAATGAAGGCAGTCGGCTATCGTCCGCTCCGTCAACGGCAGGCCGCAGTGTTCGGTGCCCGGAACCGGCTCCCAGTTGATCTCGTGGCCGAACCGCGATTGCGAACGGCCGGTCAGGAGACCCGCCCGCGAGGGCGAGCACATCACCGACGACACGTAGCCGCTCGTGCAGCGGACACCGTCCCGCGCCAGCGAATCGATATGCGGCGTGGGATGTCCTTGCTGCCCTGGAAGCCGAGATCGGCATACCCGAGGTCGTCGGCCAGGATGATCAGGCTGTTCGGCCGGCCTACCGCCGCGCCGAACGCGACCATCGGCATTAGCAGGGCGGCGGCGATGAGGCCGACGGCTTTCTTCGAAGACGACTTCATCGCCTCTCTCCGGTCGCAGCCATGAACTCCTCCCGCGTGATGCGGCCGTCCTGGTCGGCATCCATCTTCTTGAAACGCGTCTCGCCGGCGGCCTTGTCGCTGCCCGTCATCGTGCTCATGAACTCGTCCCGATCGATGGCGCCGTCCCCGTTCCTGTCGCGCTTGCCGAAGCGAGCCGCCCGTTCGTCGACGGGTTGGGCGGAATCCGCGACACCCGGCCTCGCCGGGCCGTCGGCTTGCCTGCGCTCTTTCCGGGCCTTGATCTCCCTCGCCGTTTTCGGCGTCATGCCTTCGCGCGGTTTCGGCTCGGGCATCTTCGCGAGGATGTCGGCGAAGCGGGCGCGGGCGGCCTTGACCTCGGGATCGGCGGAACCGGTCGCGTCCTTGTAGCCGGTCCCGTCGCGGCTCTCGCCGCAGTCGAAGAACTTCTCGCCCCTGCCCCCCTTCGCAATCTCCAGCAGCCAGCGGCGGTCGCGCAGGATGCGGCCGTCGTCGAGATGACTGTAGATCCAGTCGCGGTGCTTCTCCTTCTCCCCGCGCAGCACCGGGCCGAGGCTATGGCCGTCGAAGGGACGGTCCTTCGGCAATTCCGCTCCCGAGAGGTCGGCGAGCGTGGACATGATGTCGGTGAGATCCGCCACCGCGCGCGCAACGACGCCCCGCTTCACGCCGGGGCCGCGGACGATACACGGGACGCGGGCGCCGAGTTCGGTGACCGTCCCCTTTCCGGAGCCGCCGGTGCCGTTGTCGCCGAGGAAAATGACGAGCGTGTTCTCGTCGAGCCCCTCGGCCTTGAGCCCGGCCAGGAGTTTGCCCATGAGGTGGTCGAGGTACTCGAGGTTCGACTTGAACGTCGCCGGCCAACGCTTGCCGGGTTGCGCCGGATCAGGGGTTTCCAGGTGCGGGCTGTGTGTCAGCACGGACGTGTAGTAGACGAAGAACGGCCCGTCCTTGTGGCGGCGCGCGAAGTCGATGACGAAATCGTTGAACAGATCCGGCCCGTAGTCGCCGGGCTTCGTCGGCAGGTACCGGCCGTTCTCGACGATGCTCGGGTGCCAGTAGCGGCAGGCGTTGCCGCCCTTGCCGCCGGGGCCTTCGTGCGCGGGATGCGTGACGCCGGGCGGCAGGTTGTGGTCGTACGCCCACATCCGGTACTCGTCGAAACCCGCGTCGCGCACCAGCGTCTCCCCTTCGCCGGAGAGCTGCCACTTGCCGGCGAGGGCGGTGGCGTAGCCGCGCGAATTGAGCAGGTCGGCGTGGGTGAAGTGGTGGCCGATCTGCGACTCCGGCGAGGTCGGCGCGGGCTTGAAGGCCGGGTCCTGCATGCCGAGGTAACCGTTGTGGAAGCCGTACTGCCCGGTCATCAGCGCGACGCGCGTCGGCGTGCAGAGCGGCATGGAGTAAAACGTCTCGAAGCGCATCCCCTCGGCGGCCATGCGGTCGAGGTTCGGCGTCCGGTGCTCCCGGTGGCCATAGCACGAGAGTTCCTTCGCGCCGAGATCGTCGGCGAGGATCAGAACGATGTTCGGGGGTTTCGCCGCGGCAGACCCGCGGGGGACGGCGCCCGCCAGCACGAGCAGTTCGGCAGCGAGACGGATAAGGATCGTTTTCAAGGCATTGCCTCCGGCGGTTGGTCATGGTTGCGTTGGCGTCGGTTCGATCACGAACGCATCGGGTCGGTCGCTCTCGATCCGGAACGGGCGGGACGAGCGGTTGTCACGGAATACCGCCCCCTCGCAGGCGCGGAGCTTCGCCGCCGGCCTCGTGTCGAGGTTCTCGATGCTGCTGTTGGATTTGTAGACGCCGGCGAGCGGTCGCTCCGCGGTCAGCACGTAGTAGTCCGCGTCGGCCGTGGTCGTCATCAGGCTGCGGGCGCCCGGCTTGCGGGCCACCCGGAAACGCCGCAGCGCGGGATTCGCGCAGTCCTCCGCGATGACCCCCATGCCGCCCGCGTGGTGCACGGTGACGTCCTCGACCGTCACGCCGTCGGCGCTGGTGGAGCAGACCAGGAACCGCTGACCGGTGCTCAGCAGTCCGGCACAGGGCTTGCTCGTCGCCATGGGGAGGTTCGAGGGCCGCGCCGGCGTCCACGTGCGTCCGTAATCCTCGCTGACCGCCGCCAGCGCAGCGAGCGCCAGCAGCCCGGCGGATGCGGACAGGGCCTTCATGGCGTGATCCTGTTGTTCTGGCCGTCGTCCCGGATGGCGCGGGTAGCCGGCGGGACGAACGTATTTCCGGTCACCGTGTTGTCGTCGGCGAAATCCCGGTTGTCCACGCTGCTGCCAAAGGGGTAGCCCGCGTCGGCATTGCGGTAGGACCGCCGGCCGTTACGGGAGCCCAGCCAGATGCCGCACGACCGCCATCCCAGCGACGCCGTGTCGAAGCGGTTACCCGCGATCGTATTGCATTGCGGCGCCTGGTGCCGCACGGTTCCGCCCTCGCCGCAGTTCCGGTAAAGGTAGACGCCCCCCAACGCGATGCGTTCGAACCGGTTGCTTTCGATCCGGTTGCCTGCAGAGCCGTCGACGGCGATCACCTCGCGGCCGGTCCGCAGCACGAACGTGTTCCCGCGGATCGCGTTGCGTCCGGACTCGGCATCGAGGTACACGGCGACAGAACCGCTCCACCCGTTGAACGCGCAATGCTCGACCGTCACCTCCGTCACGCCCGGGGCGAGGTAGAGCGGGATGCGCCGGCAGGCCTCGAACACCACGTTGGAGATGACGATGCGCGTCGGCGCCGCCGCCTGCGCCCGCTCCGTGTGGCCAGTCCGGACCGAGGACTCTCGCACGCCCCCCGCCTCGCCGTTGCGGCCCAGGCCCATGATGCGGATCGACCCGCGCAGTCGCAGGTTGCGGATCGCGATGTTCTCGGGGCGCGCCCACCCACCGGCCGTTCGCTCCGAGCGGATGACAAGTTCGGTGAACTTACCGCCGTTGTACCAGCCCCCGCCGCCGTCGATGACCGTTCCGCTCGCCGCCCGCCCCGACAGCACGATCCGCTCGGCCTTCGGCAGCGGCAGCAATTTCAGCAGGAACGAGGGATTGACGACATACAGCCCCCCCGCCCCGGTCACCAGCAGACCGCCGACACCGACCAGCATCCGTATGAATCGGCTGAGCTTCACGGAGTCGTTCCGGCGGTGACCGCGCAGAGGCTGGCGCTACGAAGGTGGAATCCAAGGCGGATGGTTCGACCGGCGAGAGTGCGAGCGGACACGCTTCCCCCGCGCAACGGGATGTCGCGCCGGTCCTGGCTTCGAATGACGCGTTTTTCGCCTTCGAATCCGGCAATCGCCGCTCCCTTCTCGTCCAGGACGGCGACCATCGCGTAGGCGGAGTCCTTTGCGAACGGACGCTCGGGCGAGGGCAGCGCGGCGTTCAACAGCAGGTCCGCATCCGGCATCGTGAACGGCCGGGTCGAGAACTCCGCATTGGCCCTTGCGGCGACGCAACTGATCCGATCTTCCGGCAGCCCCAGCAGCATCCCGCCGCGCGGGAAGAGCAGCGTGCCGTCGATGACCAGGGGCGGCGTCTCCAGCCGCGGCACGAAGCCCGCCTCCACATCGAATCCGGGCGCCTCGCCGTCGCGGATCCGTCGCACCGGCGTCACGCCGAACCGCAGCTCGCCCCACGTGTCGCAGACGTCGCGGCTGTCGGAAAACAGGAGTTTCCATGCGGGTGGCCGATCCTCAGCGGATGGCGGCTGCCCCCGCGCCGGCCCGAAGGTCGGCGCAAGAACCACGGTTGCGACCAGGACGACCAGGGCGCAATTCATGTCGGTCGATCCTCCTTCATGGCCGGTACGATGGCGCCGTGGTCCTTGAGCAGTCGGCGCAGTTCCTCCAGCGGCACGCGCGACGGCGTGACGCCGGCCTTTGCCGCCAAGGCCGCGGCGGCCCCCGCCACCTGCCCCATCGCCATGCACGACGCCTGCACGCGGAGGGCCGAGTTCGCCGCCCGGTCGCTGCTCACGATGCGTCCGGCCGCCAGGAGGTTCCGGCTCCCCATGGGTATCAGGGCGCCGAGCGGCAGGGTCGGCACGACACCCTCGCGAAGCGGTTTCGGTTTCACGCCATGCTCATCGTGGACGTCGATCGGATAAAAGGAATGGCAGACGGCATCGTCGAAAACGCGACCGCCGGTGTAATCCGCCTCGGTGACGGTCGCCACGCCGACGATGCGCCAGGTTTCCCGGATACCGGTCTCGACGGGCATGCGCACGAGCCGCGCCTTTTCGCAGCCCGGGAGACTCCGCACGAAGCGGAGAATGCGCAGCACGGATTGCCGGCCCGCGATGTTGGCCCGGGTCTTCCCGGGGGACGTGGAACCGTCCGCACCCAGCACATGCTGCGCGTTGCTGCCGCCGGCACGAAGGAAACTCATGAACGGAGCCCTCGGATTCGCCACATCGCCGGGCAGCAGCTTCTTCTCGCGCAGCGCGTCGCGGTAGCGCTGCTCGACCAGGCCGGCATCGAGTTTCGAGACATCGTAGTCACCCACTTCGAACATCATCGTGCCGGGCTGTACGGTCTCTCCTCGCTGTCGCTCCAGTCCGAGCCGGCCGACCATATTGGCGTCGCCGGTGCAGTCGATCAACTGCCGGCAGACGATTCGTTGTTCGGCCTCCCGGCCGACCGACTCGACTTCGTACCCGTTTCTGCCCAGCCGCACCGTGCGGATCATCTCGTAATAGCGGAGAAGACCTCCCGCCGCCAGGAACGCCTCTTCGAGAAGCGCCGCGTAGAGCGGCCCGTTGACGCGAACCTGGTGCCGCGAATGTGTCGGCGGTTTCGCGGAGAAATCCGGCACGATCCCGGTGTCGAGATGGACGGACTTGAGCACCAGTTCCCAACCGATTCCCGCAATGACCTGCCGGCCCCAGGCATGAAACAGCCCGGGATAGGCGACGCCGCCGGTGGTGGTGGTACCGCCCAGCTGTCCCCCCATTTCGACGAGCATCGTCCGGGCGCCCGCCCGCGCCGCCTGGATGGCAGCGATCGCCCCGGCGGTGCCGCCGCCGACCACCAGCACATCGACCGGAACGTCTGCCGTATGCGGTTCCGCGCCGGCGTTCTCCCCGGCGCGGGCCCGCGTCGCGAGGGCCGCCGAGCCGGCGGTGGCGGTGGCGACACGGGACAGAAACCCGCGTCGCGAGACACGAACTTCCGGTCGGGTCGAGGATCCGGCTGCCTTCATCGCGTGGGCCTTTCGTTCATTCGTCGAGGTCTCGAAAACCGGTTCGGCATCATGGACGCGCCCCTGACGGAATCCGGTACACCCGCCTGCCGTCCTTCATCTCGAACGAGGGCAGCGGCCGGCCGGTGGCGTCCTTCGGCACGCGGTCGGACTGGGTGTCGAAGCCGTCCTGGCAGAAGGCCTTATGGACGATCGGCGCGGTGCGCATGAGCGACGGGTAGGAGAGGCCCTCGTAGACCGGCTGCCCGTAGTAGTCCGCGGGGTCGATGTCCGGCTGCGCCACAATCTCCTCCAGCCCGAGGTACGGGCACAAGGCGTCCACCCAGGCGACCAGCCGCGCCTCCTCCGCCGGCGACACGCGCACGTCGTGGTGTTTCCCGCCCGTCGCGATCTCGATCAGCCGGCTGCGGTGCGACATCGCCGTCATCGGCGGCACCACGGTGTCCTCGGTCGGGAACCGGACCTCGGGGTTGGGATAGGCATGGTACGGAAAGATCGGCCCCGCGACGCTGGTGCGCGGCAGGTCGGCGATGTTCTTCGGATCGCGGCCGAACACGAGCCTTACGTACGGCCAGCTCAGCAGCGTGCCGGGCTCGGTCCGATGCGCAAGGTCGAGCCCGCCCTTCGGTTCCGCCCCGCCGTGGCACTTCACGCAGTGCCGGTCCAGCACCGGCTGGACGAACCGCGGGAAGCTCACCGTTTCATCGCCCCACGGCGGCGGCGCGATCTCGCTCGGCGCGCGGTTCGCCGCCAGGCACGTCTTCGGCCCCGCCGTCACGCCGCGGGTCTGATGGCACCCGACGCAGCCGCGCGTCTCGCCGGGCATGACGTGGGTGAACGAACGCATCGTTTGCAGGCATCGGCCCTTGGCGTCCAGGAGCTGGAAGTACAGTGCCCGCACGGGCGGGACCCTGAGGTGAACGCTGCCGTCCGACTCGACGGGGACGGTGCCGAGGATCCGCCTCGTCGCATCGTCGTACAGGAACGACGTCGGCGTTTCCCCCGCCAGTGTGTAGCCGGGGAACGCTCCATGGCGGCGGTAAAGATCGGCCTCCGGACCCGTCGACCGTCGACCGTCACCATACGTCTGGCTCTCGATCTCCAGCACGCGCAGACTCCTTGCCAGTCCGCGCGGGATGCCGGAACCCTCGTACACGTCGGCGCTGAGCAGCATGCCGGGCTCGGGCTGCTGATCGGCGGCAACCATGCGGCCCGGCCAGCGGACGCTCGAGGGGATGACGGCCGGGGGTGTCCGCGCGCGGACCGGCTGTGCGTGGAGCACGTTGTAGGCGCCCTTGAAGAGCAGCTCCATGTTCCCGTCGTAGTCCATCAGGTAGAGCTGGAACCACGCCAGTCCGGGATCGCTGGCCGTGCCGAAGGACCGGCCCGTGCGCGCCGAGACGAGCAGGAGGTCGCGGCCGAGCGGGAACGGCGAGTAGAACGCCTTGTAGCAAGGAGGTGCGTGCAACTCCTCCTTGTACGGCCGGTCCGCCGGGCCGGCGCCGACCTCCGCCCACGGCACGGCCGGCGTGAGGTTGTAGAGCCCGTCCGGATAGTTCAGACCCTCACCCGGCACGACGATCCCGAGCGGCCCGGCATAGGCGTCGTGGTGGCCGGTGGCGTTGAAGATGACTTTCGTCGTCCCGGGGATCGCCCGCGCGTTGAGCAGCATGTCCGGCCACCGGCTCTGGTTGCCCCAGAATGTGTTCAGTCCCGTGCCGTCGGGGTTGACGGTCCAGAGACTCTGGATCCGCAGGACCTCCTTGTCCACGTACTCCCACCGCGTGTAGACCAGTCGGCCGTCGGGAAGGAACGAGGGCAGGTAGTCGACCTCGTTGTTGGCGCTGATGAAGTAGAGGTTCCTCCCGTCGCGGTCGCAGCGCGCGAGGATGAACATGCGGAACTTCGATCCGCCGCAGCGCAGGTAGTGATTGCAGCGGCTGGTGCTGAAGACGATGCCGCCGTCGGGCGCGTAGATCGGGTCGAGATCGTTGTAGTCGCCGCGGGTGATCTGCCGCCAGCGGGAGGGGCCTGCTCCGAGCCGCGTCGAGGGATCCAGCCCCACTTCGTACAGGTGATAGGCCGGCTCGTCGGAGGACTTCATGCAGAACAACGCCCGCCGCCCGTCGAAGGAGACATCCGGCCGCCAGAACGCCGCGGGCGCGCCCCGCGGCGCGAGCTTGCGGACGTTCGCGTCCGGACGCAGCCCGTCCAGCACGAGCAGTCGGCCACCTGGCGTGGCGGTGTCCTCATTGCGGTGGCGGACTTCGTGGATCTCTTCCGAGCCGTGAACGTACGGATTGTCAATGCATAGGATGCGCGTGAAGTCGATCTCCGGATCGGCCAACAGCAACTCGCGCTTCATCCGGCGCAGCGCGAGATACGCCGCGTCGTCCGCGTCGTACCCGGGGCGGGCGCGCCACTCGTCCAGCGTCTTCCGCCAAACCTCGCGGGCCGCCGCGTCGAGCCGCCCACCCACCCGCGCGAGGATCCGCTCCGCCCGCTCCAACTCCGACCGGCAGGCCGCCCCAACGGCATTCGTTCCGCGCTGCGTCAGCCAGTCGCGCACGAGCAGCTCGTCCGCCGCCGCGGCCGAGAGCGGTTCGGTCGCCGGTTCAGGCAACATCGGCGGTCCCACGGTCGCCCGGCGCGGCCGCCGGGGAGTTCTCGGCCGCTCCCCGACGCCGCCACACGCCGCGCCGCGCCGGGTGAGCGCCTCCGCGCCGCGCTGCCACTCCGCCTTCACCCGCTCGGCCGACAGCGCGACGGCGTGGACCGCGACCTCGTCGAGCCCGCCCTGAAAGAACTCGCCGACGCCCTCCATTGAGCCGATGAACGCGGGCGTTCCTGGCGCGTGGCTCACGACGCCGCGCCGCGCCTTCGTGCCGATGGGACGGCTGTCGAGATACACCCGCATCGCCACACCGTCGAAGACGGCCGCGACGTGGTGCCACGCCCCGTCGAGTACGTCGTCGGGATCGATCGGGGCGTCGCATTCGACGTAGCCGCCGATGTTCAGGCCCATCGACAGGATCGCCCCGTGTTCCTGGAACGAGAACAGCAGCCGGTCAGCGCACTCCTGACGGAAGATTTCGTTGTATCGGTCGAACGACTCGGGCCGGACCCACGCGGTGAAGGAGATCGCCGGCAGGCAATTCGTGAGCGCGGGCAACGCGACCGGGATCCGGTACGAGCCGGTCAGCCGCAGGCCGTCCCCGTGCACCCCCTCGGCGCGGAACGCGGGCGTCGGGAAATCCGTCGGAACCGCGCCGGCGTCGAACGACCAGCGGGCGACAGGGGCAGGATCGGCAGAGGAGTCCCCGGCCCGACCCGGCACCCCTCCCGCGACCGCCAACGGAACGAGGACGGCCCACCGAAGCGACAGCATCCGGCGGCAGGGGGACATGGAGCTATTCACCTGGCCATGGACTTCTTCAATCCCATTCCGGCATGGACGGCACGGAGCCTACGAGATGAATTCAAATCGATCGCGCAAGCCCAACAGGCCCCGGTCCAATGTCATCAACCGCCGGCCGTTACGTTGCGCACACTCGAGATAGGCGGCCTCGTACGCGGTGAGGCGGTAATCCCGAGCCAGTTCGCGAATCCGTTCGCGTATGAAAGCGTCCGGCGGACCTTCCGACTCGATCGGAAGTCCGGCCAGATCCGCCACATGCCGATTCCGGCGAGAAACGCGAACCACGCCCCCTGCTTCCACGTGTCGCAACAGTTCGCTGAAACGCGTCTTCGCCTCAAACGCGCCAATTCCCATCGTTTTCATGCATGAAACCTGTGCGGACCTCGGTGTCTGTCCACTGCCCGTTCGGTATTCGGATTTGCCGTTCTTTCGAATTCCCCACCGTCCGATCACTGCAGCGATACCCGGTACTTGTCGCAGCGCGCGCGGAGCTTCGCCAGGGCTTCGGCGTGCTCCGGGGCGCCGGCCAGGTCCCGCTCCTCGCCCGGGTCGGCCTGGAGGTCGAACAGTTGCTCCAGCGGGGGCGTCGACTCGGGGTACCGGATGTACTTCCAGCGCTCCGTCCGCACGCCCTCGCTCTTCGGGATCGGACGCCGGGGCGGCCGCGTGTTGTAGACGTGCTCGTAGTACCAGTCCTGGCGCCCCTTCGCCTTCGGGTCGCGCAGGATGGGCTGCAGGTCCATGCCCTGCATGGCGGAGGGGGCCGGCACGCCCGCCATCGCGAGGATCGTCGGCGCGAGATCGATGTTCAACGCCATCTGCTGGCGACGCCCGCGGGTGGACGCCGGCAGGCGCGGGTCGCGAACGATCAGCGGCACGCGGATGGACTCCTCGTACATCAGCCACTTGCCCGCCAGCCCGTGGGCGCCGTCGAACGAGCCGTTGTCCGACGTGCAGATCACGACGGTGTTGTCGTCGAGCCCCCTCTCCTTCAACGCGGCGCAGACCTGGGCGACGGCGAGGTCGGCCCGGCCGATGAGCGCGTAGGTCTCCCGCATCTCCGCCTCGTAGCGGGCGGGATTCCTCAGCCAGTTGTCCGCTCCGTTCAGACCCTGCCGCACGGCCGGCGGGAGGGCGTCAAACGATTCCTGCGTCAGGCTGGCCGGGAGCGGGATCTTCGCGTCGGCATAGGGATTGCTGAATTCCGGATCGAAGAAGTCGCGCGGCCCGTGCGGTTCCTTGATCGCCATGATCAGGCAGAACGGCTGGTCTGGCTTGGAGTCCTTGAGGAACGCCCGTGCCTTCTCGGTCATCACGGTCGTGAGGTAGCGCGGCTTGCCGTCCACCATCTGCTTGAAGGCGATGCTCTGCGGAAAGCCGTACCAGAGGTCGAACTGCTCGCTCGGCAGCGCCTCCTGGCCGTGCTCGGGCGCCCCGATGGCGTACTTACCCAGGAACGCCGTGCGATAGCCGGCCTTGCGCAACAGCGCGGGGAATGTCTGCTGGAACTGGGCGGCGGAGAGCGGCGTCTGAAAATCCCGGACGCCGTGGCGTCGCATGTGCTGCCCGGTGTAGGTGCAGGCGCGGCTGCAGGCGCAGATGGCCGTGGTGACGAAGGACTTCTCGAACAGCACGCCCTCGGCGGCCAGGCGGTCCATGCCCGGCGTTTTGAGCACGGTGTTGCCCGTGCAGCTCATGCCGAGGTAGGGCTGGTCGTCGAGCAGGAAGAAGACGAAGTTCGGCCGTTTTCCGGCCGCCGCGAAGCCGGGGCCGCAAAAGACGGCGAGCAGCAGGTGGATGATGACAAGGATGCGGGCCACACGTATTCTCCTGTCGGTTCAAGACTCCGCGGTCCAACAACCTGGCTTTTGGCCCCGAGTGCCCTTTCCCAGGCGACGTGGATCGGCCCGTTTCATGATGCGAGCCGAAATCCCATCCTTTCTGCCAATCCTCGCCGGCCCCCGCAAGCCTAGAAGAAGCCAGAAAGCCCGAAAAAGGTTGCCCGGTGGTTTGATTGCGAATGCCTGCCCGGTGTCGGGGCGCTAGACGTACACCTTCTTCGAGTACCGCCGCGACATGTGGTCGTAGCCGAGGGTCAGCTTCTTAGCGCCGGTCTGGACCGGAGTCTCCGCAGCTTCGATCAGGCGGTTCTCGGCGTCCCACAGGTAGGTCCAGCCGCCCTGGCCAAGCATGTTGCCGTCGTCGTCATAGGGGTGTGGAGGGACAGGCAACTTGTGTGTGCGCTGGAACCGCGTTCGCTTCATTTGAGCCCGTCGTTCGTTGTTTGTCTTGGAGCCCAACATATCTGCGCGCGCCATCCAGAAACACCCGCATGTTGCGCCGCAAAGACTTGCCGCTACTGCCGCTACTTGCCTGACACCAAGGCAACCTTGCCTGACACCAAGGCACCCCCAAGGCACGACGGGGCGGCCCCGTACGGCGCCCGGGTGATGTCCAGAAGCCCGAGCTTGAGGAGGCGTTCGGCCGTCTCCGCAGCCGCATCGGTCGCGCATGCGACCCGAATGGCAACGGCCATCGGTGCAAGCCATCGGATGACTCGACAAGCGGCTTGATTCCGGATGTGCATGGGTCTGTTGTCTCGTCGAACCCGGGGCTTCTGCGCTACCGCACGCCCTCGATCCGCCGGAATCCCGCCTCGCCTTCGAACACGAGCAGGTTCATCTGCTCCTTCGCCTGCGCGAACACCGGATGCGAGGCGCGGACCGTCATCCCGCCGATCTGTACGGTCGCCTGGTCGCCCTTGAACGCGACGCGCAGGGTGTACCACTCGCTGCGTTTCAGCTTGAGCCGTTCGCGCGCCAATGGGACGACGTTGTCCGGCCCTTCTCCGGCCTCCGGGTTCTTCGCGATCTCGATCAGCGAGGGCGAGACGACGATACGGAAGGAACTGCGATTGCCGGCCGTGTGAATGCGCAGCGAATGGCGGTCTGCCGTGCCCAAGTTCAGGTCGTACTGAAGCGTCCCGTCGACGATCGGCAGCGGACCTCGCAACGCGGCTGGCTGCGCATCGCCTCTTTTCTGCGCGCCCCATACGGCGTCATTCCGCGCGCTCCATGTGCCCCGCGAGGTGTCCCACGGCGCACCAGGGACAGCGCTCAGCGCCGCCTTCAGCACGGTCTCGCCTTTCAGTGGCTCCAATCGGGCCGGCGCCACCGTCTTCGGCGCCGCCACCGGCGGCCGCTCGCGGCTGTACCCGCCGTCGCGGTACCGGTTCAGCAATGCCGAGAGCTCCTTCACGACCTCGGGATGCGCTGCGCTCACGTCACGGGTCTCGGCAGGATCGTCCGCTACATTGTAGAGCTGCGGCTTGTACTCTGCGGCACGCGCCTTGCGGGCGCCGGGCTTGATGTCGTCCACGGGCACGCCCTCGATCCATTTCCACGGACCCTTTCGGATCGCGAACACGCCATCGGCGCTGTGGACGATCATGTCTTCGCGCGGGACCTTCGCGCCCGCCTCTCCGAGCAGAGCGGACAGAAAGCTCCGGCTGTCCTCGGCCGCCCGCTCCGGCGGAGGCAGCGGCTCGCCGACGAGAGCCGCCGCGGTGGCGAGAATATCCGCGAGGCTCACCATCTCGCCGCAGACGGTTCCGGCGGGAATCCGACCCGGCCATCGCGCGACAAACACCACCTTGAAGCCGCCTTCCCAGACGGTGTGCTTCCCGCCGCGCAGGGGACCGTTGACGCGAAGACCGGCTTGATAAGCCCTGGTCTGAAGACTGTCCACATTCTCGGGCCTGAACACCCCGCCGTTGTCGCTGGTGAAGATGACGAGCGTGTCTTTCGCCGCGCCCTGCCGGTCCAGCGCATCGAGAATCGCGCCGACGCTGCGGTCGAGCTCGTGGATCCAGTCGCCGTAGAGCCCCGCCGCGCTCTTCCCGGCCAGGTCCTGGTCCGGCGTTACCGGGTTGTGCACGGCGACCGGGGTGAAGTAGAGGAAAAACGGCCGGTCCTTCGGCTGGCGTCCGATCCAATCGACCGCCTTCCGGGTAAGGACGGCCATCACCCTTTCGTTCTTCCGGCGCGCGGCATCCAGATCAAGGATCTTCGCCCGAGCGTTTTCGGTGTCGTTGGGACCATAGGTCGCCTTGAAGTCCGGGGCGTCGCGGTCCGGCCCGGGCAGTTTCATGCCCTCCGGGATCTTCCCGCTCCGCAACCCGTAGACGTAACGGTTCTCGACGAACACGCCCGTGAGATCGCCGTGGTTGGAGGGCACGCCGAAGTGGTAGTCGAAGCCGATATCGAGTGGACCCGGAGACAGTTCGGCCGTGTAGTCCGTGCGAAACATCAGCGAGCCCTTCGCGTCGCCGTAGCCGAGGTGCCACTTTCCGACCGCGGCCGTGTTGTAGCCGTGCTTCTTCAGAAGGGAGGCCATGTTCAGGCGGTTGGTCTCGATGTGCAGCGGCGAGAACGTGCCGAGCACCTCGTGGGTGAGCGACGTGCGCCAGCAGTAGCGCCCGGTGAGCACGGAGTAGCGCGTGGGCGAGCAGACCGACGAGGTCGTGTTCGCGTCGGTGAACCGCCGGCCTTCGGTCGCCAGCCGGTCGATCGCGGGCGTGCGGATCAGCCTCGGGTCCGCCCCGTAGCACCCGGCGCTGCCGTAGCCATAGTCATCGGCGAGGATGACCACGATGTTCGGTTTCGCGGTCGCGGCCGCCGCGGCCCCTCCCACGGACGCCGCCAGCCATGCGACCAGCACGGCACCGATCATTCTGTCGGTTGTCATTTGAACCCTCTCCCGCCCGGTTCAGCCACACGCCCTCCGGATTCCCCATAGAACGAACGCGATGGGCGGGTATTTCCCGAAAAGGAGCGGCCCCGGCGCCCTCAGACCAGCCGCGCCAACTGGGGCAGGCGATCGAAGTGAATGTCGCGCGAGTAGAGCAGCAAATCGTGCTGGATGACGAGGGCGGCAATCCAGAGATCGTTCGTCGGAATCGGCGTGCCCTGTCGCCGCAACTGCAGGAAGACACGGGCGTAGTGGTGCGTGGTATTCTCGTCCGGATACAGGAGGCGAACTCGAGGCCGGTTCAGAAAACGGATCAGCGAGGCCTCGTTGCGTGGTCCGGACGCCCCGCAGGCCAAGCCTGCTCGGAGCTCCGTCAACGTGACGAAGGGCATATGAATCTCCGTGGCGACCGCCAATCTCTCGACCGCTTCCGGGAGACCCGTGCAGAAGTCCTTATAGCGGTTCGTGTCGCGTGCGATCCTCATCTCCACATGCCCTCGTCGACACGCCGCATTTCCTCCACAACCTTGTCGAACTCGGGATCGTCAACCCAGGCGCCCGCCAGGTCGTCCAGATCGTCGAACCGCGCGGACGCGCCGGTGACACCCAGCCCCCGACTCAGACTGCGGATCAGCGTTTCGTTGAGGCTGCTTCCTTCTCGCGCGGCAAGAGTGCGAAGTCCGCTGTCGACTTCCCGCGGCACATCTCGAACGGTATATTGAATGCGTTTCGTGCAGGCATTGTTTCCATAAAATACCTGCCATGCAAGTCTCGTATGGGAAGTGAATTACGTGAAGCTCCGGTGTCGTCGGGCGCAGATGAAGAACAGAGTCCCGGATGAAACAGGTCGGATTCATTTCCCCGACGCAGCCGGCCATGGCAAGCGGGCGAGATCGATGTTTCCACCGGAGATGACAATTCCGACCTTGAGGCCGGCGAGGTCGATCCGGCGCTCCCACAGCGCCGCCACGGGGACGGCGGCCGAGGGCTCGATGACGAGCTTGGCGCGCTCCCACACGAAGCGCATGGCGGCGACGATGCCGGCCTCGCTCACCGTCACGATCCGCTCCACGCGCTCCCGGATGATCGGGAACGTCAGGCTCCCGAGCGAGGTCAGCAGGCCGTCGGCGATGGTCCGCGTTGGACTGACCGCGGGCAGGATGCGGCCGGCCGCCAGCGAGCGGCAGGCGTCGTCGGCCAATTCCGGCTCCGTACCGATGACACGAATACGCGGCGAGATCTCCCTCGCCGCGATGGCGGTCCCGCTCAGCAATCCGCCGCCGCCGACCGGCGTCAGGATCGCATCGAGCTCCGGGACATCTTCCAGCAATTCCAGCGCAGCCGTCCCCTGCCCCGCGATGACTCGCTCGTCGTTGTACGGGTGCACGACGACTGCGCCGGTCTCCGCCACCACCCGTGCCAGCGTCGCCTCGCGGGCGGCGAGGGTCGGTTCACAGAACACGATCCGGCCGCCGTAGCCGGCCACTGCCGCTTTCTTCACGGCCGGGGCATGGTCGGGCATCACGATATGGGCGCGGATTCCACGCAGCCGGGCGGCCAGTGCGAGCGCCTGCGCGTGGTTGCCGGAGGAATGCGTCGCTACCCCGCGCGCCGCCTCTCCGGCGGAGAGGGAGAACACCGCATTGCACGCGCCGCGGAACTTGAACGCTCCCACCTTCTGGAGGTTCTCGCACTTGAGGAACAGCCGTGCGCCCACTTCGCCGTTCAGGCTCTCACAGGTGATGACCGGCGTGCGATGCGCATAGGGCCGCATCCGCTCCGCGGCCCGCTGAATCTGTGACAAGCCCAAGGTCATCCTGCTGTCCTGCCGCATTCCCGCGCGTCTGCGTCAATTCGTGGTAGGGTCCATGGGGACGGGCGCTTCGTCAATACGCATGTCAAATGACGAAACAGAAGCGCTCGCCGTTCCCCGGCATCGAAGGCGCTGTCTTCTATGGGCGGCCGCTCCGCGAGATCCTCGAACTCGGCATCCGCTGCGCCGGCGGCTCCCCCCACAGACGCCTGCCGTTGGCAGGCGATGGCGCTGCCGGGCGACTTCGTCTCCACCTGGGCATCCGTGAATGGCAAGCGCTGCTGCGTGAGGTAATGCGATACCCACTTGGCGAAGTCAGCCGCAGTTGTGTCCTTAATGTCAACAGGCCTCACGGGGCTCTTCGGACCGGGAACCAGCATTCCGTCCGCAGACAGATCCGCACCAGCCACAGCATCACGGGAACCTCGATCAGCACGCCCACGACCGTCGCCAGCGCCGCGCCGGAGGACAGGCCGAAGAGCATCGTCGCCGTGGCGATGGCCACTTCGAAATGGTTCGACGCCCCGATCATGGCGGCCGGCGCCGCGTCCCGGTAGGACAGTTTCAAGACCCGGGCACACCCGTAGCCAAGCCAGAAGATGAGCATCGTCTGGACGAACAGGGGGATGGCAATCCAGAGGATGGTCAGCGGGTTGCCGAGGATGACGTCGCCCTTGAAGCTGAACAACAGCACGAGCGTGGTCAGCAGGGCGATGATCGTGATGGGCGTCAGCACGTGCAGGAACTTGTCCGCAAACCAGCGTTCGCCTTTGGCCTGGATGATCCACCTGCGGGACAGGTAGCCGGCGACCAGTGGAAGGGCGACGTAGATCACGATCGACAGAAGCAGCGCCTGCCACGGAACGGGCAACCGGCCGACGCCGAGCAGGAAGCCCCCCAGCACCCCGTAGAGCAGGAGCATGGAGAGGGAGTTGATCGCCACCATGATCAGGGTGAGGCCGTCGTTGCCCCGCGCCAGGTAGCCCCACACGAGCACCATGGCCGTGCAGGGGGCGATGCCGAGCAGGATGCAGCCGGCGAAGTAGCTGCGCCACAGCGGGACCTGCAGCATCTTGATGCCATCCTGCAACACCACCACGCCCGCCCCGTGCTGGGCGCCAACCGCTAGGTCCAGCCCGAACGGCATCTTCACCAGGTCGCTCGCGTCCGCTCCAATCAGCCCCCGGAACAGGAATCCCAGGAACAGCAGGGAGATGCCGTACATGGAGAACGGCTTGACGGCCCAGTTGACGAGCAGGGTCAGCCACACCGGCTTCCCGCTCTTGCCGGCCTTTACGACCGATGCAAAATCGATCTTCACCATGATGGGGTACATCATGAAAAAGAGGCAGATGGCGATCGGGATGGACACCACCGGTGCGCCGTGGACGAAGATGGACATGCCGTCCAGCGACTTCGCCAGACCCGGCGCGATCCTGCCCAGCAGGATCCCTCCAACGATGCACAACGCCACCCACACGGTCAGGTAGCGTTCAAAAACGTTCGTCAGCTTCCGCTCGCCGGGGGGACTTGTTACGTTGCTCACGACACAGATTCTCTTCGCCGTTGCGAATGCTCCAGGTTGGTTGGCAGTTTCTCCACGAAGACGCGAATCTCATCTCGCACCCGGCGATAGTGGCCCAGCGCTTCGGCCTCGGTCTTCGCATCCCGGGCCAGACGGGGAGGATCGTCGAATCCGATGTGCACCACCCGTGTCCTGGCCGGGAACAGGGGGCAGGACTCGTGCGCGTGGTCGCACACGGTCACCACGTAGTCGAAGACGATCCCTTTCAGTTCATCCACGTGCTTGGAACGGTGGGATGAGATGTCTACGCCGGCCTCGGCCATCACCCGAACGGCGTTCGGGTTCAGTCCGTGCGTCTCGATCCCCGCGGAATAGGCTTCGAGGGAATCGTCCTTGAGCGCCCGCGCCCAGCCTTCGGCCATCTGGCTGCGGCAGGAGTTGCCCGTGCACAAGAAGAGGATCTTCGTCTTCACCTCAGCCCTCCGATTTCCTGGCCTCGATCAGGGCGGAACGTACGTAACGTTCCACTTCGTTCCCGGGAAACCAGTCCTTGATGAACTCGACGCTTTCCTCCTTCACCGCGACCCGGATCCCCCGCAACCCGGCGGAGTGCAGCATGCGCCGCACGGCGCGCACCGTGGCGGCGCCGGAGACGCAGCCCGAGTGCTTGTCGAGGTCGCGCCGCACGGCGGCGGGGATCGGACGGATCGCGACCACGTCCGACACCGCCACACGTCCTCCGGGCTTCAACACGCGGAACATCTCCCGGTAGACCTGGGGCTTGTCGGGGGACAGGTTGATGACGCAGTTGGACAACACGACATCGGCCGTCGCGTCAGCAACCGGAAGGTGCTCGATCTCGCCCAGGCGGAATTCGACGTTGGCGTAGCCGCCCTTGCGGGCATTCTCCCGCGCCTTGGCGACCATCTCGGGCGTCATGTCCACGCCGATGACCCGGCCGCGCCGACCTACCCGCCTGGCCGCGAGGAAGCAGTCGAAACCGCCGCCCGCGCCAAGGTCGATGACCACCTCGCCCTTTCGGAGTTCAGCGATGGCCTGTGGATTCCCACATCCGAGGCCCATGTTCGCGCCCTCCGGCACGGCCTCCAACTCCGCGGCCGAATAGCCCAGTTGGGCGGACTGCGCTTTGGCAGAGGCCGCTTGCGGCGTGCAGCATGAGGGGGACGAACAGCCGCATCCGGACGTCGCGCCCGTGGCGACACCGGCGTACCGTTCGCGGACATTGCTTCGGATCTCCTCCTGTTTGCGTGTGGTCATGCGATGATTCCTTTCTTGCTCACGTGGCCGCGCCCGCTGCGGAACACGGCAGGCCGAAGAGGCGGCGGGCGAGA
Source organism: uncultured Verrucomicrobiota bacterium (assembly GCA_964610105.1). Classification (GTDB taxonomy): domain Bacteria; phylum Verrucomicrobiota; class Kiritimatiellia; order PWTM01; family PWTM01; genus CAZSUU01. The sequence continues at coordinate 100,977 of CAZSUU010000007.1, read as the reverse complement.
TCCGTCGCGGCGACCAGCGTCAGTAGCAACACACCGATATCGAAGCCGGTGTAGGCAAGGCGCACGACCGCGTCAAGCCAGGCGGGCCGCAGGAGAATCAACACCCCGCACAGACCGGTCCATGCGATCAGCGCCCAGAGGATGCCGGCCAGGACCGGCGGCGTGCATTGGGTGACGGCCTTGCCGGGTTGTTGCAGCGCCAGTACGACGGCCAGAATCAACACCCCGAAACTGACGGCAAAATGCGCCGCGTCGAGCGTGAACCGCCGGACCGTCATGTATTCGGGCAAACCCGGCGAGCGCGCGACGATCATGCCGCCCACCACCAGACCGGCCAATGCCATCCACGAGAGCCGGGCGAGCATGACGCGCGACAGGGTGCTGTGGCGCAGCGCTACGCCACGCAACGCGAGCAGGATGATCATGCCGGTCACGAGCGCGAGCAGGATATACTCAGCCGGTTTGAGCCATTGTTCGCGCGTGGCGCTCCACCAAACGGCGCCGGGCGACAGACCGAGGATGGACGCTTGGACGATCCAGCGCGGCGCACTGGTGTCCTGGTCGAACGGCACATCGAGCACTTTGCCGGCGAAGAAGCTGGAGCCGTGCGCGTGGCAATCGGTGCAGCCGCCGGCGCCGAGCGCGGCGCGGGCGGGCGCGACGTCGTGGGAGAACTTGTGGACGGAAGCATATGCGGTGGCCTCGTGTTCTTCCCGGGGGAGCAATCTGAACTCGGTGCCGGTGGAGTACGCCCGATCCCCCATCACCCAGACCAGGCGTTTGCCATCGAGCGGGAATGCGGTCTTGATCAGGTGCTCCTTCGTCGCAGCCAGCACGGCATCAATCTCGTCGGGCCGGTTGATTTCGGGAACGCCGTCGCCGCTGTCGTCTTTGATGGTCGCCAATGCCGCGTAATTGGCGCCGAAGCTGTCGCGGTGGGATTTCCACATGCCGAAGTAATCGCGCATGAAAAGCATGTTCAGGCCCGGCTGACCGTCTTCCTCGTAGCCAACCCACGCACTGTGAACGCGGTTGCCGGGATAGATCTTGCCCTTGTAGCGGAACAACGTCGGTCGGAAGAGATCGGTCGGTTGATCCTGCACGGTCAACATCGTCAGCTCGCCGTAGTGGTTCCAGAAGTTCATTTCCTGATCGTAGAACGTCCAGATGCGTTTGCCTGACGGCTCGATGTAGGGCGCGGGATTGAAAACGTCACTGGCCTGCACGAGCGCGGCTTTGACGCTGCGGTGCGGGATGTGACAGGCCTGGCAGGAGATTCGTTCCATGTGCAGCGGCGGCAGCCATTCATGTGTGGCGCGCGGTGCGTTGTTCCAGCCTTGGATGTGACAGTCCGCGCACGCGCGGACGGTGTCGTCGAGATCGTTGCGGACGTGGCCGGAGGGGTCGTCGCCCTTTCCGATCTGGTGGACTTCCTTACCGCGAATGCGCGGGTCGGACGCTTTGCTTCCGGCGGTGTGACAATCCACGCAGCGCAACCCGGCGGCGATATGGACGTCCGTGCGGGCGGAGAACGACGCGCCGCGTTTCTTCCAGCCGGGTTTGGAGTGACAATGCAGGCAGGTCTCGTTTCGCGGTTGCGGCGCGAGGTGCATGACGCGGACAAATCCGTTACTGTCGAACTTGCTCATATCGTAGCTGACGACGGGTGTTTCGCCTTGAGCGACGCGGCCGCTTATCCTGCCCAGTCCGGCTGCTTCAGTGGCGGCCCAGCGGAAATTGAGGTCGGCGAGCAGGACGCTTCGTTTCCTGTAATCGTACTCCGGCAAGTGACACAGCAGACAATCCGCCTCGATTACACCCGATTGCGACCAGCGGCCCTTGAAGTAGTCGCCGTCGAATTGATTGTCGCTGCCGGGCGTCAGGTTGTTGGCCGGGTCGGCCATCCATTGGTCGTAACGGTTGCCGGCCCGGTCGAATTCGAGCGGACCACCACCGGGATGGCACGCACCGCAACTGGCCGTGACGAACTCGAAGCTGGTCAGGTCAATGACACGGGCGCTGGTGTTGGTCTTCGCGGCCAGTTGCCGGTAAAGCGGCGCGGGTGAACACCACGTGCCGCCGTAGTTGCCAGGCGCGGTGACCCATCGATATCGTTCGGCCATCCAGGATGGCACGGCTTCGCCTTTGCCCTGTGTGAAATGGAAGCCCTCGGTGATCTTGTGGTAATCATGGCAACCGGTCATGCCGCAGGTTTGCTTGGGCGAGTAAGGCGCGGTGGCGTTGATGCCGCGCACGGGATTGATCACGTTACCCGCTTCGTCCCTGAGCTGGAACGGCGGACACACGCCCATGGGCGGCGGCGGTTGCGTGGCGAGCACCGCGAGTGCGCCGGCCAGCAGGGCCGGCAAGGTCTGCAGCGTCCGGTACTTCCTCATCGTCTACTCCCACTTTGCACGATCCGTCTCGCCGTCGAAGGCATCGCCCCGTGCTACGGCGCCAGGTTCAATCCGTACACGTGAGTGACGCAGTAGTAGATACCGACGACGATGAAGAGCACGCCGGCGATCGCGCGAACCCACTTTTCAACATGGGTGAGGCGGTCGAAGAGCTTGCCAACGTACTCCGTCGAGAAGGCGATCAGGAACGCGAAGACGAGCACGGGCAATGCGGTGCCGACCCCATAGACCAAGGGCAAGAGCAGGCGCGAGCTCTCCCGAATGGACAGCGGGACCAAGGCGCCGAAGAAAAGCCCGGCGGATACGGGACAGAAGGACAGCGCGAAGAGCACGCCGAGCAGGAGCGCCCATCCCGCGCCTCCGCGCGAGGCGCGCCGCTGCATGCCCTCGCCGGCGAGGTTCAACGACAACCCGGCACCGATCCATCCGAGCAGCACCATGCCGAGCAGGATCAGCACCGGGCCGAGGATCTCGTTCATGTACTTCTGCAGGAACCTCGACACCTCCGCCGTGGCCAGCGCCCCGGCGGTCACCGCGAATCCAAGCGCCACGTAGGCCAGCGTCCGTCCAAGCGTGTACAGCAGGCCCGACTGGATCGAGCTGCGGCGGCTGCCGACCTGCCGTCCGACGAAGGAGATCGCCGCAATGTTTGTCGCCATCGGGCAGGGGCTGATCGCCGTCAGAATCCCCAGCCAGAAGGCCGATCCGATGGCGAGCCATGTCGTCACGACCGCCCCCCCTTCGACGGTGCGTCGGGCAGGACCTTGCGGATCGCGTCGCCGACGTATTTCTCGAAGGCCGGCGGATCGCTCATCAGGGTCCACACCTCGTCCAGACGCTCGTAGCCGGTCGCCTTGCCGTCCCGAAAGCCGGCAACGATGACGCAGCTCGACACGACCTCGAATCGCTGGGCCAGGGATTCGTCCTGCTGGAAGTCCGCCTCGCGCCACTGGATCCGACCGTCGGCCAGCGCCTCGCCGAACTGCGATTCAACGAGGGCGCGGGTCATCTTCTCGATCGTGTTGCACGTCACGCACCGGATGGTGGCGTGGAGGTAGTAGACCTCGACCCGGTCGGGGCGCGCCGTGGCCGAGGCGCCCGCGGCGGACGGCGGAGCCGCGGTCCGAACGGCGCGAAGGGTGACCTCCTTGCCGAGGGCGAACCCGACGGTGATCCAGACGAAGGCCAGCAGCAGGCTTCGCGCGATCTTCTGGAAACGTTCCATGGGTGAGTTCCCTTTCTCTACGCCGCGAGGTGGGAGGACAGCCGACCGCCACGCGGCTATTTCGGCGCGCATTCTCCGATCTTGCAGGCCTTCTGGATCTGTTGGGGGGTGAGTTTCATTTTGTCCGCCAGTGCCTGCGCGATCGTGATCTCGCAGCCGATCTCCCTCGGATGGGCCTTCAGCCACTTCCGGAGGTTGGCCTGTGTCACGAAATTGCCCTGGTGGAAGCATCCGGCGGAGGCGGCCTTGCCTTCGGAGCTCTTTCTCTGTCCGAACCACGCGACGGCGGTCGGTGGCTCTACGGAGGCGATCGACCCGTTCATCGTCTTGATGACGATCGGTTCGCCAGTAAGACCGTCCGGTTGGCGGACTTCGATATCCACGCCCATGCGCGCTGCGACGCCGAGCGCGCAGTGCGCGCAGCAGCCCCATGTATGCAGGCCGGGGCCGACTCTGATACGGGACGCGTCCTGCGGATAGACGGATCGGTCGCAGAATCCGCACCGGGCCTCCATCTCCCTCTGTTTGAGGATGGTATAGGCGAGACAGACGCCGCCGGAGGCCGCGCGCTCCTTCTCGGCTGCCGCGCGTTCGGCAAAGGCCTTGATCGTCGGGCGACCGGTGGTTTCATCGGCGCCCACCAGGTAGGTCGCGGCCAAGGCGGGCGCCATCGCGCCGCCCGCCCAGTCGGCCACCTTCGCCGAGCGCTCCACCCCCTCGACGTCCTGCTGAAGGCAGGAGAGCATGACGAAGAGGTGATGCGGCGAGCACAGGTGAACCACGCCTTTCGCCGAGCGGACGGTGACACGGGTCTTCGGGCCGATGTCGCCGTCGCAGAGCTGGCAGATGGCGTCCTTCGGTCGCGTATCGGGCGCGGTGGGCTGCCACCGTTCGACCTTGGCGGCGACCGGCACGCCCTGCGCGTAGTCAAAGCCGAGTTCCTTCCACTTCGCCAGGATGTCCTCCTTCGAGATGAAGCCGGTGTGACGCCAGAGCTCCTTGCCGGCAGGATCGAAGAAGATCTGTGTCGGGATGGACTCGACGCCGTACTTCTTCGCCTTCTCGGCGTTCTCCTTCTGCCAGACGTCGATGAAATCGACTTCCATCCGCCCCGCGTACTCCTGCTTCATCTCCTCGAGGATCGGCGCCATCGCCTTGCAGGGAATGCACTGCGTGGCGCCGAGGTCGAGCAGCTTCGGCAGATCCTTCGCCGTCGGGGTCTGAGCCGGGGCTACGGACAGCAGGGCGGCGGTCGCAACGAAAGCGGTTATCGTTCGCTTCATGGCGTTCTCCGGGGTTCGTCAGACCAGCAGGGGGCCGATGTCGGCGGCGCTGAGCGTCTTGCCGACGCTCTTCACCTGGCCGTCCACGACCAGGGCCGGCGTCATCATCACGCCGAACTTCATGATGTCGACGATCTTCTCGACCTTCTCCACCTTCGCTTCGACGCCCGAAGCCTTGACAGCCTGCTCGACGTTCGCGGCGAGCGTTTTGCATTTCGGACAACCGGTTCCGAGGATCTGGATGAGCTTCATCGTTCCGTTTCCCTTCATTTACGGACGGATCTTCGCATACAACGCCGGCAGTCTCGCCCGGTACGCAGCGACGAACATCGTTTCATCGTCCTTGAGCGGCTTCACGGGTACCATGTCGATTACTTCGGCGGCCGTGAACTCGCCGGAGCACAGGACGTCCGCAGCCCCGCGCACCATCTGGCGCAAGGCGCGGTTCGCAGCCTCCGGCGCAAGTCCGAACTCGGCGGCAAGGTCGCGCAGGGTCTGCAATTGGAACCAGAGGTAGGTTGGCCCCATGGCGGAAAGCACCGCGTAGGCCTCGAGATCCGCTTCCGGCACCTCGGGGCACTCGCCCCACGGGGCGAAGAGGTCCGCGAGCATCGTGCGCGCCCCGGGCGGCACGCCGGGACTGTACGCGACGGGATTGAATCCCTGGCCCAGAACCGACGGCGCGTTGGGGATCATGCGGGCCACTGAAGGTGTGCCCAGAGCCGCTTGAATGGCAGCGGCGGTCACCTTGGGCGCGAGCGACAGCACGGTCGCGCCGACAGCGACCGCCCCACGAATTCCGGCCAGCACGTCCTTCATCACCGGCGGATGTACGGCCAGCACGACAAGCTGGGCCCGCGCCGCGCCTGCATTGTCCACGGTCTCGATTCCGGGGAAGCCGGCCTTGAGCGCGTCAAGGGCCGAGGGCGATGTGTCGCTCACGCGGATGCCCGACGGCAACCGATCCGCCCGGCGCCAGCCTTCCAGCAGGAACCGCGTGACGCGGCCCCCGCCGATGAAGCCGATCGATTCGAACGCATTCATCGTTCCTCCGTGGTCATCTGACCATATACCCAAACGCCATCCCGGTTGCCGCGGAGAGAATCACGACCAGACCCACGAAGACGAGGGTCTTGCGCGGGCCGAGGATGGAGTTGATGACCAGCATGTTGGGCAGCGACAGGGCGGGGCCGGCGAGGAGGAGGGCGAGGGCGGGACCCCGGCCCATGCCGCTGTCGAGCAAGCCGCGGAGGATCGGCACCTCCGTGAGCGTCGCGAAGTACATCAACGCCCCCGTGATGGAGGCGAAGAGGTTGGTCCACAGCGGCCAGCCGGTTTCCAGCCACGGGATGCGCGTTCCTTCCGGCTGTCCCAGGATCGAAAGCAGGGCCTGGGGCGAGTCGCCGACCAGCGCCTGCACCCATGCGTTGGGGATGAGGCCGGCGTCCTTGCCCTCCGGGCTGCCGAGAAAGAGACCCGCCGCGAGAACGCCGCCGAAGAGCAGCGGAAGGATCTGCTTGGAGAACCCCCACGTCTGGCCGCGCCACTCGGTCATCTGGACGCCGCCGCGGAACGTCAGGGCGGCGAGCCCCGCCGCGCCCGCCGTGAACGCGACAACCGGATGGGCGGGCAGCAGGACGCCGAGGGCGGCGGCCGGCAGGGCGGCCAGCGCGACGAGCCCCGGCTTCACGCGGAAGAAACGGACCAGGCACATGGCGAGCAGCAGGCCGAACGCCCCGGTTATGATCCACTTCCCGCGGAAGATGGCGGCCCAGACGCCGGCGTCCTCCAGCGGTTTGCCCCAGTTGGCGAACACGAGGATGCCGACCATGGAGAGCATGAAGATCGCCGTCTGCCAGAGCGGGCGCGCCTCGCCGTCCTCGTCCGCCAGGTGCACGTCCTGCGCCTGCGCGACCTTGGCGCGTTCCTCCTTCAGAAAGAGCAGGTGCATGAGCGCGCCGATGACTACGCTGAACGCGACCGCGCCGATCGCGCGGGCGACGCCGAGCTGCCAGCCGAGCACCCGCGCCGTGAGCACGATGGCCAGCACGTTGATGGCCGGCCCGGAGTAGAGGAACGCGATGGCCGGTCCAAGGCCGGCGCCGCGGTAGTAGATGCTCCCGAAGAGCGGTAGGACCGTGCAGGAACAGACGGCAAGGATCGTGCCGGAAACCGAGGCGACGCCGTAGGCGAGTGCTTTGTTCGCCTTCGGCCCGAAGTACTTCATCACGGCATTCCGGCTGATGAACACCCCTATGGCGCCTGCAATGAAAAAGGCGGGAACGAGGCACAGCAGCACATGCTCGCGCGCGTACCATTTCGCGAGTTTCAGCGACTCGATCACCGCCCCCTGGAAACGTGCCGCCTCGACGGGCAGGAAATAGAGCACGGCGAAGACCGCGACGAGCCAGGTCAGCACTTTGAGTTCTCGGTTCATCTCAGACGGTTTTCAGGTACTCATTGCGCCGTTTCGCCTCCGCCCGCACCACTTCAACGGCGCAGTCAAAGGCTTGCAGGATGCAGGGCGTGAGCAGTCGGTAGAAGACTTTCATGCCCTCGCGGCGATCGGCGACGATGCCGGCCTTCTTCAGCATCGCCAGGTGGCGGGAGATGTTCGACTGGTCGATGTCGGCCAGCTCGTTCAGTTCGCAGACGCACCGCTCCCCGCGATGCAGCGCCTCCACGATCAGCACCCGCACGGGGTGACCGAGCGCCTTCATGATGTCCGCCCGCGCCTTGGCCTGCCGGTAGTTCATGTCTCTATCTTATGCGCATAGGCGCATGAATGCAAGCTCTGGGGCGACGCGCCGGCCGCCACGGCAGGGTGACGCGGTTGCACGGAAGAACGGACGGATGCACGCGGAGGCGTTGTGCGGCCACGACCGTCGGGTTGCGGCTCGCCGCCCCGGGATGGCGATGGCGAGGTCGGTTGCGATGAGGATGACCGATTCCTCATCTGGGCTCTTTCGGATCTCGTGTTTCGGATCTGGAGTTGTTCCCGTCCGTGCTTGTCTCGGCCGGGGACACGGCGCTATGGGTAGACGCTTTGCCGGCGGGTAGCCCCAGCCGTGTCGGCCAGAGCCGTCCGCCGGGCAGGAACGGACGGGACATGTGTCGCGCGCGCCGTGTCTGCGCGGCGTGGTGGCCGGAGGGCTGAGGGCGGAAGCGTCACCGGGCGGGGCGCGAGGGTGGCGCGAAAGCGCTCGGGGAGGCGGAGACGGTTTTCTGCCCCCGTCCCTCTTTACGCCTGCGAGCGGGCGGGTTACATATCAGTTGTTCTCGGAGGGATGGCTGAGTGGTTTAAGGCGCCGGTCTTGAAAACCGGAGTGGTCCTGAAGGGCCACCGTGGGTTCGAATCCCACTCCCTCCGCCATCCTGCGCGCTGCGGGGCTGACGCCCCTTGGGCTTCAGAGGGGATAGACGGGGGGGGGCTTGGAGGAGACCGCTGGCGCGCCCGGCCTGGCGAGGCGCGTCCTCCGGGCGGTCCATGCCATGACCGCCGAGGCCGGCGCCGTCCTGGCCGACCGCGCCCGCTTCCCCGCCTTCGCGGTCGAAGGCCTTGCCGACCGGACGGCGCGGGATTTCTGTTCCGCCGACGCCGTCGCGCTCGACACCACCCGGCCCCGGGGGGCAGAATAGCCCCATTCGGAGAGACAGAAACCGCGGCGTTCGCCGCCCGAAAAGGGAGAGAGCCACCATGGCAAAGATCGCGATGATCGGGGCGGGCAGCCTCGTGTTCGGCAAGACCCTCATGGCCGATTTCCTCGCCACCCCCGCCCTGCGCGGCAGCGAGTATCGCCTCATGGCCCTCAGCCACACCCGGCTCGACAAGATGCACGCGTTCGTCCAGCGCATGATCGCCGACAACGGCGTCGAGGCGAAGGTGGTGGCGACCACCGACCGGCGCGCCGCGCTCAAGGACGCCGATTACGTGGTCATCATGATCCAGGCCGGCGGCATCACCGAGTTCGGGCAGGACTACAGGATCCCGCTCAAGTACGGCATCGACCAGTGCATCGGCGACACCCTGGGGCCCGGCGGCATCTTCCGCGCCCTCCGCCACATCCCCGTGCTGCTCGACATCGCGCGCGACATGCAGGAGCTGTGCCCGAAGGCCGTGCTCTTCAACTACGCCAATCCCATGGCCATGTGCTGCTGGGCGCTCGGCCGCGTGCCCGGCCTGCAGTTCGTCGGCCTCTGCCACGGCGTGCAGACGACCATGGACCTCATCGCGAGCTACGTCGGCGTGCCCAAGAAGGAGATCGATTTCGTCGCCGCCGGCATCAACCACATGGCGTGGTTCCTGCGCCTGGAGCACCGCGGCCGCGACCTCTACCCGGCGCTGCGCGCGAACTTCGAGAAGCCCGGCTACTACGTCAACGAGAAGGTGCGCGGCGAGGTGATGCGGCACTTCGGCTACTTCATGACCGAGAGCACGGGGCACCTGTCGGAATACCTGCCCTACTTCCGCAAGAACGCCAAGGCCCTCGGCCTCTACTGCGACGAGCCGGCCTTCGGCGGCGAGAGCGGCGCGTATTACAAATACTGCGTCGATCTGGCGAAGAAGTTCGCGAAGACCGATCCGCTTTCGATCGAATCGACGAAACTCGGCCCCCGCAGCGCGGAGTACTGCTCGCACATCATCGAGGCCCTGGAGACGGGCGAGGTCTTCCGCTTCAACGGGAACCTGCGCAACGACGGCTACATCACGAACCTGCCGGCGGGCTGCTGCGTCGAGGTGCCGGTGTACACCGACCGCACGGGACTGCACCCGTCGGTCGTCGGCGCCCTCCCGCCCCAGTGCGCCGCGCTGAACATGACCAACGTGCTCGTGCAGGGGCTGACCGTCGAGGCGTGCTTCAGCGGCGATCCGGAGCTCGCGATGCAGGCGGTCGCGCTCGATCCGCTCGCCTCGGCCGTGCTGACGCTGAAGGAGATCCGCGACATGACGGCGGAGATGCTCGCGGCCCAGCGCGATCACCTGCCGCAGTTCGCCGGGCGGTCGTTGCGCCCCGTGCCGGCCATCCGGATTCCGAAGCACGTCCGGCGCCAGGACGTCCCGCTCGACCCGGCGCTCGCCATCGCCAACCGCTTCATCAAGCTCGCCACCGCCGCACCCGCGCGGAGGAGGGGGTAGTCGAGTGGCTCAACCGGCTGATCGGAACAGTCCATGGAGGCGGCGCGGTTGCGCGGGGGAACGGAAAGAACGGAGTCGGAGTGTTGATCGACCGGGACCATGGGATCACGGTCGGCTTGCCTGCATCCCGCCGCCGAAGATCCAGCGTGACATCAGAGCATCATGGGGCTTATGCCGGGCCCGAACGCTCGGGATTGCCGTGGTCCAGCCTCGTGGGCTTCGTTCGTCTGGTATCCAATCCGCGTGTGTTCGAACGCCCGCAGAGCATAGCGGCGGCATGGAAGCAGGTCGGCCAATGGCTGCACTGTCGCGCGACGTGGATTCCGCTGCCGACGGAGCGTCATCAGGCGGTGCTTGGCGGATTCCGGGAGAGGCCCGGGTTGAGAGCGAATCACGTTCCGGACGCGCATCTCGCCGCGCTGGCCATCGAGCACGGTCTGATTCTCCGCTCGACCGACGCCGACTTCAGGCGTTTTGACGGCCTTCGTTGGGAGAACCCGCTCGCGGGCCGATATCCGGCGCAATAAACAGTCGATCAGGCCTGTTATTTGTGGCACACATGGGCAGGCACGTAACCGATGTGAAGCAACGGGAACCGGAATCGAAAGGAAGGCCATCCATGATGAAACGGCGGGAATTCTTGAAGTCCACCATGGTCACGGGCGCAGGATGGCTGATCCTGCCCAGTGGCACGCGCGCCGGTCCTGACGCACCCGGCAACAAGCTCAACGTCGCGATGATCGGCACGTGGGGCCGCGCGCTGGCGCACTACGACTCGCTCGCGGGCGAGAACATCGTGGCGCTGTGCGACATCAACGAGAACCATCTCGCCGAGGCCGCCAAGAAGTATCCCCGGGCGAAGACCTACGTCGACTGGCGCAAGTGCCTTGACCAGAAGGACATCAACGCCGTCGTCTGCTGCACCGCGGACCACACGCACGCCTTTGTCGCTAACTGGGCGATGAACCGCGGCATGCACGTCTACTGCGAGAAGCCGCTGGCGAACTCCGTGGAGGAGGCGCGGGTGGTTCGCGCAAACTACCTCAAGAACAAGGCGAAGCTGGCCACGCAGGTCGGGATGCAGCGCCACGCGAACGAGAACTTCAACCGCCTGCGCGAGCTGATCCGCGACGGCGTTGTCGGCGAGCTGAAGAACGCGTATGCATGGGGCGACCGGCAGATCCGGCGGCCCGGCTACCTGCCCGCCGAGGGCGAACCGCCGAAGCATCTTCATTACGATCTGTGGCTCGGTCCGTCGCCGTTCCATCCCTACAACCCGGGGTACTTCACCGGCGGGCCGGGGGCCAACTGTCTTCAGTGGAACATGTACTGGGACTTCGGCAGCGGCCAGGTGGGCGACATGGGCAGCCATACCATGGACCTCGTCTGGTGCGCCGTCGACGCCGGTCTGCCGACATCCGCCGAGGCCAAGGGCGAGCCCTTCAATCCCGAGGTGACGCCCGTCAAGGTGGAGATGCACTTCGAGCATCCGGCCAACGACTGGCGTCCGCCGATCCGCGTGTCCTGGTACCAGGGCGGCGCCATGCCGGGCTCGCCGAAGGAGTACATCGATCTGAAGAGGATCGGGCACGGCGCGATGTTCAAGGGCAGCAACGGCTTCGTCGTCGCCGACTTCGACACGCGCGTGATCCTGCCGTACGGCCGGGAGGCGAACATGACCTACTACAAGCCGCGCGCAAAGGACGCGCTGATCCCGCCCCTCGGTCACTTCCAGAAGGAATGGGTCAACGCCTGCAAAGGCGACCCCACCAAGACCACCTGCAACTTCGACTACAGCGGCACGATGATCGAGCAGATGCTGCTGGGACTGGTCGCCTATCGCGTGGGCAAGAAGCTCGACTACGACGGCGCCACCGGCCGCGTCACCAACGCCGCGGAGGCCAACGATCTGCTCGCCCGCAAGTATCGGGAGGGGTGGACGCTCAACGGATAGACCGGCCGCCACGGACAAGGGGCCGTTCGGAGAACCGACCACGCCGGAGGGGCAGGCAACCGCGCGCCTACTTGCCCGCTACGTCGTAGCAGAGCAGCAGGTCCTGGTCGCGGATGTACAGCCGGCCGCCGACAATGACGGGGTGCGGCCAGCTGTTCTTGCCGCTGCGGTTGGGCTGATCGAAGCGGCTCTTCTCGCGATATCCCGCCGGCGTCGCCTCGATCAGGGCGATCGTGCCCGCGCCTCTCTCGGAGCGCGCGTACAGATGGCCGTCGGCGTAGCCGACCGACCCCTTGCCGACGCTCTTGTCCTCCCACACCGTCCGTCCGCTGGCGAGCTCGATGCACTTGAGCGTGCCCTCATCGAAGCCATACACGTGGTCGCCGACCAGGATCACGCCGCCGTGGTGGTTCCTCATCTGTGTGCCGGCGTAGACCTGTTCGACGCTGAACCGTCCGGCCGCGCCGGTGACCTTGAAGCCGTTGCACCCGATGTTGTAGCCGGACGTGACGAAGATCATGTTGTCTTTGCAGACGGGCGTGGGGACGACCGCGGTCCGGCCCCGACGTTCCGCCCGCCAGAGGAGCTTTCCGTCCTTGGCGGCGACGCCGGCGACGCTGGCGTCGGTGAAGACCACATACTGCCGCACGGCTCCGATCGTGACGGGAACGAGGGAGGCATAGGAGGCGTTGTCGGTCATCTCCGCGGACTGCCACAGTGTGGCGCCGGTCTTCTTGTCCAGCGCCAGCACGGTACCCTTGGAGCCGCCGGGCGTCACGACCACCTGGTCGCCATCGAGCAGCGGCGATTCCGCGTAGCCCCACCCCGACATCATCTTGCCGCCGAAATCGGAGGGGAAGTTCTTCCGCCACACCACCTCGCCCGATGCGAACCGGGCGCAGACGAGGTCGCCTTCCTGTCCAAGGGCGAAGACCAGCGCGCCATCCGTGGCGGGCGTGCAGCGGGGTCCCGGGTAGCCGCCTCCGCCGCCGGTCTTTCCGACGGGCGCGGCCCAGGCCTGCTTGCCGCTGGCGCGATCGAGGGCGATCAGCACGCACCGCTCACCCACATCGCCCATGGTGAGAACCCGGTCCCCCATGACGGAGACGCCGGAGTAGCCCGCGCCGATGCCCGTCGCCTTCCACGCAAGCGCGGGCCCGGACGCCGGCCATTCCCTGAGCAGGTTCTTGTCGGGGGAGTGGGCGTCGCGATTCGGACCCCGCCACTGGTTCCAGTCCGCCGCGCCGGCGCCGGTGCCACACGCGAGGGTCGCTGCGGCGAGAACCGCCGCCCCGGCGCGGATCCCATACCCCGAACGCCCCCATGCTAACGTCAACATCTTCATAGGCCATCTCCTGCCGCGTGCGAACACGCATCTACCGACCCGGTGCGGCGCGCATTCTGGCCATCGGCGCAAGGGCTGTAAAGGAAAGACGCGCCCTTTCCCCGGCGGCCGGCCGAGGCTCTTCGCGGATCGGGGCCGCCGCCGCGGAAGAATGCCGAGTGCCGGCCGCCCCGTCCGCGGCGGACATACCATTTCGATGATACGATCGTATCATGAGAATGGTATAAACAACCGTCGGTCGGCGGCAACATCACAACGGCTGTGGCGCGGGGGACGTGAATATGAACCGTCGGATGTCGGGACGGGTGTGGTCCAAGGCGTGTCGGCTTGCGCCGGTCGGCCTTGCCGTGTGCCTGTGGTCCGCGGAGGCCGTCGCGGAGCCCGCGGGCGGTCCGCCCTGGCTGCGCGCGGAGGGGCCACGGATTGTCAACGACCGCGGGCAGACGGTCCTTCTGCGCGGGGTGAACCTCGGCGGTTGGTTCGTGGAAGAGATGTGGATGATGCCGTTCCAGACGCGGCCCCCGGAGGGCTCGAACCTGCCGCCCGTTCGCGACCACGTCTCGTTGTGGCGGACGCTGGAAACGCGCCTCGGCGCGGAGGCCGCGCGGCGGATCCGCACGGCCTTCCGCGAGGCGTGGATCGCCGAGGCGGATTTCGACCGCATCCGTACCGCCGGTTTCAACCATGTGCGCCTGCCGTTCCTGTACGATCTCATCGACGAGCCCGAGGGCTGGACGTGGCTTGACCGCGCGGTGGCGTGGGCCGGGTCGAGGGGTCTCTACGTCGTCCTCGACCTCCACAGCGCGCCGGGGCGTCAGAGCAAGGACCACCACAGCGGCGAAGAGGGCGTCAACCGCTTCTTCCAGGGCGAACAATACGTCAAGCACGCCGAGATCGTATGGAACCGGATCGCCATGCGGTACCGGGACCGCTCGGCCGTCGCCGCCTATGACCTGGTCAACGAGCCGATGGGCGCGCCGGACAACCCCACACTCTACGGCGCGCAGGGCCGGCTCTACCAGGCGGTCCGCCGCGCGGATGCGCGGCACATGGTCATGTTCGAGGACGGCTACAAGGGCGCCGAGCACATGCCGGACCCGGCCGCCAGCGGCTGGAGCAACGTGGTGTACAGCGTCCATTCCTACAAGTTCGACGCCCGATCGGCCGACGACCACCTGCGGCACCTTGACGGGCTTCTCTCGACGCTGAGGAAGGTGCAGCCCGCGCACCGCGTGCCGTTCTACATCGGCGAATTCAACCTCGAACCGCGCGGCACGCCTGACCTTCTGCGACGATTCATCGGCGCCCTGGAGAAGGACGGGCACTCGTGGGCGCTGTGGACCTACAAGACGCTGATGCGACGGGGCAGCGGCCCCAGCTCCATGTGGGGCTGGATCCGCCGCCCGACGCCGCTGCCGGCGCCCCTCGACCCCTTCCGCGATTCCGAGGCGCAGATGCTGGAGAAGATCCGCCAGGTGCGCTCGGAGACCCTCGAGGTCCATCCGGGCCTCGACGGGATTTTCGCCGTTCCGAAATGACCTTGCCCCTCGCCACCCCACGAGGATGCGCGCATCATGACCGGGCGAAAACATACCATTTTGATGATACGATCGTATCAACGAAATGGTATAAATGCGGTCGGCGGCGGCGGAGAAAGTGGAGGGGGCGAACCAGGCGAGAAGAGCAGCGCGAGGGGATCGCGCGGCCGTCCGTCGCGCATCCGAGGGCGGAGATCCCGCAATTCCGTGGACATCCGGCGGGCGATGCGCTATCTGGTCGCGCCATGAAGACGATCATCACACTGGTGGCGGCGGCGTCCGTCGCGCTGGGGACCGGAGTGCGGGCGGCCGATGAAGGGTGGATCTCCATGTTCGACGGCAAGACGCTGGCGGGATGGAAATCCAACGACGAAACCCCGAACGTGTTCACCGTCGAGGATGGCGCGCTGAAGGTCTCGGGCGGGCGCGCGCACCTGTTCTATGTCGGAGCTTCCGGGGATGCGAAGTTCAAGGACTTCGAGTTCAAGGCGAAGGTCAAGACCCTGCCCGGCGCGAACTCCGGCATCTACATTCACACCGCGTTCGAGCCCAGGGGGTGGCCGTCGAAGGGCTACGAATGCCAGGTGAACACGTCGCATTCGGACCGCAAGAAGACCGGCGGCCTGTACGCGATCCGCGACGTCATGGACCACGCGCCGTCCAAGGATGGCGAGTGGTTCGACTATTACATCCGGGTCGAGGGAAAACACATCGTCATCAAGATCAACGGGGAGGTCACGGCCGAGTTCACCGAACCCGCCGACTGGCAGCCGCCGGCGAACATGTCGGGCCGCCGCCTGTCCGAGGGCACGATTGCATTACAGGGGCATGATCCCAAGAGCACGATCTACTACAAGGATCTTGCCATCCGGCCGCTGAAGTAGGGCCGACCGGGAGGTCATGGCCGAAACCGCAAGGAGAGGGGGGAGCCCCCCCAAGGCGTTATGAACAGTCTGCGACGGACCCAGGGGTGGACCCGGCTCGGCGCGGCCGCGGCGCTGATCCTGTCGATGGCGGCCGGGGCGGCGGAGCCGGTCGGGCTGATCTTCGACACCGACATCGGCAACGACGTGGACGACGTCCTTGCCCTCGGCATGATCCACGCCCTGCAGAGTCGCGGGGAATGCCGCCTGCTTGCGGTCACCGTCACAAAGGACGAACCGCTGGCCGCCGCCTTCGCCGATGCCGTGAACACGTTCTACGGTCGGGGCGACATTCCCATCGGCGTCGTCCGCGACGGGCCCACTCGGGAGCCCGGCAAGTTCACGAAGCTGGCCGGCGAACGCGACGGCGACCGGCTCCGCTATCCCCACGATCTGCTGAGCGGCCAGGACGCCCCGGAGGCGACGCCGCTGCTCCGCCGCATCCTTGCCGCGCAGCCGGACGGGTCCGTGGCGATCGCCCAGGTCGGCTTCTCCAGCAATCTGGCCCGCCTGCTCGACACGCGGCCGGACGACCTCTCTCCGCTCGCCGGCCCCGATCTGGTGCGGGCGAAGGTGCGACTGCTCTCGATCATGGCGGGCGCCTTCCGCCCGATCGAGGGCAAGCGGCATCGCGAATACAACATCATCAAGGACATTCCGGCGGCCAGGAAACTCGTCGCCGAATGGCCGACCCCGATCGTGTTCAGCGGCTTCGAGATCGGTATCTCGCTGCCCTATCCGGCGGTCAGCATCGAGCGCGACTATCGCTACGTCGCCCACCATCCGCTCGCCGAGGCGTACCGGCTCTACGAACCACCGCCGCACAACCGGCCGACCTGGGACCTGACCAGCGTGTTGTATGCCGTGCGGCCGGACCGCGGGTACTTCGATCTCTCCGAGGCGGGGCGAATGACCGTGGCGGACGATGGAGAAACACGGTTCGAGCGAAGCGAGGGCGGACCGCACCGCCACCTGATCCTGCGCCCGGAGCAGAGCGGCCGTGTCATCGAGGCCCTGGTTCAGCTTTCCAGCCAGCCGCCGGGGTTGTCCGCCAACCGAGCGGGGCCGTGAGGCCCGATGCGTCGCCGGGCCAAGCCAGGCCTCCGGCCCGGCCGGAGCCCTTGCCCTGGGTCGCTGGAATCCGCCATTGACTTTCGCGCGGCCGCAAGTATAGTGATGGCCCGCTTTTTTGAGTGGCGGCAGGAGAAGAGCAGTGAATACCAATTACCTGGATCGGGCGAAGCAGCGGGTGCCGGACGTTCCCATGTTGATCAACATGGTGTCCAAGCGGGTTCGTCGGCTGGTCACCGGGGAACGCCCGCTCATCAAGCCGGACTCCTTCTCGATGGAGAAGCTGGATCTGGCGCTGAAGGAGATTGCCGAGGGCAAGCTCACGGCGGAGATGGTGTTCACGGCGGAGGATCTCCCCCAGAGCGCCCGCCCTTCCGGCAGCACCATCCTGAGCCTCTGATCGGTTGACCATGGCTGATCGCGCGGCGGCCGGGAGATCCTCCCGGCCGCCGGCGTTTGCGGAGGGGGCTTGACTTTGGCCATCGGCCCCGCTGTCATTGCCCCCGGGCAACCAACCCGACGAGGGACTCATCATGAGACGGCACCGTGCTCGTACCGGTCACGCGCTTTTGTTCGCCGGCCTGATGTCGCTGGGACTCGCCTGTTCCGCGGCGGATAACCCCTATCTCGGACGCTGGGCGTTGACCATTCCGGGCGGCGGGGCCGGCTGGCTCGGCGTGGAGGAGAAGGACGGCGGCCTAACCGGCTCGATCCTCTGGGGTGGCGGGAGCGTGGTCCCCGTGGCTTCCGTGGCCGTCGACAGCGGCGCGCTGGTCGTCGTCCGCATCCACGAGTCGAAGCGCAAAGGGCCCGACGGGGAGACCGAGACCATCCGGGAGACCGAGACGATCCGCGCGAAGCGCAACGGCGACCAGCTCGACCTCACCACCGAGTGGACGCACGCCGATGGCAAGACCTCCGCGCCGGTCGCGTTTTGCGGCGTCCGGATCCCCGACCTCCCGGCTGCCCCGGACCTTGGAAAAGTGAAGTTTGGAGATCCCGTACGGCTTTTCAACGGCCAGGACCTCTCCGGATGGAAGCTGACCCACCCCGGGCAGGTCAACGGCTGGAGCGTGCAGGACGGCGCGCTGATCAACCGCCCCGTGCAGGAGGAGGGCAAGCCTCACAAGTCGTACGGGAACCTCCGGACGGAGGCGGAGTTCTCCGATTTCAGCCTTTCGCTTGAGGTGCGCGTGCCCGAGAAGGGCAACAGCGGCATCTACCTGCGCGGCATCTACGAGGTCCAGGTCGGCGACACGTTCGGAAAGGGGCTGGATTCCCACCACATGGGCGGCGTCTACAGCCGCATCGCGCCGACCGTCGCGGCCGAGAAACCGGCGGGCGAGTGGCAGACGATGGACATCACGCTGGTCGACCGGCACGTGACCGTGGTGCTGAACGGGAAGAAGATCATCGACAACCGGCCGCTGCAAGGGTGCACGGGCGGCGCGCTGTGGTCCGACGAGTCCCGCCCCGGCCCGATCTATCTGCAGGGCGATCACACGGGCGTGGACTACCGGAACATCGTGCTGCGGCCGGTGGCCCGGTAGCGCCCGGCGCCGGCGGTCGCTTTCCGGGCCGGAAGGCCTCGATCGCGAGGCCTCGCACGGCCTCGAAATGAGCGGCGTTTCCGGTCAGCGAGCGCGACGGACCACACGGAGGTCGTCCCTCGGGAGACGACAACGCCCGCGCGCCACCCAGAGGGTCGGGCGTGGTCCCGACCGCTCCCCCGGCGGCCGCCATGCGAATCGCCGACGGGCGGCCATTCTCGCTATGAGGCCAATGGCTGGCCGGCGGGCGATGGCCCTTGACAGATCTCCGCCGGCGGGCGTTTGATGCGCGGAAACACGCGGTCGCGCGCCGCGGGGGCGCGCGATCCGGTACGGGAGAATGCATGAACAGCCAGCCGGCCCGCCCCTCCTGCGGGTGCTCCTGTGGAGCCCGCGCCTGCACCCTCAGCCGCCGCGATTTCATCCAGCACACCGCCCTCCTGGCCGGCGGCGGCCTGGCCCTCGCCTCCGAAGCGGCGGAGACGGCCCCGGCCGCGGCCCCGGCTCAGACCGGCCGTCCCCTGCGCGTGCAGCCCGTTCTCGTCTACAGCACGCCGAAGCGCAAGGAGGCGACGAGCTGGAGAAACTGGGGCGGGATCCAGACCGAGGCACAGGCGGAGGCGGAGCGGAGGCGGATCGGAGAGGAACTCGCCGGCCTGGCGAAACAGGCGTCCTTCCCGCTCGATGTGCGGCCGGTCGCCATGGTGCGCAACAAGGCGGAGGCGACGCCGGTGGCCGGCGGCGACTACGACGTCATGCTCATGTACGCGGCGGGCGGCTGGCTGGACGCGCTCGAACCGCTCACCCGCGAGGACCGCTACAACCTCATGTTCCTGCGGCACGAGTCGGGGCCGGTCTACCTGTGGTACGAGGTCGTCTCGCCGCGCTTTCTCCGGAAGATGGCGGACGACTACGGGCAGAAAGGCATCGATGTCCACGACGTGGTCGTCGACCGGCCGGAGGAGCTGCTCTGGCGCCTGCGCGCGCTCTCCGGCCTCAAGCGTTCGATCGGCCAGCGCGTCGTGGCCATCGGCGGCGCCGGCGGGTGGGGCGACGGCGGGCGCGACGCGCCGAAGAAGGCGCGTGAGATCTGGAAGATGGACCTGGTGGAGTACTCCCACGACCGGCTGTCGGCCCGGCTGAAGGAGGCGATGGGTGACGCCGCGGGCCTGCAGCGGGCGGACGACGCGGCCACCCGCTACCTCCGGTCCTGGCATGTCTCGCTGCGCACCTCCCGCAACTTCGTACGCAACGCGTTCGTGCTCGCGGACGTCTTCCGCGAGATCCTGCGCGAGGCGGACACCGACGCGATCACGGTCCATCACTGCATGGGGCCCATCATGGGCATCGCCCAGACGACGGCGTGTCTGACCCTGAGCCTGCTCAACGACGAAGGGAAACTCGCGTTCTGCGAGTCGGACTTCGTGGTCATTCCGTCCGGCGTGCTCCTGCATCGCATCGCCGGCACCCCCGTGTTCCTCAACGACCCGACGTTTCCGCACGATGGGGTGATCACCCTCGCGCACTGCACGGCGCCGCGCCGGATGGACGGCCGGCGGCTGGAGCCCGTCCTCATCCTCACCCATTTCGAGAGCGACTACGGCGCCGCTCCCAAGGTGGAGATGCGCAAGGGGCAGGTCTGCACCAACCTGGTGCCGGACTTCTCCGGCCGACGCTGGATCGGGCTCGAGGGCACCATCATCGCCAACCCGTTCCACGACATCTGCCGGTCGCAGATCGACATGCGGATCAACGGCGACGCCGATGCCCTGATGGAGCAGATGAAAGGATTCCACTGGATGACGTCCTACGGGAACTACCTCCGCGAATGCCGCTATGCCGTGCGCAAACTGGGGATCGAGTTCACGGACCTGAGCTCGAAGTCAACGGCATGAGGGCGATGCGGCCGTCGAGCGGCCGGCGACGGGCAGGGCGAGCCGCGGTCTGCGCAGCGACGAGCGGAGCGGGGTCCTTGACGAGATGCTGAATCCTCGAGGGTCGGCTCGGTCGGCCACCTCGCCCTATCCGCGACACACCGAGACGCGACCGTGAAGGCAGGCCCAGGGCGATGATACGGAGAATCGTGCATAGCACTCGGAAAGTCGCGAGGGCGGGTGGGTGGGTCGTCGCGCTCGTGGGAACCGTCGGCGCGGCCCGGGCGGCGACCGTATCGTGGAAGGAGTGTCTGCGGCAGAAACCGGAGTGGTACGCGGGCGCCGAGGCGGCCCGCATCACGGAGACGGTGCTGCTGGCCCAGCGCGAATGCGGAGGCTGGCCGAAGAACGCCGACTGGGCGAAGGCGCTGACCGAATCGGTTCGGACCCGACTGCGGAAGGACAAGGTTGACCGGGAGAACGCCACCTTCGACAACGGCGCCACGTACACGGAAGTGCGGTTTCTCGCGAAGGTGCATGGGGCCACGAGCAACGCCGCCGTGCGCGAGGCCGTCCTGCACGGGATCGACTTCGTGCTTGCGGCCCAGTATCCGAACGGGGGATGGCCCCAGTTTCCTTTCAAAAGGGGCTACTATCAGCGCATCACCTTCAACGACGGCGCCATGGTCGGGGCGATGTCGCTCTTGCGCGACGTGGGGCGAGCCGACGCGGGGTTTGGGTTTGTCGATCCGGACCGCCGCGCGCGCGCGGCCGCCGCGGTGCGGCGGGGCATCGACTGCATGCTCCTGTGCCAGGTCGTGGTCGGCGGGCGGCGCACGGCCTGGTGCGCGCAGCACGACGAGAAGACCCTCGCCCCCGTGCCGGCCCGCTCCTACGAACTCGCGTCGCTCAGCGGGGGCGAGAGCGTCGGCATCGTGCGTTTCCTGATGCAGGAGCCGTCGCCTTCCCCCGCCGTGCGCGAGGCGATCGAGGCGGCGGTGGCCTGGTTCGGAAAGGTCAGGATCGCCGGCGTCCGCGTCGAGGAGCGGAGAGACCCGTCCCAACCGGGCGGGAAGGACAAGGTGGTCGTGCCTGATCTCACCGCCGGCCCGCTGTGGGCGCGGTTCTACGAGATCGGGACGGACCGGCCGTTCTTCTGCGGGCGGGACGGCGTGAAGAAGTACAGCATGGCCGAAATCGAGCACGAGCGCCGCACCGGATACGCCTGGTATACCGATGCCGCGGCGGGCCTGCTGGCGACGGACTACCCGGCATGGAAAGCGGCCGTGGAACGGGGGAAGACGCCATGAACCCAGCGATGCGTCCACTACTCCTCACCTTCAGTATTGCCGGCGCGGCGGCCACGGCGCCTGTCCAGCCCCTGCCGGAACCGCGGCCGTGGGACGAGTACCGCACGATCCTCTGGATCAGCGACTCGACGCTCCGCCACGCCGGGGGCATGCCGCTCCTCCTGCAGCGCCTGCGCGAGATGGGCGTGAATACCGGGATGGTCTTCGACGGGGCCGACCCCGCCCCGTGGGTCGAGCACCGGTTCCCCTACTACGTCGAGAATATCGTCAACAAGGGCCTGTGCCTGAAGTGGAGCTCGAACGTGCGCGACTGGGACGCCTTCGTCACGAAGTGGCGTCAGACCGGCGACCCGAAGGCGCTCGTGCGCGACTACAGCTTCGACGATTCCGCGTGGCGCACGTGGGCGCTCGGCGAGGCGTCCGCGACCGCCCGCCGGCATCGCGCGCACGCGCCGCTCGCCTACGACCTGCGCGACGAGCTCTCGGTCACGATCTCCGCCAATCCCTTCGACTACGACTTCGCCCCGGTCACGCTGGCGGCCTTTCGCGACTGGCTCCGGGAGCGGCACGGCGACCTCGCGGCGCTGAACCGCGCCTGGGCGACGGACTTCGCCTCGTGGGACGACGTCCGCCCGTTCACGACCGACGAGATCAAGAGCCGCATGGCCGGCGGCGGGGCGATGCCGCGGGGGCAGCCCGACTGGCAGGCCGTCCGCGCGGTCGCGTTCGATCCCGCCGCCGCGCGGCGCGATCCGGTGCGGTGGAACTTCGCCCCGTGGGCGGAGTTTCGCACGTTCATGGACGGGCGCCTCGCGCAGACGCTGGACGACCTGCGCCGCGCGGCGCGCGCGGAGGATCCGGCGACGCCCGTGGGCATCGAGGGCACGCAGATGCCGCACGCGTTCGGGGGGTACGATCTGTGGAAACTCTCGCAGGCACTCGACTGGGTCGAGCCCTACGACGTCGGCAACGCGCGCCCCATCTTCGGGTCGTTCATGCCGGGGAAACCGGTGCTCTGCACCCTCGGCGACGCCGACACGAACCGCACCCGGCGCAAACTCTGGCACCTGCTGCTCGAGGGCGACCGGGGGTGCATCGTGTGGTGGAGCGAGGACTGTCTCGACGCGAAGGCCGCGGAGCTTCCGCTGACCGCCAAGGCCCGGGCGCTCGCGCCGGCGCTGGGCGAGATGACGGGACCGCTCGCGCGGTTGTTCCTGCGCGCCCGTCGCCAGTACGACCCCGTGGCGATCCACTACTCGCAGGCGAGCCTCCAGGTCGACTGGCTGATGGAGAGCATCCCGGACGGCCGCACCTGGCACCGGAGGTTCTCCAGTTACGAGGCGGAGCACAACCGGATGGCCGCGCGGCGCAACGCGTGGCTGCAGGACCTGCGGAACGCGGGATACAGCCCGCGGTTCGTCTCCTACGAGCAGATCGAGGGCGGCGAGCTCGCGCGCGGCGGGTACCGGTTCCTGGTGATGTCCGACTCGTGGGCGCTGTCGGACCGCGAGGCGGCGCAACTGAAGGCCTTCGCGGACGGCGGCGGGCGGCTGGTGTACGAGGGCGTGCCGGGGGAGTTCGACGAGATCGGGCGGCTGCGGGCGAGGCCGGCGGAGCTGCCGGCGGCCGCGGGGACGAACGCCGCGGCCCTCGCAGCCCTGCTCCCGCCCGCCGTGCGCGTGACGCCGGCGGAGGCGCGCACCGCCGTCTATCGATACCGGCTGGGCGAGGCGGAGCTGATCGCCCTCGAACGCAACGTGTCCTGGCACTCGGGCGAGGATCTCAAGGAGCGGGGCGGGGAGCCGGAGCTGGAGAAGCCGGTCGGCGTGACGGCACACTTTGAAAAGTGTGCCGCCACGTACGATCTGCGGAGGGTCGCGTACCTGGGGATGACCAACGCCGTCGCCCTCGCGCTCGATCCCTGGCAGCCCGCGCTGCTCGCGCGCCTGCCCGCCGAGGTCCCGCCGGAACGCGTCATCGAGCGGCTCTCGGAAGCGGCCCGATAGCGCCCGGCCGGGATCACGCGAGGTACAGGAGGTCGGCGAGCTCCGGCCAGGCCGCGAAGATCGCCGCGGAAAAGCCGCCCATGCGACGCGCGTGGCGGTCCGCGTCGCGCACGATCGGCTCGTTGACTTCGAACACGCGGACCGCGCCGTCGTCGGTGAGGATGCGGCGCCAGGAGCTGAGGACATGGACCTTGCGCCCCGTCTGCGTCGTGTGCACCAGCACGCCTTCCCACTGCTCCCGCTCGCCCAGTTCCCGTTCGATGTCCGACAGGCGCTCGGGGAACTCGGTCCGGAGCAGGCGGTGGGAGACGCTGCCGACCGCATCGCGCGCCCCGAACCCGTACAGCGCCTCCGCCCCCACGTCCCAGACCACGATGCTCCCGTCCGTGTCGCGGATCATGGCGGCCGATCCGGCGGCCGCCGGGCGGTGGGAATCGCCCTCGAGCAGGTCGCGATAGCAGACGTGCAGCCGTTGCTTGAATCCCTCGAAATTGTAGCAGTTCCGCACCATCTGCTGCCCCATGGCGCCCAGGCGCGCCCGCAGCGCCGCGTCGCCGGCCAGGCGCAGGATGCCCGCCGCGAACTCGTCGGGCCGGGGCGCGGTGAACAAGGCCATGCTTTCGTTGAGGAGCAGGCGGTTGGCCGCCGTGTCGGTGGCCAGTATGGGACGGCCCGCGGCCAGGTAGTCGAGGAGCTTGAGCGGCGTATTCTGGCCGGCGATGCGCGGGGAAAGGAGGATGTCCGAGGCCGCGAGGTAGTCCGGCAGCTCGTCCGGCGGAACGCGGCCGACAAAGCTCACGCGGCCCGCGAGCCCCTGCCCCGCGAGCCCCTCCCTGCGCTCGGCAACCTGCGGCGGGTCTCCGCCGATGACGACGAAGCGGGCGCGCGCGTGGCCGCGCAGCACGGCCGGCATGCTCGCGAACATCAGGTCGATGCCCTGGTAGGCGGCGAACGACCCGACATAGGTGATCAGCACCTCGCCCGGCGCGCGCTCCAGCGCCCGGCGGGCCGCGGCGACGCCCTCGGAGCCGGCCCGTTTCATGGAGGACGGGATGTCGAAGATGTGGCGCACATCGGCCCGGGGCAGGACGCTCCGGACCTGCCGCGCCAGTCCGGGCCCCGTGGCGATCGTCGCGTCGGCGGAACGGATGGTCAGCCGCTCGACGGCCGCGTAGGCGCGCAGGACCAGGTTTCGCAGCCTTCCGCCACGGTGCGATCCGGGATCGCTGTGCTTCTCGTAGATCACCCGCGCCGAGAACAACCGGCCGACCAGGACGGCGAGGAGACCCGCCTCTTCGATGCCGTGGATCACGCCGTAGCGGCGGGTGAGGGCCAGGCGCATCGCGCAGACGAGGAGGAGCACGTCGTACACCGCCTTTCGCAGGGACGGGCCGATGGGGATGGAGCGCACGCGGAAGAGGTTGGGAGGCCGGTGCACCGAGACGCCGGCGCACGAAAAGGGGGCGCCCACCGGCATGCAGAGCAGATCGACCGCAAACCCGAGCTCGGCCAGGGCCCGCACCAGGAAGGACACCCGGATCGGGGAACCGCGCCACTCGAAGAACGGCTGCGGCGCAATGATCATCACCCGTCGCGGAACCGACGGGGAGGCGGCGGGGCCGTCGGTCGCCGGCGTCGTCTTCATGTCTGTCGTTGGCATAGGGGTTCGGTCTCCGGCTTCGCGCGGGCCGGCGCGAGGCGCCGGCCCGCGATCAGTCCTTTTCCTTCGCATCCCCGAAATCCGACGCGCTGAGCCTGACCTTGCCGCGGGCGGCGAGCCGCGTGCGCTTCGCCATGCGGCGGCGCACGAAGAAGCCGCCCAGAGGCGAGAACCCGATGCGAATCAACCACCGCCGCACCCAGGGGAAGACCGGCGTCAGGCGCGAGAACCAGAAGAGCATCTCCTTCCTTCGCTGGCCAGGCGACGTCGCCGGCAGGTCCATCGGGTAGCGCGGCACCTTCCAGCCGAGCTTCCGGCGCAGGCGGATGCGGAAGGCCACGCGCTCCTTCTTCTCGATCATCATCGCGTGCTGCCCCTCGGCCACCTCGCGCGGCGGAATCTCCCGCGTCTCCACCACGCCGCGGGCGCGCAGATCCCCGACCAGCTCCTCCCCCCGGGCGGTGTGCACGATGAGGGTCGAAAATCCCTCCGGCGCCTCGTACTTCCACTCGCCCCGCTCGTTGCGAATCCAGGGGTCGCCGACGGCGAAGTCCGAGAACTCGGCGCAGGCGTCCAGGCACAGGAGGCAGCGGCCGAGCGGCGAGACGCGCGAGATCACGTTGAACGTCTGCGCCGGCCCGTACGGCGAACGCCAGACGGAGCCGTCGGAGTAGGCGAACTCCAGCGTGTTGTACGGCCAGCCCCTCACATCGCGACGGCGGTAGCTCGCGTGCACGACCCGCTGCCCCGACGGGGCCAGCATCGACGAAGCGAGCCGGCTCGACTCCCACGGGAGGTTGTAGTGGCAGAGCAACCCGATCAGATACGGCACCCGGTCGCGCCAGCGGGGGTCCATGATCTGCCGCTTCCGCAGCGCGTGGATCTGGCAGGGGAGGCCGACGGCCGCGAACGGTCCCTTCTCGTCGCGGATGTCGTACAGCGCGGCGAAGCCGGTCGCCGTCGTGTAGCGCGACTGTGCGGAGGCCAGCAGCGCCTCGGGGGTCCGGGCGATGATCCCCCGGCCGCGCGTCGGCTCCTCCGGGTCCTCGACCACGACGAGCGCGCCCTTGATCTTCCCCGTTTCCAACCAGTGCAGCAGGATCTGCGTCACCACGCCGCCGCTGGCGCCGCGCCCCCGCACGGCCGGATCGGCCGCGTGGGCGAGCCAGGTCGACCGCACCGGCCCCATGAGCGGCCCGAAGGCATATCCGCCCTCGCCGAAGACCTGCCGGCCGAGCTCCGGGTAATCCACCTCCAGTCCCGAACAGATCCGCACGCAGATGTTGCAGCGGATGCAGTCCGCGGCCTGGACCGGGTAGCCGTCCTTGATGCCGAACGTGCCGGCCGGGCACAGGCCGATGCATGCGCCGCAGCGATGGCAGAGGCCGTCCTTCACGACCTTCAGGATGCCCTCGACGTCGCGGTACTCGTCGCCCGCAAAATGCTTCAGTTTTTCGGCCATCGCGCGGATACTAAGCGCCTTTGAGCCCGGCCACAAACGGGATCTGCATGCGGCGCGACCTGAAGAGACTGGCGGACGAGACCTTCGACACGGTGATCCTGGGCGGGGGGGTCTACGGCCTTTCCACGGCATGGGCCTGCGCGCTTCGCGGCCTGCGCGTGGCCGTCGTCGAGCGCGGGGATTTCGGCGCCGCAACCTCCTGCGGCTCCCTCAAGCTTGTCCACGGCGGGCTCCGCTATCTCCAGCACCTCGACTTCGTCCGCATGCGCGTCTCCATCGCCGAGCGACGCCACATGCTGCGGATGGCCCCGCACCTGGTCCACCCCCTGGCCTTCCTTGTGCCGTGCTACGGGCATGGCATCCGGGGCCCCGAGGCCATGCGCATGGCCATGCTGGCCAACGATGCGATTTCCGCCGATCGCAACCGGGGACTCATCGATCCGCAGAAGCACATTCCAGGCGGCCGGCTGGTGTCATCTGACGAGTGTGCGCGGCTGCTGCCGGGCGTCGACCGGCACGGACTGCGCGGGGCCGCCCTCTTCCACGACGCGCAGATGTACAACTCCGAGCGCCTGACCCTCGCCTTCGGGCTGTCGGCCGCGGAGCGCGGCGCCGCCCTCGGCAACCACCTCGAAACGGTGGGCTTCGAACACGATGGAAGCCGCATCGCCGCCGCGCGCGTGCGCGACCGTGTGGGAGGGGCGGAGTTTGCCGTGCGGGGACGGGTCTTCCTCAACATGACCGGCCCCTGGTGCGACATCCTGCTGCAGCGACTGCGCGGTCCCGAATCCGACCGGTCCGTCCGCCGCTCCAAGGGCATCCAGCTCGTCGTCCGCGCGCTGAGCCGCGACTTCGCCTTCGGGGCCGAGAGCCGCGAGCGCGACAAGACCGCCCTCATCGCGCGCGGCGGACGGAGCTTCTTCTGCACCCCGTGGCGCGGCCGCTCGATCATCGGCACCACCGACACGCTGTTCGTCGGCGACCCCGACCGCTACGGCGTTTCGGAGCAAGACATCGAGAGCTTCCTGCGCGACTTCGACGCCGCGTTCCCGGCGGCGGGCCTCGAACGGAAGGACGTGACCTACTGGTGCGGGGGACTGCGGCCGCTGGGGGACATCGATGCCGATCCCGATCACGCGAAGGCCTCGCACAAGTACGATTTCATCGACCACGCGCGGCGGGGCGGACCGGCGAACCTCGTCACCGTCGTCGGCGTCAAGTACACCGTCTGCCGAGCGCTGGCCGAACAGGCGGCGGCGTGCGCGGCGGCCAAGCTCGGCGGACGGACGGCCGAACCCGGCACGGCGACGGCGCGGCTCTCGGGCGGGGAGGTGGACGACTTCCGCGCGTTTCTGCGGGAGGCGGAGACGCGGGCCGAAGGCGGGGCGACCGTGGGACGGCACCTGGCGTACAACTACGGGTCAAGGATGAATGCGGTCCTGGCGCTGGCGCGCGCGGATCCGTCGCTCGGCCGGCCGCTCGCGGGGTCGGACGAGGTCCTGCGCGCCGAGGTGGTGTACGCCGTGCGGGAGGAAGCGGCGGTGCGGCTGGCGGACGCGGTGTTGCGCCGTACGGACCTTGGAACCCTGGGGCATCCCGGCGTCCGGGCCTTGGAAGAATGCGCCGATCTCATGGCCGCGGAACTCGGATGGACTCCCGGGCGCCGCGCCGCCGAGCTGGCCGCCATCGAGACCGCGTTCCGGCCGCAGGCGGAAGCGTAGATGGTTCCGCCGCCGGATGACACGCAGATGCGCGGGGTGTCTGGCGCACCCGCTCATGGGGGGGCGTCGGCCGGGCACAGGGTCACCAGGACCACGGACGGCAACGGCAGGGGCACGGGGATGTGGCCGTCCGCCGCCTCGCCGGCCGCGGTCTGTTCCAGATCGTGGTCCGCATCCACCGTGAGCACCTCGAAGCGCGAGGCCCCCGCCCATGGCAGATTCCGGACGGCCAGATCCGCCCGCCCGGCCGGCCGGCCGAAGTTCGCCACCAACACCGCGGCCCCCGCGCCGTCGGTCCTCCGGCCCGCGAGCATCGCGGTTTGTCCTTCGATCGCCCCCTCCGACCGGACCCGCGCCGGCGAATCCAGCAACCGGCGGAACGCGTGGAACGCGTGAAACGACTTCTTCGGCACGCCGTGGATGTTGAAGAGGCCGAAGCCCTGGATCTCGCCGGTGTAGAAGTTGGCGGCGTCCAGCGGCGCGTCCTGCAGCAGCATCAGCCCGCAGGCCGCGAAGGCCGCGCCGGCCGGACCGCCCATTTCGCCGTACCACTGCTCGCGCGGGGCGCCCTGCCCGTCCTTCAGCATGGGGCGCCAGTCGTCGCGGGGAAGGTAGTTCCACTCGTTGAGATGGCTCTCGGTCTCCGTGAAGCCGTGTTCGTTGAGCAGACGGCGCATCGCCTTCGCCCTCCGCGGCAGATCCCACGGATAACGGGTGTACCGGTGCCACGACAGGAAATCGAGCGGCGCCTGATGCGCCCGGCAATAGGCCAGGAAATTCGTGGCGAAGGACGTGGGCTTGAACGCATCGCCGTCGAATTCGCCCGTGCCGCCCAGCGCGGGCCCGCCGACCTTGACCTCCGGAAAGCGGGCCTTGATCGCCTTGGCCGCGACCTCGTACAGGCGAAGGTACTGCTCGTCGGTGCCCGTCCACATCGCGGGACGCACGTCCGGCTCGTTCCAGATCTCCCAGTAGCGGATGCCGTGCCGGAACCCGTCCGCCCATCCCTCGTTGTAGTGGCGGATGATGCCCAGGCACACGGCCGCCCATTTGTCGGGATCGGCGGGCGGGTGGACGCGGTACTTGCGCGGCGTGTGCTCTATGCTCTCCCCCAGGCGATAGACGATTTCGGAACCGACGTTCCTGATCGCCTGGATGTAGTCATCCGTCGCCGCGAAGTCGAAGCTCTCCGCGCGGGCCGGATCGTTGCGGAAGTCGCGGAAGATCGTGCTGATGTCCACGGCGTCCGCGTTGACCCAAACCACATCGTGAAGGCGCGTCAGCGGCACACCGAGCTGGCGATGGTAGGCGGACAGGTCGACCGTGCCGCGGTAACACAGCGGCCCGAGGTTCACGCCGTGAAGCGGACGGATCATGCCATGGGTCTGCGAGAAATCCACCGTCAGCTCGGCGGCCCCGGCGTGAAGAAGCATCGCGGCGCCCAGGCACGCCGCGGCCCGGGCCGTCGGTCGCCGTTTCCGCGCCGATGACGCCGTTTCCGCCTGACGGCGGCGGCGCTCGACGGTCCCGGCCTTGCAGGGCAGATAGCTCATGGATGGGTTCGCTTCCCTCATGCCGGACGCGAGAGTCCCGGCCCGTTCTTTCGTGCGGCGGCAGGCTCGCCCCGCGTCCCGCGCCCGATCGTACATGAGGCGGCAGGGAAAGCGAAGAACGAAGCGCGGGTCCTGCCCCCTCCGCCGCGGCGCGGTTGTCGGAAGGCGGCGCGTCGGCGATGCCGGCGCGGTCGGACGCGTCGCGGAGAATCCGCGGATGGAAGGCCTTCTGGGTCTTGCCTGATCTCCCGCATTGGCGGACCATGCTACGCCGACCACGGCGACAGAGAAACGAATCAATCGCCCGACGCGGAGACGGTCATGACACGGATACTCGCCAGCCTCCTTGCCTGCCTGGAATGGTCTGCCGCGGTTCAGGCCGCGTCGCCCGATCCGTCGCTCCTGCTCCGGCTGCCGCTCGATGAGCGCGCCGGGAGTCTGGCGTTCGACGCCACGGCGGGCGCGCTCGACGCCACGCTGGACAACGTGCAATGGGCCAAGGGCGCGTTCGGCACCGCCGCGCGGTTCGGCGGCACGAACGCCTTTATGGATCTTCCGCCGGTTCCCGGCCTGAACGGCGCGACGCAGTTCACCCTCTCGGTCTGGGCCACCTGGGAGGATTCCGGCCGCTACCCGAACCTGCTCACCACGCACAACTGGAGTCCCGGCGGCCTCATGCTGTTCGTGAGCGACGACACCTGCTCGTTCCGCCTGGGCCGGCCCGGGCATCGCGCGGAGGTCGCCGGCGAGTCGTGGACCGAAACCGGTGTCGCCGTGCTCCACTCCCTGCCCCGGCGGAAGTGGACCCATCTCGGGGTCGTGTTCAGCCTTCCGGACATCACGACCTACGCCGACGGCAAGCCGGTGGCCACGGGCTCATGGCCGTATCCGGTTCAGGCCGAAGGTCTGCGCATCGGCGGCTGGTCCGGACCGGTCTGTCACAAGGGCCTGATCGACGACCTGCGGATCTACGGCCGCGCGCTTTCGGAGGCCGAGATCGCGGAGCTCGCGGGCGATCCCTCGCGCGCCGATGCCGTCTACAAGCTGACCGACGACACCCTGCCGGCCGCGGCCACACTGGAGAACCGCCGCGCCCGCCTGGTCATCGACACCCAGGGCCGTATCGTGTCGCTGCGCAGCCGGGCCTCCGGACGCGAGCTGCTCGTCCGGCCGCACATCCCCGTTTCCGCGCGCCTCACGGATGGGAGACTGCTGTCCGCCCACAGGGCCTCGTACCGCGATCGCACGCTGAGCTTCGAGTTTCCACGCGGGCTGGGGACCGTCGCGCTGGGCGTGGATGTCGAATCCGATTTCTTCTCCTTCACCGCGCGTTCGCTGACCGCGTCGAACGTCGCGTCGCTGACGTTCTTCAGCCTCCCCGTGACCGCCGCGAAGTACCACGGCGGCATGGCCAACATGCTGTCGGACGACACCGACGCCGTCTGCCTGCGCGGCTATGACCTGCCGGTCGAGATGGCGGTCGGCGGCCGCCCGCCCGGCCTGCGCGTCTGGACGACGGCCGAACGCGGCCTGACCGGCGGGCGCGCCGGCCTGGCCGCCGGCCCCAGGGAGGCGATGCCCTCCATGCTGCGCGCCATGGCCGTGCATGCCGGTGTGCCCACTTCGAAGCTGGGCGGCCCGTGGTCGCTGGGCGCCGAGGCCAACCGCGGCTCCTATCTGTTCGCCGACCTGTCGCATGCCTCGACCGACGACTGGATCGAACTCGCGCGGCGCGGCGGGTTCACCCACCTCCACCTCCACGGTTGGTGGAACACGCTGGGGCACTACGGGGTCAACACCAACCTCTTCCCCGGGGGTCTGGCCGACCTGAAGGACACCGTCGCCCGCATCCACGCCGCCGGGCTCAAGGCCGGGATTCACACCCTCACCGGCTGCATCGAGCCGCGCGATTCGTGGGTGACCCCCGAGGCCAGCCCGCACCTCATCGCCGCCGCGACCTACACCCTGGCGCGGCCGATGTCGGCGACCGACACCGTCATGTACGTGAACGAGAAACCGTCGGCCGGCCACGACGTCGTCTTCACGTACATGGGCAACGGCAATGCCATTCGCGTCGGCACGGAGATGGTCCAATACAGCGAGGTCATGACGGAACCGCCCTTTGCGTTCGGGAAATGTCAGCGGGGCGCGTTCAAGACCCGGCCCGCGGCTCACGCGGCGGGCGACCGCGCCGACTACCTGCAACAGCGCTACATCGCCTTCTACCCGGAACCGGATTCCCCCCTCGCGGGGGATCTGGCCGACGGCATCGCCCGTGTCTTCAATGCGTGCCGGCTCGACCAGATCTACTTCGACGGATCGGAAGGGATGATAAGCCGCTATGGCATCGACGCCATGCGCCACGCCATCTTCAGGCGTCTGCGCGGCGAGGTCCTCGCCGAGGCGAGCTGTCACGGTCAGCACAACTGGTGGTTCCACTCGCGCCTGGGCGCGTGGGATCATCCCGTCTGGGCCGCGAAACGCTTCCACGACAAGCACATCGCCTCCGCGGCCGCGTATCGCGCGTCGGACCTGTTGGAGCCGCAGATGGGCTGGTGGGCCCCGCGGGGACCCAGCGCGCAGGCGCGCGGTCATTTCCTCGACGAAATGGAGTACTTCGCCGCGAAGAACCTGGGGCTCGACTCCGCCATGTCGATCCAGGGCGTGAACGTCTCGCACCGGCCGCTTCCACTCTATGTTGAGGACCAGATCACGGTCCTTGGCTGGTATGAACACCTGCGACTGGCGCGCTACTTTGATCGCGCGACGGTCGCGCGCGTGGCGGGGCCGGGCGACGAGTTCCGCCTGCGCCAGAACCGCGAGGGGGCCTGGCAATTCACGCCGGTCACGATGGAGGCCCACCGCATCAGCGCACTGGGCAACGGCTCCGAGCGATGGGCGACGCACAACCCGTTCGCGGAACAGCCCCTCACGGCCCGTATCGAGGCGCTGTACAGCGTCGCGCCGTATGACAGTACGAACCGCCGGTGCGTCACCGATTTCGCCGACCTCGCGGCGTTCAAGACGTCGAGCGCCTCGGCGGCGGTGACGCTCCATCTCGAAGCGGAGAGCGGCGACGGGAAGGGCGGGGGCCGGAACCTCCGCCTGCGGGCCGCGAACAAGGGCGACACGCGCACCGGCGCGTGGGCGCGCGCGAGCCTTGCGTTTCCGGCCCCCTATCTGAATCTCGCCGGCGCGGGCGCGCTCGGCGTGTGGGTCCGGGGCGACGGCAAAGGCGCCCTCCTGAACGTGCAGCTCGGCACGCCGCGCGAGCACATGCACGCGCGGTCGGATCACGGCGTGATCCTGGACTTCACCGGCTGGCGCTACGTGGAGCTGCTCGCCCGCGAGCGGGACGTGGAGCAGATGGCGAACTACACCTGGCCGTACGGCGGCACGTTCGACATGCACCGCAATCCGCTCGACATGGCCCACATCTCGACGGTCAGCCTCTACCTCAACCACCTCCCGCCGAACGACGCCTCGGAGGTGGTGCTCGGCCCGGTGATGGCCCTCCCGATCCTGTCCGCCAAGTTGAGAAACCCGGCCCTGAGCGTCAACGGGCGGCCAGTGGTCGTGCCGGTGACGCTCACGTCCGGCGATTTCCTGGAGATGGAGGCGTCCGGCGTCTGCGGCCATCACAACGACCGGGGCGATCTCCTGGCGCGCGTGCGCCCGGCGACCGCGGCCGCTTGGCCCGCATTGCGCGCCGGCGAAAACACCCTGGGATTCGATTGCGAGAAACCGGCGGGCGTCAGCGCCCGGGCGGAAGTGACGGTCCGCGCCCTGGGCGAGCCGTTCGGCGCGCCGAATGCGCGCCGCGCGATCGACCGGAAGCCTCTCGCGCGCGAGTATGAAATGACCCGCCTGATCACCGCCCCCGCCGGCGACGACCACGCCTGGGACGTGGCCGTGCGGCCCGGTGAGCGAGCCCGATTGGAGATCGAGCTTCGCGGCGCGATGGAGTCGCCGGTCCTGGTCGTTAATGGTCGAGCGGTGCGATTCCCCGTGACGCTGAGGAAGGGCGACCGGCTTCTTTGCCGCGACCCGCGCCGCTGGATTGTGCTGGATGAGAACCGCTCGAAGACCGCGGAGGGCGAACTGACAGAGGCCGTGCCGGTCCTGCGCGGCGGCCCGAATCGTGTGTCCTTCGGCTGCGCCGCACTCGGCCGCGCCGAGATCCGCCTCGTGAAGGTGTACGAGTAGTCCGCAATAGACAGATGCCGGACAGAATCCACCACGAAGAGCACGAAGGGACACGAAGGATGGAATTCGACGGGCTGTCAAACCGGGTACGTTGATGGACGTTTGTTGCGTACCCATTCATGAAGATTGTACACGCGCATCCAGCTCATTGGCTTTTCGCCTTCTCGGCGAGGCGGGGGGAGGGTATAAGAACACCATGGATCCGCTTGTTCTCGTTCTTGCCGGCGGTTCGATGCTGACCTTGGCGGTTGGAGCCGGGTGGGTGTTGGGGTGGGCCAAAGACGCGTTTCACGTCGAGGTCGACCCGCGCGTTGACGCGGTGAATGCGGCCCTGCCGGGCGCCAACTGCGGCGGCTGCGGCTATGTCGGCTGCGCCAGCTATGCCGAGGCCGTCGTGACGAAGGGCGCCCCCGTGGACAAGTGTCCGGTCGGCGGCCCTTCCTGCGCCGCGGCGATCGCGAAGGTCATGGGGGTCGAGGTGACCCAGAGCTGGCCCCGCCGCCCGGTGATCCATTGCCGCGCCACGACCAGCCAGCGCAAGCAGCGGCACCCGTATTCCGGCGAGGAAACGTGCGCCTCCGCCAACCTGATCAACGGCGTGCAGGGCTGCATCTACGGTTGCCTGGGGTTCGGCGATTGCGTGCGCGCCTGCGCGTTCGATGCCATCCGCGTGGTCGAGGGCCTCGCCACCGTGGACTACGAGAAATGCGTCGGCTGCGGCGCCTGCGCCCTGGTCTGCCCCCGCAACATCATCTCCATGGTGCCCTTCAAGCGCGAGCGCATGATCGTCGTCGGCTGCTCGAACAAGGATTTCGGCAAGGAAGTGAAGGAGGTCTGCGAGATCGGCTGCATCGGGTGCCGCGCCTGTTCGAAGCGCAGCGGGCTCTTCACCTTCGCCGCCGCCAACAATCTGCCCGTCATCAACTACGACCAGTACGACCCCGCGCAGATGGAGGCGGTCGACGTGGCCATCCAGAAATGCCCCATGAAGGGCCTGATCTACGTCGGCAAGCCCACGCCGAAGGACAAGGCCGAGACCGCGGACGAGAAAGCGCCCCGCCTCGTCACCGCCGACTTCAAGACGACGGTCGACGACACCGAGTGGCAGGGGTAGCCCGCCACGGGGCCGTGAGGCCCAGGCGTCCCGGATCGGTTCCCCATCTTCCAGAAGCAGCTGTCTCCCGCCACAGCCGAAGGGGCCATGGAGCGTGGCGGTGCGCCATCCCCCGCGCCCGGCCGCCACGACAGGTGTCGCCGTCGACCGCCGGAGTGACGATTGCCATTGCGATCGGCATGGGGGTGGCGGTAGAAGTTGCGAACGACATCGTTTTCCATGCGGAAGACAGGAGCAACGCACATGAAACGGATCAACTGGGGACAGGCACTTGCGGGCGTGGCGCTGACGGCGATCGCGGCGGGGGCGGCGGAAGTGGAGCCGGGCTTCGTGCCGCTGTTCAACGGGAAGGATCTGACGGGGTGGGTCGGTGCGACTGACGGCTATGTGGTCGAGGACGGCAACCTCGTCTGCCTCAAGGAGAAGGGCGGCATGCTCTTCACGGAGCGCGACTACGCGAATTTCGTCCTGCGGCTGGAGTTCAAAGTGCCGCCGGGCGGGAATAACGGCATCGGCCTCCGGTCGCCGCGGAAGGGCGATCCGGCCTTCGTCGGCTACGAGGTGCAGATCCTCGACGACACGGCGCCCCAGTACGCCAACCTCCAGCCGGCCCAGTACTGCGGGTCGCTGTACAAGATCGCCGCCGCCGAACGGGGTCACCTCAAGCCGGTCGGGGAATGGAATGCCGAGGAGATCATCGCCGAGGGCGACCACATCACGGTGGTCATGAACGGGGCGAAGATCGTCGACGCCAATGTCGCGACCCACGGCCGTCCGGAATCGGGCGCGATCGGGTTCCTCGGCCACGGCAGCCGGGTGGAGTTCCGGAACGTGCGCATCAAGGAGCTGCATAACATTCCTCCGCGCGGGTTCACCGCGCTGTTCAACGGCCGGGATCTCGCCGGCTGGAAGGGACTGGTGGCCGATCCGCTCAAGCGCGCGAAGATGACCCCCGAACAGCTCAAGGCCGAACAGGCCAAGGCCGACGAGAACATGCGCGCCCACTGGAAGGCGGAAGACGGGGTCATCGTGTTCGACGGCAGGGGGCAGAACCTCTGCACCGCGAAGCCCTACCGCGATTTCGAGATGCTCGTGGACTGGAAGATCAACGCCGGCGGCGACAGCGGGATCTACCTGCGCGGTTCGCCGCAGGTCCAGATCTGGGACCCCGCGAAGAGCAACGTCGGTTCGGGCGGCCTCTACAACAACCAAAAGAATCCCAGCAAGCC
This sequence comes from uncultured Verrucomicrobiota bacterium, assembly GCA_964610105.1. Classification (GTDB taxonomy): domain Bacteria; phylum Verrucomicrobiota; class Kiritimatiellia; order PWTM01; family PWTM01; genus CAZSUU01. The sequence continues at coordinate 64,399 of CAZSUU010000007.1, read as the reverse complement.
GACCGTCACCGCCGACCGCCCGGTCGGCGAATGGAATACCTTCCGGATCAAGATGGTCAACGACAAGGTCACCGTCCATCTCAACGGCCAGCTCGTGGTGGACAATGTGGTGATGGAGAACTACTGGGACCGATCGCAGCCGATCTTCCGCGAGGACGCGATCGAGCTGCAGAATCACGGCGGCCCGCTGTGGTTCCGCAATGTCTTCGTGCGGGAACTGACCGAGTAGCGCCCGCCGCTTCATGAAGACGATCTGCGCGGCCAGCGTGCTTTTCGGGCAAGAGGCGTTCTCCACGCTGGGCGAGGTGGTCGTGCGGCCGGACCGGGCGATCTCGCGCGGCGACCTGCTCGATGCCGATGCGTTGGTGATCCGATCGAAGACGGCCGTGACCCGCGAGCTGCTCGCCGGCACGCGCGTGAGTTTCGTCGGCACGGCCACGGCGGGCTTCGACCACATTGACGGCCCCGCCCTCCGGGAGGCGGGCGTATTCTGGTGTCCGGCCCCCGGCTGCAACGCCAACAGCGTCGCCGAGTACATCGCCTCCGCCCTGCTCTGCCTCGCGGTCCGCCACGGTTTCACGCTCGCCGGCCGCACGATCGGCGTCGTGGGGGTGGGACAGGTCGGCCGGCGCGTCGTCCGCAAGGCCGAGGCGCTGGGCATGCGCGTGCTGCAGAACGATCCTCCGCGCGCGCGGGCGGAAGGCGCCGCCGAGCTTCGGCCTCTGGAGGAGATCCTGCCGGAGTGCGACGTCGTCACCCTCCACGTGCCGCTGTCCGATACCGGCCCGCACGCCACGCGGCGGATGGTGAACTGCCGGTTCCTCTCGCGACTGAAACCCGGCGCGGTATTCCTCAACGCCTCGCGCGGCGAGGTGGTGGACGAGGAGGCGCTGAGACTGGCCCTGGCCGGCGGGCAGATTTCGCGGGCCGCGCTGGATGTCTGGGAGCAGGAACCCGACTGCCATCCGGATCTGCTGGAGGCGGTCGAACTCGGCACGCCGCACATCGCGGGCTACTCCTGGGACGGCAAGCTGGCGGGTACGGAGATCCTCTACCGCGAGGCGTGCCGCTTCTTTGAACTGCCGCCGGCCTGGTCCGCGGCGGGCCTGGGGCCCGCGCCCGCGTCGCCCGTGATCCCGCTCGATCCGCGCGGCCTGGGCCGGGAGGAAGCGCTGTGGGCCGTGGTGAGACGGGCCTATGACATCACGGTCGACGACGCGGCCCTGCGCCAGCCGCCGGAGCCGGATGCGGCCCTTCGCGCCCGGCGATTTGAGCGCCTGCGGAAGAACTATCCCGACCGGCGCGAGTTCACCGGCTTCTCCGTGCGGCTTGCCGCGCCCGACGCCGGCCTCGCCGCCTCTCTGAGCGGCTTGGGATTCAAGGTGTCGTAGGCGGGGGCGAGCGAGCCGAATGGCGAGCGGCCCCGTGGCCTGGAGGCGAGACGCCGGCGAGCCGGATTACGGCGGCGCGTTGCCCGGCGCCGGGAAGACCGGCACGGTGAATGACGTCTTCAGATCGGCGCCCGGCACGATCGCGCTTACGGCGAGTTTCCACGCGATCTTCCGGTTTTCCGTATCGCCCGGCGCGGCGGACGCCGGCTGATCGGCGGGCACCGCGAAGAGCACGGGGATCAGGGTCTCGCTCAGCCCCCCACCCTCGCCGCGACGAACCGTGAGGCCTTCTTCCCACAGGACCGATTCGCTCGTGTGCCGGTTGCGCCCCGACCCGCTGGTGACCCTCCGCGTACACCGCAGGGTCACCTGAAAGCCGTCGGGCGGGTCGAGGCGATCGGGGATGCGGATGACCCCGGCCAGTTTCCCGCCCAACACGCCGGGCACGGCGGCCATGTGGAAGACGATCCCGCGGTACCTGCGCCAGCGGGCGAAGAGCACCGCGGCCCACCACAGGAGGAACACGCCAATCAGCGGGAAGAGCAGGACGAACCAGACGGCCGGGCTCTCGTGGCTGGTTCCGAACAACACGGCGGCGGCGGCCGGCATGCTGATCAGGTTCCAGAAACCGGCGAACAGTCCGATGCCGAGCGCCTCGCGGCCGGTCGCGCCCGGGATCACCCCGCCATGCCATTCCGGCCGCCATTTCCAGGGCTCGCCGGGATGCGCCGCCTGCAGCTCCGCCTCTCTGCGGAGGTTCCGACGGGCGAGGCCGATGCCCGCGAGCATGCCGATGCCCACGCCGCCGAAGACCACGGCAAAGAGCAGTTGGAAGAGAACCATGCCCATCCTCAGGCCGCGGTACAGAACGGCCCGCGCGGGATCGGTGGGGTTGACATAGCACGGAACGCTCCGGTTCGCCTGCCGCGCCGCGTCCAGGGTCCGGAACATGTCCTGGTGGAAGCTTCCAATGTTGTCCGAGCCGGAATGGACGCTGACGGCCGTGCCGGTGTGAAGCCGGTCCAGATACTCGTAGACGTAGCGCGCGGTCGCCCGATAGGTCGTGGAGTCGTCGCCCCGGCTGGTCTCGAGGTCCGCCTCCAGCACCGTCGCCGGCCGTTCCACCCACCGCGTGGTCGCCATCCCCCGCGAGATGGTAATCGAGAGGGCGATGCCGAACCCGACGCCGATGCCCGCAAACGGCAGGGCGAACAGGGCCAGGCATCCCGGACTGAGATCTCTCTTGCTCACACCTTATTCCCCGACAAACCGGCGAATCATAGAGTCCCGCCTGAAGGAATGCACGATCTTCGCGCAGCGGGCGGGGGCGCATGGCCGGCCTGACGCACAGGCGCCGGATTCACACGCGGAAGGAGCGGAAGCCGCGGGAAGGGGCAAGTATCAGAGCGAGCGGAAGTGGCAGGATGGGTACCGCGTACAATCCTGTGCGCGTCTTCATGCCCAGGCGGCTGCGTTTCTCGCGGGCAGGATTGCCCGCGGGCGGTACGCTACGGCGTGACCGCTCTTCGCCCGATCGGATGCACCCGCGTGAATGGGGATGAGACGAGGACATCGGGCGGGTCCGATGCCCGGACCGATTTCCTGTAACCTGTGTTCGCCGTGCTGCGTATGAATTACATACGCAGGCGCGAATCGCACATGGCTCCATGCGACACGTTGGGGTGTCACCCGCGTGACGTCGCATGAATTCGCGGTTTCGATCGACGCAGGTTTTCGAGGACGATGGACGGCGCGGACGAAAGGTGGAGGCGTGCATAACGCTCGAAGACGGGGTAAGGTAGCGGCCCGCAGCGGAGATATCGGCGATGAAACATCTGGTGTGGATCCCGTTCGCGATTCTGCTCGGATTCGCCCTCGGCGGTTGGGCCCCCCGGCTTGAAATCACCCGCCTCAAGTCGGATCTGGCCCTCGCCAAGACGCGGGAGAGCAGGGAAGGAGGGCGGGTGTCGGCCCTGGGCGCGCTCACCCAGGTGATCCCCCTCCAGAACCGCGAATCCTCTCCGACCAACGCCCCCCCCGCGACCAATGCCACCGCCGCTGCGACCAACGCCGCGGCGCCCGTGGCCGAGGCGGCGACCAACGCCCCGCCCCGCCGTCCGCCGCGCGAGAACATCCGCGAGCGCATCGACCAGGCGATGGAGGCCTGGCGCGTGCGGTCCGACATCGCGCGCAACACCTTTGTGGCCAACGCCGGCCTCACCCCCGAGGAGCAGCAGCAGTTCGACGTGCTGACCGCCGCGATGAACCTGCGTCTGCGCACGACCATTCAGGGTTTTGCCGACCAGATCCGCGCGGGCGAGAAGATGACGCCCGAGGCGGGGGCGCGCCTGGTCAAGGACCTGAGCGGCGCCCTGGTGCTGACGTACGATGAGATGGACCGCAAGTTCACCCCGCGCTGGCGGGCCTCGACGGGGGACCGGTTCGACGTGGCCGACATGATCGACCCGTCCGTCGCCGAGCCGCTCGTCGGACTCGAGGACCGTCTGGACGGCCGCCCCGGCCGATGGAGGTCCCGTTGATGCGCGGGCCCCTGCGTTCGATCCTGCTGGTCATGCGCTACGAGCTGGCCGACGGCCTGCGGAGCCGCCGCGCCGCCGTGGTGTTGTTGCTCTATATCGCCGCCGCGGTCCTGACCATGAACGCGACCATCTCCGGCCTGCTGCGGCTGGAGAAGGAGCTGGCCTCCGTGCTTCAGCTCGACGTCGGCGACCGCGCCGGGGCGGTGACGGATGCCCTCTGGAAATCGGAGCGTTTCCGCCGCATCGTGGGGGAACTCGTGCGCGATCCGTCGCTGGTGCGCGATCTGTTCGGCACGCCGCCGATCGTTCTGATCTACGGCGGCCTGGCGTTCTTCTACACCCCGTTGCTGGTGATGCTGGTGACCTCCGGACGGATCGCCGAGGAACTGGCGTCCGGGTCCGCCCGGTATGTGCTCTACCGCACCTCCCGGCTCTCCTGGGTCACGGGGAAATGGCTGGGGCAGGCGGCGATGATCGGAATCGCGCTGCTGATGGGCGCGGCCGGGGCCTGGTGCCTGGCGCGACTGCGCATGGTGGCGGGGGATGCCGCCGCGACATCCCTCGGCGTCCTGCTCTGGGCCGGGCGGGCCTGGCTCTACTCGCTCGCGTACGTCGGCCTCGCCCTGGGGGTCTCGCTGCTGGTGCGCTCCCCCGGCAAGGCCACGGCCCTGGCGCTGCTGGTGTGGTTCGCCCTGATGGTGCTCTCCTGGGCCTCGACCCATTACTACGGCGAGGGAATCCGCCAGCTGTGGCACCTCGGCACCCTGCTGGCGCCCCACGCTCATCGCTTCGATCTGTGGCGATCGCAGGCCGCGCTGGTGATCCCGTCGGCGGTTCACCTGACGGCCCTCAGCTTCTGCTACCTCTACGCGGGCTACGCGTGGTTCAGGATGCGAGACACATGAGCACCCCGCCTCCGGTCTCCGCTTCTCGCGTTTCGCTCCCCGCCCCGCCGGCCGCGGAGATCGGCAATCCGCAATCCGCAATCCGCAATGGCCCGACGCCCGCCCTCGAATACGTCGGCGTCGTGAAGACGTACGGCCGCAGGCGGGCGCTGGACGGCCTGAACCTGAAGATCCCCTCGGGCTCGCTGTGCGGCCTGGTGGGCAGCAACGGCGCGGGGAAGACGACCACCCTGACCCTGGCGGCGGGGCTGGTCTTTCCGACGGCCGGCCACGTGCGGGTCGGCGGACGCGCGTTCGATCCGGCCGCGCGCTCCGGGCGCCTCACCCTGCTTCCGCAGGACGCCGAGCTGCCCCGGGAAGGACGGCCCCTGGAGCTGCTCGTGTTCTACGGCGAACTGCAGGGGCTCGCGCGGCGCGAGGCGCGCGCGGCCGCGCAAGAGATGCTCGAACGGGTGCACCTCGCCGACCGGGCCGAATCGCCGGTGCGCAGCCTGTCGCACGGCATGCGCAAGCGGCTCATGATCGCGCAGTGCTTCCTGGGCAACCCGGAGATCGTCCTGCTCGACGAACCGCTGAGCGGACTCGATCCGCGCGAGGCGGCGCGGGTCCGCGAGTTCATCGGCGGCCTGCGCGGCCGCCGCACGATCGTGATCAGCTCCCACGATCTGCACGAGATCGAGCGGATGTGCGACCACGTGGCGTTCATCGAGAAAGGCCGGACGGTGCGCATGGATTCGCTGGAGGCCGTCACCGGACGCCGGGGGCTGCTGGTGTACCGGCTGGCGGGCGATCCGCCGATGGAGACCCTCGCCGCCGCCGTGCCGGAGGCCGCGCTGGAGTGGGACCCCGCGCAGCGGCGCCTGCTGTGCCGGCATCCCGAATCCCTCGCCGCCGCCGAGATCAACCGGCGCCTCATCCCCGTGCTGTTCGACGCCTGCGCGGGGGTGATCACCATCGAGCAGGGCGAGCGGCTCGAGACCGAGTACCTGCGCCAGTCCGTGTGACCGGCCGCGCCACGGTGCCGGTGCCTGTCCCCTTCCCCCCACCCTCCCCCATGCGTCGGGCTGGAACGAAGAGGCCGCAGCGTACGATGAACTTGACCTGCCGGAGCATGAGTTCAACTACGAGGAGTATCTCCAGCGCGAGTTCGGCAAGGGGCGACGATCCCAGTGCATCCAGCGGGGCTGGTGGATCACGGCGCTTGCCGTCGTCTTCGCGCTCTTGCTGCTCCCCGCGTTCGGCGCCCTGTAGGCGACGCGACCGGGGGTCAGGCACTTCCCCTTTCCCCTCCTCTTCCCGTCCCGATCGCCTCGCGCAAAGCCGCAAAGCCTGCCAAGGGAAGGGCGGGCGCTGCTCTCTGTTCGGCCTTGGCGCCTTGGCGCCTTGGCGAGAGATGACGTTCTGTACACATCGACTGCCCGTGATACTTCCGGATCCTGATAGGGGACCCCGCTCCGATCCACACTGAACGGCCGCGGGGTGATCCGGGTGCCGGTTTCGTTGCCGCCCGGAGAGCTGTCAATGGGGGTGTCCCCGCAAACAATTGCCGCGCCATCGGTGGCCACATACACCGGGTACAGACGCGTCCCCGATGCGCCGCCGCGCGCAGAGTTGAAGGTGAGGGAGGAGAGGTTCGGTCGATGCCCCGTGTTGGCGGCCATCGTGACCGGCCCGTACCCCGTGTCAAACTCGGCGGGACCCTCCATCGTCGTTCCATTGGCTGACGACTGATCGCATCCCGCCCATTCCGAGTTCCATAAGGGGCGAATTGGCTTTGGTTACGGCCGCGGCCGTCTTAAAATGGCGCGGTGACAACCGGATCATCCAGCGCGCCCGACTTCGCCGGCCTAACGCCGGACGCCGTGATCGCCTGCACCGAGGAGGCGTTGGGCGTCCGATGCACCAACGTGTGCCGGCCGCTGAACAGCTACATCAACCGCGTCTACGAGGTGGGGCTGACGGAGGGCGGATTCGCGATCGCGAAGTTCTACCGGCCGGGCCGCTGGAGCCGCGACGCCCTGCAGGACGAGCTGGATTTCCTGGCCGAGTTGCACGAAGCGGAGGTGCCGGTCGTGCCGCCCCTGCCCGGTCGGGACGGGGCGCGCCTGCACACGACGGGCGCAACGCATTACGCGCTGTTCCCCAAGAAGGGCGGACGGCCGCTGGACGAACCGGCCCTGCACGACTGGCCGCAGCTGGGACGGCTGCTCGCGCGCCTGCATGCGGTCGGCGCCCGCCACCCCCCGCGCGACCGGGTGGTCATGCACCCCCGCAAGGCCCCCGCGGCACAGGTGGACTATCTGCTGAGGTCCGGGATGATCAGCGGTCATCTCCGCCGCCAGTACGAGCGCGCCGCCACGGCGCTGCTGGACGCCATCGCGCCGCTGTTCGACGGAATGGCCGCCCACCGCATCCACGGCGACTGCCACCACGGCAACATCCTGCACCGGCCCGGCGAGGGATTCCACCTGATCGACTTCGACGATATGGCCGTCGGGCCTCCGGTACAGGATCTCTGGATGCTCCTCCCCGGCCGCCTCGACGACGCGCGGGCGGAGCTCGATCTGCTGCTCGAAGGGTATGAGACCTTCATGGATTTCGACCGTACGGAGCTGCGGCTGGTCGAGCCGCTGCGGGCCATGCGGTTCATCCACTATTCGGCGTGGTGCGCGCGGCAGAAGGCCGACGGCGGGTTCGCCCGCGTGGCGCCGGAATGGGGCACCGCGGCCCACTGGCAGCAGGAGATCGAGGACCTGGAGGACCAGAGGAAGATCATAGAAGAAGAGGCCGAGCCATGAGCGCGCCGGGGATCTTCCGCGGCCGGATGCGACGATGCCAGCCCTGTTCCTAGTCGCCATCATCGGCGTCTTTATCCTGATCGCGGTCTTCGGCTGGATGCAGGCCGAGCAGCGGCGGAAGGCGCTGGCCGCCTGGGCGCAGACGCGCGGCCTGGCGTTTCGGCCCGGAAAGGAATGGGGATGGGACAGCGCGTACCCGTCCTTCGCCTGTCTCCGCCAGGGCAGCAACCGGTACGCTTACAACATCATGGAGGGCCAGCGGAGTGGGCGGCTGTGCCGCGCGTTCGACTACCACTACGAGACCCACTCCACCGACTCCAAGGGACACCGCCAGACGCATCATCACCGCTTCTCCGCCGTCATCCTGGCCAGCCCGGTGCCGCTCAAGCCTCTGGTCATTCGGCCCGAGGGTTTCTTTGACCGGGTGAAGGAGTTCTTCGGCGCCGGCGACATCGACTTCGAATCGGCGGAGTTCAGCCGCCGATTCTATGTCCACTCGCCCGACCGCCGCTGGGCGTATGACGTGCTGCATCCCCGGGCCATCGAGTTCCTGCTGGCCGCGCCGGTGTTCGTGCTGCAGTTCGATGCCGCGCAGGTCATCGCCAGCCGCAACAAGGTCTTCGAGCCGGCGGAGTTCGATCAGGGCCTCCAGGTGATCGAAGGTCTGCTTGACCGGATGCCGGAATACCTCGTGCAGCAGCAGCGCGATCTGCGCGCGGCGCCCCAACCGTCACCCCTGCCGCCCCCTCTTCCCGGCGCGGCGGGAGGAGTAGCGTCTCTTCGGGGGTGATGCATGCGCGCATTCTTCCTGACGATCTTCGTGACGGCGGGGGCGGTCGCCTTCGCGGTCGGGGCGTCGGAACCGCGGCGGGTGGAGGCGGCGGCGACACCGAAGGGCCCCTGGAGGGAATACCCCACACGCACGCTGGACGACCTGCCGGCGACGGTGACCGCGCGGACGGACGGTGCGCTCTGCCCGTACGGCGGGTGGACGGCGCATACCGCGAAGGCAACCGGTTTCTTCCGCCCGGAGAAGATCGGCGACCGCTGGTGGCTGGTGGATCCCGACGGCCATCTGTTCCTGCATGTCGGCGTCTGTTCCGTGACCATGCTGCGCACGCCGGGTGCGGAAAAGGCGCTCGCGGATCGGTTCGGCAGCGACACCAACTGGGCGGCGGCCACCGTTTCGCTGCTGCGCGGGCACGGATTCAACGGACTCGGCGCGTGGTCCGACACCGCGCGCCTGCGCGCCGCGCCGCCGCGCCCACTGGTCTACACCGCCATGTGGAACTTCATGAGCAGCTACGGCAGGAAGCGCGGCGGCACGTATCAGAAGCCCGGTCACACCGGGTATCCGAGCGACTGCATTTTCGTCTTCGACCCGGGTTTCGAAGCCTTCTGCGACGAGCACGCAAGGCCACTCGCCGCCGTGAGGGACGATCCGTGGCTGCTGGGACACTTCTCCGACAACGAGATGCCGTTGAGGCGCGAGGCGCTGAAGAACTACCTGTCGCTGCCGCCCTCCGACCCCGGCCACCAGGCCGCCGCCGGCTTTCTTCGCCAGCGCCACGGAGCGGGGGCGACGGCGGGCGACATGGCGGCAGGAGACGAGGAGGATTTCCTCGCGCTCGTGGTGGACCGCTATTTCCGCACCGTCTCCAAGGCGATCCGGAAGTATGACCCGAACCATCTGTATCTCGGGTCGCGTTTCCACGGGTCGGACCTCGCCCGCCCGGAGATTTTCCGGGCCTCGGGACCGTATCTCGACGTGGTGGCCGTGAACTACTATCGCGCGTGGACGCCGGATCGCGAGAGGCTCGCCATGTGGACCCGGGAGTCAGGCAAGCCCGTGATCATTACCGAGTGGTACGCCAAGGGCATGGACAGCGGCATGGGCAACCTGACCGGCGCCGGCTGGACGGTGAAGACGCAGCGGGATCGCGGCCTCTTCTACGAGAACTTCACCCTGGGCCTGCTGGAATCGAAGACCTGCGTCGGCTGGCACTGGTTCAAGTACGGCGACAACGACCCCGAAGACAAGCGCGCCGATCCGTCCAATCTCGACTCCAACAAGGGCCTCGTCAGCAACCGCTATGAACCGTGGCGGCCGCTGCTCGATTCCATGCGCCGCATCAATACGCGGGTATACGGGCTCGCCGCCCATTTCGACGGGAAGGCAACCCCGGAGTGACCGGTGTGAGGATACCCATGAAACGATGGATCCTGCTGGGATGGTGTGTGGCCGCGTCGTCCTCCCCGGCCGCCGGGAATCTGCTTCGCAACGGTTCGTTCGAGGGGGGCTTGCTCTACTGGCATGGCATTGAACCAGGCAAACAGCGGCTGGTCCGCGGCGATGCGAGGTGCGGCGAGTACGCGCTGCGGATCGAGAAGGGATACGTGATGAGCGCGCCGTTCGTCGCCCGGCGCGGCGAACGGTTCACCGTCAGTCTCTTCGCGAGGGCCGAGCAGAAGGGACAGGTGCGCGTGTCCATGCCCCCGAGCGCGCGCGCAGACGGCCAGCGATCCGGGCGGTTGTGGACGCGCGAAGGGTCCCGGTCCGCCGAGGTCGGAACGAATTGGCAGCGGGTGTCCTTCACATGGCCGGCCGACGTGCCGCCCAGCGGATTCTGGCCCCACCCGCACTACATGGTGCAGATCGAGGCATCCGGGCCCGGAGCGTTGACGGTCGATGGCGTGACCGTGACGGCGGGCGATGCGGGCGCCCCCGAGTACGTCCCGCGCCGTCCGATGGAGGTCGTGGCCGAGTGCCCCGACCTGCCGGGGTACGAGGGGGCGAGGGGCAACCTGTTCGACCGCGGCGCGACGGTCCGGGTCACGGCGCACGCGTCGAATCCCGGCGCGGAAGCCCGCGACGTCCTGCTGCGGTGGCAGCTGGTCGACTACGAAGGCGTCACGCCCCTCGGCGAGGCGGTGGAGAAGAAGGTCCGCATCGAGGGCCGGAAGACCGTGAGCGAGACGGTGCCCCTCCGGCTCGCGGCCTCCGGCTGCGTGCTCGCGCGAGTGGGGCTCTTCGACGCCGAATCCACCGGCGCTTCCCGATCGGCGATCGATGCTTCGGATCTCCCGCTCACCTCTCTCCCCTATCCCAAGGCCGCCACCCGGCCTGACTGGCGCGAGCGATTCGGCGGTTCTTTCGCCGGCGGCCTCGGCTGCGTGCAGAAGTTCCAGCGGCTCGGCTTCGGCTGGGTCCGCTGGCGCCCGCACGCCAATGGCGAGGATCATCTGCCCACGGCGCCGGAACCCGGCGAGGAGTGGGAGTGGCGCTGGTTCGACGCCGAGCTGGAGGAACAGGAAGCCCATGGGTGTTCGTCGCATCTCGTGCTGTATCCCCCGCCGAAGTGGATCATGGAGAAAGGCCATCCGCTGCCGAAGGACATGCGATGGCCCGCGGACGATCCCCGCTGGAACGACCTCGACGCAGAGACGGTGTGGGACAGGTTCGTGAAAGGCGCCGTGGAACACTACCGGGGGCGCTCCGTGATCTACGAAATCGAAAACGAGCCCGGTTTCGACGGCTGGGACGATCTCAAGCCGCAGTACGCGCGCTTCACCATCCGCACCGCGAAGCTGATCCGGAAGACGGACCCGAAGGCGAAGATCATGGTCAACAATGTCTACGGCATCCCCAGCGCCGAGAACGCCGCCTTCTTCAAAGCCGATGGCCTGCGGCACATCGACGTGATGTCCTGGCACGACTACCACGAGGGCTGGCTCGGCGATGCTCCTTCCATCCGGCGCATGCGGCAGAACATGGATGAAGCCGGCGGCACACACGTCGAGATCTGGTTCAACGAAGGCTGGGCCTTCTCGAACACCGCGGTGGACGAGCCCATCGCCTGCACACGGCTCACCAGCGCGCAAAGCTGCAACGCCATCATGGACTCCGTCGCCGAGCTGACCGTCAACGGCCAGGAGAAGACGATCCTGTTCCACACCGCCTACGAGAAGCACGGCATGAGTTTCTGGGATTACAGCGGCCCCGGCACGTTGTTGTGGGACTGGTACAACTTCCCCCTGCCCATCGCGGCGGCGTGGAACGTGATGGCCCATCATATCGGGATCAGCGATGAGGTGGGCTTCGTGCGCCCGCCGGGCGCCAACTTCTGCATCTTCGAGGATCTGCGCAACGGCCGCGGCGTAATGATCGCCTACGCCGACCGCGACGCGAAGGAAGATGCGGTGGTGGAGCTGCCTGATTTCGGCGCCGCGCTGACCGCGGAGGACATCATGGGGAATACCAAGGCCGCGCCGAAAACTCTGGCGCTCTCGAGAACCGGCCGGCCGGTGATCCTCTACAGCGACGCGAAAACCCCGGGACGGGTCTTCCTGGAGAGACTCACCCCGATGGACCGAAAGAACGCGAGCTTCATCGGCGGCGGCGGCGCGGCGCTTTCGTGGTCGTTGCCCCTGGCTTGGGAGGGGAAGGAGAAGGGTAGCACCGAAGGCAATCCGATCGCCGCGGGAGGCCGGCCGGTGTGGCGTATCGACCGCGTGTACCCGAGCGATCCCGTGATGGCGGCGAACTACGGGGCGGCGCCGTGGGACGGCACGGCGTGGCATCCGGAGGATCATCAGCAGGGCGGCCAGCCGTCGGTGAAGGTCGAGAACGGAACGGCGCGCCTCAGCGTGGGAGGTCCGTGGCCGAACCACGAGTTTCAGAAGATCGCCGGGGTCGTCTTCATCGCCCCCGCTTCGGGCGTATATCGCGTCACGGCGGCCGCTCACACCAAGCCGTGGACGGGCGGGGCTCAGAAGTTCCGGCTGGCGGTGATGAAGAAGGACGCCCAGCGGGCGGCGGAGGTGGCGCGCTTCGACCTGCCGCGCGATGACACACCGGTGCCCCTCGATTTCGCGGTCGAGCTGACCAAGGAGCACGAGCTCGTCTTTCTGCCGCTCATGCCCGACTGGAACAACGCGACGACGGTCGTGATCGAGAACCTGTCCATCCGGTTCGCTCCGCCCTGATGGCCCCCGGACGCCCCGGCCATCAGAACGTTGTCTCCTCTCTTGGAGTAGCACACACTCTACAAAGTGTGGGACACGTGGCCTTCGCTCCTCTCCCGTTTCCTGCCGTCGATCAGGGGCCGGGAAAGTTGGATTCCGCGGGCGGGCAGTGCTATCCTCCGTTCACGTGGAGGATACGATCATGAGACAGGACATGGCCGCATGGGCGCTCGCCGCCGCCTTGGCCGGGGAGGCAACCGGCGCCACCACCCTCACCTTACAGAATGGGCTCAATGGCTATGCCGGCACGGCCGATGCCTGGCTCGACGACTCCTACGAAGGCCGCAACTACGGCAGCTCGGCGACGCTGGAGCTCAAGTGGAACAACGGCTACAGCGACAACATGGTGATCCGGTTCGACCTGGTCGGCCAGATCCCGTCAAACCAGCGCATCCTCAGCGCGACCCTCGGGCTCTGGTATGTCACCGAGTCCAGCATGCAGGATGACAACGCCATCACGATCAAACCGTTCCGGATCAGCCCCGGCGCGTCCTGGTACGAAAACGTGTACAACGGGGTGTCCGGCTACGGCGTGAGCTGGGACTGGCGCGACAACGGGGAGACGCTTGCCTGGTCGGGCACAGGCGGCGGGTGGTACGACAAGGTCGACGACTGGAACGGAACGGCGCGCATCAAGCCCGAGGGCGGAACGGCGCTTGACGCCGTCGATCCCCAGAACTGGGTCAACTTCGACGTGCGCGCCAGCGTGTCGAACTGGTACGCCGGCGCGGGTAATCAGGGTCTTCTTCTCGCCGCCACCGGCTGGGAGGGCGGCGGCACGACCGCCTCCGGCATCTTCATCGCGCGCAACGACAGCCTGCAGTCGACCCGCCCGCGGCTCGTGATCACCTACGAGGCCATCCCCGAGCCGGGCGTGTGGGCGCTCCTGGCGATGGCGCTTCCGCTGTTGGCGCGCCTGGGCCGCATACGCGCGTCCCACGCACGCTGAACCCCCTATTCCAACCCGCCGTCCGCGCGCAATGTCGCCGCCGGATTATTTCTAACCTTGATACGATCGTATCAGAGTTAGAAATATTTCGAGGGGTGCGGCGAGGGCGGCGCGCGGCCGCAGGGATCCCGTTTCCGGATGGCCCCGCCCGTCGCCCCGGGAGCTTCCATCGGCGCTAGAGCCCCCCCAGCAGCCGCAGGATTTCGTCCAACCGCGCGTCGGAACCGGTCGCGCGCAAGCGCGGGTACCGCCCCTCGGGCATCCAGTACTCGCCGTCCCTTGTGAGCACCAGCTTGTCCCCGTCGGTCTCCACGGCCGTGACGCCCTTCGCGCGCGCGCGCAGCCGGATGCGGGCGAGCTTGAACAGCCGTTCGGCCGGCCGCGGACGCGGCCCGAAGCGGTCGCGCAGCTCGTCGGCAAGGGCTCGCACCTCGTGTTCCGTGGCCGCCGCCGCAAGCCGACGGTAGAGCTGCAGCCGCTGCGTTTCGTCCTCCACGTAATCCGGCGGGATCACCGCCGCCGTCTCGGGCGGGGCCGACGGCGAGAGGTTCAGGAAATCCGGCAGCACCCGCACCTCCGTCACCGGCGGCGGCGCCTCGCCCTTCATCGTCGCCACCGTGCGCCGCAGGAGCTGGCAGTACAGATCGAAGCCGACCGCCGCGATGTGGCCGCTCTGTTCCGCGCCGAGGATGTTGCCGGCCCCGCGCGTCTCGAGGTCGCGCAAGGCGAGCTTGAATCCCGCGCCCAGCCCCGCGTGCCGGCGCAACGCGCCGATCCGCTGCCGCGCGGTGTCGAACAACCGTCCATGCCTGGGAAGAAGAAGATAGGCGTATGCCCGATGCTTGAACCGCCCGACGCGTCCGCGAAGCTGGTAGAGATCGGCGACGCCGAACCGGTCCGCCCGCTCGATCAGGATCGTGTTCACGCGCGGGATGTCCACGCCGCTCTCGATGATCGTCGTGCACAGCAGGACGTCGAATTCGCCGCGCACGAAGCGGTGCATGATGTCGGCCAGCTCGTGTTCGGCCATCTGGCCGTGCGCCAGCTCGACGTGCGCCTCGGGCACCAGTCGCCGCAATCGGTCGCACGTGTCGTGGATGGTCAGCACCCGGTTGTGCAGGTAGAACACCTGGCCCTCGCGCGACAGCTCGCGCAGGATCGCCTCGCGCACGATGGCGTCGTCGTGCGGGCACACGACGGTCTCGATCGGCAGGCGATCGCGCGGGGGGGTCTGGATCACGCTCAGGTCGCGGGCGCCGGTGAGGCTCAGATAGAGGGTGCGCGGGATCGGCGTCGCCGTCAGCGTGAGCACGTCCACCGTCGCGCGGAGCTGCTTGAGCGACTCCTTGTGCGCGACACCGAAACGCTGCTCCTCGTCGACGATCACGAGGCCCAGGTCGCGGAACGCCACGTCGGACTGCACGAGCCGGTGGGTGCCGATGACGATGTCGACGCCCCCTTCGCGCAGGCGGCGGACGACAGCCTGCTGTTCCCCGCGCGAACGGAAGCGGCTGAGCATTTCGATCGACACGGGGAACGCGGCCATCCGCTGGCAGAAGGTGTCGTAGTGCTGCTGGGCGAGGACGGTGGTGGGAACGAGCATGGCGACCTGTTTGCCTTCCATCACGGCCTTGAACGCCGCCCGCATCGCCACCTCGGTCTTTCCGTAGCCGACGTCGCCGCAGATCAGCCGGTCCATCGGCCGCGGGCTTTCCATGTCGCGCCGGACGTCCTCGATGGCCTGCCGCTGGTCGTCCGTCTCGGCGAACGGGAAGCCGGCCTCGAATTCGTGCTGCCACGGCGTGTCGGGTTTGAAGGCGTAGCCCGGCCGGGTCTGGCGCGCCCCCTGCGTCTCCAGAAGCTGCGCGGCGAGGTCCCGCACCGCGCGCTCGGCCGCCTCCTTCTCCCGCCGCCACCGCGGGGCCCCGAGGCGGTGCAGCTCGGGCGTCCGGCGGCCGAAGCCGACGTAGCGGCTGAGCAGGTGCGCCTGGGCGACCGGCACATAGAGCTTCGCGCCCTCGGCATATTCCACCGCGAGGGCCTCCTGCTCGCGGCCGTTGAATTCGATCTCGTACAACCCCAGGTAGCGGCCGATTCCGTGCTCGACGTGGACCACCATCTCGCCGGGCTCCATGGAGGCCCAGTCGGTGATGCGCTCGCCGGTCGGCCCCTCCGCCGGCCGGCCGCGCCGCGTCGCGCCCGCGCCGCGGGGGGGCAGGTCGCGCCGCCCGTACAGATCGCTTTCCGCCACCACCGTCAGCCGTCCCCCGTCGGCCTCGAAGCCCTCCGACACGGCGCCCAGCCGCAGCTCGACGCCCGGCGGGACACCGGCGGGCAGGTACAGCTCGCGGAAGCGGTCGCGCGCGCCTTCGGTGGCGAAGGCGAAGACCACCGCGTGGCCCGCGGAGGCGCGGCCGGTCATCTCGCGCACGAACGCCGCGCGGGCCGAGGCCAGGGCATCGGGCTCGAAGGTCCCGCGTCGCGCCGACGGCCAGGTGGACACGCCGGCCAGCGGCCGAAGGTCCAGCCGCACCGCGTCCGCGCCCGCCTCGCCCGCCGGCCGCAGCCATACGTCGCCGCCGCCCGCGGCCGCGGCGCGCCGTTGAACGGCCGCCAGCTCCGGCACGGTCTCCGCGGCATCGGCCGCCGCCGCGGCCCGCACCTGGATGCCGGCGTGCTCCTCCAGCCGTTCGGGATCGACCCACACGCGGAGCGCGTCGGGGGCCAGGTAGTCGAACAGCGACGCCGCGGCCGATCCCGCGTCGCGCGGAGGGGTGACCTCCACGCGTCCGAGCCGCTCGCGGGACCGCTGCTGCCAGGGGTCGAAGCTGCGGAGCGAGTCGATCTGCTCTCCGGCGAACTCCGCGCGCACCGGCCATTCAAGGGCGGGCGGCCAGAGGTCGAGGATGCCTCCGCGAACCGATGCCTCGCCTTTCGCCTGCACCTGCGGCGTGAACTCGTAGCCGGCGTCGGCGAGACGGCGGACCAACGCCGCCAGGTCGTGCAGGCCGCCCGCGGTCAGGGCGAACCGGCAGCGGTCGAGCTCCGCGGGCGCGACGGTCGGCTGAAGCAGGGCCTGCACGCAGGTGGCGAGGATGGCGGGCGGATCGCCGGATCGGCAGCGGCGGAGCGTCTCCAGGCGCTCGCCGGCGAGCTCGGGATCCCGCGCCCTCGCGGGATCGGCCGCGCCCTCGCGCGCGGGAAAGCCGGCCATCCGATCGTGGCGGCCCCCGGCGAGCGCGGCCAGATCCTGCAGGAGCAGGTCCAGGGTGTGCGGACCGTCGGTCACCCACACGGCGGGCCGCCGGCCCGCCTCCCACAGCGCCCACGCCAGGTGGGCCTGCCCCGCTCCGGACGGCATCTCCGCGTGGGCTTCACGGGTCCGGTCCAGCGCATCGAGGACCGCGCGCAGACCCTCGGACACGCCGAGCACGGGCGTGGTGAACGACCGCATGGGGGGCACGCTATCGCCACCGGCGGGACAAGTCAACGGGCCCCCGGCGTACCCTCCAGCTCAACGATCGCTGAGTTGGATCTTACGCCGCCCCCCCGTGCGCGGCGAAGGGAGGGGGCGGCTCGCCCGGCGCCGTTCTGTCCTTACATTCCGCCCGCTCTCCGCTATATTGCCCGCCGGTTTGGGCGATGCGGCCATGTTGATCACGTTCCATTGCAACAACTGTCAGGCGAAGCTGGAAATCGACGCGTCCTCCTCCGGCACCCGCGTGGAGTGTCCGGAGTGCAGGGAACAGGTCGTGGTGCCGCGGAAGGGGCTTGAGGAGGGCACCACCGTCGGCGGGTTCCGCATCGTGCGACTGCTCGGGCGGGGCGGGATGGGGGAGGTGTACCTCGCGCGCCAGATGTCGATGGACCGCCTGGTCGCCCTGAAGATCCTGCCGCCCGGTCTCGCCGTGCGGGGCGATCTGGCCGAGCGTTTCGTCCAGGAGATCCGTCTCACGGCCCGACTGGAGCATCCGAACCTCGTCACGGCATACGACGCGGGCGAGGACTCGGGGGTGCTGTTCATGGCGATGGCCTACATCCAGGGGCCGTCGCTTCACGGCCTGGTGCGGAAGCGGGGGGCCCTGACGGAGCGTGAGTCGCTGCTCATCGGCCGGAAGATCGCCTCCGCCCTGGCCTACGCGTGGAACGAGCACCGCCTCCTGCACCGGGACGTCAAGCCGTCCAACGTGCTGATCGATCCCAAGGGCGAGCCGCACCTCGCGGATCTCGGGCTGGCGAAGTGTCTCCAGGACCGCGGCGAGGGGCTGACCGTCTCGGGCGGGGTCATCGGCACGCCGAACTACATGAGCCCCGAACAGGCGGCCGGCCTTTCGTCCATCGACTTCCACGCCGACATGTACTCGCTGGGGGCGACGCTGTACACGGCCGTGACCGGCCGCATCCCGTACGAGGCCCGGACGATGGTCGAGACCCTGCGCAAGCAGGTCACCGAGCCCCTGCCCGATCCCCGCAGCTTCGCCCCCGAGGTCTCCGAGGGGGGCGTGACCCTCCTCGGCAGCCTGCTTGCCCGCGAGCCGAAGCAGAGGCCGCGCACCTGGGAGGCGGCCATCGAGCGGATGGACCGGCTGCTCGCCGGCCCGGCCGGGACCGGCGTGCCGGACGAGACGCCCATCCTCTTCCCGACGGCCGCCCGCGAGATGCCGCCCCCCTCGTCCCGCGACGCACTGGTCCTGTGGCTGGGCGGTGCGGCGGTGGCCGTCCTGGCCGGAACCGCCGTCTGGCTCATCAGCCAGATGGGCTCGCGGGAGCCGGAGGTCGAGCCCCTGACGGAGCCGACCGGTGCCGTGACGGCCCCCGGCGTGACGGGCGGGCTGCCATCGGCCACGTCCGTCACGGACGTTCCCCCCTCCCGCCTGGTGCAGCCGGCCCTGCCGGACGCGGCCGGCGCGGACGCGGCGAGCGAGGCCGGCCGGATGTTCTTGAACGCGCGGGAGTACGCCCGCGAGCATCCGGAGGATTTCGAGGGCACGCGCGAACGGTTCCGGAGGGTCCTTGACGCGGTGCCGGATTCCCCGCTCGCCGAGCGATCGCGCGAGTTCCTCGACCGCTCGCGCGACTACCGGAGACGCCGGGAAGGCGAGATCATGGACTTTATGCGCCGGAACACCAGGGAGGCGATCGAGCGGGGCGACTTCGACAACGCCCTCCGGCGGTTGCAGGCGCCCCCGCCCCGCGGCCCCGTCTCGCCGGAGATGGAGAGCCTCCGCAAGGAGCTCCTCGCGGAGGTCGTCGAGGCGCGCGACCGGAAGCAGTCGGGGGCGGTCCAGGCCGCGGTCGATGCCATCTACCGCGAAGCGGCCTCGGAGCTGGCCCGCGGACAGGTGGCCGCCGCCCGTCGCCGGCTGGAGGAGGCGCGATCGAGGGCCGACCTGTCCCCGGCGGCCGAAGATCTCGCCACGGCCGTCGCGCTGCTCGATCGCGCGGGCGAGATTGCGCGGGGGCTCTGGCAGTCGTTCGAGGCCGAGAAGGGGCGCACGGCGAACGTCGAGTTCGCCGGGGGGCGCACGGAAGCGCTGCAGATCGTCGGCGCCGGCCCCGACGGGATCCGCGCGCGCCGCCAGCTGCCGGAGGGATTCGTCGAGCGCCGTTTCACCCTGGAGGAGCTGAGCCCGGGCGAGAAGCTGCGGCGTCTGGCGGACCACGAGGATGCGGCGGCGGCGCTGGCCCGCGCCCTCTACGCCCTCGACGCCGCCGACCGCGCGCGCGCGGCCCAGGAGTTCTCGCGGATCGGCGGTCCCCTGGGCGCGGCGCTCACGGCCTCCGTCTCCGGGCCGCGGGGCGACGAGTGAGGCCGGCGGCGTCCGTTCTCCGCCGGACCGGCGCCGGCCTTACGCCCCGGTTCGATACACCCGGCTCTTCCAGCTCACTCCGCGACCGCTGTGGTGACACCAGGCCGACCACGTCGCGGCCAGGGAGAGGATCGTGGCGGCGACGGGCAGGGTGAAGGACCAGCCGCGGTGCACCCGCAGCAGGCGGTAGAAATCCCGCAGCGCGATCGCCGGCATCACGGCCAGCGCCAGACCGGTCGCCGCCACCGTCCAGCCGGTGCCGCCGCCCCGAAGCAGCCCGATCGCCATCGCCGCCCACGGCAGCAGGACGCCGAAAAAGGCCGCTCCCAGGGCCAGCAGGAGCAGGGCCGGGGAATGCTTGAGGATCGGGTAGATGAACCGGGCGAGGCCCTCCCACGTGTCCGACAGCCGGTCGTACATGCGCGTGCGCGACAGCTCGTGCGTGCACACCAGCCGCACCCTGCGCCCCGCCTCCTTCAGCCGGCGCGCAAGGGCCATGTCCTCCATGATCTCCGTCCGCACCGCGGCGTGCCCGCCGACCGCCTCATAGGCATCGCGCCGGATCAGGATGAACGCGCCGGAGAAGCGGTTGTTGCGCAGATCGGGACGGTTGGCCTTGTCCACGGCCTCCAGGAGGGCGGCCATCATGGCGAACAACGGCATCAGCATCTTCTCCCACCGGGACCGGCAGTCGATCGACGGCATGATGCTGATCGCGTCGACCTGGAGCCGGCGCATCTCCTCCAGGGCAAGGCGCAGCGCCTGCGGATGGTGCACCACGTCGGCATCGCTGAAGAGAAGGTACTCGCCCCGCGCCCCTTCCACCGCCTGGGCCAGGGCCCACGACTTCCCCACCCATTCCCCCGAGGGGCGCGGGCGGCCCTGGACAACCCGCGCGACGCCGCACGTCCCGGCGATCCGCTGAGCCACGGCCAGGGTGTCATCCGTCGATTCGTCATCGACCACGATCAGTTCCGTGTTCGGATGGTCCTGGGCGAGAAGGGCCCGCAGGGTGGGACCGAGGTCCTTTTCCTCGTTGCGGGCGGGAACCAGTATGGAGACCAGGGGCGCGGGGTCGTCCGCCGGCGATGGCCCGTCCTCCGCGGCCGGACGGGGATCGAGGAGCAGCAACGCCTTGCGAATCTGGGACATCCGGACCAGGACGGCGCCCCACAGCGCCGCCGAAACGCCCAGTCCGGACGCGAAGAGTGTCGGTGCCAGTCCCTGCATTGCGCGTGACGTATAGCACAGGGCGGAATCGACGGCCAGAGGGTTCCCATCCGGTCGGTCGCGGCTCGCCGCCCTGGGTCAGGAACCTTGACATCCACACCGGGGGGCCGCATCATCCGACCAGAGCCATGCGATGATCTGGTTCAAGGAGCGTCGCCGGTGTCATGAGCTACTTCGAATCGGCAGCCCACACGGATCGGGGGCGGAAACGGGAGTGCAACGAAGACGCCGTCCTTCGCATCCCCGAGGCGGGTGTGTTCTGCGTGGCCGACGGGATGGGGGGAGCGGAGGCAGGGGAGGTCGCGAGCGCCACCACGGTCGAGACCATCCGCGAGCGGTTCGGCTCCATCACCACCGACGGCACCCTGGCGGACAAGGCCCGCGTTCTGAAGGGCGCGGCGACGGACGCGAGCCGCGTCATCCACACGCGTTTCAATACGAACCGGGAAACGGGGGGCACGGGGACCACGCTGGTCGCGCTGGTCCTGCCCGACCAGCCCACCGGCGCGGCCCGCATCCTGCACGCGGGCGACAGCCGGGCGTACGCCTATGCCCGGGGACGGTTCTCCTGCCTGACCCACGATCACTCCGTGGCCGCCGCGGCGGGTCTGAAGAACGAGCGTTCCCTGCCCAGCATGTTCCGGGGCGTGGTTACCCGCGCCATCGGTCTGAAGGACAGCGTCGAGCTCGAAACCTCGCGCGTGCAGGTGGCGCCCGGCGACGTCCTGATGCTGTGCTCCGACGGCCTGACGCGGATGTTGAACGATCGCGTGCTCGAGCGGACGATGCGGGGGCTGCGCGACGCGCCGCTGGAGCAGCTGGCGCGGAAGCTCGTGGACGAGGCCAACCGGAAGGGGGGGGAGGACAACATATCGGTGGTCGTCGTGCGCATCGCGCGCGACGCCGTTCTCACGGGCGAACCGGACGAGGAGGAGAAGGCGCCGGAAACGGCGGATACCGCGGGCGCCGCCCCCAAGGCCGAGGGACCGACGGAGGCGCCGACCGAGGCGCCCGCGAGCCAGGAGAGGACGCCGCTGGTGTTCGCCCACGCCCCCGAACCGGAGACCCCGGACCACACGCCGCATCCCGCCGCCCGGCCGCGCGACACGCAGACCTCGGTCGGCCGGACCCCTTCGGCCGAGACCGAAGCGCCCCTCCCGCCCCGCGCGACCTGGCGCTGGGGCGGCCTGATCGCCGCGATCGCGGCCGTGCTGGGAGGGGCGATCCTGCTCAGCCAGCGGGCGCGCGACGGACGGGACACCGCCGCCCGGCGGCCCGATGACGGGTCGCGTTCGACGCCCGCGGTTCAGCCCGCCGTCGACGCCTCGTCCGCCATGGCCGCGTTGCGCGCGGAGGAGGAACGGCAGCGGCAGGAGGCGGAGCAAAAACGCGCGTCGGCCGAGGCCGAGCGCGTCCGGGCCGCGCAGGAAGCGGAGCAGCAGAAGGCGGCCGCCGAGGCCGAGCGTCTGCGGCGGGCGGCCGAGGCCGAGCAGAAACGCATCGCGGCCGAACAGGAAGCGGCGCGCAAGGCCGCGGAGGAGCGCCGCCTCCGGGAAGAGGAACAGAAACGCATGACCGAGGCCGCGGCCCTGGAGGAGGCGCAGAAGCGGGCGGAGGCCGAGCGGCTCCGCCGGGAGGAGGAGAGAAAGGCCGCGGAGGAGGCCGCCCGCAGACAGCGGGAGCAGGAGGAAGCGGCGCGACAGGAGATGGAACGTCAGAAGGCGGCCGCGGAAGCCGAACGCCGGCGCCTGGAGGCGGAGGCGGAACAGAAGCGGACGGCCGAGGCCCGGGCGCGGGAGGAGGCGCGAAAGCGGGCGGAGATCGCCGCCGCGCGCGCCGCCCTGCGCGAAACGGTGCAGGGCGCGCTCGATTCGGGGCGGTGGGAGAAGGTGGCGGCGCTGCGCGCCGCGTCGGGTGACGCGCTCTGGGAGGGGCAGCCGGAGGGCGTCCGCGCCGCCTGCGAGTGGTGGCTGGGCGAGTGGAACGCGGCCCGGCAGACCCCCGATCTCTCCGGCCGCTACGAGACATCGGTGAAGCCTCTGGCCGCGGCCTTCAAGGCCGTCGGCGTCCCCGCGTCCGCCGGCCGGCCGTTCGCGCAGGCGACCGATGTCGAGCGCGCGGACGCGTACTGCCAGGCGCTGGCCGCCGAACAGCGGAGGCTGGCCGCCGTGATGCGCGGCGAGGTTCAACGGCTTCGCGACACCGCGGCCGTCTGGGGAGCGGACGCGAGCCGGCTGGAGCTTCTGTGGTACTTCAGCCAGCCGTCGCAGGCGGGCGCGGAGGAGGAGGTCAAGGCCCTCCGGGACAAGCTCCGGGCGGCCGGCGCGAAGATCGAGCCCGCGCGCGCGTGGGTGGAGAAGAGCCGGCAGGCGCCGCTGTTCACCCCTCCTTCGCCGGAGATCGCATCGACCCTCGCCGACGCCCGCGCCCTGCAGGGCGAGGTCGCCCGCGCGGTGAGCGCACGCCTGAAGGAGATCCCGCGGACCATCAACGCCATCTGGCGGCTTCACGAGGACGATCAGACGCGGCCCGCGCTGGACCGGATCGCGGACCTGGCCCTGGCGATCTGCGTGCAGCAGGGCGACGAAGGGCAGAAGGCCGACCTGGCCGCCCGCGCCGCCAGCCTGCCGCCCATGAAGGAGATCCTGGACCTGCTGGAGAAGACCGTCCCGGGATTGCGCGCCGCCGTGAACGAGGGCCGTTGAGATCCTGACGCCATGGCGGACTGGACACACAGAAAGGTCGGCGGGTTCGAGATCCTGGAGGTGCTTGGAGAGGGCGCGGAGGGCCAGGTCTTCAAGGCCCTCAGCATCGACGAGACCGCCGCCGGGATTGCCAAGGGCAAACTGGTGGCCCTGAAGCTGCTGGCGCGGACCAGCAGCGATCAGCGGGAGGAGAAGCGTTTCCGGCGGCAGATCGACATCCTTCTTTCCCTCAACCACCCGAACATCGTCCGCTACGTCAATTCCTTCATTCTCAAGCCGGGCGAATGGGACCAGGAATTCTGGCTCGCGATGGAATTCCTGAAGGGCCACAACCTGAAAGGACTGCTGGAGCAGTATCCCAGGGGCCTGCCGTGGGACATGGCTCAGTCGATCTTCGCGCAGTGCCTCGAGGGGATGGCCTTCGCCGCCGAGGCCGGCGTGGTGCATCGGGACATCAAGCCGGCGAACATCTTCGTGCTCGAAGACGGCACGGTCCGGCTGATCGATTTCGGGATCGCGCGGCTGCGCGACGGCGGCGCCACCACCACGGCGGGCGATATCAAGGGCGCCTTTGACTACATGGCGCCGGATTTTCTCAAGCCCCCCACGCCCGTGTTCTCGGGCGACGAACAGACCGACGTGTTCAGCATGGGCGTCGTGTTCTACCAGATGCTCACCGGCAAGCTGCCGTTCCCCTCGCTCAAGGGCATCCCGTTCGTCGCCTACGCCGAGCGATGGATGAATCCCCAGAGACCCGCCGTGAACTACCAGCACCGGGTCTTCTGGATGCTGCGGCATTCCTCCCGCTTCGCCCAGCGGGCGCTGGCCCTGGAACGCGCCGAGCGCTTCCCGAACTTCCGCGACATGCGGGAGGCGTTCAGCGGCATCGACCGCCGCGTGATCCGCCACGGCACGCAGGAGGGATACCGGATCCTGGAATTCTGCGGGCGCGGCGGATTCGGCGAAGTGTACAAGGCGGAGGCGGTCAGCAGCGGGCAGCCGGTGGCGGTGAAGGTGCTCGCGTCGACCGGCCATTCCAGCCGTTTCGAGAAGGAAGCGCAGATCTTGCGGAACAGCGGGCATCCGCGCATTGTGACCTATCTCGATTTCATGGAGGTGGAGCACGGGGGCTCCAAGGACTACTACCTGGTCATGGAGTATCTCCCCGGCATGCCGGAATCCACCCTGCGGGGGCGGATCAGCGACGAGGGCGGTCTGCCTCCCGAAGAGGCGGTGGAGCTGTTCATCGGTTATCTCGACGGACTTCAGCACCTCCACGAAGCCGTCCAGGTCATCCATCGCGACATCAAGCCCGCCAATCTCTACGCCCCGAAGGGCCGGCCGGCCGAAGCCAAGATCTTCGACCTCGGCGTCGCCCGGATCATCGATCCCGCGACGGGCACGATCACCTCCGGCCAGGTGCCGGGGACGTTTGACTACATGGCGCCGGAGCTGCTGGCCGGCAAGAGCCGCGGCACGCCGGAGTCGGACGTGTTCTCCCTCGGCCTGTGTCTGTACGAGGCGCTGGTGGCCAAGACGGCGTTCGAGCGGTTCCCGAGAGACGATGTGGGCCTGGCCCGCGAGATCGCCCAGCGCCTGATCAAGTGGCCCGAGGTCAATTTCTCCTTCTGGATCTACAGCGTAAACCCCGATCTCAAGGCGATTGTCGAGCGTTCGATCCGTTTCAAGCCCCGCGACCGATTCCGATCGACCGGCGAAATGCGCGAGGCCCTGCAGGCCGTGCTCAACCGGCTGCGGGCGGAGGCCGCCGCCGCGGAGATGCAGGAGACGCTGATCGAGGAGGAGCTTTCGCGGACGGGCGACACGGTGGCCCTTCCGCCCCCGAGGATCCCGCCGCCGCCGGTCGCCCCGCGCCCCCCCGCGAGGGAGGAGGCGCCCGGCGAGGGCGGGAAGGCGGAGAAGAAGGCGAGGACGCCCGTCAGCCCCGGCAGGGAATCGGGCGTCACTCCGTCATCGATGATCGAACGGCCGCGGACGCCCCCGTCGGACGTCTTGCCGGAGGAGGAGGCGCCGACGGAGGAGTCGTCCGTCGCCGCCGAGGCCGCCGCGCCGGGCCTGGAGGCGCCTCCGCCACCGGCGGAAGAGCGTCCGCCTCCCGCCGCCCGTCCGCCGCCGGCCATCATCTTCCCGCCGTTGATCAAGCCCGCCGCGCGGCCGGTTGAGCCGGCGGCACCCGCCCCGGCCCCGTCGCCGGTCGACCGGCTTGCGGCCGAGGAGACGCTCCTGCCCGAGGAGCTGATGCACCCCGCGCCGGCGGTGGAGCCCGGAATCCCGGCGCCCGAGCCTCCGCTCCCCTCCCCCGCTCCGCCCCGGGTGGAGGCGCCGCCGCCGGCCGTCGAGGAAAAAGCCCCCGCCCCGCGTCCGCCCGAGCGCCGTCCACCCCGCCCGCCCCGTCCGCCGATCCGGATTCCCTGGAAGGCGATCGGCTGGACGGCGTCCGGCATCGCGGCGCTGGCCGTGCTGGGGTTCGGCCTGTGGTGGGCGCCGGGCTACATTCGCGAGAGCCGGTTGAAGTCCGGCTATGCCGCCGCCAGCCGCTTCGTGACGGATCCCCCGAACACCGATCCGCCCGAGCTGTTCATGGAGAAGGCGGCGAGATACCGGAGCGCCCTCGATCAATGGACCGCCCGGTATCCGGAAGAGGCCGGCGCGGTCTCCGCCATCGCGAGCAACATGGCCTCCCTCACCGCCCGGCGCATCGCCGATCACGTCGCGTCGGGCGTCCGCTCGCTCGCCGCCGCCTGGGACTGGAGCGAGGCGGAGGCGCGGGCCGCCGAGATCGGCCGCTGGCAGGCGAATCCGGCCGCGGCGCCGGTCAAGGGCGAGCTGGACACCTCGCTCCAGTCGCTCGCCCAGGAAAGCCGGACGCGGCTCGCGCGCCTGGCGGCCGAGGCGGTGGAGAAACCGGAGGCGCGGACGCAGCTCGCCGCGCTGAAGGACAGTCCGGCCCTTTGGCCGCTGCTCGGCGATGCCTACGAACCGGCGGTCCGCGCGTCGCGCCTGTGGGAGCAGGGCGTGGCCGCCGCCCGCGCCGCGAACGACTATGACGCCATCCGCAAGGCGATGGCCGGCCTGAGGGACGCGGCCACCAACGCCCCGCTGGCGGGCGTCAGTGCCGCCCCGTATCTGGCCACGCTCCAGAAGACGTTCTCCGCCCGATGGCGCGCCGAGGCCGACGCCGTCGGCAAGAGCCTCTCCGGAAAGGACCTCTCCGAGCAGGATCTCGCCGCGGCCGACGCGGCCATCGGCCGGCTGGAGACACGGCTGCGCGACCAGGCGAGGGAGGCGGGCGCCGATCCCCAGCTCGAACGCGATCTCGGCGCGCTCAGGGAGCTGCGCCAGATCGGGGCCGACCGGCGCAAGGGCATCCAGGAGATCATGCGGGAGATGGTCGCGCTCAAGAAGGCCGTCGCGGACGCGCCCGGCCTGGAGGCCCTGGACCCGCTGGAGAAGGACTACGCGGCCCTCG
This sequence comes from uncultured Verrucomicrobiota bacterium, assembly GCA_964610105.1. GTDB lineage: Bacteria > Verrucomicrobiota > Kiritimatiellia > PWTM01 > PWTM01 > CAZSUU01. The sequence continues at coordinate 37,556 of CAZSUU010000007.1, read as the reverse complement.
CCGCCAGGGCGAAGCCGTTCGATCCGCTGTTCAAGAACAACCTGGAAGGGCTCGCCCAGGATCTCGCGGCGCGGCGCACGGCCATCCGGCAGGCGCCGATACGGGCCGCCATCGCCGCCCTCGAGAAGGAAATCGGCGGCGGAGAGAACATGGAGGCCGCGGCCCGGCTCGGACAGCGGCTGGACGCCCTGAGCCAGCAGGCGGCCCCGTTCGGTGACGCGTTCGCGGCCGATCTCCAACGCCTGCGCACCGCCCTGGATGCGAAGAGAAAGGAGATCGAGGAATCCCTGCTGGCGGCCGCCTTCAAGAGTTTCGACGTATCCATCGACGGGGCGAAGGACCTCGCCGCCGCCGGCCAGCTTGCGCCCCGGCTGGAGGCGCTCGCCAGGCAGGCGACCCCCTTCGGCGCGAAATTCGAGCCTGAGCTGCAACGGCTTCGCGCCAAGCTGGACGGCCGGAAGAGGTCCATGAAGGAGGCGCAGTTCACGGCCGCCGTCAAGGTCCTCGGCCGGGAGATTGACGGCGCCAACGACCTCGCGTCCCTCGCCCCGTTGGGGCCGCGGACGGATGCGCTGACGTCCCAGGCGGCCTCGCTTGGAGACGCGTTCAAGTCCGAACAGCAGCGGCTCCGCGCCCGGCTGGAAGCCAAGAGGAAGAGCATTGAAGAAGCGCTGCTCGCGGTGGCCATCGACAGCGCGGTCTCGACGATGAGCAAGGCCGGGACCGCGCTGAAGGCGGCCTCCACGCCGGCGGATGTCCTCGCCGTGTGCCGGCTCAACAACAAGGCTCGATCCTCCTGGCCCGAGGCCGTGCTCAAGGCCGAGCGCGTCAACGCCGCGGTGAGCGAAATGGCTTCGCAGCTGGCGGGGCAGGCCCGCCGGCTTCTCGAGCGCGAGCCGCTCGCCACGCGCGCCGAGCGGCTCAAGCAGGCGGCCGAGTTGCTTCGCGACACCGACTTCGCCGCCGCCGCGGCCTCCGTGCTGGATACCACGAATGCCGTCGCGCGCCTCAAGGCGGAGATGGATGTGTTCGTGCTGCAGGTGGCGAACGAATCGGGGGCGGATGTCGAGATCCATTCCGACCGCCTGGCCGCCCCCGTCGTCGCCCTGAAGGCCGGCCAGGCGGCGGCCCTGCTGGAGATCAAGCCCGGCACCGGTCCGGCCCGCCTGGTGGCGCGCCGGGGCAAGGGGTATGCCGAACAGGCGGCGGACATCCCGTTTGTTCCCGGCGGGGCCGGCGCATGGAAGATCGAGCCCCTCTTGGCGCAGCCGGTGGAGGTGCAGATCGCCTTCGAGCCGCCTCCCGCGTCGGAGTCGCCCGCCGTGGTGAAGATCGCCAACACGAACCTCAGCCCCACCGCGGCCGGTCCGGGACGCGCGAGCGTCAGGCTGGCGCCGGGGCGCGCCTACGAGATCCAGTTCCTGCGGGACGATCACGCGCCGGTGACGAAGAGCCTCTCCATCCAGCCCGGCGACACGCCGACCGTGCAGGGCCCGCGGCTGGCGGACTGGACGCCGAGCGACGGCCGCAAGCGTCTGGCGGCGCTCGAGGCGCTGGGCAGGCCCTCGGCGGCGAACGCGGCCGGGTTCGGCCGTCTTCTGTCGGGGGAGCCTCCGCGCTTCGAGTGGGCGGAGTATGCCGCGCGTTATGACCGCCTGGCGCGCGAGTGGGAGGGTTCGGCCCTCGCGTCGGTCTCGACCGACGTCGCCCGCGCCGAATCGGCCATCGCCCTGTATCGCGAATGGCTGTACCAGACGGATGATCCGGCGGGGATCCCCCAGCCGCGGCGCCTCGCCGAGCCGGCGCCCCCGGCCCTGCCCTCGGTGGGCGATGTCGAGCTGCCGGCGCGCCTCTGGACGGGGAACGAGGATCTGAGGATCCGGCTGCAACGCGCGCTGGCGTGGGCCGGAGAAGGAGGGCTGGCGGACGACGCGAAGCGGAGGGCGGCGGCGGCGCGGCTGAAGGCCTTGAGCGCCGGCGTGCGCGATACCGCGCTCCGCGGGCAATGCGACCTGGAAAGCGCGCTGCTGGCGTGGGCGCCCACGACGCCGCTGCCGGAGCTGCCCGCCGATCTGCCCGAGTACCGGCGCTGGCGCGCCCATGCGTCGTTCGTGGGCAACGGCGATCTGATGCTCGTGCTGGAGGATCTCGCCTTCTGCGCGGGAGCCGGCCCGTCTCACCCGATGAACGTGTTCGACCGGCGGCTCGCGCTGTGCGCGGCGGGAAGGCTGTGGGAGAACCTCGTGTACAATCCCAACAACGTCCGCCAACTCGAGCGCGAACGCGAGGCGGCGACGCGCGTGCAGAAGGCCCTGTACGCCGTCTTGCAGCAGGGCGCATCCGACCAGGTGACCGCGATCGCCTCGTATTTCGAACAGGGGGCGGCGAGCGATCCCCTGCGGCGGTATGTGCTCGCCGCGCTCTCCCTGCAGCCCGCGACCTTCCCCCTGCCCGACCTGCGGGTGCGCGCGCAGGCATGGACGAAGCAGAACCCCGATGCCGTCAAGTCCACCGGGGCGGAGAACATCGGCGCCCTCCTGGGCGGCGCCCGTCCACAACGGTGACGTCTTCCGCGCAGAAGACTTTGCATCCTCTTTACATCCGTATGACAACTTCCTCTTCGCCGCCCGGCATACTCCGCGGCATGAAAACGAACCACCGCCCCCTCGCGCTGCTGGCCGCGACGCTTGTCCCGGGATGGACCGGACTCGCCGCCGCGGAGACGGGCGCCGTCGCCCGCACGCTTCCCGTCAAGGAAGTCACCGTGTTCAAGGACGGCCACGCCTTCGTGCTGCACGAAGGCGCCGCGCCCACGGACAGCCGGGGCGACGTCGTCCTCGAATACCTGCCCAACCCGGTCATCGGGACGTTCTGGGCCTATTCGACCGACGCACGGACGTCCCTGAAGTCCGTCGTGGCCGGCGAGCGGCGAACGGCGATCCGGCGGACCGCCCTCACGTTGCGCGAGGTGCTCGAGGCCAACGTCGGGGCGGAGGCGATCGTTACGGAGACCAACCAGGTCTCGTATCCGGCCAGCATCCTGGGCTTTCCGACGCGCAGCGCCGAAGAACTGGCCGCCACCAGTCCGCCGGGCGCCGCTGAGCGGCTTCCCGAGAAAGGACCGCTGGTCCTGCTGAAGACCGCCGAGGGCACGAAGGCGGTCGACGTGGGGCGGATCGGCGACGTGACCTTCAAGCAGCCGCCGAACGGGAAGGTGTCGTCCGAGGAGATGCGGCGGTTCCTTACGCTCGGGCTCGACTGGCGGGGCCAGCCCGCCGCGCCGGCCGCGAAGATCGGTCTGGTCTACCTCCAGAAGGGTATCCGGTGGATCCCGAGCTACAAGGTGGACCTGGACGGCAAGGGCAAGGCGGTCGTGAAGCTGCAGGCCACGGTGCTCAACGAGATGTGCGACCTCAGCGGCACCACGCTCCAGCTGGTGATCGGCGTGCCGACGTTCTACTTCAAGGACACCGTCGACCCGATCGGCCTGCAGCAGACCGCGGCCCATCTCTCGCAGTTCTTCCAGGCCGACGCCGGCCGGGCGCGCGCCAGCGCCCTCGCCAGCAATTTCAGCAACGCCATGATGACGCAGGTCGCGCGCATGGGCGACTACCGGAGCGACGTCCAGCCGGCGGAGGGCGGAGAAGCCCCGGTTCCGGAAGGGGCCAGGCGCGAGGATCTCTTCGTCTTCACCGTGCCCGATGTCACCCTCCGGAAGGGCGAACGAGTTGTCCTCCCGCTTGTGGAGATGACCGTGCCGTATGAGGATGTCTTCGCCCTGGACGTGCCTTTCGCGCCGCCGCCGGAGGTGCGTCAGAATCTGAACTCCCAGCAACAGGCCGAGCTGGCCCGTCTGTTCAACGCGCCGAGGGTCATGCACAAGGCGCGGCTGAAGAACGACAGCGCCTATCCCTTCACCACCGCCCCGGCGCTCGTCCTGCGGGAGGGCCGGGTGCTGGCGCAGGGGATGATGACGTACGCCGCCAGCGGGGCCAGCGCCGACCTGGCCATCACGGCGGCGGTCGACATCCAGGTGAAGAAGTCCGACTCGGAAACGAAGCGGACCCCCAATGCGGTGACGATGAACAGCACGAGCTACATGCGCGTGGATCTGGACGGCAAGGTCCGCCTGACCAATCACCGGACGCAGTCGGTCGAGGTGGAGGTGGTTCGCCACGCGCTGGGGCAGATCGACAGCGCCGACCATGACGGCAAGGTGGAAATGAACAACGTCTTCGAAGGCACGGACTACCAGCCCGTGGGCGGCGAGGAGTATCCGTATTGGTGGAGCTGGTATAGCTGGCCGTGGTGGTGGCACCACCTCAACGGCGTGGGGCGCGTCACGTGGAAAGTCACGCTGGAGTCCGGCAAGCCGGCGGATCTGGGCTACGCGTGGCATTACTACTGGCGCTGACGATTTCGCCTGCAAGCGGCCCACAGGGCGGTATGATGCGTCTCCGGAAGGCGGCAGCAGATGACATCGAAGGACACCCGGGGCGGCGGCGAGGGCGGCCTCAAGATCGCGGCGACGAACCGCAAGGCGCGGCACGAGTACACCGTGCTCGACACGCTCGAGGCCGGGATCGAGCTGCGCGGCACCGAGGTCAAGTCCCTGCGCGAGGGTCTGTGCAGCCTCAACGAGGCCTTCGCCCAGATCGAGAACGGGCAGGCGTGGCTGATCGAGGCCCACATCCAGCCCTACCGCTGCGGGAACGTCCACAACCACGACCCCAAGCGCAAGCGCCGCCTCCTGCTGCACGCGAAGGAGATCGCCCGCCTCTACGGCCTGACGCAGGTGAAGGGACAGACCCTCATCCCTCTGCGGCTCTATTTCAAGCGCGGTATCGCCAAGATCGAGCTCGGGGTGTGCCGCGGCAAGCAGCTCGAGGACAAACGCGAGACGTTGAAACGGCGCACGGCCGAACGCGAGGCCGAGCGTGCCATGAGCCGGGCGTCGAGACGGGGGTGAGGGTCTCGCGTCTTGAGTCGTGGTTCTGGAGACTTCGGTTGCACCGCTTGAGGTCCTGGGACAAAGTGGGGGCATGAGTGAGCGTTCGATAGTGACGACCTCACGGATTCGGAGCCGCCGCGAGTTCTTCCACGCCGCGGGGGCGGCCTGCCTTCTACCGCTTGTCGCACGGGCGGCATCGGATACGCCTGTGTCGAAGATCCGGTTCGGCTTGATTGCCGATGTCCACTATGCCGACACGCCTGACCGCGGCCGGCGACACTACCGCGCCGCGAGGGAGAAAGTGCGCCGCGCGGTCGAGGCGATGAAGAACGAACGGGCGGACTTCTTCGTCGAGCTGGGCGATTTCAAGGACCAGGACCAGCCGGCCGAGCCGGCGCGGACGATCGAGCACCTGCGGACCATTGAGGCGGAGTTCCGGCGTTTCGATGGCCCCGTCCACCACGTGCTGGGGAATCACGACGTCGACAGCATCACCAAGCCGCAGTTCCTCGCGGAAGTGCGCAACGGCGGACAACCGGCGAAGGCGACGTGGTATTCTTTCGACGCCGGCGGCGCGCATTTCATCGTGCTCGATGCGGACTTCATCGCCGACGGTTCGCCGTATGAGCCGGGCCGGTTCACGTGGGAAGACTCCAATATCCCGGCCGCGGAACTGGAATGGCTTCGCGCGGATCTCGCCGCCGCACAGGGGCCGGCCTTCGTGTTCGTTCACCAGCGCCTCGACACAACGGGGGCCCTTGCAGTGAAGAACGCGGCCGCGGTCCGCGAAGCGCTGGAGAAATCCGGCCGCGTGCTCGCGGTGTTTCAGGGGCACGATCATCCGGGCGCGTTTCAGCGCATCCGTCAGATCCCCTACTACACGCTCACGTCCGTGGTCGAATCGGCCCCCGACGCCTCTCCGTGGGCCCTCGCGGAATGGGACGGAACGAATCTGGTGGTCCGCGGGAACGCCGTGCCGTCGCCGGATGCTGCGCCTTCGTCGCAGCCCTGAGTATTCCTGCCCGTAATCTCAGTGTCGTATTCCTGCAATCGTCCTCGTCCTTCGTCCTCGACAGAGTCTCGTATCCTGGGCGGTTATCGAGAACGAAGACGACGAGGACGAGACTGGCCGGCGGCGGGTCCGAGGCCCCGCCCCACCTCGCGGATCGAGCCGACGATGGGTGGGGCGCGGCATCTCTGACGCGCCGTTGGACTGATCGCGCGCAGGATTGCGCGCGGTACGCCCAGGACCCGTACCGCGGGCAATCCTGCCCGCGTTCCCTGCGCGCGATGGATCTCGGACGGGGGGACGGTCTACACCCGCCGGATCAGGGAGGCGACCCGGTCCTGCGAATCCCCGCGCATGATCGCCACCAGCTCCCGCGGCTGGCCGATGTCCGCGGCCGGTTGAACGTCGACCTCCGATCCCGCGAAATCCACCCGCGCAAGTCGTCCGTCGATCTCGGCATATCCCTTGAGCCGGTAGAGGTCGTCGCCGGCCGCCGTGACCGCCGTTCGCAGCCGCTCGAGGTCGACCGGACCAGGCAGCGGCACGGAGAGGGTGCGGAAGTTCGGATCGCGACACTTGGCGAACTCGCCGGAACGGCCGTGCGGGGAGGGCGCTGCGGGAAAGAGGTCCACGGGCGTTTCACAGTACGACGTGCGCGCCAGCCGGGCGAGGGGATTGATCCCGCGCGCCGCGTTGGCCGCCACCTCGACCTGTTCCGGGGCGTACAGGTCCGTCTTGTTCAGCATCACCACGTCCGCCGCTTCGATCTGCGAGCGGATGGCCGGCAGGGTGTGCAGGAGCTTGAGGAACCGGACCGGATCGAGCACCGCCGTCACCGAGTGCAGGCGGAACAGCGCGTCCAGCCCGGTCTCGGCCAGCATCGTGCCGACCACGCGGGGGTCCGCCATGCCGCTCGCCTCCACCACCACGCCCGCGAACGCGCGCCGCCCCCAGCGCCCGGCGATCTCGCGCAGGTGTCCGACGAATTCCGTCACGAGGCACCGGCAGAAGACGCTGCCGCCCGCGATCGTCACCGCCTCGAGCCCCGCCTCGCGCAGGCGGACCCCGTCGACGTCCGTCGCCGAGAACTCATTCACGAGGAACAGCAGGGGCCGCCCCTCCTCCGCCCGTGCCGCCAGCCGCCGCAGCAGCGTCGTCTTGCCGCTTCCGAGAAAGCCGGTGACCAGGGCCAGGGGAATGGCCGATGGCCAATTGCCGATTGTCAATGGGGCATCCTTGCTTTTCGAGGATCTGTTTCGCACGATTAGTAATTCGTCTGCGCCGTCTGTGAGTCGCGCGAGTTATGCGTTTCATTTGCATTCACTCGTGGTCTCTGCTCGCCGCTTCAACATGTAGTGCTCATCTTGGCGCGGGCGGCCGTTTCGATCGCCGCCACGAGGGTCTTCTGGTCGGGGATGATCGACGCGAACTTGATGTCGCCGTCGATGCAGATCGTCGGCAGGTTCTGCACCCCCAGCCGGGTCATCATGCCGAGCCCCTGGCGCACCTTGATCTTGTGCTCGTTGACGAACACGCGGATCGGCGTCGCCATCGCGGCGCGCTCCACGGCCTCCATCATGTACTGGCAGGGGGCGCAGGATGTGGAATCCAGGGTGATCACGTCGACGATCACCGCGTGACGCGCTTCGTAGTCGGGCAGGGCGATGTCGTCGAAGGCATCCTTCACGGCGGCCTTGAGCGTCGTGCGCGCCACGTCCCGCCGGTACGCGTCGTGCACCATCTCCGCGACGGCGGAGAGGTTGGCCGACGGGGTGTGGTAGGGCAGGTCGCACCCCGGCGCCAGCACGAATCCCTTCGGGCCGCACTCGTCGAGGATCCGGATCGTCTCCCGGCACGCATCGTCGCGCGCGCCCAGAAGAAGGACGGAGGTGAGCTTGAGGTTGCCGCCGAACGACTTCCCCCGGGGCTCGCACAGGGCGCGCAGGCGCGGCATGGAGATCTGCTCGTCGACGGAGATGTTGTCCGCGTGCGTGCGACACATGACGTCGAGGTTCCGGGTGACGTCGCCGCAGACGAAGATCGACGACAGCCCGTCGCGGGCGCGGATCGCGTCGAACACACGGTTGATGGGCGGCGTGACGAACTGCTCGAAGTGCTCCGGAGAGATCTGGCTCGTCATCGGGTCCACCACCGCCACCACGGCCGCGCCGTGGTCGAGATACCAACCCGCCATTCGGATCGCGACGTCCGCGCAGAACTCCGTCACCCTCCGCACGTGATCGGGCCGGTCGAACATCTCCAGGAAGATGTCGTTGCCCATGAGGTGCAGCGCCAGGGTGAACGGGCCGCAGATGAGGCCGTAGAACGCGACGTCCCGGCCCAGATCGCGCTGCAGGGTGTCGAGCGCGCGGAAGATCATCGGCAACCGGCCCTTCGAGGCGTCCACGGCCGGCAGGTCCTCCAGGGCCGCCGCACAAAGCGGGTGCGCGGTGACCGACGGCGGCACCTCCTCCGCCCAGTGCAGCGCGCAGCCCAGGATCTCGGCCTCCACCTGCAGATCGAAGATCACGGGCAGGCCGTCCGGCCGGTACAGCTCGGCCGCCCGCTTGAGGCCCTCCACCAGCAGATCGGCGGACCGCAGGTACTCCGCCGCCGTCCGCCCGATCAGCTTCCCGCCATGGCATCCCACAAAAGGCACCCACGCGGGCCGCGGCGTCGCCGCCCCCCGCACCGCCGAGATCAACAGCTCGCGTCCGTTCATGTCCGGTATGCATCCTTTCGCGGGGATTCTGTGCGCGGCCGGGGCGCGCCGTATAGGGGGATTGTGTTCCGTTTTGGTGTTTTCTTGCTGGAGAGTACTTCCCGAAATCAGGAGAATAGGTCATATTGGACCTATTGGACCTATTTGTGGGATCGAACTAAGATGAAATTGCGCATGGCATTTCTGGCAGCCGCGCGGCGGGCGTACCGCGCCCGCACGGGGCTCGCGGCCGTCGCCGTGGATCTCCACGGACGGCTCGTGGGCGCGCGCGCCACGGACGCATCGCAGTGGCATGTGCTGGCCGGCGCGCGCAGGGATGCGCTGGGCGAGTCGGTGCGGTGGGGCGAATCGTGCGTCTTCTGCCCGGCTCCGGGGCTGCTGTCGTGGATCGTGCCGCTGATGGAAGGGGAGACGCTGCGGGGCGGGGTGTCGGGCGGGGAGGTGTCGGTGGAGGAGGAGGGGCCGGCGGGCCGGGCGGCGGCGGTGAACTACCTCGCGCAGGCGGGCATGAAGCGCGCGGCGGCGGAGCGCTATGTCGCCCGCCGGCCGACCCGGTCCGTCGCGGCGGCCCGCGCGGCGGCGGAGGCCCTGTTCGAGGCGGTCTATCCGCCCGGCCCGCCGCGCCCGGAGATCCTGCGGCGGAACCGCGAGGCCGCCCAGCAGCAACGCGGCATTGCAGAGGCGATCCACGAAGCCAAGCGCGCGGGAGGCGCCTCGCCGTGGAGCCTGGACGACGAGCGGACCCTGCTGGCGCTGCTGCGGGTGGGCGACCGCTCCGCCGCCCGTCGGATGCTCAACCGGATCCTCGCCGCGATCTTCCTGCGGACGCCGCGCGTGGCGGTGGTGCGGGCGCGCGTGATCGAGCTCCTGGGCTACCTCGTCCGCGCCGCGATCGAGGACCATCCGGTCCTGGAGCCATTGATGAGCCGCCACGCGTCGTGGGTGGAGCGGCTGATCGGCGCGCGGGAATTCGAGGAGGTGTGCGGCGCCATGCGGTCCGCGCTCGAGGAGTTCATGGACGCGATCGAGCTCCAGGGGCACAACCGCGGAAACGAACGCGTGCGACAGGCCCTGGAATTCATCGCCGCGCATTTCACCGAACCGGTCCGCCTGGCCGACGCGGCGCGCGCGGCCGGGATCGGACCCCACCGTCTCGCCCACCTGCTTCGGGAGTGCACCGGGCGGACGATGGTGCAGCACATCCGCCGGCTCCGCGTGGAGCAGGCGCGGGCCCTGCTGGAATCGTCGGACCGGCCCTGCGCCGATCTCGCCTATGAACTGGGCTTCGGCGACCAGAGCTACTTCACGAAGCAGTTTCGCACGCTCACCGGCGTCACCCCCGCCCGGTATCGTCGTCTCCACCGGCGCGGACGGGCCTGACGAGGGGCGGCGCCATCGCCCCGGGGAACGGACGGTGGGAGGGCCGCGTTCTTCCGGCGAGCCGCGCCGCCGTGTTGGGTCCGCGCTGCCCTGAGCGCGGTGGAACGACGATGACGCGGCAAGGATGCCGCGCCCCCAGCGGCGCCGCGCCGTCCGTTGCGGCGTCGCGCCGGATATGCTATCGGAGAGCCATGAAATGCGCATGGATCACGGCCGCCGTTCTGGCGGCCCCCATCGCCGCCCTCGCGGCCGCGGCGCCCGAGCCGGCGGATGAAATCGGCGCGACCCCCTGGCACCTAGCCGATTTCTGGTGGCATTTCGGGGACCGGCCGGCGCTCGAGAGCTACGAGATCGACGTAGAGATCCGGGGGGAGATTGACCCGGCCATCCGCCTCTATATCGGCGCCATCGGCATTGCCACCCTCGACAAGATCAACTTCTACGGGGGTCTGCAGACGCAGTCCGACGGCTTCCGCGAGTATCCGCACGGCAAGCGGGCCTATATCGGCCCGGGCGCGATCTTCTCGCGCTGGGACACGCGCGATATCGGGGCGGTGAGGAAGATGGAGGACGGCTTGTTCGAGAGCGGCGGCTACGAAGGACAGTTTGTCAGCGCCCGGCGCCCCTTCCGGTGGTCGGCCGGCCGCTATACGTACGCCATCCGGCGGCTGGAGACAGAGACGACGGCCGGCCGCACGAACACGTGGTTCGGGGCCTTCGTCCGCCCGGCCGGGACGAACACGGAGACCCGGGTGGGGGCGCTGCGTTTCGAGGGAACGGATCTCGAGTTCGGCCGCGCGGCGGCCTCGTTCGTCGAGATCTACGGCGCTCGCATCCCGCTCGAGAAGATCCCCCGCATCACCGTCCTGCTCGGGCCGTGGCGAATCAACGGGAAACCCGTCATGCCCGTGCGGGCCGAGGCCCTCTACCCGCGCGACGTGCCGCAGTGGGCGAAGTCGCGCGCGGAGAACGGCCGGGTGGCGGTGGAGCTCGTCGGGCCGATCGACCGTCCGGCGCAGGAAGGGGTGGAACGGCTCAAGGGCGCCTGGCGTCAATCGCTGTGGACCGCACCCCCCGCCCCGGAGCGGAAGGCCGCGACGGAATCGAAGCGGCGGGACGGCTCATGAAGCCGCCCCGGCGGAGTCGCGCGCGAATCCCGGTGGCGTGGACCATCGCCGGCGCCGATCCCAGCGGCGGGGCGGGCCTTCCGGCGGATCTGAAGGTCTTTCACGGCCTCGGCGCGTATGGCGGCTGTGTCATCACCGCCGTGATCGCGCAGAACACGCGGCGCGTCCTGTCGCTGCGGCCAGTGTCGCCCGCGCTTGTCGCCTCGCAGATCCAGGCCCTGCGCGAGGATCTCCCGCCCGCCGCCGTAAAGATCGGCATGCTTCCCAACGCGGCCGTCGTTCGCGCCGTGGCCGCCGCGCTCGCCGATCTTCGGGATGTGTTCGTCGTGTGCGATCCGGTCCTTGGAGCCAGCGCGGGCGCGGTTTTCCTGGGCCCGGAAGGCCGGCGGGCGCTGGTGCGACGCCTGCTCCCGCGGGTGGACCTGCTGACCCCCAACCGGCCGGAGGCGGAGGCGCTGACCGGTCTCCGCGTGCGATCGGGCGCCGACGCCATGCGCGCGGCGGAACGACTGCTTGCGATGGGGGCGCGGGCCGTGGTGCTCAAGGGCGGGCACGCCGCCGGCCGGCATTGTGCGGACCTGTTCTTCTCCGCGCAGCGGCGCTTCTGGCTCGTAAGCCCTCGCCTCCGCACGCGCGCGGGCCATGGCACGGGGTGCGCGTTCTCCGCCGCGCTGGCCGCCTTCGTGGCGCTGGGAAAACCGCTCGAGGAGGCGGCGGCGCTCGCCAAGGCCTATGTCAACCAGGGCCTGCGGCTCGCGCCCGGTCTGGGCGGCGGCCGCGGCCCCCTCTTCCACGGCGGCTGGCCGCGCCTCCTCCACGACCGGCCTCGCATCGCGCCCGCCAACGCGTTCTCTTGGTGAGCGGGACATGAACGACAGGCCTTCGGTCCCGGATGTTGTCCCGCATAGAGAGCGCAGAGAGAACGCGGGTGGATCAGCGTGGGCTTCGTGAGCCGGATGTCATCGCCGCCCCCCGGCCTTCGAGGCCTTCGCGAAAGACGCCCGGGTGCGGGGGAAGGGCGGGCTTTTCGACTGGGATTGCGGTGCGGCATGCGGTACCGATAACGAAGCAGCGCCATCCAGCGGGGGACAGCCATGAGAAGCACATTGATCGTCGCCCTGACGGCCGCGGTGTCGTGGGCGGTGCGCATTGCCGCCGCGCGCGAAACGCGGAACTTCAACGCCGACTGGCGGTTTGCCAGGGGGGATCCGGAAGAGGCGGCTGCCCCGGCGTTCGACGACAGCGCCTGGACGCCGGTGCGGCTGCCGCACGACTGGGCGATCGCCGGACCCTTCAACGCCGACGAACCGGGCCACACAGGCAAGCTCCCGTGGCGCGGCGAAGGCTGGTATCGCAAGACGTTCCGGCTCGATGCCGATCCCGGCGGCCGCCGCGCGATCCTCCTGTTCGACGGTGTCATGTCGCATCCGACGGTCTACTTGAACGGGCACGAAGCGGGCTCCTGGCGATACGGCTACAACTCGTTCTGGCTCGACATCACCGGGCCGGCCGCGTTCGGCCTCGACAACGTGGTCGCCGTCCACGCCGACACGCGAAGCCACGAGTCGCGCTGGTACCCGGGCGCCGGCATCTACCGCAAGGTCACGCTGATACTGGCCGATGCGGTGCATGTGCCGGTCTGGGGCGTGGCCGTGACCACGCCCGACGTCACCGATGCCCGCGCGCACGTCCGCGTCCGCACCACGGTCACCAACGCGACCGCGCAGGCGCACGACGTCGTCCTCTCCTCGCAGGTGCGCGATCCCGCCGGCCGCCGGGCGGGCGGCGCGGAAACCCGCCGCACCCTGTCGCCCGCCGAGGCCTTCGAGTTCGACCAGGAGGTGGTGGTGGATCGCCCCCAGCGCTGGGACGTCGAGACGCCCCGACTGTACTCCGTGCATTCCGCGGTCTCCCGCGACGGCCGTGAATGCGACACCCTCGACACGCCTTTCGGCATCCGCACCTTTGAATGGACCGTGAATGACGGCTTCCACCTCAACGGCCGCCGCCTGCAGCTCCAGGGCGTGAACAACCATCACGACCAGGGCCCGCTGGGCGCCGCCCTGCTGCCGCGCGCGATCGAGCGGCAGCTCGAGATCATGAAGGACATGGGCGTCAACGCCATCCGCACCAGCCACAATCCGCCCGCGCCCGACCTGCTCGACCTGTGCGACCGGATGGGGCTGGTCGTCTTCGACGAGGCGTTCGACAAGTGGGGCGGCACCGCGGGCTTCCGGGGACCGACGGCGGAGTTCGTGGCCGGGCCGATCGTCCCCGAGATCCGCAACTTCATCCTGCGCGACCGCAACCATCCGTCCGTCGTCGTCTGGTCGATCGGCAACGAGATCGGCGACATCCTCGGCAATCGGGACGGCCGCTCTCCCGAGCTGGTGCGGCGCGTCGTGGAGATGTTCCGGGGGTGGGACCCGACGCGGCCGACCACCCTGGGGTGCCACATGACCGTCGCCGTGAATCCGAACAGCCATGTGCTCGACGCGGTGGACATCATGAGCTGGAATTACGACCGCAAGTACGCCCAGGCCCGGAAGCGCTACCCGGACAAGCCGGCGGTGTACAGCGAATCGGCGTCGGCCTTCAGCACGGTCGGCTACTACGAACTCCCGCTGCCCCGGAGCAAGACGGACTACTCGCCCGCCAAGCAGCTCTCTTCCCATGACCGCACGGCGGCGCAGTGGTCGGACCTCCCGGATCTCGAGTTCCGCCGCATGGCCGAGGACCGCTACTGCGCGGGCGAGTTCGTGTGGACCGGATTCGACTACCTCGGCGAGCCCACGCCGTTCGCGCGGGAGGCCCGCAGCAGTTACTTCGGCATCGTCGACCTCTGCGGCGTGCCGAAGGACCGGTTCTTCCTCTACCGCAGCCTCTGGAACACGCGCGAGGCCACCGTGCACCTGCTGCCGCACTGGAACTGGAAAGGACACGAGGGACGTCCGGTGCCGGTCTACGTCTACACGAGCGGCGACGAGGCGGAGCTGTTTCTGAACGGCCGCAGCCTGGGCCGCCGGCGGAAGAAGAGCCTGGCGGAACTCGCGACGCCCCGCGCCACGGCGCTGCCCGCGGGGCGGCCCTCCCTCGCCTCGTCCGAGGAGACCGACAAGGGCAACCGCGCGTCCCTGGCCGCGGACGGGGATCCCGAGACGCGCTGGTGCGCCGCGGATGGAACGTTTCCGCAGTGGTGGCAGACCGATCTCGGCGCCCCGACGCCGCTGCGGTTCTGCACGATCGACTGGGAGCAGGACGCCGACGGCTACCGGTTCCGCCTCGACGTGTCGGACGACGGAACCGCCTGGCGTACGGCCGCGGACCAGCGCGCCGCCGGCGTCCAGAGCATCCAGGCCTCGCTCGGTCTCGACGCGACGGGGCGCCATGTGCGCATCGTCGTCACCGGCGCAAAGGAGAACCAGTGGGCGAGCATCCGCGAAGTGCGGTTGAACGCGGAATCCGGCGGCGCGGAGAATCCGTACTACGCCGTGACGGATGTCTATCGTCTGCGGTGGAACGAGGCGCCCTATGAACCGGGGGAGCTGAAAGCGGTCGCCTATCGCGACGGCCGGAAGATCGGCGAGGCCGTTCGGCGCACCGCGGGCGAGCCCGCGGCCCTGCGGCTGTCGCCGGACCGGACGGACCTGCGGGCGGACGGCGACGATCTCTCCTATGTGCGGGTCGAGGCGGTGGACAGGGATGGCATTCCCTGTCCCCTCGCGGATGTCCCCGTGCGATTCAAGGTGACGGGACCGGCGGACCTCGCGGCCGTCGGCAACGGCGATCCGCTGTCGCTGGACCCGTTCGTGGCCGACCGCGGACGGTTGTTCTACGGCAAGGCGATGGCGATCGTCCGGACCCGCGCCGGGAACGGCGGCGTCATCCATGTGGCCGCGGAATCCGACGGCCTGCGAGCGGCGGAAGTCCGTCTCGGCGCCACGAATGGATTTTGAGTTTGCGCGGGTCAGCCGCTACACTGGCCCCGGGTTCTCAGCGGAATGTCGGAGGCGTGGTCATCGCGGCAGGTGACGGGCCGCACGATCCTGGCGTTGGCGGCGATTCTTGTCGCCGGCTTCGCCCTGCGCGCGTGGGTGGCGGCGCAGGCGTTCTGCTCCACCTTCGACACGGGGACGGTCGGCCTGATGGCCGTCAACATCCTGCAGAAGGGCGAACGGCCTCTGTTCTTCTACGGCCAGAACTACTTCGGCGGCTTCGAAGCCTATCTTGCGGCGCTGATGTTCAAGCTGTTCGGCGTCTCGGAGTTCACGCTTTCCCTCTCGCCGATCCTGTTCTCCCTCGGGTGGATCGGAGCGATGTTCCTCGTCTTCCGCGAGCTGTACGGAGTGCGCGCGGGCCTCGCCGCCGCCCTGGTCACGGCCGTGCCGAGCTGGGAGATCCTCTGGTACGGCGTCGGCACGTATGGAGGTTACCCGGCGGCGTTCTTCTGGGGCACCCTCTGCCTGTGGCTTTGCCTGCGGATCGCCTCGGGCGCGCTCCGGCCGACGGCCGTGTGGCTTTACGCACAGGCGCTGGGCCTATTCGCCGGCGTGGCGCTGTGGACGCATTTCATCGCCGCCGCCTGGCTGCTGCCGGGCGGGCTGGTGCTGGCGGTGTACGTTGCGCGGGGACGGTTCTCGTGGCGGCGCTGGTTTCCGCTCGCCGCCGCCGTGCCCGCATTCCTGCTCGGAGTGTGGCCGGTGCCCGCCTGCGCGGGCGTCACCCAGGCCGGCGCTCATGTGGCCGTGTTTCACTTCGCCAGGGCCGACCTGTGGTCCAACGCCGTCGGGCTCTTCCACCGGCCGCTTCGCAGCCACCTGTTCAGCGGCTGGGTCTCTCCTCTCCTTCGGGGCGCGGTGCTCGCGATGCTCGGCGCGTCGGCCGCGCTCTACGCGGTGCGCCTCGGACAGGCGCGGCGCGGGGCGCGCGAGTTCGGACGGCTGATGTTCCCCGGCCTCTGCGCGGCGCTTTTTCTCGCCCTCTATCTTCCGCACGCCATGGCGGCGGTAAAGGCGGCGCGCTATGTCATCCCGCTCTGGGCGCCCGGCCTCGCGGCCCTCGTTGCGGCGCCGCTGGCCTCGTCTCGGCGCTGGGTCCGGCGAGCGGCGCTGGTGCTGCTGGGGGCCTGGACCCTGCACTACGCGGCCGCGGCCGTGATGCAAGTCGTCGACCGCGCTCCGCGACGGGCCATGGCGATGGAAGACCGTCAGGATGTGGTGGCGAAGGCGCGCGCGGCCGGACTGCACACCGTGATGCTCGCCGGTGGAGAGATCTTCGGCCACCAGGGCCAGATGCTCAGTTTCACCAGCCGCGGCGATCCCGCCTTCGTGTCGGTCTATGACGAGCGCTACCGTCCCCACGCCGAGCAGGCGGAGACCGATCCCTCGACAGGCTTCGCCACCCTGCGCGGCCGCGCGGATGCCCTCTCGAACGCCCTGCGCGATGTCGGGATGGAGTTCCGCCAGACCCGGACCTCCTGGCTGACGCTCTTCCACGACCTGCATGGGGTCCCGGCCGGGGGCGAGGCGGTGGACCCGGCGATGATGCGCGTGACCCTCCAGCGGACGGCGCCGGGGCATGCGGAGGCGCTGATCGACCGCCGGGCCGACACGCATATCGAGGGGCCGTGCAGCGGCGACAGCGGATTCACCGTGGATTTCGACCGTGAGCGCACGATTGACCGCGTGTGGATGATCGCCCCCGATCCGGTTCAGGACGCCCTGCCGCAGGACTTCGCGGTCGAGGGCGCCGCGGCGACGGGGGAATACCGTCCCTTGCGCCCCCCGGCGCCGCGGATGGCCGCGGTGTACGTCGCCGGCAACCGGGCGTGGGTGAACGGCTATCATGCCCTCCTCGAATGCCGCTTCGCACCCGCGGCGGTCCGCCGGCTGCGCGTGCGGATGATCGCGGGGGCGGGCGCGTACAGCCATCGCTGGCAGGTGGCCGAGTTCTTTGCCTTCGAGGCGGGGACGGCGGGAACGCCGACGGCGGCGAACGCCGCCGAAGTGGACGCCATCGCGGCCGCGCTGCGGGAACGCCACGTGGAATTGGCCGCCTGCGACCGGTGGCTCGGCGCGCAATTGCGACAGCGGCATCCGGCGGCGAAAGGCGGAACCGCGACCTATCCGCGCTACAACCCCAAGTTCCCGGACACCGCCGTGTCCCGGACACTCCGGCCGGCGGCGGGGATCGCGGTCGTCCCCGCGCGTCCCGCCGCCTCCGATTGCGAACGCGTCCTGCGGGCGGTCTGCGGCGATGCCGTCGCATGGGACCGCCTCGACTTCGAGCACTACTCGGCCCTGCTCTTCACCCGTCCGCCTCCCGTCCCCCCGCGCGCACAGCCGGTGTTGCACTGGCAGGGACAGACCCTGCTCCGCGCCCCTTCTGACGCGCGCTGAGCCGGCTTCGCTGAAGCTCCCTGCGTCACGGTTCATGCGCGCGACAGTCGGCTGGGCGGCGGGTCCGGAGGCCCCGCGCCACCTGCAAAAGCAAAAGACTATGCGCATTTGCGTGTCATCTCGCGGCGGGACAATCTACAATGCCGGACGATGAGGCGCGGCGGCGGATCGGGAGGGCGGCGGGCATGAAAACGAGGTGCGTGCGGTGTGTGGTGGGGGGGATAGCCGTGGGATTCATCACGACTGTCCCTGCGGCGGTGACCAATTTCCCGTTCGTCGAGACCTTCGAACACGGCGGGGCTCTTCCGGCGGGATGGACCAGCGAGCCGGCCTCGGGCGTGGACGCGTGGACCGCGACCACCGGCGCCATCGACGCGCCGGACGGCGATCACACGACCGGCAGCAGCTACTTCCTCCACGCGGACGGCTGGGACCATTCACCCACGGCTTCGGTCCTCAATCTGCCCGCCATCGATCTGTCTGCCGTGACGAATCCGGCGATTGCGTACTGGTTCGCCATCGGCGACGAGGAGGCCTCGGGCAAGCAGTCCTACCTCTACTTCGAGGCGTTTCACACGGGCGGGTGGGTCCAGGTCGGGGCCCGCCAGGCGTGGTCGCCGCACGGCTGGATCGAGGCCATGGCCGACCTCGCGCCCTACCGCTCGACCAATGCGCAGTTCCGGTTCCGCGCGACCGTGCCCTCGGATGTGATGTCGGCCGAGGACGTCTGCGTGGATGACGTGACCGTCTTCGCGGCGACCAACGCGCCCGAGGCGCCGTCGAACCTTTCCCCCGCGGACGGCGCGACCGGCGTTCCCGTGTTCGCGACCCTGCGCTGGGAGAAGCGGGCGATCCCCACCGGCTACCGGCTCTACGCCGGCACCGACGGCGGCGGCACGGTCACACCCACGAACCTTCTCAACGGCGTCGTTCTCGCCGGAACGGCCAGCCGCCGGCCGCTCGACGATCTCACCCCGAATACCACTTACTACTGGCGCCTGATTCCCTTCAACGCCAACGGCACGAACGAGACCGTGGCGATCCGGCATTTTCAGACCGGAAGCCGCACCACCATCGCCGCCTTTCCCTGCACGGAGGCGTTTGAACACGCCGGCGCGCCCCCGCCCGGCTGGATCGATCGCTACGATGACGACGGCACCGGCTGGTTCTACAACGACTTCTACGCGGACCACACGACCGGCGCGGGCTACTACACGGACATCGATGTCGAGTACCAGAACCCCGTGACGCCGCTGACCAACCACCTCGTCTCCCCGCGATTCGATCTCTCCGCGACCACCTATCCCAAGCTGTCGTTCTGGTACAACAAGGGCGCCGCCAACAACTATCTCGAGCTCCTCGTCTTTCACCACGGCGGCTGGCACGCCAACCGCCTCCTGCTGCGCACGGGTGCGACGGCGGGCTGGACGAACGAGATCGTCGATCTCACACCCTACAAGGCGGCGGACCTGCGCGTCGCTTTCCGCGGCATCGAGCGCGGATGGTGGGACGGCGATCTGAGCCTGGGGCTCGACGACATCACGCTCTACGACGACACCGTGCCGCCCGGTCCGACCACCCCCGTGTCGCCCACCGACCAGGCGACGGGGGTGATGTCGCGCGGCGAGCTGCGCTGGCAACCCGCCGCGCGGGCGGACAACTACCTCCTCTTCTTCGGCACGGACGGAGGCGGCAGCGCGCCGCCGACCAACCTGGCGAACGGCCTCCCGCTGGGCAACACGACGGTCCGCGCGTTCACGAACCTCGCCTACGGCACGATCCACTACTGGCAGATCGTGCCTTCGAACCTCATCGGACCCGCGACCAATTGCCCGATCTGGCGGTTCTCCACGATGGCCGCGCCGGCCCCCCTGCCGTTCACGGATGGCTTCGAAACGGGCCTGGCGGCGTGGGTCGCATCGCCCGCCGGCAGCGGCACGCTGACCCCGTCGAGCGAGGACAGCCACGAAGGCGCCAGCGCCGCGCGGGCGACGGCCCATGCGAGCGGGATGTACAACCTGGCCAATTCGACGTTGACGCGCACCTTCGGCGCCGCGGTGGATCCGCAGCTTGCCTTCTGGTACCGCGTCACCCCGGGCGACTTCGCGGAGCTGAGCGTCGACATCTTCGACGGGCAATGGAGCAATGGCGTCTGGTCGGGGACCGCGTCGTCCTGGAGCGAAGTCATCGTCGACCTGCGCCGGTTCAACACCGAGGGCGGCGAGTTCATGGTCCGCTTCAACCTCACGGCCGCCTACGTGAATTTCGGCGGCCCGGTGTCGCAGGCCGTCTACCTCGACGACATCCGGCTTCTCGCCGCCGGCGGCCCGCCCCTCCCGCCGCACACGCCGGCCCCGGCCGACGGGGCCACGAACGTCCCGGTGACCACGCTGCTGCAGTGGTCGGAGGGCATGTTCGCCGACGCGTCCGCCGTGTACTGCTCCACCAACGGCGCGGCGGTCTCCAACACGCTGGTGGAAGCGCGCGTGATCGCGGCGACCACGAACACGCTGGTTCCGCCGGGCTTCCTGCTGCAGTCGGGCGCCACCTACTACTGGCGAATCCTCGCCACGAACGCCTTCGGCGCGAACACCGGGCCGGTCTGGCGCCTCACGGCCGCCGCGCCGCAGATCCTGCCGGTGCCGTACGCGCAGACGTTCGGCGCGGGCATCCCGGCCGCGTTCGAGCTGACCACCAACGCGTGGTCCGCCATCCGCTGGAGCGCGGGCATTCAGAGTTCGCTCTCCGGCCCGGCCGACGGCGGCATCGCGATGGAGGGCGGCGGTGAGGACGTGGTGTACTGGCAGCCGGGCGATCCGTCGCAGATCTGGAACTACGCGGAACAGGACGGGATCAACTGGCGCAACACGGCGCGGATGATCCTGCACCTGACGTCGACCGGCGGACCGCACCGCCTGCGGTTCGACTACCGGATGCTGCGGAATCTCTACGACCGCGACGTGAACCTGCGCATCGACGTGCATACCGGCGAGGGGTGGCGGCAGGTGGGCGGCGACTTCTACCCGATGGATGCGAACACGAACTGGACGCGCGCGACGCTGGATCTCGGCGTGCTGCCCGCCGGCCTGTTCGCCGTGCGATTCTGGTCGAGCGTGAAATACGCGGAGTCCGTCAACGGCCAGGGCGTGCATATCGACAATCTCGCGGTCGATGTCCCGCCGGCCGCGCCGGAGCCACCGTACGGCCCCTTCCCCGCCGACGGTGAACCCGCCGCATTCGTCGACGGCCCGCTGTCCTGGAACAACGGGGCGGGCACCGCGAGCATTGACCTCTACTTCAGCGGCAGTCTGGCGCTGGTTTCTTCGCTGGATGCGTCGGCGCGCGTGCTGTCGGACGTGGCGACGAACGCCTTCGACCCGCCCGATCCGCCCCGCAACGTCATGCGGTACTGGCGGGTGGTCGCCCATGGCGCCGGCGGCACGCTCACCACGGGGACGGTCTGGTCGTTCATGACCCAGCCGGAGGCCCTGAAGGCGCTCCCCTACGCCACCGGCTTCGCCACGAATCCGTGGGCGCACGCGTGGACGCAGGCGGGCGATGGGGGCGCCGCGTGGAACGTGGCCGACACCGCGTCCGCCGGCGGCGCCGCGCCCGAGATGGCCTGCTCTTTCGGCAGCGGCACGGGGGTCGTGCGCCTCGTCAGCCCTCCCCTCGCCACCACGGGCACCCCGTGGCTGGCCGTGTCGTTCCGCCACCGGCTGGATCTCGACGAGACCGCCGGCTACGGCCCGTTGTTCATGAAGATCCAGTCCAGCGCCGACGCCGAAACGTGGACGGACGAGATCGTCCGGCAGCCGGTGGCGGACGAGGGGCCGACCAACCTCCAGTACACGCTCGCCGGCCACCTGGGCGCGACCACGTACGTGGCGTTCGCCCTGGTGGGGGACCTGCGCGCGTTCAATGAGTGGTTCATCGATGACGCGGTGTTCTCCAACGCCACCGCCGCTCCGCCGCCGCAGCCGGCCTATGCGCCGTTCCCGGAAGACGGAGCGCGGACGGCGCTGCCGGACGTGGATCTCGCGTGGAGCAATGCGCCCGGTACGGCGACGGTCGATCTGTACTTCCACACGAACCGGACGCGGGTCGCGTCCCTCGACGCTTCCGCGCTCCGGCTGTCGGACCAGGCCGCCGCCTCGTTCGATCCCGGGCCGCTGATTCAAGGCCGGACTCATTACTGGTGCGTGATCTCGCGGAATGCCGCCGGCCAGACGGCGACGGGGGCGGTGTGGGGATTCCGCGTGCGCTCGGCCGCCCTCAAGCCGCTGGCGTACTGGACCGACTTCAGCGCCGACGCGTGGGACGAGGCCTGGACGCAGCAGATGGTCAACTGCGATGCCCCGTGGTTTGTCGTACGCGACGGCCCGATGTGCGCGGGCGGGGAGGCGCCGGAGATGATGGTGTCGGGCGACACCGCGAGCGGCGCGATTACGCGCCTCGTCAGCCCGCCGCTCGACACACACGGGGCGTCGGCACTCGTGGTCACCTTCCGCAGTGCCCTGGGGTGGTTCTTCGTCCCGCCCGATGCCGAGCTGGCCGTCCAGTCGAGCACCAATGGCGTCGACTGGATCGACGAGGCCGCCTGGAACGCCACGAGCGCCCCGCCCGCCTCCGTGCGTGTCCGGAACAACCTGGGCGATACGACGTGGCTCGCGTGGACGCTGCGGGGCGAACTGGAAATGGTCAACTACTGGGCCATCGATGACGTGCTTGTTTACGAGCCGGTCCTTCTTTCAATCGAGCGGATTCCCGACGCATTTCGCCTGTCGTGGGACCCCGTCGGCAGTGCGGCCGACTACACGGTCGAGTCCTGCCGCGATCCGGTGGCCGCCGCCTGGAGCAACGAGGTGACCACCACCGCGACCGCCTGGACCAACGGCGTCCCGTCGGATCGCTCCCTGTTCCGCGTCCGCGCCCTCCTGCTCTTCGAGGATCCGTGAAGGCATTTCTCCTTGCAATCGGTGCGGCTCGGAGTAGAGAAATGACCGTATTCGCCCTGGTCTCGATGACGGGCCGTCAGGGGGCCGGGGATGCATGGGGTGAGCGCGCCGTATCTCGGGCGAGAGTGAAAGGAATCGGCATGAAATCGCGAGTCATGGTCCTGGGGGTGTGGGTTGTGTTTCTCCTCATGGCCGGAACGGCATCGGCGGCGCTGACCAACTACACCTGGAACGGTTCGACGGACAGCGATTGGATGAATGCCGCGAACTGGTCGGCTGGGAATCCGGGCGGTTTGATCGCCCCGACGGGAGTGGTCAGCGAGACACGCGTGAACGTCAGCAACCCATCCGCCGCCAACGAGCTTCAATACACGGCGGCCATGGGCACCACGGTTTTCGCGGGCATCAGCGGCACTCCGCGCTCCCTGGTCATCGGCCTGAACGGAAACGGTCAACTGCGGGTGACGGGGGGCGTACTGGAAGGGCGCGGCAACAACGGGTCACAGGGCGCGGCCGACTTGATCGGCGGCAGCAACTCGAGCACGCCCGGAACCGGCCGGCTCATTATTGACGGAGGAACGTATCTCCGGACCAATGAGATCAGCGGTTCCGAATCCGGGGCCGAGATGGTGCTCGGCTATGGAACGACGGCCGGCACGCTGGGCGAGCTGATCGTCAACAGTGGCCTGTTGCAGGTGCGGCACCTCCGGCTCAATAACAGCGGCAGCGCCAACGCGTCGGGCGTCATCCAGTTGAACGGCGGCACGTTCGACACCTACGCCATCCGCACCGGATTCGCCACGGGCGGCGTGGGGGGCCGGGAGGTGTACCTCAACGGCGGGACCCTGCGGGCCGCTTTCGCCAATCAACCGAACTGGATATCGGACACGATCAATGTGTGGGTTCAGAACGGCGGGGCCGTGTTCGATACAGCCGGGTACAACTACGGACTGGCTGCCCATTTGAAGCCTGACGGCGCATCCACCGGCGGCCTGACCAAGAACAGCGCCGGAGCGCTGAGACTGTCGGGCACAAACACCTACGCGGGCATCACCACCGTCAATGCCGGCACCCTGACGGCGGCGGGGACGTATTCGCTGCCCGGCTATTCGACGCCGGGCATGCTGACCGTCGCCAGCGGAGCGACGCTCGGCGTCGGCTACGGCGGCAGCAATGACTGGACCGACGCGGACATCGGCACCCTGTTGAGCAACAACGGCACGGGGTTCACGGCAGGATCGGATCTGGGGTTCGACACCACCAGCGGCAATGCCACCAATGGGTCGAGCATCGCGTTGTTGTCCGGCATAGGTCTGAGAAAACTGGGGGGCAACACCCTCACCCTCACCGGCGCCAATTCCTACCCGGGCGTGACAACCATTTCCGAGGGCACCCTGTGTGTCGCAAACGCGAACGCCCTGGGAACGACGGGAAATGGAACCGTGGTGGAGAGCAACGCCCGGTTGGAACTGGCTGGCGGCGTGACGGTTGTTGGCGAGGCCTTGACGATCCGTGGTGCTGGTGGCGGCGACATGACCGGCGCTTTCCGCAGCACGCAGGGCGTGAACGAGTGGGCGGGGCCGGTCACCCTGGGCGAAGACATGTCTCGGATTGCCGCCGCCGGGGGTGACTTGGTCATCAGCGGACCGATCGGGGATAACGGCAACGGGTATGGACTTCGAATCCGAACGGTGGACGGGAACTTGACCGACGCCATCGTACTGAGCGGCGCCAGCACCTATGGCGGAGGAACGGAGATCTATCAGGGCTTGGTGCGACTGGACGGCGGCAACGACCGTCTGCCGGTCGGAACCGTCGTCACGCTCGGCTATTACGGCTCCGGTCATTCGGTCGTCGGCAATCTGGACCTGAACGGAAGGAGTCAGGAGTTGGCCGGACTCCAGGTCAACAGCACCGTCACCGCCGCGGGGCTGAAGGCGCAGCAGGTGGTGACCAACAGCGCGGCGGGGCTGTCCACGCTCACCCTCAACCAGACGGCGGACTACACCTTCAGCGGCCGGCTGGAAGGCAACCTGGCGCTGGTCAAGACCGGCGCGGGCACCCTGGTCCTTTCGGGCACGAACGCTTACACGGGCGCCACGTCGGTCGATGGCGGCACGCTGCAGGTCGACGGATCGCTGGCCGGCGGCGGGAATGTCACCGTGGCGAACGGGGCCAAGCTCTCCGGATCGGGATCGGTCGCGGGCCTCATCACGATGTCGAGCGGAGCCACTCTGGCGCCGGGAACCAGTCCGGGCACGCTGATCGTCTCGAACGGTCTGAGCATGGCTTCCGGTTCAACCTTTGAGGTGGAGCTGACGGGCGCGCTGGCGGGGCAGTTCGACGTGGTGCAGATGACCGGCGGGACGCTGACCCTCTCCGGCGGGGGGATCTCGGTGCTCGGCGACGATACGACCTACACCGTGGGGACGGCCTTCACGGTGCTTCAAGGCTACGGCAACCGGTCCGGCACATTTGGCGCGACCGAAGTCATCGGAGGCGGGACGGGCGGCAACGTGTACTCCGTCCTGTACGATCAGGGCACAGGGGCGAACGAGCTGGTGTTGCAGGTGATCCCGGAACCCGCGGCGCTGGG
The DNA here is from genome assembly GCA_964610105.1 of uncultured Verrucomicrobiota bacterium. Taxonomy (GTDB): domain Bacteria; phylum Verrucomicrobiota; class Kiritimatiellia; order PWTM01; family PWTM01; genus CAZSUU01. The sequence goes on along the minus strand of CAZSUU010000007.1, from coordinate 12,415 downwards.
CGCGATGGGCTTGCTGGCCGTGGCCATGCTGCTCCGCCGCCGCCCGCGGGGTCAGGAACTTCGCTAGCCCGGACCGACTCGGGTCACGCCGGAGGTTCCTTCGGAGACGCCCGGTAGCTGTCAGCGCCATCAGGGGCGTGTGTCCCGCATACGTCCTTGTTTCAGAACCACAAACGCCGCGGACTCCCCGGCCATGGGGTCCACGAACGCCCGCGAGGAACCGTACGCCTGCACCGTCTGATGAACTTGCACCCGCGCCCCGCCATCACATTCAGCCCGCCCGGCGGCCCCGGAAGGTCCCGCGGCGATTCACGCGTTCCGGCATTCGACGCGATCCCGGCCGGCGCGGCCGCCGGCCCTCCCATCGCGCGCCGCGCTTGGATCCGCAAGGTAGAGCGGGGCCTCCGGACCTGTTGCGCGTGAACTGTTCCGCATTTCCATGATTGGAACCGGAGCGACATCCGCGGTATACACCGCGCCCGAAGGCAGCCGGGAGACGAACCTATGCGGTGGACGGTGATGGTCGGGATTCTGTCGATGGTCCAGACGCCGGACGCGGTGGCGGCGGAATCGGCGCCCGCGGCCGTGCAGGAGGGCCATCGCGAGCGACGGCGCGCGGAGGTCGCCGCGCCTCCGGGGCTGGCGCTGCCTTCGGACCACGAGATGCGGCGGATGGAGGGATGGAGCGTCCGTGTGGACCGCCGCCTGCTCGATCCGGCGCGGCGGGCGGAGGGGGAGCGCGCGCTGCGGATGCTGGAGGCACAGCTCGGCATGATCGCCCTCGTCGTGCCCGAGCCCGCCCTGGCGCGGCTGCGCGAAGTGCCCATCCAGATCGATCTCGATCACGGCAACCTCCGCCCCATGCAGTACCATCCGTCCGCCGACTGGCTGAAGGCCAACGGCTACTCGACGAATCTGGAGAAGTGCGTCCACATTCCGCGGGTGGACGACTTCGCCTCGCCGTCCGAATTCCATCGCATGCCCTGGGCCGTGCTGCACGAACTGGCCCACGCCTATCACGACCGCGTGCTCGGGTTCGACGAACCGCGCATCCGCGCGCTCTACGGGAAGGTCAAGGCGAGCGGACGACTGGACTCCGTGCTGCGCGTCGACGGACGGAAGGCGCGGCACTACGCCCTGACCGACCATAAGGAATTGTTCGCCGAAATGACGGAAAGCTACTTCGGCGTGAACGACTTCTTTCCGTTCCTCGCGGCGGAGCTCCAGCAGACGGAGCCGGAGACGTACGCCCTGCTGCGCGAGATCTGGGGACCGCGGCCGGGGCGGCGGTAGCGCGGCACGGCACGCGCCTCGGATATCGGCATGTGCGGAATCCGGCGCCGCGTCGCCGGAGAGAAGGCGCCGCTACTTGCGCTCGACCGCGGTGTCGATCTGGCGGAGGTACGCCGGGTCGGAGGACTGGATGCGCACCGCAAGCGTGGCTGGCGCCTCGCCCTCCAGATGCCGAGCCGCCACCTTGACCAGGAAGTGATTCCAGTCCTTCTTCAGCGGGATGTTCTCGAACGTGTACCGCGTCCGGTAGTCCGCGGGCTCTGTGAGGGCCGGCGCGAGCTCCCGCCCGTTGAGGAACAAACGGCACCGTTCGGACCCGTAGCAGAAGGTCGTGAACCGCGGCACGTCGGGGCCGCCCGCCAGCAGATCGTCAAGTGAGCGCGGACTCCGGATCCAGTAGCTGAAGTAGAGCGCGAACGGTCCCGAGGTCGGACCGGACTGGCCCATCTGGTGCGCGACGAAGCGATCGCGGCTTGGACTGATCGCCGCCTTCCACTCCAGCCCGCCCGATCGCGCCCCCGTGACGGGGCGCACTGTCTTCTCGCCGACGAAGTCCGTGGCAAGCGCTTCATCGAGGTTGGTGGAGGAGAACCGGCCGATCGCCAGCGCCCGGATCAATGTCCCCTGCTCATCGAATGCCGGCAGGCCGGTGTCGGCTGGCGACTCCAAGCGGAGGCCGGCATTAGAGAACAGCCGGCGCCAGAACATGTTCGCGGGACGCGTGGCGACGCGCCAGTCGATCGAGCAGAGCACCCACCGCCCCCGGCCGTGCATGCGCTCGACCAGTGCCGCCCCGGAAGGCTTGGCAAGCTGTTCATACAGCACGACTGCCGCGCACTTGGCGTGCTCGGGCGCATCGTTGAAGAGCGACCAGTCCGTATCGCTGGCGCGCAGCAATACCCGTGCGCCCTCGATCAACGGCCCCTCGATCCCGCGTTTCAGAATATGCCGGTCGGCGCCGTCTTCGGCGAAGTAGAGATCCTGGAGGCTGAACGCCGCGGTCCACGGATGCGCCGCGTCGGGCACGAGCGCGGTGGCCTCCCGCTTCGTGAGACCCACCTCCCCGGGCAGCAGACCCTCCGCGGGAGTCCCCTCTCCCAGCATCACCCACACCGTTCCGCCTTCGTCTCTCACGGTGTCGAGCGCGCGCTTCGCATCGCCCATATCCGCCGGTTTAAGCGCGCCCGCATCCACGACGGTCAGGCGGCTCCGCCCTCCCGTCAGCGGCACGCCGAGCGCCGTCAGCCGCCGGCCGAGAGGCCCCTCGCGATCGCCGACGAACGCCGCGCCGTCGATGGACGGCGCCGGCGGGGCATCCGGCAGAGCGGCGGGCGCACGCCGCCGATCCCATGCGCACGGCTGCGGCGCCTCGGGATTCAACGCCGCGTTCTGCGCGTGGAACATCGCCAACGGCTGGTAGAGCGGCAGCGCCGGATCCCAACCGGGATTGAGGGTGGCGACGAAGGGCGGCAGCCGTTCGGGCTGAAGGCCGGGCTTGCCCTCCTCGAACGGGCGCGTGAAAAACACCCCGTCATTCCGCCCCGGCAATCGGGAGGTGTCGCGCCAGCCGAATCCGAGGTGTGCCACCCCGAACCACGCCGTCTCGCTGGCCGAGTAATAGGCCAGCTTGGGCCGGGCCATGCGCACGATGTTGTCATACACATCGATCGCGAGGGCCTCGTTCCGGCCGACATAGTTCTCGAACGCCCGCGCGCCGTTGAACTCGGCCAACTGCGCGGGGCGCGCATAGTACGTGCCGCCGGATTCGCCGACCATCAGCGGCTTGTCGATGTCGGGCAGACGGTCGAGCGGCGTGCCGTGTCCGAAGTGCCTGCTCCACACCGGCAGCGCGCCGCGCAGGTCTTCGTCACCGTCGCAGGAGATCCAATCCCGCGTCGGGTCCAGCCGCCGGGCGCGCGCGCCGAGATCGGCCAGCCGGCGGTACCAGCCATCGGCGACATCGCCCGGAACGTTGTTGTGCTCGAAGATCGCGAACAGCTCGTTGCCGAAGCTCCAGCCCAGTACGCTCGGGTGATTGCGGTCGCGCAGGACCAGCCCGTCGTAGTGCTCCTCGAACCGACGCCATGCGGCCGGGTCCTCGAAATCCAGCGCAATCGAGCTCCCGAAGATCGCCGTTTCGTCGAGCACGACCAGCCCCATCTCGTCGGCGAGATCAAGGTAGTGGCGCGGGTGAATCTGCGCGTGAGGACGGACGGCGTTCCCGCCGAAGTCCCGGATCATGCGGTACCACGCCCAGGTGTACCGCCGCGACATCGTGAACGGGCCGAACGGATGGAGAAGGTCGCCGGTCAGCCGGATCGGCTGCCCGTTGAGCAGCAGTTCACGACCGCGAAGAGAGAACTGCCGCCACCCGAACCGCTCGAACCGGCGGTCGATGGTCTGCCCGCCCTGCCTCACGCCGACGAGCGCCGCGTGAAGATTCGGCGACCCGGGCGACCACGGTTTGAGCCGGCCATTGATCCGCTCTCGCAGCGCCAGATTCGTTGTCGCGCCGGCGCCGACCGCGATGCGGACGGGTTCGAGGGTCAGGACGGGCGCGTCCAGCCTCCCCTTCGGATCCGCGACGTCACGCACGTCGTGTCCGGCGAGGTTCACCCATGGGCACACCTCCGCGCCGATGTCCAGGGTGACGGGCGCCGCGCCGTCATTCCGGACGGTCACATCCATCTCAAGCGCATCCGCGTCCACCCGAGGCCGGACGAACACATCCTCGACCCGCACCGGCGGCAAGCCGAGCAGGAACACGTCCTGCCAGAGGCCGGCAAGCCGCTCGGTGGAAGAACCGCAGGGATACGGCGCGCGCATCTTCGGGTAGCGCTCGCTGCGGCGGTCGAAGAGGCTGTGGGCGCGGACGCCGACAAGCAGTTCGTTTTCGCCGTCGCGCCGCACGAGCTCGGTAACGTCAAGTTCGAAGGGCAGGTACTTGTCGAAGTGCGTGCCCGCGACCCGGCCATTGACGAGCACCTTGCAGTCGCCGGCCACCGCCTCGAAATGCAGCGCGATCCGCCGCCCCGTCCAGTTCGCCGGCACGCGGAAGGTGCGCCGCAGCCAACCCATTTCGACGTCATCCCATGCCACGGGATAGCTGGGGAAATAGACCGAGTCGGGCCAGTACGGACGCGCCGTGCCCGGGCCGACATCGCGGCCGCCGCCCCAGGTGTTCACGTTCCAAGGGGAGGGAATCCGGATGGGCGTGGCTTCCCACGCCTGGATCTTCGGCAACGGCAGGTCCGGTGGCTCGCCCGTACCACAGTGGACCCCCGTCGGAACCGGGACCGGCTGGAATTGCCAAATGCCGTTGAGGCACACGCCGGAACGGAACGGTTCCTCTTGCGGCTTCACCCAACCCTCGGCCGGCGCGAATTCGTCGGGGCACTCCACTCGCGCGGCAGCGGCAACCGCAACCGCGGTGGCACACAGCAAAGTCCCGAAGGCGGATTCGCGCCCGTCCTCCGATTCCGCTTTGAACATAAGACAACGAAAAAAGTGGAGAACGGAATCTCTCGTCATCATCGAGCCCTTCTTGGTTTCCGACAGCTCGCCGGCACGCGGGGCGCAGTGTCACGCCGTGTGGTCCGCGCTTCAAGGATCATTCTACTGCGCCGCCGCACCGGCGATGTGTTCGCCTCGGCGCTGGCGTGCCTGGCCAGCAGGATCGAAAGTCCCATAGAATAGAGCGTTGGCATCCATCCACGTTATTAGACGAGCGATATCGTCGGCATCCAGTGAGACGTCGTGGTGCCCCGCGAGCAGTTTCTTCATGAGCGGACTCGCTCGCGAACCGAATCGGTCGGGGTGGGTCATCGGCTCGCTGTTGGCCTTCTGGAAGTCTCCGCCGGACCAGGCAGAGTAAGGCACGCGTTGCGCGAGGGCCATGTAGGCGCGAGTAAAGTGGCCTTCTGTTTCACCGGTCAGGGCAATCCCTCCCCTGGGTTCGGGCCCCGAGTGACAGCGGGCGCAGTGGCGGTCCAGGACCGGCTGCACCAGCCGCGGGAAACTCAGGGGGTTCGAACCGTCCGGCGCCGGTTCGATGCGCGAGGGCGGCCGTCGCGTGGCCATGCGCGCCCCGGCGGACGCCGGCGCGTGGAGGCGCGGTTCGTGACAACCCACGCAACCCGAAACCTCGCCGGGCTGCAGGTACGTCACGCTGCGCATGGTCTGCACGGCCCGCCCCAGCTCGTCGAGCGCCTGGAAGTGCAGGGGCACGCCCGCCGGCGCGCGGAACCACGCGGACCCATCCTCTTCGACGGGCACGGTTCCCAGCACCTGCTTTCCGGGCGACGCGTTGGCGAGCCCGACCGGCGGATCGTTGGCGTGCGGCGTGCTTTTCGGAAGCACCTGCACGATGCGGAGCCTGCGGATCGGCTCATCGGGCAAGGGGGGCCAGGCCGCGCGCACATCGCCCAGGAAGAACAGACCCTCTCCGGTTCCGGACGCCGTGCGGACGGAGGGCGCCGGTGTGGGCGAACCGGCCCACGGTGTGTTCAGCGATGGAATCACCGGCGCGGGCGGGCGCGGGCGGAGAGGGATCGGCCACAGGCTCGAGAGGTTCAGGTCGCGATGCAGCAGTTCCTTGTTGCCGGAAGCGTCCACCAGGTAGAGGCCGAACATGTTCGGTGGATTCGCGGCGGGCTCGCCGATGAGCGGATCGAAGCTGTAGGCGGCCAGGAAGAGGGTTTCCGACAGCGGCCACGGCGAGCGGTAGCAGTGCCCCGGCCACCGTTCCTGTTCCTCGGGGATGGCGGGCGGATCAGCGACCCCCGCGTCGCCTCGCCAGCCGGTGGGCGCGACGGCGACCTCGCTCTCCGGGAAGAGCGCATCGGGCGTCAGACGCGTGATCGGCCCCGGCCCGTCGACGCCGGCCGCCGGATCCACCAGGATGATCGATCCGGCCGTCATGGCGTGGTGCGCCGCGGCCGTCGCCATCAGGCGGCGCGAGCCGGGCACGGGGCGAGCTTCCCAGATGCCGACGGGATTGAAGGTGTTGTTGCCGTAGAGAATGCGCACGTCGGAACCGTCGGGGCGCGCGCTCCAGAGTTGCTGGTAGTACACGGCGTGCCGGTCGACGTAGTCCCACCGCGTGTACACGATGCGGCCGTCCGCCATGACCGCGGGATCCCACTCGTGGGTCTCGTGGAACGAGAGGGTGCGGGGATTCCCGCCGTCCGCATCGGCCGTGGCGAGGGTGTAGACCGGACAGGGCCCGCGCCCGCAGCGATGGAAACCGCCCCGGCGCGTCGAGAGAAACAGCAACCGGCCGTCGGGCAGATAGCGCGGGCAGAAGTCGTCGAACGGCCCGTGCGTTAACGGCCGTGGGTCGCTCCCATCGACGCCCATTTCATAGAGATGATACGTACGTTCCGGATGGGCCTCGCGGTTCTCCGGAACGGTGTCCGCGCGGCAGTAGGCGAACAGCAGCCGCCCGCCGTCGGGCGACACGTCGAGGTGCTGGAAACTGCCGGTCGGAAGAGCGCCCGCCGCCAGGGTCCGGCAGGAGAACGACCGCCCCGGGGCGTCGAGGACGCAGAGGCCTCCGCCCGGACGCGCGCAGGCGCCGTAGTACTGGGTCAGCTGGTGGCTGAATACGCCGGGGACCTGCTTGACGAAGGCGATCGGACCCGCGTCGGGCCAGGCGTCGCGGGTGAGCGCGGCGCGGCGCCACTCGTGGACGCGCCGCCAGAGATCCTCCCACGCGCCCTCGCCGACATGCGTCATCGCGGAGAGGCGCGTCCGTTCGTCGCGAAGGACCTGTCCCCGCGATTCGACGTCGCGCACGGCCCCGCCATGAGATCGAAGCCGGGCGACCAGGCGCATCCCGCGGTCGATGGTCCGCGCGGCGGCGGTCGGCCAGTCCACCGGCCTGCGCGCGGTCCCGATCCCGTCCTGCATGCGCCAGTCCCATTCGATCATTTCGCGCGCGATGGCGGGACGGAGATCGGGGACCGCCGCGGGAGTGCCGGCCGGGGCGGTCCCCGAAGCGGGTGGACCGATCGGAAGCTCGCGAGAGGCATCCGGGCCGCATATCAGGCGGAGGTGCTCCCATCGCACGGCGGCCTCCTCGCCGCCTCCCCGTGTCCGGGCCTGGACAACCGACCCGGCTTCCAACGCAGGCAAGGCGAGTTCCAGCGTGACGGGGGCGGACGTGGCGAGGGCGCGAACGACTCGCGCCGTGCCGCACTGCAGGGCGACCTCGACCTTCGAGCCCGAGGACAGACGGGCGTCGGCGCGTATGGACGCGGGACGGCCACTGCCGATCGGAACGACGATCCGGACTTCTTCCCCGCCGTTCACGCATGCGACGAGCCTGCGGATGGGAGCCATCACCGCCGCCTGGGGTCCGCCATCTGCCGCCAGTACGGAGAACCCGCACACGGCGGCGCTGTGCACCGCCGCTCTGCCGTCCAGATCGACCGTGACGGGGCCGATGACGGGGGCGTCGGGATCCGTGAGGAGACGCGCGTCCGCCCAGGTGGCCATGTCGCAGGCGATCCCGTCCCCGCCGTCCGTTGCGACCAGGCGCAGCTCTCGCGCCCCTTTCAGCGGGATATCGATGTGCACCGGCGGATCGCTGTCGGACCGGACGCCGCTGTCGAAACGCTTCTCGCCATCCGCCCAGACCTGCAGTACGACGCTGCCCCGCGATCCGCCCTGCCACTGCACCCCTGCGTCCGCGCAGAACCGCAGGTGGTGCGGCTGAAGCGGCATCGTGATCTCGCCGCCGGCATGATGACCGAGACCGCGCGCGTAGGTCCGCTCGCCTATCTGCATCGGGGTGGGCCGGCGGCCGTCCGGGGGCACGGCGGCCGTGTCCAAGCCAAGCGTTCCCCAGCCCTGGCGGACGGTCAGGAGGTTCTCCCGCGCGAGGTCGCTGAGAAAGACCGGCGGGGGCTTGTCTTCCGAAGCCCGGCCGACACCGGCCATCAGCGCGACCGCCGCCAACGCACGGATGCGCCGCGAGGGAATCCGTCGACGGGGCTGAATCTGCCGGTTCACGAAACGGAGCTTACTCCGCCATGGGACTCGCCTCGGGTTTTGCCGGCTGGGCCGGCTCCGCCATGCGACCGAGATACCCGGGCAATTCCACGCCGGCCATCTGCGCCAGATCCTGCAGCGGAGGAAGGCTGCGGACGAGACTCGATACGAAGTTGGCGGTGGAAGATCCCTTTTCGCCGCCCGCCCCGTCCCAGACGGTGATCTTGTCGATCCTGAGATTGCGGATGGCCTCGACCTGGCGGGCGACGATGTCCTCCAGTTTCTCGACCATCAGGAAGGTCGCGGCCGCCCTCGCGTCCCCGCTGCAGCTCTCCACGAGGGACCGGTAGCCCTCGGCCTTGCCTTCCAGCACCTGCCGCACGCCCTTGGCCTCCGCCTCGTACTTGAGCAGGATGGCGTCCGCGCCGCCCTTGGCCTCGCGGCGCAGGCGTTCGGCCTCGGCTTCCGCGGCGATCTCGACTTTGCGCTTGTCGATCTCCTTCTGGGAGACTTCCTCCGCCGTGAGCCGCTCCATCTCCGCGCGGTATTGGGCCTGCTGCACGATCACCATCGCCTCGCGCTTGGCCACCTCGGCCAGTTGGTAAGCCGCCGCCTGCTGCACAGCCAGATCCGCATTGGAGCGCGCGATTTCCGCCTTAGCCCGGTTCTCCCCGCCGACGGCCTCGGCCTCCTGGCCCTGCACGTAAATGCGCTGATCGGCCTCCGCCTTCTTGCGGCCCTTCTCGGCGGCGGTCTCGTTCTCCGCCACGCGGATGGTCGCATCGCGATTGGCCGCCGATTCGCCGATGACCGCCTCGGCCTCCTGCGCCTGGACGAAGACGCGACGATCGGCTTCCGCCTTCTTTTTGCCCTTCTCCGCCTGCGCGGCGTTTTCGGCCACCCGGATGGTCATCTCGCGATTCGCTTCCGCTTCCCCGATGGCGCCGAGTTTCGTCTGGTCGGCCACGTCGATCTTCGCGCGGTTGATGGCCTCCGCCGCCGCCTTCTTGCCGATGCTCTCGATGTAGGTGGATTCGTCGGTGATGTCGGTGATGTTGACGTTGATCAGGTTCAGCCCGATCTTGTTCAACTCCGGCTCGACGTTCTTACGGATAGACTCGAGGAAACTCTCCCGGTCCTGGTTGATCTGCTCGATGGTCAGCGATGCCACCGTGAGGCGGAGCTGGCCGAAGATGATCTCCTTGGCCATGTCCTCGATTCGCTCCGGCTCGACGCCCAACAGGCGTTCCGCGGCGTTGGTCATGATCAGCGGATCGGTGCTGATGCCCACGGTGAACGTGCTGGGCACGTTGATGCGGATATTCTGGAGCGACAGGGCGTTCTGGAGCGGGATGTTGATCGTCATCGGGTTCAGGCTGAGGAAGCCATAGTCCTGGATCAACGGCCAAACCATCGCGCCGCCGCCGTGCATGCATCGGGAGGAACGGCTTCCGCCGATCCGGCCATAGATGACGAGAATGCGGTCGGACGGACATCGCTTGTAGCGTGCCGCCAGGAAGAGGATGGTGGAAATGACCAGGACGATGAACGCCATCGCACTGAAGGCCCATAGAATCTCCGGCATATTCATTCCTCCCGCAGTTTGCGCTTCGAACGCGTGCTTTCCTGTTCTCCCGCCAGGCTCCTTCGGCGCCGCCTCTCAGGCGCGCCTGCGGATCACCAGTACATTCCCGCTGATGACCTTCACCACCGTCACGGGCGTGCCGCTCTGGATGGCCTCCTCTTCCTCCGTCGCGGCGTTGAACACCTGGAGCCGTCCCTGGATGGGGATCGTCACCTGTCCGCCGGTGCGGGGCTTGACGGTAAGGTAGACCGTGCCGTCCTGTCCCACGGCATTGGCGGGATTGAGGGTGCCGTCATCCTGCAGTTTCCGCATGCCGGAGAAGATCCGGCCGATCACGAACACGGTGAAGGCGCCGGCCGCCAGGGCGCCGGCGAGGGAGACGATCGGCGGCGAGCGGGTGGTCCTGGCCAGGGCGAGCCCGACCAGCCCGAACATCATGAAGAAGGCCGTCAAGCTCTGGACCGACAGCAGACGGAAGCTGTCGTCCGCGGCTTCGTGCGGAACATCGCCATCCATGCCCCCCGCCATGTCGGCGTCGCCCGGATGACCGATCATCAGCAACACCAGCCGCACCAGAAACAGGGCGCCCCCCACCACCGCACAGAGAAGATACACCTTCTCCACACCACTGAGCCCCGCCACGAATCCTGGCATACCCGTTCCTCCCGGAAATCCTATGAACTCGGCGCTATTTTAGACGTCGGCCGGGGATGAGTCGAGCGTTGAATGCGGGCGACAGAAGCATTTCGGCGTCCGCCCCGTCCCGCTATGATCGTTCGCCATGCAGGAGGCGCCGAGCCTCTTCACCCATCTCTTCCCCGATGACCGACTCAAGTTGCCGACTCGGATGGCCTCCCCAATGCCTCTTGGATCTTGATGTCGCGAGGAACGGCTGGTTGAATGATGGATATGGCTGTCTTTCAGGGAGCGATGGTTGGGTGGGCGGCGCGGTGGGTGCCATCGGCGGTCCGGCTGATGCGGGGGGCTGCGCTGATGGCGGTTATTGCCGGTTCGGCACATGCCGGCCCGCACCTCAGTTGCCCGGAACCCATTCACCGCTTTGGAGTGCGGACCAACGATCAGGGGGAGGCGCGCGCCCGTTTTGTGATCCGCAACGACGGCGATGAGCCGGTCACGGTCGCGGTCGATCCGATGGGCTGCGGGTGCAGCGTCGTGGCCCTCGTTAACAACATCGTCCTGCCCGGCTCGAATGTGGTCGTTGGCGCCGCCCTTTCCCTGCGAGGCCGCCGGGGCGAGGTCTGCAAACGGTTTGTCGTTCGAGCCAGGCCGCCCCACGAACAAGCCCTGATGCTCGGCTTCGACGGCCGCGTGGATATCCCCGCAATTCTGACGCCGGAGAGGCTGTTGTTCGGTCTCCTGTCATCCGCGACCGGCGCCACCCTGTCGGCCTCCCTGCGCTTCAGCCCCATCCGTCCCGATCGGGTTACAGGTGTTGACATGGAGAATCCGTGTTACACCGCGCGCTGGACGGAAGTCCGCGCGGGCCGCGACTACCGTTTCGACGTGACCGCCCTGCCCGATCGGTTGCCGCAGAACGGCGTCGTGAACGGCGATCTCCGCATCCACACGGCTGGCGGCGGCGCCAACGCCTTTCTGCTGCCGATAGAGGGTCGTGTGAGTGCGTCGGATTTCGTGGTCAATCCGGAGGTGTTTGCCGTCCCCGCGAACTTCGATCCGCCGCTCACCCTGCACGCCATGCTCTTGCGCCAGAGCCGGCAGCCGTTCAAGGTTCTGGAGGTCAGCACCCCGAGCGAGGAGATGAAAGCCCGGATCTTCCCGATGGTCGGCGGGCGGTGTCGCATTCAGATCGACGGCCTCCGCTCGTCGTCCGGGCTCGAAGGTGCCAGGGTGACCATCCGCACGGATATCCCCGGCCACGAGACCGTCGAGATCCCCCTGAGACTCGACGAGCGGTCATAGACCGCGTATTTCCTCCGCTTCTGCTCACTCGTGTGACGCCGTTGCGGCCCATGTGTTCTGTCTGCGTTGGCCAGGAAACGAGCCGACGACGGGTGGGGCGCGGCATCCTGACGCGCCGTCGGACTGATCGCGCGCAGGATTGCGCGCGGTACGCCCAGGACCCGTACCGCGGGCCATCCTGCCCGCGCAGTCTGCCGTCGATGCGACTGGGGACAGACCCTTCCGCTCTTGCTCCCGCCCCGATCGCCTCGCGCAAAGCCGCAAACGCAATCGCCACAAGAAACTCAAAAAGACGCAAGAAGGGCAGAACGGAACCGATGCACATTCGTTTTGAAAGCCAAGGCATGTTTCTTGCGTTTTCTTGCGTTTCTTGCGGCGATCGTCCTCACGCCCGATCGGCGAGATCACCGACGACATGGGTGATCCGCAAGCATCGACGCGACCTTCTGCTCAAGCGGCTTCCAAGCCTCGGATCACCGTCCCCGCTCAATGTCCAACGTCCGGATCTCACTCTGGAAACCCGGCACATCCGACTTCACATCGATCACAAGCCATTTGATATTCAACGAGACCTGAGCCCAGACGGCTACACCGTAACCGCAC
>CAZSUU010000006.1:0-171024 GCA_964610105.1 uncultured Verrucomicrobiota bacterium | reverse complement strand
CGCCCGCCCCAACGGCTGCGCCGCCCGCCGCCTCCCTACTGTCTGAATCGCTGATCCTCCCGTCCTCTTTCGAGCCTTTCTTTCCCGCCGTCTTCCGGTATGATGCCGGCCCATTTGACGGAGGAAGGCGCATCATGACCGAACAATCGGACGGACCGGTTTCCGTGGTGACGGGGGGGGCGGGATTCCTGGGCTCCCACCTGTGCGACCGCCTGCTGCAGGAAGGCCACCGGGTGATCGCGATGGACAACCTGATCACCGGCAGCGTGGCGAACATCGAGCACCTGGCGGGCAACCGGCGGTTCCGGTTCATCCATCACGACGTGACGGAGTACATCTTCCTCCCGGGCGCCGTGGACTTCATCTTCCATTTCGCCTCGCCGGCGAGCCCGATCGACTACCTCGATCTGCCGATCCAGACCCTGAAAGTCGGCGCGCTGGGCACGCACAAGGCGCTGGGGCTGGCGCGCGCGAAGAAGGCGCGGTTCCTCCTCGCGTCCACCTCGGAGGTGTACGGGGACCCGCTGGTGCACCCGCAGCCCGAGACGTACTGGGGCCATGTCAATCCCATCGGGCCGCGCGGCGTCTACGACGAGGCCAAGCGGTTCGCGGAGGCGATGACGATGGCCTACCACCGCTACCACGGGGTCGACACCAAGATTGTGCGGATCTTCAACACCTACGGACCGCGGATGCGCCCGCACGACGGCCGGGTCGTGCCGGCGTTCATCACGGAGGCGCTCAAGGGCGAGCCGGTCACCGTGTTCGGCGACGGGCGGCAGACGCGCAGCTTCTGCTTCGTGTCGGACCTCATCGAGGGCATCTTCCGGCTCGCGTCGAGCGCGGAACACGATCCGGTCAACATCGGCAACCCGCACGAGATGACCGTGCTGGAGTTCGCGGAGCGGATCGTGCGCCTGTGCGGCGGCCGGTCGGCCATCGTGCACAAGCCGCTGCCGGTGGACGATCCCAAGGTGCGCCAGCCCGACATCGCGCGGGCGCGCCAGGTGCTGGGATGGGAGCCGCGGGTTCCGCTCGACGACGGCCTCGCCCGAACCATCGCCCACTTCCGGATTCTGCTTGAAAAGGGCGCCCTGTGATGCGATAGCATCTCCTTACCCGGTTTGGAACGGCGGAGACGCCCATGATTCTTCGATACAAGAAGCGCGACGGTTCGCAGATGGAGTTCGAACTGGGCGACCGCCCGATCACGATCGGGCGCAGCCCGGAGGCCGACCTGGTCATTCTCGACGACAAGGCCTCCCGCCTGCATGCGGGGATCCGCATGTGGGATGGCGATTTCTACGTCAAGGATCTCAAGTCGAAGAACGGCACGTTCGTGAACGGCGAACAGATCGAGATGGCCAAGCTCAATCCCGGCGACCGGATACGGATCGGGCATTGCACCTTCTCCTTTGAGACCGAGAGCGGCAAGGGCGCGCAGACGATCCTCCGCGAGGTCGAGGCCGAGATGTCCAAGGGCAAGGGTTACAGCACGCTGTTGAAGGAGATCGTCCGCACGGCCGACGCCCCGGCCGCCGGCGCCGCGAAGGCCGAGGCGTCCCCGGAGTCGACCCCCCTGCCGGCGGATGAACCCGTGGCGAGACCCGCCCCCCTGGAGGATGCGGAGGAGGATGCCGCCTCCGAGCCCGAGGGGTCCGCGCCCGCGCCCGCCGGCGAGTCGAAACCGGAGTCCATGACCTTCAAGAAGCGGCCGCCCCTTGGACCCCGTCCGCCGCTCGGACCCAAGAGGATTCTCAAGCTCAAGATCCGGAGGCCGGGGGAGCCGGGGGAACCCGCCGACACGGGGGCCGGCGGATAGCCCCTCGCCGGATGTCTCTCACGGTTCCGCCGGACCCTGCGCGGCGGGCGGTTCTTCTTCCTCCTCGGGCTCCACGGTGGTCGCCGACACCACGCGGTCCCCTTCGGCCAGATCGATGATCCGCACCCCCTGGGTATTGCGGCTGATCACGCGAATCTCCTGCACGCCGATCCGGATCATCTGCCCCTGCTCCGTGATGACCATCATCGCCTCGCCGTCGCGCACCGCGTGGGCCGCCACGATCGGGCCGTTGCGGTCCGAGGTCTTCATGGTGATGACCCCCTTCCCGGCCCGGCTCTGCACGCGGTACTCGTCGAAGGAGGTCCGCTTCCCGTACCCGTTCTCCGAGATGCACAGCAGGGTCGAGGCGGACTCGACCACCTCGATGGACACGACCGCGTCGTTCTCCTTGCCGAGCTCGATGCCCCACACGCCGATCGTGTCGCGCCCCTGGTCGCGCATCTGGTCCTCGTGGAACCGGATGCTCATGCCCTGGCGGGTCACGAGCATCATCTCGTTGTTCCCCTCGGTCTGGCGCACGCCGATCAGGCGGTCCCCTTCCTCGATCCGGATGGCGATGATGCCGCCGGCGCGCGGGTTCGCGAAGGCGCCGAGGTTGGTCTTCTTGACGACGCCCTTCTCGGTGGCGAAGACCAGGAACTGAGACTCCGGGAATTCGCGCACCCGGATCAGGGCGGCGATCTTCTCCTCGCTGCCGATCTCGAGGAAATTCACGATCGCCTTGCCGCGCGTCGCGCGGCCGCCCTCCGGCACCTCGTGGACCTTCTTCCAGTACACGCGGCCCTTCTCGGTGAAGAACAGCAGCGAGTCATGGGTGGAGGCCGTGAAGACGTGCTCCACGTAGTCCTCCTCCTTCGTCTCCATGCCGATCACCCCCTTCCCGCCGCGCCGCTGCTGCCGGAAGGTGGTCACGGGCATCCGCTTGATGTACCCGGCATGGCTGATCGTGAGCACGCACCCGCGGTCGGCGATGAGGTCCTCGATCGCGATCTCGCCTTCGTCCGGGACGATGTCCGTCCGCCGCTCGTCGGCGTGCTGCCGGCGCAGCTCCAGCAGGTCGTTGCGGATCTCCCCGTAGATCTTCCTGGGATTCGCCAGCAGATCCTCGAGCCGGTTGATCTCCTTGATCAGCGCCTCGTATTCCGCCTCGATCTTGTCCCGCTCCAGGCCGGTCAGCTGGTAGAGGCGCATGTCGAGGATCGCGTTGGCCTGGATCTCCGAGAGGGCGAACCGCTTCGTGAGGGCCTCGCGCGCGGTGTCGCGGTCTCTGGACTCGCGGATGACGCGCACCACCGCGTCCAAGTGGTCCAGCGCGATCTTCAGGCCTTCGAGGATGTGCGCCCGCGCCCGCGCCTTCTCCAATTCGAACTGGAAACGGCGGGTGAAGACGTCGAACCGGTGGGCGATGAAACACTGCAGCAGGTCCTTCAGCGACATGACCCGCGGACGGCCGCGGTCGATCGCCAGCAGGATCGCTCCGAACGTGCTCTCCAGCGCGGTGTGTTGGTAGAGGTTGTTCAGCACGACCCGCGGGATCGTCCCCCGCTTGAGCTCGACGACGATCCGGATGCCGTCCTTGTCCGACTCGTCGCGGATGTCGGCGATGCCCTCGATCTTGCGGTCGTTCACCAGATCCGCGATCTTCTCGATCAGCGAGGCCTTGTTCAGCGCGTAAGGGATCTCGGTGATGACGATGCTGTCTTTGCCCTGCGTCCCCTCCTCGATCCCCGCGCGCCCGCGGACCTTCAGCAGACCCCGACCGGTCTCGTACATCTGGCGGATCTCGGCCGTTCCGCAAATCATTCCCCCCGTCGGGAAATCCGGCCCCTTCACGTGCTTCATCAGGTCGGCGACGGACGCCTCCGGGTCGTCGATGAGCGCGACCGTTGCATCGACGATCTCCGCGAGATTGTGCGGCGGGATGTTCGTGGCCATGCCGACCGCGATCCCGGTGGAGCCGTTGACCAGCAGATTCGGAAGCCGCGCGGGCAGCACCTTCGGCTCCTGCAGCGACTCATCGAAGTTCGGCTGCATGTCGACGGTGTCCTTCTCGATATCCGCCAGCATCTCCTCCGCCAGCGGATGGAGCTTGCACTCGGTGTACCGGTACGCGGCGGGCGGATCGCCGTCGATCGACCCGAAATTGCCCTGGCCGCGGATGAGCAGATACCGCATCGAGAAGTCCTGGCCCATGCGCACCAGGGTGTCGTAGACCGCGGAATCGCCGTGCGGGTGGTAGTTGCCGATCACCTCGCCGACCACCTTCGCGCACTTGACGAACGGCTTCGCGGCCGTCCACCCGCGCTCGCGCATGGCGTAGAGAATGCGGCGGTTACCCGGTTTGAGGCCGTCGCGCGCGTCCGGCAGCGCGCGCCCGATGATGACCGACATCGAGTAATCGATGTAGGCGCGCTGCATCTCCTCTTCGAGGTTAATCGGTTCGATCCGGTCGTTGTTGGCGTACATGGAACTCCACATCACTGATGGTCACTGATGCACACGGATCCGGAGGAAGGCCCCTGCGACTTCACAACACCATGCGTTTCCACTCCAGCTTCGTCGGGCAACCGAGATTCAAGAGGTAACCGACCCTGAATCCCGTCGCGTTCAGGTAGTTCAAGAGCTGCGCCTCGTGTTCCGGAAGCAGGCATTTCACGGCCTTGAGCTCCGCGATGATGTCTCCGAAGACCACCAGATCCGGCACATATCTCCTCCTCGGTGGGATGCCCTTGTAGCGGATCTCGATCTCGCCCCTGCTGCTGAAAGGGATCTTCCGAAACCCCCGTTCCAGCTCCAAGCTCTCTGGGTAGACCTCCTCCGCGAATCCGTGTCCCTGCTCGTTGTAAACCTCAAACGCAGCCGCCATCAGGACATACCCGTCCTGCTTCCGAAGGGCATCCTCACCCGACGCCGGCTTCCCATCTTCCGAATCAGTGTCCATCAGTGAAGATCAGTGGTTAGATATCCAGGTTGCGCACGTTGAGGGCGTTGTCCTCGATGAACTTCCGCCGCGGCTCGACGGCGTCGCCCATGAGGACCGTGAAGAGCTCGTCGGCCCGCGCCGCATCGCTCAGCATCACCTGCAGCATCCTGCGGTTGGCGGGGTTCATCGTCGTTTCCCAGAGCTGCTCGGGGTTCATCTCGCCGAGCCCCTTGTACCGCTGGATGTTCAGACCCTTGCGCCCGAGCCCGCGGACCTGCTCCAGCAGATCGCGCAGGGAGCGGACCGGCGTGCCCCGCTCATCGCCGTTAACGAGGTGAAAGACCGGCGCATCGGAATCCAGGAGGTGGGCGACCGTGAACCCTCTGCGCTCCAGCGAGGCCAGGGCCTTGCCCAGCGCGGCGGCGCTGTAGATCTCGACCCACCGGATGCCGGGTTCGCTGTCCCCGGCCGACCCGCCGCCCTCCGTGAAGATCTCCAACTGCGCGCCCGACCGTCGCTCCGCCTCCTCCCTCAACGCCCGCAACTCCGCCTCCGTGTGCGCATAGCGGCATTCCTCTTCGCCGCCGGCCGCGATGGTGACTCGGTACTGGGGCAACCCGCCGGTCTTGGGATCGCGGTGGGCCAGGTAGTCCTCGAACTCGATCCCCTTGCGCCGGATCCGATCGGCGTGCGACTCGATTTCAGACACGAGCTGCAGCAACTCGCCCAGCGCCTTGCCGCTCAGGAGCTCCTTTCCCGCGGCGTCGGCCAGCTTTACCTCGTCCACCGCCATGTCGAGCAGGATGCGCGTCAACTGATCGTCGCTGTCGACATACTCCTCGCGGTTCTTCCGCTTGATCTTGTAGAGCGGCGGTTGGGCGATATACACGTGGCCCCGCTCCACCAGCTCCGGCATCTTGCGGTAGAAGAACGTCAGAAGAAGGGTGCGGATGTGCGAGCCGTCCACGTCGGCATCGGTCATGATGACGACCCGGTGGTAGCGCAGATTCTCCAGCTTGAACTCCTCGCGGCCGAACCCGGTGCCCAGCGCCTGGATCATCATCCGGATCTCGTTGTTCGACAGCATTTTGTCATCGCGCGCCTTCTCGACGTTCAGCACCTTGCCGCGCAGGGGGAGCACCGCCTGAAAGCGGCGGTCGCGTCCCTGCTTGGCCGAGCCGCCGGCGCTGTCGCCCTCGACGATGTACAGCTCGCACGACTGGGGGTCCTTCTCCGAGCAGTCCGCCAGCTTCCCCGGAAGACCCCCGCTGTCGAGCGCGCCTTTCCGCCGGGTGAGATCGCGCGCCTTGCGGGCCGCCTCGCGCGCCCGCGCCGCGAGCAGCGCCTTCTCCACGATCCGCCTCGCGACGGAAGGGTGTTCCTCGAAGTAGGTGCCCAGCTCGTCGTTGACCACCGAAGCCACGATCCCCTCGACCTCGCCGTTGCCGAGCTTGGTCTTCGTCTGCCCCTCGAACTGCGGATCCGGCACCTTCACGCTCAGGACCGCGGTCAGTCCCTCCCGCACATCGTCCCCGCTCATGGCGGCGCTGTCGTCCTTGATCAGCTTGTTCGCCTTGCCGTAGGCGTTGATCGTGCGCGTCAGCGCCGAGCGGAATCCGCTGAGGTGGGTTCCTCCCTCGATCGTGTGGATGTTGTTCGTGTACGTGAAGATGCTCTCGTTATAGGAATCGCTGTATTGCAGGGCGATCTCCACCTGGATGCGGTCCTTCTCCTTCTCGATGTACACCACCTTGGGATGCAGCGTGTTCTTCGTCCGGTTGAGATGCTCGACGAATTCGACGATCCCGCCCTTGTAGTTGAAGACCTCCTCGCGGGGAGGTTCCTCCTGCCGCAGGGTGATCCCGATGCCCTTGTTCAGGAAGGCCAGCTCCCGCAGCCGGTTGGCGAGCGTGTCCCAGTTGAACTGGACCGCAGGGAAGATCTCCTTGTCCGGATAGAAGGTCACCTTCGTTCCGGTACTGCGGGTCTTACCGATCGGCTCGACGCCCGTCACCGGCTTCCCCCGTTCGTACCGCTGGTGATAGACCTTCCCGTCCCGCCGCACCTCCACCTCCATCCATTCGCTGAGCCCGTTCACGCAGGAAACGCCCACGCCGTGCAGACCGCCCGACACTTTGTATGCGTTGTGGTCGAACTTGCCCCCGGCGTGCAGCACCGTCATCACCACTTCCAACGCCGATTTCTTCTCGGTTTTGTGCAGGTCGACGGGGATGCCCCGCCCGTCGTCGTCCACCGTCACCGATCCGTCGGCGTTCATGGCCACCACGATGTGCGAGCAGTACCCCGCGAGCGCCTCGTCGATGCTATTGTCCACCACCTCGAAAACACAGTGGTGAAGCCCCCGAAGTCCGGTATCGCCGATGTACATGGCCGGCCGTTTTCGGACCGCGTCCAGCCCGCCGAGCACCGTGATGGTCCCCGCATCGTACGTTGCGCCCGCACCGCCGTTCGCCTTGGGGCCCGTGCCTTCCGGCGCGGCATCGGCATCAAGTTCAGGATCCGTTGAATCAGCAGGTTTTTCTGTTTCGTTCATGATGGGCGATCCGCAAAAAATCGTTCCGAATAATGATATGGAAAACGCCCGAAGAAGCAAGGAAAAAGTCGCTTCTTCGGGCGTTTTGACCGGCCCCCGATGTGCGCCTATAACAGTTTGCCGTATAGAAGGTTAGACTGCTCCATATGCCGGCTCATTCCGGGCGCCGGGACCGCGGCCGGAACGGGCGGGCGGGCGGGGTTGTCCGCCGCGGGGAAAATATGCGTTTTTACGGCGCGACTTCCGATCGGCGCGGCCGCGGGAAGCGGCGCAACGTTCAACGAGATGCACGCGCATCGTGCACATAGACGATGCCGCATTCGTTCGTCCGCCAGGGCGTGAAGAGGGGCCGCGCGCGGTGCGCGAACTCCCTCACCTGCCGGGCCCGGTCGGGAAAACGGGCCGTCAGCGCCGCCGGCGGTTCCGCGGCATCGTCGAACATCCAGGTCCGGCCGGACGATGGCATGTCCATCAGCCGCGTCAGCCGCGGGAGGGCCACGGCATACAGGTCGATCGCTTCCGCGGCGGTGTGGTAGCGGACATAGCGGAAGAAGACGGGGCCGCCGGCCACAAGCACGCGGTCGGCCGATCCCGCCTGCGCGAGGACGGGACCTGCCTTGGCAAGGAGATAGTCGCCCTCGGCATCGCGCAGCGGCAGCAGGCCGCCGATCAGGTTGTGCAGAGCGAGCAAACCTGCCGTGACGCCGAGAATCGCGGGCCGGGAGGCCGCAACTCGCTGGAAGACCCAGCCCCCGAGCCACCACAGGGGGGGGAGGTTCAGCAGCCACATCTCCGGATTGCCGGGTTCGAACCAGAGCACCACGGCGGCGCCGGTTCCCAGCCATGCGGTTGCGCACACGGCGGCCGACGGATCCGGCCGCGGGGAGGTGGGCCCCGCGGCCACGCCCGTTCTCTCCCGCCGTAGCCGGCCGAGACAGATGATGCCGCAGAACGCCATGCCGCCGACGGCGGCCGCGCCGGTCAGCGGCGCGAGCACCCGCAGGGCGGTGGGCGTCCTCCGGCCCATGAAGAACTCCTCGTCAAGCATGCGGTAGGGAAAGAGCGCGCGCATCCTCCCGCGCACGGCCTCGTACGCGAAGAGGAAGTTGCCCGAGCACAGCGCTTGGCCCGCGCCGGCCGCGCCCTTGATCAGCATGTGCCCATGCCGGCGCTCGGTGGCGCCCATGTCGGCCGACGCGGCCGTCGGCCGCGAGGGGCTGAACGCCCAGCTCCCCGCCCCCCAGAGGAGCCCGGCGGTCAACAGGTGCGCCGTGGCCCGTGCGAACTCGCGCCGCCAGGCCAGAAGGACGGGCGCCGCCACCAACGCGGGGATCGCGCACAGGACGTGCATGCCCGCCGCCAGCGCACCCACCGTTCCGCCCGCGACACCCCGCCCCACCGACCCGGCTCGAACGGAGGCCATGCACAGAGTGGCAACGGCGAGGGCGGCGGCAGGCGCGTAAATCTCGGCCTCGGCCGCGTACCGCCAGAATCCGTAGGAGACTCCAAGGCCCGCGGCCGACGCGGCGGCGAGGGCGGTCCGAATGCCAGATCGCCGCAGCAGCAGGAATAACAGCAGGAGAGCGAGGGCGGCCGAGAACGCGCCGACGCCGCACATCAGGGGATGGGATCGGCCGCGATATCCGAGGGCCCGTGCCGCCGACAGGAGCGCCTTCATGGCCGGACCGTAGAGCAGGTGGTGCGGATGGACGGTGGCCTGCCACGAGGGCTGTTCCACCTGCCACGCGTATGCGTAGGCATCCTCCGCCTCGGATCGGTTGACCGGCGCGGTCAGCAGGTAGAACCCCCCGATCAGGATCCAGGCGGCAAGGCCGGCCACCCATCCCTTCATGGCGGACCGACTCCTCCCTGTCGCTTTCGCCGCGCCAGACGCTCGCGGCACAGCGCCCATGCGAAGGCCGGCACGATCCGCGCATAGCGTGGGCCCAGGCGGCGAGGTTCCTGCAGGGCGCGGTGCAGCCATTGCAGGCCCGCCCGCTTGACCCACCGCGGAGCGTCCGGTCGCAGGCCCGCGAGCACGTCGAAGGCCGCCCCCACCCCGATCCACACGCCGCCGGCGCGAGCGGAGTACTGTGCCATGAATCGCTCCTGCTTGGGCGTGCTGAGACCGATCCAGACGAAATCGGGGCGGGCCGCATTCACTTGCGTCAGGAAGGCGGTCTCCTCCGTCGCACTCAGGCTCAGCCGGCGGGGCTCGGCTGACCACGGCAGCTCGCTCTTCCCGGCGAGGCGGACGCCGGGAAACCGTCGAGCGAGAGCGTCGCCCAGGCGGGTGAGCCGTTTGTCGGTCGACCCGACCAGGAAGTGCGAGCCGTCGGGCGACGCCAGCATCTCGACCATCAGATCCGGGCCGTAGACCCTTCCAACGCCCGGAAGACCGGACCGCCGGGCTTTCCAGACCAAGGGCATGCCGTCGGGCACGGTGAGCAGCGACTCATTGTGAATGCGTTGCAGATCGGGATCTCCGCGGGATTCCATGACCCCGTGAACGCCTGTGACGCAGACGTAGCCTGAATGCCCTTGCTTCCGCCAGTCTCGCAGCAGTCGGACCGTACCGGGCAGATCCACGGCGCTGACACGCACACCCAGCACGTCGAAGCGCGGAACGGCCTCCCAAGGTCTGTCACTCATCACGGATGCCGCCGAAGAGGTTCAAGTTCCAGGCCTCAGACCGCAGACTCCAATTCACAATCCGCAATCCGTCATCCACAATCCACAATCCGCAATCCGCAATCCGCAATCCATCAATACGCCCCCCTGGGCCGCGCCAGTATGCAGAAGGTGCGGGCGAGAATCACGAGGTCGAGCCAGATCGACCAGTTCCGCACGTAGTAGGCGTCCCAGCGCTCGATGCCATCGGCGCCGCTGTCGCTCCGGCCCGAAACCTGCCAGAGGCCGGTCAGTCCCGGCCGCACCCGCTCCCGGAGCGCCCGTACGCGCGCCGGAATCTGCGCGTGGTGGTATTCCGGAAGCGGGCGCGGGCCGACGATCGACATCTCTCCGCGCACGACATTGAGGAACTGCGGCAGTTCATCGATGGACCACCGTCGGAGGAACCGGCCGATCGGGGTGATCCGCGGATCGTTCCGGAGCTTGAAATCGCGGTCCCATTCGGCGCGCAGCTCCGGCTTTTCCGCCAGCATCTGCTGGAGCCGCCGATCGGCCTCCGGGGTCATCGTGCGAATCTTCAGCGCGACGAACGGCCGGCCGCCGAAGCCAATGCGCGTCTGTCGATACAGGGGGGCGTGGCGATCCCATGCCCATGTCAGGAACAGGGCGACCGCGAGCACGGGGACCCAGACGGGCGAGAGCAACACCACGAAGGCGATTTCGGCCACCCGCTTGGTCCACGCCGACATCGGGTTGGTGAGAGTCCGGGTGATTTCGAGTCCAAGGATGCCCTGCAGGTCACAGGGGCGAACCCACAGGGAAGGGGCTTCCAGAAGGTCGGGGATCATGATGATCTGCCGGCAGTCGGCCAGCGGTCCTTCGATCAGTTCCACGATCTCATGACGGCTGAAGCCGGAGGTGTCCAGCAGGGAGACCTCCGCGCCGTCGGTCGCGCGATCGCCGAGTCCGCCGAGCCGGGGCACCTCGGCCGCGACGTCGGAATCGGTGAACACGCCGACGGGGCGAAAGCCAAGCGATGCGTCTTCGCGCAGGATCTTCACCAGCATCGGCACGGAGGATGCGCGCCCGTATATGACGGAGGGCGCCCCCCACCGGCCAGCCCGCAGCCGCGCCCCGCGAAAGGCCGCCCGCGATATCGGAATCAGCACTGTGCAGAGAGCGAAAGCGACAAGAAACGACCCGCGGCTCGCACTGGAGGTCATCTGGCTCAGGAACAGGGCGGCCGCCGCGCTGCCGAAGAGCACCGCCAACAGGCCTTCGACCCTTCGCAATTCCTCGGCCGCCCCCATCCCCCAGCCCGGATACAGCCGGATCACGGTCGCGGCGGCGATCCACGCGGGGATGACCAGGAGACTGAAACGCATCGAGACGGCGCCGAACACGAACAGATCCCCCACGGCCAACCCCAGGAGGAGGGCCGTCGCGTCGGCGAGGGCCAGCACGACGGAATCCCTCCCCAGCGCACGGAAGTGCGGTGTGCCGAACGACGCCACAGGATTGAGCTTCATCTCCGGTTGCGGGATACGTATACTACAACGCGGCGGCGAGAGATATGCGAATCAGATTCTTCCAGCGGCACAGCCTGTTGCGGCTGTATCTGATGGTGACGGACTATCTAATCCTCGTCGGATGCTTCGGCGTGTCGCTGCGGCTCCGGTTCATGCCTTATATTGACATCATCGACATTTCCAATGTTCGGATCATCCCCGTCGCTCTCCAGATGTTCTTCTTCGCCGCGGCGATGCTGATCATGTTTGCCGTGCTGGGCCTGTACAAGCGCAAGATCCTGCTCTCGTGGCCCTGGCATTTCGCCGGGATCCTTCAAGGGGCGAGCATCGGGGGAGTGGTCTACATCGTCCTTCAGTACGCCACCAAGTCCTCCCTCTTCGCGGAGTCACGCGCCGTGGTGTTGGGCTGGACGGGCATGTCGATCGGCCTGTTGACCCTGCACCGGGTGGTCATCCTGCCCCATCTGCTCCGGCTGGCGTTGCGCAACGACCTGCAGCGGCGGGTCGTCGTGATCGGCGCCAGCGAACTCGGAAAACGCTTCGCGGAGCTTCATGTCGCGAAGAACCCCGAATCCGGGCTCCAGATCGTCGGATTCGTGAGCAACACGGTGGCTCACGGGACCGAAGTGACCGCGGGAATCCCCTGCCTCGGCCTGGTTTCCGATCTTCCGGAGATCGTGTCGTCTCACCACATCGAAGGGGCGGTGATCACGGACCCCAGCCTGTCGTATCAGAGTCTGATCGACGTCGTCGAACTGTGCATCCGATTGTTCGGATGGGTGGATATTCACAGCCAGCAGTCGGCGGTCCTCCACAAGACGCTGGATACCGATCTGTACTTCGACATCCCATTTGTCCGGCTGGGCGAGATCCGCCTCGGCCCGGTGATGCGCATCTACAAGCGCACCCTGGACGTAGTGGCCGCTGGAGTGGGCCTGCTCCTGCTCTCGCCGCTGATGCTGATCACGGCCGCACTCGTCAAGTGGACGTCCCCCGGACCGGTGTTCTATGTCGCTGAACGCATAGGATGCAGAGGACGCCCGTTCCGGTTCTACAAGTTCCGTTCGATGCGGATGGGAGCGGATCAGGACACCACACGCACGGCGGCGATCATGGCGCACATCCGGGAGGACGCCGCCTCCCAGAAGGTGGTCAACTGGAACATGGTGACGCCCGTCGGCCGGTTCATCCGCAAGTGGGCGATCGACGAACTGCCGCAGTTGTTCAACGTGCTCAAGGGCGACATGTCGCTGGTCGGCCCGCGGCCGGTCCCACGGGAGGAATATGAGGCGCAGGACGACTGGCAGAAGCGGCGGTTCCAGATCAAGCCCGGCTGCACCGGCCTTTGGAAGATCTTCGCCGCGCGCGACAAGCTCTCCTTCAGCCAGACAGTGCTGTACGACATCTACTACGCGCGGAACATGA
This sequence comes from uncultured Verrucomicrobiota bacterium, assembly GCA_964610105.1. Lineage (GTDB taxonomy): Bacteria > Verrucomicrobiota > Kiritimatiellia > PWTM01 > PWTM01 > CAZSUU01. Next base: position 158,119 of record CAZSUU010000006.1, on the reverse strand, counting down.
GCCCCCTGATGGATCTCTACGTGATCCTGGGGACGATCCGGGTCATCGTGAGCGGGCGCTCCGACGTGTGAACACCAACACCGGGCTCGGAGCGGAGAATCCTAGACGCTTCGCGCTCGGTTCCTGAAGGCTATGTGGGATTCGCGACACAAGCCCCTGGGGCCAAACCGGAAGCCTCGGCCCATGCGTCGCCCGACATGACCGTTCCGCGATAGCGCACCTGCGCGATCTCGATCGAGCCCCATTTTGCCGCGATTCGGAGAGGAGCGATCGACAGTACGGTCCCGGGAACGCCGCGACCTCCACGAACGACACATCTCAACACATCCACGCTCCCGGATGAAGAAGCGAAGTGTGGGACCTGGAACGGGGGGAAGATCCTGGCGCGGATCCACGCGCCCAGTGTCACGGCTACGGTGTTCCACTCGATTGCCAGATCGCCGAACACAAATTGGCCCATTGGATGGTAGGTCACGTATCGAGGGTCCTGTGGCACCGGAGCGACAGACCCGCCTACGATGCCACGGATTGATGCTTGGAGCATGACTTCCGCTTCACGCAACGCTCTCGAGTACAAATCCCACGCGGTATCGTCTTCTGCGATCGGCCATCGACGTTGTGCAAGAACCGGCCCGCTGTCGACCCCTTCGTCAACGATTTGATGCAAGCTGACACCCATCTCCAGCAGTCCGTCGTGGATCGCCCAAGAGAATGGATCGCACCCCCGAAGGAGTGGTAGTGGCGCGTTGTGGAGATTGACGATCCCGTGTTGGGCCAATCCGATCATGGGCAGACGCAGAATGCGAGTGCACTGGACACTGAGAATCAAGCTGGCCTGAGATGTCCGTATGACATCCAGCATCTCGGGAGCATTCGGATCTTGGGGAGAGAACAGGTTCTCCCCTCGCACATATCCCAAGCCAAGCGCTTCACGCACCAACGAAAGCCTCCATGAGTCGTCACCCGTGTCCCTGGCATCGGCCAGGATCAACGGAACATCGATGGCCAGATCTCTCAGAACGCGAAGGGTCCGGACAGCCGCTGTTCCATTCCCGATCAGAATGAGCGAGAAATGGCTCATGTGATGCTCTGATTTGCGCTTCCACCCAGATTCCCCGCCCATGTTTGGGCCAACTTCTCGAAACGCGGCCGGCTGCGAATGTAGTCGCATTCGTCGTACTCGCGACTGGCCACGGCGAGCAGCTCCGCCTCGTACGAGAACGCCCGGACAACCCTCCATACGTGGGGATACAACAGGATCCCGCGATCCCGACGATCAAGCCTGACGCTTCCCCGCCGGCCAAGACCGTCATCTACATCCACCGTGCAGGCGCCCCGCAGGCACACCAGCACTTCCTCCGTTTCGTGGTGGGCATGGCCGCCGCGCACATCATCCGGCTGCATATCGGTCATGAAGAGGACCTTCTTGATCACGAACGGCAACGCATCCGACCTTTCGCCAGGCTGGAACATAATGAGCGATCCACCCACGTTGCCGTGCTTCTCCACCAGGTTGATGATGCGGCAGATCGACTCTTTCATGGGCGGTCGTCGGGCGCCAGGAATCCCGCCTTCCTGCTCACCTTGAGCTTCCCCACTCATCGGCATGCCCCGAATCCTGTCGGTCGCCATCACGTCGCGACTTCCGACCCCAGGATCCTGCCCTCTGATTGCACCCTCTTCTGGTACAGCTGGATGTACTCCGGCAGGTAGTTCTCCAGCGTCATGGTGGGCTTCCAGCCAAGGGAGCGAATCTTCGAGCAGTTGACGGAATAGCGGAGATCCTGGCCGGGGCGGTTGGGAATGAAAGTGAACGATGTCTCGGGATCCAGGCCCAACGCACGGGCCACAAGGCGGGCGGCCTCGATCACCGAGTGCTCTTCATTGGACGAGATATTGTAGATCTCACCCGTCTTCCCCTTCTCGATCAGCAGCATGATGGCCTCGCAGTTGTCGCCCGCATAGAGCCACTCCCGCCGGTACGTGCCGTCTCCATGAATCGTCATCTTCTTGCCGTTGAGCAGAAACTCGATCGTCTTGGCGAGGAGCTTCTCAGGGTACTGACCATACCCGTAGTTGTTGCAGCTTCGGGCGATCATCACGGGCAACCCGTAGGTCTGCTTCCATCCGAGCACAAGCTGATCGGCGGCAGCCTTGGTCGCGGAGTACGGATTCGACGGGTTCAACCGGTCGGTCTCCGAGTAGGAGCCGCCGTGGTTGGTCCCGTAGACTTCGTCGGTCGAGATGTGGACAAAGACCGGCCGGTCGGTCTCGTCCTTGGCGCGCACGAGCTCAAGCAGGTTGTACACCCCCTGCACGTTGCTGTGGAAGAAATCCTGGTTCGCGAGGATGGAATTGTCCACGTGCGACTCGGCGGCGAAATTCACGATGAAATCCACGCCGACGGGCAGGTGTTTGAGATCGCAGATGTCGGTCGTGACGACATCGTAGTTCGCCCGGCGGTCGAAATCCAGGTCGCTTCGCGCCGCATACGTCGCCTTGTCGACGTTGATGACGTAGTGCCCTCGTTTCAGCGCCGAGTCGACGAAATAGGATCCGATGAATCCCAGCCCGCCTGTGACCATTATCTTCTTCATAACTCGTGTTTCCCGACCTCCCGACGCGGTGCCCGGCATCGCGCCGCCCCATCTACTCAGACTGCAAGCACCCTAGTGATGTCCCGGCCGTTTGTCAAAACCCGCCGGTGGAAGGAGTGGCGATCAGCAACGCCACAGGATTGAGTTTCATGCCCGATTCGGGAGACGGTATACTGCGCTCCATGGATCAGCGGGGTACACACGGGGCGCGCCAGCGGCAGGACGGCTCAGAGCGACACGTGAGGGTGATCAACTCGCCTCGATGTACGGCGGGTGCGATTTCGCAGGCGCGAGATATGCGCCGAAACAGCCCGTGGCCAGGGTGAACCGCATGGAACGCTCCTCGACTCCACTCGTCAGCATCGTAACCCCCTCCTTCAATCAGGGCTCCTTCCTCGACGCGACGATTTCGAGCGTGTTGAATCAGACCTATCCGCACATTGAGTACCTGGTCATGGACGGTGGATCGACTGACGGCAGTGTCGATATCGTCCGCCGGCACTCCGCGCGCCTGGCCTACTGGCAGAGCCAGCCGGACCGGGGATTCGGCGATGCGATCGCCCGGGGATTCGACCGCAGCCACGGCGAGATCCTGGCATACCTGAATTCTGACGATCTCCTGGCGCCGGACGCGATCGAACGGGCCGTCGAAGCCCTGGCCCGGCGGCCGGATGCGTTGATGGTCTACGGGAACCGGGTGTGCATCGATGGCGACGGGCGTCTGCTGTACTACCGCCCGAGTTTCCCGTGGCTGGCCCGTTCGCCGTACAGTGCCATGATCATCGGGCAGGAAAGCTGTTTCTGGCGTCGAAGTGCGTACGTGGAGGCGGGTGGGGTCGATCCCGACCTGCGGTTCGCCGTCGACTACGACCTGTTCGCCCGAATCGGACGCCAGGGACCGATCGCCTTCGCGCCGGCGGTGTGGGGGTTCTTCCGGAAGCACCCCGACTCCAAGACCACGCGGCAGTATCGCACGCTGGGCAAACAAGAGAGCGCCCGAGTCCAGGAACGCGTGTGGGGGCGGCGGGTGCGCCGCGCATCCTGGCTGGCGGTCCTGTTGATACTCCGAATGCACACGTTGGCGACGATGGGATTCGTGCGTCCCCGTTCCTGGCCGCAAGCGCTCCCGCGGCCGGGCCGACAAAGAGGACTTCTCCGCGGTCTGACCAGACGCAGGTGAGGACGGTCGAAAGGCAACTCCGCGCCCGCCTGCCTGACGGCGGTTGGACATTCGCGAGCGGACATGGAAACTCACCCCTCTCCGTCCCACGTTCAATCCGGTCAACAGGCCATCTCGGCGAGCGCATCGACGACCCGTTGCGCCGTATGCCCGTCCCAGTATTCGATCTGCCGCTTGGGACGCCCCGCCATTTCCTGGCGAGCGTCCTGGACGGACTCCCGCAGGTCCCTGGTGGCCAGGTCCACCAGGCGGTTGGTTCCCTGGGTGACGGTGACAGGACGTTCCGTGTTCGGCCGAAGCGTCAGGCAGGGGATACCGAGGTAACTCGTTTCCTCCTGGACTCCTCCCGAATCGGTGAGCACCACGGCCGCCTTCGATTCCAGGGCCAGGAAATCCAGGTACCCGAGGGGTTCCAGCAATCGGAGGCGGCCGGCTTCGGCCTGGCGGTTGAACTGATCCGACGATGGCAGCGCCGCCATCTGCTTCCGGGTCCGGGGGTGGAGCGGGAAGACCACGGGGAGATCCTCGGCCACGGCGGCGAGCTGGTCGAGGATGAGCCGCAGCCGTGGGGGATCATCGACGTTCGACGGCCGGTGGAGGGTGACCAGGCAGTAGTCTGCCGCCGGAAGGCCCAGTTTCTGCAGGACAGGCGATTCCCCGGCTCGCGGCAGGATCTGGACCAGGCTGTCGATCATGATATTGCCCACGAACCGGATCCTCTCCGCCGGGATGCCTTCGCCTCGCAGATTCCCGTCGGCATCCCGGCAACTTGTCAGGAGGAGATCCGAAATGGAATCCGTGACGATTCGGTTGATTTCCTCGGGCATCGTGCGATCCCCGCTGCGCAGCCCGGCCTCCAGGTGGGCCACGGGGATGCCCATTTTCGCCGCCACCAGCGCCCCGGCCATGGTGGAGTTGACATCGCCGACGACGACGAGAGCGTCGGGGCGCTCCTGCTGGAGGAGAGCCTCAAGGGCGATCATCACCCGTCCCGTCTGCGCACCGTGCGGACCGGACCCGACACCGAGGAAGTGATCCGGACGGGGTACCCCGAAATCCTCGAAGAACACGTCATTCATCAGGGCATCGTAGTGCTGACCCGTATGGATCAGCATCGGCCGGATCCTGGAGGCCGCCCGCTGCTGGATCTCCTTCAGGAGCGGGAACACCTTCATGTAGTTGGGGCGCGCGCCGGCAATCAGGGCTATACGCGAAACAGTGGGCATGCATCTCTCCTAAGGCGGCGAACCGCGGGTTCTGCGTGGGGGCTTCGCTTGCGAAGCCTCTCGAAGAGCCCATCCCACCCCCAAGCGTCGGCAAGCGACGCCTCTACTTCACGCGATAAACAGGCGCTGGCGAAATGATCGACGAGGCCTTGTGGGCCGATTCCGCGTTCCCGCAGCCGATCACGATGTTTGCGGGTGCGCGATGTTCCTGGTCCGCGGCGGGAGCGCAGCACCACCGCGGGCAACGCACGGTGTTGCGGGGGGGGTGACAGTAGAGAACGTCATCGGAGCGGCTGAGGTGTCCATCACGGTCTGTAGAAATCCGCGATGGAAAACGCGACGTTTCGACGCACGAAATGCTCCCAGAGAAGCCGGGGCATCAGCCGGAATACCACATCGGCGGCATTCCGGCCCATCGTTTTGCCCAACCGACCCGGCTCCTGGAGGATGCGGTAGAGCCATGTTGTGCCAGAGCGCTTGATCCAGATCGGAATCGGTCGGGTACGTCCGGAGAGAATATCGATGTTGCCGCCAAAGGGCACGATTACGGGCACGTTCAACTCCCTGCGGTGGCGCGCGACAAACTCCTCTTTCTTCGGCGAGGAGATGCCGATCATGAGAATGTCGGGCGCTTTGGCATTGATGTCGGCCACGACATCCGGTTCCTGATCAGTCGCATAGTAACCGTCGCGGCCGTCAAGCACGACCGCACCGGGATATCGTCGACGCACGTGGTCGGTGGCCCGGCGGTTGCCCTCCGCATCAGTGCCGAGCAGCATCACGCGGTAGCCGTTTTCGGTGGCCAGTTGAAACAACATGTACATGACATCCGTGATTGTCGCATCTGACTGCAGCGGCGCCCCGAGAAGGCGGCCGAGCCAATACAACCCCTTTCCATCGGCCGTCATGACCTCGAAAGTCTCGCTGATCGAGTGGATCTGCGGGAAACGACGGAATCGCGGAAGCAGTGTTAGGCTGTAGCCAAAGCACACCGCCTGGCGGCGTTCGCGAATACACGCCTCAAAATACCCGCGCAGTTTCGCATCATCGAAGATGCTGACCCTCAAGCCATGTACGGAGGCGCAAGGCAAGGGACACATGGGATGCATTAGCACGGGCCTCCCCCGTCCGAGGGTGCGGCGGTTTCGGACGGCTGCGGATCCGACATATAGAAGGCAACACGGTCATCCGCCGCCGCCTCCAGCCATTCCATCTGCCTGGAAACGTACCGCTCAATCGTGAACCGGGCGAGGAAGTCCTCGCGGTTGACCCTCATGACGGACAGCAGCATCGCTCTGTCGGACAGGAATGCCTTCACCGCCTCCAGCAGATTCGCAGGGGTCACCGGATCGATCAGGCGTCCGTTGCGGCCGCTGGTTACGGTCTCCGGGATTGCCCCCACGGGCGTGCTGATGATGACCAGACCTTGAGACATGGCCTCAAGGATCGTCAGGGGCTGGCCGTCCAACCGTGTTGGATGGACGTAGATGTGGGCGCGCCTGTAGTAATCCCACCTTGCATCGCCTGTCACCCGTCCCGTCAGTTCCACCGTATCGCCCAGCCGGGCCTCCCGCAGTCGCCCTTCCGCGCGTGCTCGGAAGTCGTCCCCCGCCCATTCGCCCACCAACGTCCAGCGTAGCGGCAAGCCTTGCGCCAGTGCCAACGCCGCTGCCTCGATGATCAGCCCAACTCCCTTGGACTCCTCCAGGGCGCCCACATAGAGCAGTCGCAGCGTTTTCTCGCATGCAAAGGCTTCGGTCCGTGGCCTGCTCGGCGGGGCTTCCACGCCGTTGGAGAATACCACCAGATTCGGCAGTCGGTACGGCGCATGCGCCTCTCGAATTCCATGGCCCAGAAAGCGGATCGAGTGAAACCGCCTCAGAATGACCAGGGCGAATGCCCGCTTCCACCACCGGTTGAAGAACTCGAACCGCATACCCGCCAAGTCGCCGCAAACGTGGATGCCAGCCCAGGACGCCGGGAGAGTCACTACGGCCACCCAGAGAAATGCGACGAAGTTCTTTGGGATGGCCACGAACAGGGCCGCCGGTCGCCGGCTCAGCATGAGCCACCAGCCGCCGATGATCCGACGCACGGCGAACACGACATTCCGCAACACGAGTTTCCCCTGATTGGCCTTCGTGCCGCCCGGATTCCGCATCGCCGACACCACGTAGCGAGGATTGCCGCTCACGCGCTGGGCAAGGCTGGCAGCCCGTATCTCGCCCCCTCCGTAGGGTGGTGGCACGCGCAACAGCAGAAGGATCGGACGCGGGCCGGTCCGTTTGGAGGCTGTAATGGTTGAGCAGTCGCTCAAGAGATACCCTTCCACGACTTCACGGCGGGGTACGCGGCAAAGACTGCTTCAATCGCCTGGGGCGTGAGCCGGTCTGCCTCAGGATATAACACCTGCTCGTGCGCCAGGATCTCATTCTTGGTCCAGCGAAACCTGAAAGGTCGTGCCGGCATGCCCCCGGAGATGGAGTACGGCGGAACATCCCGCGTTACAACAGCGCCTGCCGCGATAACCGCTCCCCGCCCGATCCGGACGCCCCGAAGGATAATGACGCCTGACGCGACCCAAACGTCATCTTCGATGATGACGTCCTTATCGTCATCCTGACGCTTCTCGTGCACATCCGCCATGAAGCGACCCACGACTGACGTGTTGTGACGGCCCGCAATTACCATCACGTTGGGTCCAAACATGACCTTCGACCCCATGCGGATTCTCGCGTTGGCACACATCAGCACCGCATGCGGACCGAGATACACATCGTCTCCAACCTCAATATGCTCGAAACTGTAAACGCCGTCCGGGTCGAAGCGGAAGTTGCGTCCATATCGGGCAAACAGCGGCCGTCGCGCTATTCGGCGCAGCCGCCGCACCGCCCTCTCGATCAGGAAGACGGCAGACGCCAGCATTCGTAGGGCAGAGCTCATTGGTCCTCAGTGGCTCCTTCTCATCCACACCACACGATCAACATAGTCCGCATATCCGAGAATGATCTTCGCCACCTTCCACGAGACGTTCGGAGCGTCGTAGTCCGCCGGAAGTCGTGCCGGTCCGAAATGCTCGAATTGATAGCGGGTGAGGTCGACCGCCTGCAAGATCCGCCCCGGTCGCAGCCCGCTCATCACCACCACCCCTTCATCCATCCCTTCCGGCCGTTCGTGCGCTTCACGGACGGTGATCGCCGGGAAGCCGAGGATCGACGATTCCTCCGTGATCGTACCGCTGTCGGAGACCGCACAGAACGTGTGCAACTGAAGAGCGTTGTAGTCAATGAACCCCAGCGGCGGCATGGTGCGGATCCCGGCGTGAAGAACCGTCCCTGCAGTTTCCATCCGCTTGCGCGTGCGGGGGTGGACGGAGAAGATAAGCGGGTGTCGATACTGCTCCGCCAGCGCGTTGAGAGCGACCGCCAAGCGTTCTAGATGACTCGCGTCGTCGACATTCTCCTCGCGATGGATGCTAACCGTGAAGTAACGGCCCTTCTCCAGACCAAGCCGCGCATGAACAGTGGACGAGTCTATCGCATGACGGTGAAAGTCCAGAACCTCCTTCATGGGCGATCCGGTCTTGATCACCCGGTCACCACGCATCCCTTCAGCCAACAGGTAACGGCGGCTATGTTCCGAGTAGGTCAGGTTGATGTCGGCCACATGGTCTACGATCCGTCGGTTGATCTCCTCGGGCACACGCATGTCGAAACACCGGTTGCCCGCTTCCATATGAAAGATCGGGATTCTGCGCCGCTTGGCCGGAATGACGGACAGGCAACTGTTTGTATCGCCGAGCACGAGTAGAGCGTCCGGCCGCTCCTTCTCCAGCACACCGTCCACGCGCGCGATTACTTGGCCGATTGTGTCGGCAGCGGTAGCCCCTGCCGCATTGAGAAAATAATCCGGCTTGCGAAGGCCGAGCTCCTTGTAGAAAACTCCGTTGAGTTCGTAGTCGTAGTTCTGCCCGGTATGAACAGTGACGTGTTCAGACACTTCGTCGAGCACTTGCATTGTTCGCGAGAGCCGGATGATCTCTGGCCGCGTCCCCACCACCGTCATCACCTTCATTGATTTCATGCCCAATCCTTCCTCGTCAGTCTTTCCCCGGCCCCGCACGACGGGCGCGCAGGGTATAGTATGCGGCCAAGACAATCCCCGCGGGTCCCGCAAGTCGGATAAGGCTGTTGATCGCCTGCGCTCCCGCCCGCTTCGCCACCCCCGTGGGACGGCCGTACCGCCCCATTTCGACCACCGCCTCGAATTCCTCCTCGGCCAGCCGCCTGCGCAGATACCAGGGGTTCATGAAGTGCTCCGCCCACCAACCGGTCTCCGGATGACATGTGTTAGTGCCGTAGGGATCGAACCGGTTGACACCGCTCAGCACATTGCGTCGTATGCTGCCGGTTTCCCGGCAGTGCCGCACGATCTGTTCGATACCGGCGCGGATGCACCCACGGGTAGCGGCCGCCAGTCGATCCCCTTCATCCGCGGACACGTCGGGGGCCAGTTCGCGCACGATGCCCCTGCACATGGTCTTCGATTCCCGTTCCGCCCTCCGCTGGATCGGGATCGTGGAAAGAAGGCACCTTGGGCTGAAGAGGTTGGCACCGGAAGACATCAGCACCGCGTGCCGGGCGCCCGGCAGGCGGCCCAGCGCCGCGATGAACTCATCCATGTCGTAGACGTGCTCAATCACGTCATACGAAACCAGGGTCGTGCAGCGGACGCCCATCTCCCCGAGGTAGGCTGTCAGCGCGTCGAAGCCGCCGAGCACATAGTGGTCCGATGGTGCCCCCGTGGCGACAGCCACGCACTGCGCCGTATCAAGCATCTTGGAGTCAATGTCGTTGTAGATGACCGTGCCGACCCCCGCGAGCTTGGCCAGCATCCCCGTCATGCCCGTGCCGCCGCCATGGTCGACCAGCACCATCTCCCCCAGATCCGGGAGATCGTTCAGTGCCATGCGCAACTGGGCGACCGCCCGGATGGCGGCCGATTCTAAGTACGACAACTTGTCCTTTAAGTAGCGGCCCCGGTAGAAGGCGTCAATGGGCAAGGCATCGACGTCCAAGGCCCTGAGACGACTCTGTACGGATTCGCTGCTCCGCTCAAGCAGATCATCTCTGTGCTCGCTCTTCCCGCTCATGGTTCTGCTCCTTGGCGAGCCAGCGTCTGCGGGTCGCCTCACACGGGCGCCGCGAACGTGTCCGGCCTCGATGGGTCGAAAATCTCGTTTGCCCAGAAGATCGTCAGCATGTCGCCGGTCCCTGTGTTCTCGATCGAGTGCGTCCAGCCAGCCGGGATGTCGACCACGCGGATGGGGTCGTCGGACACGTCGTAGTTGACCACGTCGCCCGTCAACATGCGCCTCATCCGGATGCGGCCGCGCCCGCGAATCACGCAGAACTTCTCGATCTTCGTGTCGTGGAAGTGATTCCCGCGCGTGATCCCGGGCTTCGTACGGGAAACGAAGATCTGGCCGGCATGGGGTGACTTGACGAGTTCGAAAAGCCATCCGCGCTGATCCGTCTTCAGGCCGACGGGTACGGCGCGCTGGTCCGGTTCGAGGTAGGATAGGTAGGTGGAGTAGAGGCAGCGGACAAACGGCCGGCTCAAGTCCGGCACCTCGTTCCGCAGCCGCCCGTCACGGAACGAGATGACGAGGTCGTGCAGTTCTCCAAGGCTCACACGGAACGTCGCCGCCACCTCTCCGAACGCGCCGCCGGAGATACCCGGTTCAAGGCAGGAGAGCAGGCAACGCACCACTTCGTCGATGTAGACGAACGTCACTTCATTCGCGGGATTGCTGATCTGCACCGGAAGCCCATGGGTGAGGTTGTGACAGAATGTGCTGACGACGGAGTTGTAGTTGGGGTTCGACCACTTGCCGAACACATTGGGGAACCGGAAGACCCGGACCGGCACGCCGGTCCGGCGATGGTGGTCGAGCACCAGGTCCTCCGCCCGGCGCTTGCTCGCCCCGTATGGATTCTCGATAGCCGCCTGCGTGGACGAACTGAACACGACAGGCGCGCAGCGACCGGCACCCTCGAGGGCGGCGAGCAGGCGGGCGGTTAGATGGACGTTGCCGGCGACGAACTCGGCCGGATCTTTCGGCCGGTTGACCCCGGCGAGGTGAAAGACGAAATCGGCCGACGCCGCCAGCCGTTCCAGGTCTTCCGGCGGATTCGTTACATCGAAGCCGACTGTTTCGACGTCCGGCCGTCGTCCCAGCGCGACGCGCAGGTTCTTCCCCATGAATCCATCGGAACCGGTAACCAGTATTCTCACGTCCTCAAACCCCTCCCGGCGCACCCGGCCGCCTTCACGCCTTCCACGAGGTGAGTTCCTGCTGCATGTAATCTAGCGTGCGCAACATCGTCTCGAGTTCCGCGTCGTCAAGAGCATGCGTGTTCGCGGAGGTGTAGTCTTCCTCTCGAGAGATCTTCTTCTCGCCCTTGTCAAAGAAGACCGTGTAGTTCAGATCGCGGCTGTCGGCGCCGACCCTGAAGTAGTCGCCTAGATCGTCGGCTCGGACCATTTCCTCGCGGTTGAGCAGCGATTCATGCTTCTTCTCTCCATGCCGCGTCCCAATGATCCGCATTTCGACCTCCCGTCCGAAGAGCCGCATCAACACCCGCGCGAGTTGACCGATTCGCGCGGCTGGCGCCTTCTGCACGAACGTGTCGCCCGGAGTGCCTCTGCGGAACGCGAAGAGCACCAGGTCGATTGCGTTCTCGAGCGACATCATGAAGCGGGTCATATCGGGATCCGTGATCGTGATCGGATGACCCGCCTTGATCTGCGAGACGAACAGGGGGATCACCGAACCGCGCGAGGCCATCACATTTCCGTACCGTGTGACACAGACCACCGGCATTCCCTTGCGCCAGGTCCGGGCAAAGGCGACGGCTACCTTCTCCATGAGCGCCTTGGACATGCCCATTGCATTGATCGGATAGACGGCCTTGTCGGTGCTCAGTACGATGACATTCTTCACGCCGTTCTGCGCTGCGGCGTTGAGAACATTCTCTGTGCCGATGACGTTGGTGCGCACCGCCTCCATCGGGTAGAACTCGCAGGAAGGCACCTGTTTGAGCGCGGCGGCTCCGAACACGTAGTCCACACCGCGCATCGCCGCGTTGACGCTATTGAAATCGCGTACGTCGCCGATGTGGAACTTGACCCGATCGGTCTTGAGCTCGTGGCGCATGTCGTCCTGTTTCTTCTCGTCCCGGCTGAATATGCGGATCTCGCCAATATCGGTCTTCAAGAAACGCCGAAGCGCAGCGTTCCCGAAAGATCCCGTTCCCCCCGTGATAAGTAGCGTCTTTTGGCTGAACTCGCTCATCGCTTTCATCTCCGTCGCCTACCCCATGTCCATATGTGCGGACCGCTCTGCACGACTGGCGCCGCCCTCACGCCACCAAACCGAAAGAAAGACGTGACACCCGTATAGTTCCTTCGCAATCCGGCAGTCCGGTTCAACCGATACCAGCGCGCTGCCCTTCTCCACCGATGGCACTCAACACTCGATCCGGGGAAGAGAATCGAAGATGCTGCGATCTCCTTCATCGCCTTCACCCGACAGTCTCTTCCACCGAAACACCCCGCACTTGGCACACACGACGGATCAGATCGATCCACTGTTCGCCGGTTCGTTCGATGTCGAAGTGCCGCTCGCACGTCGTGCGGCCGCGAACGCCGATGGAGCGCGCTGCCGCGGGATGATCCACAAGCCATCGCAGAGCATCGGTTAGCCGGTCCAGATCCCCGGGCGGAACCAGTCGGGCATCGCGCCCGTCTTCGAGATAGCGCCCCACATCGCTCACCAGAGTGGCAACCACCGGATTCCCGCTCGCGAGATAACGGGCCAGCTTGAACGGGAATCCGGCGTTGGCGAATGGCGAATCGACGCGTGTCATGCACAGAATATCAGACTCGTCCACCAGGCGATCGAACTCGTCATCAGGGAGGAACCCGGTCCGATGAACACCCGGTCCATCAAGGCCGTGCGGTGCGAGTCGTCGCTCCGCTCTCCGATCGCATTGCCCCGCCAGCCACAGCCCCACCTCCCCCCGCTCCTGTCGCAGGCGGTGAAAGGCATGCAGCAAGTCTTCCACTCCATCCTTCCGACCGAATGTCCCGGCGTAGAACAGCCGCACGGGGGCGTGATAGCCCACGCGCATAGCGACGGACCGCAATTCCGTGGCCACAGGAATCAGCGCGAGGGGCACGCCACGATTGTGGTACTTCTCCTCCAGCCGGGTGGAGAGCACGCCGATGCCGTGTGTATAACGTGCAATCCGTCGGTCGAGAGTGTTGACCACTCTCTGTTTCAGTCTGTGCAAGACGCCCACATCCTCGTGGCACACCCGGTAGTCTTCGGCGATTGAACTTACAACGACGTACCCAAGCCGTCGAGCCTCGTGCAGGAAGCCCAGACTCTCAGGATCGGGCTGCCCATAGTGATAGAGCACATTCACTCGATCGGTGCGACGCGCCCCATGGAGAAAGGCACGACCCGCGTATATGAAGGCACGCCAACACGCCGCGAACCGCAACCCCAGACGTAGATCGCGGCCAATTACGCGATAGGGTACTCCATGATAAACACCCGACTCCGCCTCGTTCCCGGGGAGAAGCGGCCGCCCCCGCAGTACAAGCACCGACACCGATGCGCCCCGGCGGAAGAAGAAATCCGCGTATTGCTGCACAAACCGGGTGGACGCCGTGCCGTTCGGGAACGGCACGTTGCTCATGAACACGATGTTGATATCAGTAGCACGCATAGCGGAAGGTCCAAACGGCGTTCCGACACCGACGACGCCTCACCCGACGCACCCCTGCACAGGCACGGGGATTTCAGAACTGACGTCGCCGCAACCGCAAAGTGTTCACGGCCTCTCGTGCGCCTGCGGCGCTCGAAACGTGGTTTGACCCAGTGCGGGCACCGATAGGCCGCGAAGCGATTTGACCCGTCGCGCCGGATTGCCGGCCCACACCTCGTCGGCGGGTACGGTGCAGGAGACGACTGATCCGGCCCCGATGATCGAGCGATCGCCGATCGACACGCCCTTCAGGATGATTGCATTGGTGCCGATGAATACGTCATCCCCGATCCGAACGGGGCGGCTCCGCACGTGCTGGGCATCGCGCAGGGGCTCGCGGCGGTTCTCCGCTTCCACCGAGTGATAATCGTGGTCGTAGATCCGCACATTGCCGCCCATCAGCACCCTTTGACCGATGGTGACGGATGCCCGGGACGAGATCACTACCGAGGATCCACCGCTGTGGTCCCCAATGGCGATGCGGCCGTCGGCAATGCTGTGCAGGATCACCGGGCCCTGCAGCCCAACCAGGTTGGCCCCGTGGCGGCTGATGAACCGGACGTGCGAGCCCAGCACGATCGCGGCGCGGCGCGAGGCGCAGACGACGATCCGCCCGTCGACTCTCAGTCCCGGCCCAACCGGGCAACGGTAGGCCGACAGCTTGATCCGGGCAAGGAACGTGTACCAGATGTCCGCCAACCGGCAGGTGATCGTGTGGGCGGCGGCCGGCACGTGCAGCGGCCAGTCATACCGCTCGCGGAATCGCTTCCACTGCATGGGCACTGCTCCTTCTCCACAAACAGAACTTCCCGCGGCGCGCCTCCCGTGGCCTCCGCCGCGTCGCCTGGCCGATCTCCTTCGCGCGTGCGGGGAACCACGCTCCATTCGTGCCCCGGTGTCAATGCACCGGTCGTATCGTCATGGCGCGCTGCGGCGGGGGCACCGCCTCCGTCGCTCCGTCTGCGGCTTTCGGTCGGGTGCGTTCCAGCACTTCCGCCTTCCAGAGTGCCACTCCCATCCAATACAGACCGGTCAAGCCCTGGTGAATGCTGATGTCGAAAATCAGGTTCACCGACACGAAGAGGATTCCCCCCCCCACCACGTAGTAGGCCACCGGCGCCAGGTCGCGCGGCCGTCCTAACGAGTGCCACTCCTTCAGCGTTTGCACCAGCACCAGGAAATAGATCAATGCCCAGAGCGTCATCCCAATGGCGCCCAGATCTCCCCAAATGGCCAGGATAATCGAACCGATGTTGCCCGTAATCGAAGTCTCGTCCATGCGACCGCGATCCGCCGCGAAATAGAACTCGCCCACATGCCGGAGGGCCATCGGCGAGACATTGTTCATGCCCAACTGTCCCACTCCGTAACCCGGGCCGTATCCGACAAGCCATCCGCGAAAGTCCTTTTCGAGATTCTCCACCGCAAGACGCCGCATCAACAGGAGCTTGGGGCTGTAGCTCAGACGCTCCCATCGGTACACCATGTTCTGTGCGTTGAATTGGAGTTGAAGCTCCGGGCTGACCCGCCACACAATCACGGCGCCGATAGCGAAGACAGCCGCAGCGCTCACGAACCATGGCTTCGCAAACTTGCCGAACAGGATCGCCCATGCAAGGCCGGCCGCGGCGATGAAGAGATACGCGTGATTGGTGTATGTAAAGTACAACTGCCCCAGCGTCACGGCGATCAGAAACAAGGCGAGCAGCCGGCGCCGCGCAGATCGACCGCCTTCCACCTCGCCCAGCAGCCAGAAGAGCACCATTCCGCAGAAATAGGCCATGAGGTTGCATCCCCCGAAGGTGCCGATGGCGAAGTCAAGGGAGGGGAAGGGGAACCAGTTGGGCAGCGGATTGATCCCGAGTCGCCAGCCGGCATTCATGCCGACATTGACCAGAAGAAGAAGGAAGAGCGCCCGCCGGAAGGTCCGTATGTGGGCGCCGGGATTGGCCCACCGGCTCCCCAACACGTAAATCGCGATGAACGGGGTGTAGGCGGTGATGAATTGAAGGGCCGCTTTTGCAGGCGATCGAGCCACCAGAAGGGAGCCCAGAACCGACAGGTAGACAAGGAACATGACCCTCTCTTCTTTTCGCAGTCGCAGTCTGCGCTCGATCGTCAGCCCTCCGATGATCGGCACCAGCAGGATCAATGGCGCGATGTTGTCCAGCAACCGAATGGCCGTTCGACCGGTGGCGCTGGCCACGTACGAATGCACGGACATGTACAGTACGTAGATCAGGGTCAGCCGCGCCGTGTTCTCGATCATCAATATCCCGAACAGAAGCACGGCGAAGATTCCGACGGCCGCGTAGAAAGGCATGACGAACATCAGCACAACGGTCAGCAGCAGCAGCACCACCAGGATCGATAGTTTCTCAGTATTCATGCCGTTTGCCTGTTCTCAGCGCATTTCCGCGTGTGTTCGACGGTCATACATGTGGTGGTCCGAGGCGTGCAGACCGCACCCTCCGCAAGAGGGCCCGCATCTCATGCGCGAGGTGTCGGGCGAGACCCAGGCGGCTCATGTTGCATCTTCCGATCAGCCTCTTCGCCCGGATGGCGAACCACGCAAACGAGTCCCTTCGCACGGCCTCCACCCACAGCTCATGACTCTCCCGCCCAGTCATGGATCGTACGCGGTAGACTCTCCTTCGGCGCGGGGAGAGGTCTCGGAAAACGGGCTGTACGCGCTTCCTGGGCGTCCACGCCCCTTGTTTTCCCTTCAGGTACAGGCGATAGGCCAACCCATCCCGTCGATCCCGCAAACCTCCGGCCTGCGACTCGGCAACCCGGTCACATGTGGAAGGTTCGACCTTCAGTCTTCCCTCGTCTCGTGCGCCAACACACATGGCATGCAGGGTTTCGTTCCGGAGAACGATGACGCTGGTTCCTCGGTAGTCCCGCTCGTATTCTGGAAGCCAGGCGTCTCCCATCGCCGCATCCGCAGTCTCCGCGAAGACGTCGTCACAGTAGTCACAGGCGGAGTAGCGGAAGAAGTTGCACCCCCAGTTGGCCACCAGCAACTCGCGCGTGGCGCACGTCACTTCTCTGCCTGCGCCACGAAGATACACCCCGTAGTCAGCGGCACTGTAGCCGGGCCTTTTGACGCGGAAATCAATAGCCTCCAACCGCCCCGGGGGGATGCCGACTTCCCATCCGAAACAATCGGCAAAAGCCTTGCTCTTGAGATGCCCGCAGACGATGCCAATGTGGTAGGCGATCCTCGTCCTGATGACGGGATCCTCATCTGCAAGCCTCCGGAGGGCCTTGATGAAACACGGCAGGCCCACGACCGCATATCGTCGGTCGCGCTGTTTGATTGCGGCCAGCACGTTGGACATCTCAACCGGGTAGTATCTGGACTTGGCGCCCGCCCGAATCTCTTCCGCTGTCTCCGAGACGCCGTACCGGAACAGAATCCCATCCGAGGCATCAGGCCGGGGTACGACATGAACGGCCGCATCGATCTTGCCCTGCCGCAGCAGCTCGGTCAGCAGCCAGGTAATCACACCGCCGGACGTTCCTGTGGCGCGGAAGTCATCCTCCGCAGCATGGCCGATGAACAGCTCCCTGAAGTAACCGATCCGCGGGTCGTGCCGGTGGCATTCCTGAAACAACGCTCTTCCCAGTTCGTCTTCATTCGGCCCCGCATCGGAGAAGGGGCAGGCCGTTACGGCCCGCTTCATCGCCTCCTCGGAGACCCGACCCGCCTGATCGACAACGGCTTGGTACTGCCCGTGTTGATCCATCGCGATGGGGATCGCCCCGCCGGCCGCGCAGTTGCACACTCCACAGCCGATGCAGAACCCACCCTTCACAATGCGTTCAAGCGAAGGCATCTGACCGTCGTGCGGCATGTGCGTCACCCTGTCCCCCCCCGCGCGGCTGCGCCGCCCGGGCACTGCGCGGGCACGCGACCGACGCCGCGCAACCGAACACGAAGGTCTGCGCCTGGCTATTGCCATGGACGTGCCCATCGCCGTTGAGCCCCCGGTGAAGGAAGGCGGCCGCGAGCCCGGCGGGGGCGGCAGTGTCCGCAGGAGAATGATCCGTTTGCATACCGATGGGCCGAGGCGCATCTCGCCCTTGCGTTTCTGCCTTCCTTCTGGCACGTTCCCAGCATGAAAGCACTCTTGCCGGCCGGCCTCCATCGCCCCATCGCCGCATGCCCATACGGCCAGAGACATGAATCGCGAGTGCTCCGGACCGGGGTCTCGAAGGTGCCGCCTGCACGAATTCCAGTGTCGTCGGTTGGTGGCGCGGTGTCAATGCACAGCAAGTGAGGGAGCGGGTGGTGCCGGGTGAGCATGTTCTCGTGGTGCAGTCCTGATCGTGTTGGCCCTCGCCCTGCGAATGGCCGGCCGCGTCCTGCCGGCAAGCGGGTGAGGCACTGGGGCGCCAGTCATCTCACAACACCGGCATGAGATCATCCCACCGCATCGTCCTCAATACGGTGGTCACCTATGCCCGTTCTGTAGTGGCCATCGCGTTGGCTCTATTCAGCGGTCGTTGGGTGCTGAATTCCCTCGGCGAGAGCGACTTCGGGTTGTTCAGCGTGGTGGGATCGATCATCGTGCTGGTGACCTTCCTGAGCAACGCCATGGCCGTCAGCTCATCCCGGCACTTCGCCTTTGCCATCGGGCAGCGGAATCCAGAGGAGGTAACGCGATGGTTCAATGCGGCCGTGAGCATTCATCTGGGCATGGCTGCGTTTCTTGTGCTGGTCGGCTGGCCGATCGGCGAGTATGTCGTCGGTCATCTGCTTACCATTCCCGACCACCGTGTTTCCACCTGCCTGTGGGTGTTTCGAATCTCCCTGGTTTCTGCCTTTGTCAGCATGGGGGCCATTCCTTTTGTCGCCATGTTCAAGGCATGGCAGTACATGACGGAACCTTCCGTGTGGGGGATGCTCACTGCCTTCATGACCTTCACACTGGCCTACACGCTCGACTTCGTCTTCAACGATCGTCTCTTGTTCTATGCAATCGGCATGGTGACCATCCTGGCCACGACTCAAGCGGCTCAGGTTGTGCGGGCGATGATAGTCTTCCGCGAGTGCCGCATTGTTTTTGCGCAGTGGTTTGACCGACAACGGACGAAAGAAATCTACTCCTTCGCGGTCTGGAACCTGATCAGCAGCCTGGGATGCGTGCTCCGCGACCAGGGTTCCGCGGTCCTCCTGAATCTCTTCTTCGGCTCCAGAGTGAATGCCGCCTATGGCATCGCCAACCATGTTTCCGGCCAGACGAACCAACTGGCGAGCGCCATGCTCGGGGCCTTCGGACCGGAGATCACGGCGAGCGAGAGTCGGGGCGAGCGAGAACGCATGATCGACCTTTCGCTCCGTGCGTGCAAATTCGGCACGCTGTTGATCATGGCCTTCGCCATCCCCCTGATGGCGGAAATGGACTATGTCCTGCGCCTCTGGTTGCGACAGCCTCCGCAACACACCGCCGTCTTCTGCCAGTTGATTCTCTGTGTCTTCCTGGTGGACAGGCTGACCGCGGGGTACATGCTGGCCGTCAATGCCCACGGCAGGATTGCAGCCTATCAGGCGACCGTAGGGACCATGCTGGTTCTGACGCTGCCACTGGAGTGGGTTCTGCTCAAACTCGGTTGCCCCCCCGCCAGCGTTGGGTTCGCCTTCATAGCAACCATGACCGGTTGTTCGTTGGGCCGGCTCGTCCTGGGCTGGCGTCTCCTGGCCATGCCCGCTTCCCGCTGGGTGAGATCGGTGGCGTACCCCTGCCTGCTGGTGGCGGGCGGCAGCGGCATTGCAGCCATGCTGACGGTCTGGTTTCTGCCGTCCACGTTCCTCCGGCTCATGCTGACGACGGCGAGCTCCGCCTCTGCCAGTCTTCTGATCACATGGTTCCTGGCGCTCGACGCCAAGGAACGCCTGTTCATCCAGCACAGCCTTCACCGTGTACTCGACAAATTGAGCGGCGCCAAAGCCCGAATGGGTACTGCGGGATCCAGATGAAGATAGGTATCCTGACCTTCCACTGGGCAACGAACTACGGGGCCGTGTTGCAGACATACGCTTTGCAGACGCACCTGTCCCGGCAGGGGCACGCTGTGGAGATCATCAATTACAGGCCCCGGGGATATCCGCGGACTCTCGTCGGCTGTTTCCTGACCAAGCGGCCTTGGCGTCTGCCCGGATATCTCAATGAATACGTAAGGGAACGCCGTCTCCGCGGGTTCCGAAAAGAGCGTCTCCGCCTCTCCCGGGAGTACCGCTCGTTCGCGGAACTGCGAGAAGACCCTCCGCGATGCGATGCGTTCATCTGTGGCAGCGATCAGGTATGGAATCCCTTCTTCACGGGTCATGGTGAGGGAGGACTGACGTTGACCTACTACCTTGCCTTTGCGCCGGAACACGCCAAACGGATCGCCTACGCGGTCAGCTTCGGAAGCACGGATTATCCCGAGGATCTTCTAAGGGCGCTGACGCCCAGTCTGTCGCGATTCGACGCGATCAGCGTTCGCGAGAACAGCGGTCGTTCCATACTCGCCAGGATCGGGATCGGTGATGTTCCCGTCCTGCCCGATCCGGCGCTGCTGCTGACAGAACGGGACTATGCCGCGCTCCTTCGCGAACGCACGAGTGCGATCCGCAAGGGGGCCTTCTTCCACATCCTCCATGGCAGGCAGACCGCCGCCGAGAAGGTCAGGCATTGCATCGGAAGGTCGTTCCACATGCGGGTCATCGACACCCGTTCACCGGTCCGTTCATTCCTGGGCGTCGAAGACTGGCTCAGCTCGATCATGAACGCGGAGGTGGTGATCACCAACTCCTATCACGCCATAGCGTTTTCAATTCTCTTCCGAACACCGTTCATCGCCCTTCCGGTCGAAGGTTATGGCGCCGGGATGAATGACCGCATCCGGACGCTCCTGAGTCGATTGGAGCTGACCGATCGCATTCTCGAGAGCCGGGAGGAGGAGGGTATCCGCCGCCTGGTGATCCAGCCCCCGAATTGGGACAGGGTGGAGGACGGGCTTGCGTCCATGCGCGATGACGCGCGGCAGTATTTCGAGAAGAACCTCGCTTGAGCAGGTGGGGGTCTCGTGCACATCAGGCATGCCCGCCGGTGACGTCACGCATCGCGCCGATCACGCGTTCCGCCTGCTCTTCTGTCACATGGGGCCCCATGGGAAGGCTCAGCACGGTGGCCGCCGTCTGCTCCGCGATGGGCATCGAGCCCGGCTCAAGGTTCATGCCGGCGTAGGCCGCGGTGAGGTGCGGCGGCACGGGGTAGTGGATCAGCGTGCCCACTCCGACCTCACTCAATGCACGCTGAAGGGCGTCACGCCGCGGGTGACGGATGACGAACAGGTGCCAGACCGGTTCCGCCCATTCGGGGACGTGCGGCAGCCCGAGGTCGGGCAGGCCGGCCATCTCCCGCAGGTAGAGGTGCGCCAGCTTCCGCCGGCGCTCGTTCCAGTCCGCCAGATGCGCCAGCTTCACCCGCAGCAGGGCCGCCTGCAATTCATCGAGCCGGGAGTTGTAGCCGGCCGCTTCGTAGTAGTACTTCACGCGTGAACCGTAATTCCGAAGCACCCGCACGCGATCGGCTATCTCCGCGTCATTCGTTAACACCGCCCCGCCATCGCCGAGCGCGCCGATGTTCTTGCCGGGATAGAAGCTGGTCCCCGCCGCGTCGCCCAGGGCGCCCACGGGGCGGCCCTTGTGCCGCGCGCCCTGAGCCTGGGCCGCGTCCTCGATCACCCGCAATCCCCTCGCCCGCGCCACATCGAGAATGGAGTCCATGTCCGCCGGTTGACCGTAGAGATGCACCGGCAGCACCGCCCGCGTGCGGGGCGTGCAGGCGTCCGCGATCCGCGAAGGATCGAGATTGAAGGTCTCGGGATCGACCTCGACCGGCACGGGGGTGGCGCCGGCATAGGAAACGGCCAGCCAGGTGGCGATGAACGTGTGCGACGGCACGATCACCTCGTCGCCGGGGCCGATGCCGCAGGCGCGCAGGATCAGGTGAAGGGCATCCAGGCCGTTGGCGACACCGACGCAGTGTGCGGTGCCCGAGAAGGCGGCGAATTCGCGCTCGAAGGCGGCCATCTGCGGACCCAGCACAAAGACGCCGGATCGGAGAACCTCGGAAAACGCCTCTTTCAGAGGTCCATCCAATTCGCGGTGGGCGGCCGCGAGGTCCAGGAATGGAATGGAGGGAGGAAGGCTCATGATTCGGCAGAATTCGTCGGCTCGGGTTTCGGCGCGTTCGTCGGGGAAACGGAAGAATCGTTGCCCATCAGGGCGGGATGCGTGATGGAGTGGCGGTTCCCGCGGCGTGAGCTCTCACCGGCCCCGGGACCGAACCGGGCGACGGACGCCGCACAGCCGGCCAGGAGGATGAAGGCCTGGGAGTTCGCATAGATGTGGACATTGTAGTCGAGATTCGAATGGATGAAGCAGGCGGCCATGGCGCCGAGAACGCCCGCCACAAGCATGGCCTCGCGATCGCTCGGGGCGCCATGCAGACGCCGCAGGTAGAACCCGGTGAACGCGGCGAAGAACACCACCGTGAGGCCGAGACCCGGAATCCCATACTCCGCCGCGGTGTGCAGGACCTCGTTGTGCGCATACACGGCGGTCATCCCTGCGGCGTACTGCTGAAAACGAGGCTCGGCGACCGGGAAGGTGCCGCCGCCGAAGCCGAGAAGGGGCTTCTCGCGGATCATCGCCAGGGCGCTTTTCCACATGGTGACTCGGCCCGCTCCCCCATCGTCCAACCCCCGGACGAATCGATCGCGGAGGTTGTCCAGATGCGTCCAGCCCAGCCAGCCGAGACCCGCCACGAGCAGGGGGGCGGCCACCACCGCGATGGCGAAGACCGTCCGGCTCCGACGCCACGCCACGAGCAGCAGGATCACCATGACCGAACCCAGGAAGGCGAGCGCCCCGCTCCTCGACTGGGAGAGGATCAGCGCGTAGAGCCCCATGACCGCCGCGTGGACGGCCGCAAGCCGGAGGGCCAGGGGAATTCGCTTGGGCCAGATCATCGTCAGCCCGAGCGCCAGGCCGATCTCCATCATGTTGGCGAAATGGTTGGGACAGAAGTAGCTGCCCGTCGCCCTCATCGCATACCCTTCGGGCCGAACCAGATTCAGGACCATCCTGGAACCCCGGTACTCCTGGATCACCGCATACCAGGCATCGGCACTGAGGCAGACAAGGAACACGAGCAGGAGCCATTGCCAGCGGCCATATTGGCCGGCCAGGTTGGTCCAGATCCACAGGGCGGCGGCCGCGCTGGCGATCATCAGCCACTTGATCCACGAATCGTACGGCACGCCGCTGGCAAAGAAACCGTGGACAAGCAGATAGGCCAACAGGATGAGAAGAAACGGCCAGGCCGGCGGCGCGACGGTCATGGGACGCACGTCGCGGAAGACGATCGGCCGCAGGAGGAGAAGCGCAAGGGCGATGAAGATCAGCAAAGCCTGGGGGCCGATCGACCACAGTCGGACCGAACCGAAGAGCCACATGCCCAGCGTGGCCGGCAACAGGGTCAGCACGAGTATCGCCCACTCGTACATCGAGCGGCCGCGGGTGATCTCATCATGGGATGTCATGGGGTCCTCGGGTGGGCGTACGGGCGGCGGGCAGGCTACCGCACGTGGCCGGCCCCTTCAGAGCGGGTCGACCATCCCTGATCAGAATGTCGGCGCCGATCACGTCTGGATCAGCTTGAGCGCGAAGGGAAGAAGCCGGTCCGCGTGGCCATGCCATTTCGCCAGCCGGGCGACGCGGTCTTCGTACCATCTTCGCTCATTCGCCGGGAGCGCCCCCGCCAGTTCGCGGATGTGCCCCACCCGGTTTGTCCCGTTCGTGAGGTGCGGTTGCACCTGTTCGCGCAGGAAACCCTCGACCAAATTCCGCAATTCCGTCTCTGCCGTGAAGTGATCCCTTCGGTCGCCAGGCACGTACACCGTCCGCACCGCACCGAAGGCGCGCAGCAGCTTGAGCCCCTGGCTGGTGGCGCCCTTGCTGAGGTCGAGACGGCGCTGCAATTCGTCCATGGGCAGCGCCCGTGGCGAGATGTACAGGCACCCGTAGAGCTCGCCCACCGAACGCGGCAGCCCCAGCAGTCCCGCCACGCGGATGAAGACGTCGATGACTTCCCGCTCCAGTTCCGCGCGCACCTTCGCGGCCTGATCCGCACCCGGAACCCGCGCCGCAGAGCCGGCCGCTCCGGCGCTTCCCGCGCCGCCCGCCATGTGCTGGATGAGTGCGCTTCTCATGCCGTTCACACCGTCGTTGCGGCGGTGGCCCAGAAATGTTCACCAAAGTATGAACAAACTGAACACTGCGCAAGCGGAAAGGGGCGCGGGCGCCCAGGTGCGCCCGGCACGCGAAGAGGGCCTCAGGACTCGGGGGCATGCCCGCCGGCCGCCGCCCGCAGGCGCTCCCTCAGCAGCGTCACCCTCCGGCCGGATTCGGCCCGGTGGACGGCGATGGCCACGGCCTTCTTCGAACCGACCAGCACCACCAGCTTCCGGCCGCGCGTGACCGCCGTGTAGAGCAGGTTGCGCTGGAGCATGACGTAGTGCTGCGTGTGAACGGGCACGATCACGCAGGGGTACTCGCTGCCCTGGCTCTTGTGTATCGTGATCGCGTAGGCGGGCGCCAGCTCGTCAAGTTCCGGGTAACCGTACGGTACGAGCCGGTCATCGAAACGCACGTTCACCACCCGATTGACGTCGTCCACGCCTGCGACCCGGCCGATATCGCCGTTGAAGACATCCTTGTTGTAGTTGTTCTCGACCTGCATCACCTTGTCGCCGACCCGGAACACCACCCCGTACTTCTCGACCGAGGCGCCGACGGGATTCAGCGCCGCCTGCAGCGCCTGGTTCAGGTTCCGCGCCCCCAGCTCGCCGCGCTGCATCGGGCTGAGCACCTGGATGTCCTCGAACGGATCGAAGCGGAAACGGCGGGGCACCGCCTCGCGAATCAGGCGCAGGATCTGTTGCACCGCCCGCGACGGGTCGTCGCCGTTCACGAAGTAGAAGTCCGACGGCGGGGGCGGCGCCCCGTCCGTCGTCTCGGCGCATTCCGGCATGCCGCCCTCGTTGATGCGGTGGGCATTGACGACGATCCGGCTCTGCGCCGCCTGCCGGAAGATGTGCTTCAGACGGCACACCGGCATCACCTCGGACTCGATCAGATCGCGCAGGACGTGGCCGGGGCCGACGGGCGGGAGCTGATCGGCGTCGCCGACGAACACCACGGCCGCGTGCGCCGGGATCGCGCGCGCCAGCTGCCAGGCCAACATGACATCGAGCATGCTGGCCTCGTCGACCACCAGCAGATCCGTGTCCAGGCGGTTCGCGGCATCGTGACGGAACCCGTGGGTGACGGGGTCGAAGACAAGCAGCCGGTGGATGGTCTTGGCCGGGATTCCGGCGCTTTCGGAAAGGCGCTTGGCCGCCCGCCCGGTCGGCGCGCAGAGGCTGACGCGCAGTCGCTTGGCGCGGTAGACGCGGACGATGGCGTTGACGAGGGTGGTCTTGCCGACCCCGGGCCCGCCGGTGAGCACGAGGACCTTGCGCGTCAACGCCTCGCGCAGCGCCTCGCGTTGGCCGCCGTCGAGCTGGAGGCGAATCCGGTCCTCGACCCAGGCAAGCGCGCGTTCGACGTCGATCCCGGCCAGCGGCGGGGGACCCGACGCCAGCCGCGCCAGGATGCGCGCAAGATCCCTCTCCGCGAATTCCAGCGGGGCGAGGTACACCAGCGGCGCCCCGTCCGGTCCCGGGACCAGCACGAGCCGCTTCTCGCCCACGCCGTGGTCGATCGCCCGTTCGACGATCTCGCGCCCTATGCCCAGCATCTCCTCCGCCGCCGCCCCCAGATCGCCGCGCGGATAGGCGCAGTGCCCCTCGTCGGTCATCTCCTGCAGGACATGCTCGACCCCCGCCCGCGCCCGCAGATCCGAGTCGCGCGCAATGCCGAGCCGTTCCCCGATGGCATCGGCGCTCTTGAAACCGATGCCATGGATGTCGCGCGCAAGGCAGTAGGGGTCCAAGCGGACCTTCTCGATGGCCTTCTCGCCGTACTCCCGGTAGATGCGGTGCGCGCGGGCCGTGCTGACCCCGCAGCTCATGAGGAACGACATGATCTCCCGCACCGTTTTCTGCTCGGCCCACGCGGCGCGGATGGCCTCGCGGCGTGTCGCGCCGATGCCGTCCACGCTCAGCAGCAGGGCCGAACGCCGGTCGATCACATCGAAGACGTCGCGACCGAATTTCTGCACCAGCTTCCGCGCGAAATGCGGCCCGATGCCGTGGATCAGGCCGGACCCGAGATACTTCTCGATGCCTTCCAGCGTATCGGGCTCGGCGACACGGATGTCGCCGGCCCGGAACTGGCGCCCATGCTGGCGGTCGATCTCCCAGTGTCCCCGCGCTTCGACCCATTCCCCGGGATTGACGTCGGGCAGGAAGCCGACGAGCGAAACCAGATCGCGATGGCCACGGGCCTTGACGCGGAGGACGGCGAACCCGGACTCCGGATTGTGGAACGTGACCCGTTCGATCATGCCGAGCAGCGCCTCGGCGCGGTCCGCAGCCGGATGAGGGGTGTCAGTCATCACACGAGCCTTCTCCGCCGCGGGGCGCGGCACGCGCGTCTACGCGGCGGTATCCAACCAGAGGATCTCGGGACGGACATCTCCCGTCCAGACCCTGGAAAGGACGGAGGCGCAGTAGTTCCGGAGCTCGGACAGGCGGGCCCGGACCGCCTTCCGCCCCGCCCCGGCGCCGGCCATCCGGCGCGCCACCCCTCCCAGCCCGCTCAGCCCCACTCCGACGCCTCCCTCCGCAACCGAGCAGCGGGCCGCCTCTTCGACCGCGATGCGCAGCACGGGAAGGAAGGCGATTTCCAGGAAATCCGGCCGCTTCGGATCCGCCAACCTGTCCGCACGCACGGACCACAGGGTCAAGCCCCCGCGCGACTCGACGCGCACCGGGTGAATCGCCCCCGTCAGTGCCGTCCGCCGCGCCTCATCGGTCCGCCCGACCACCGCCAGGGCCCGGGTCAGCCCGGCCCGCAACTCCGCCTCCTCGACGGGGGTGTCGCGCAGGGCGCACCATGTCGCCACCCCTCGCGCCAAGTAGTCGAGGGTCTCATCCCCCGGAGCCTCCAGGCGCTCCACGAGATGCGCATGCCACGCCGGCCAGGCGCGCTCCGAGCGACTCGTGGCGATGGGGCTCATTCGCGGCCGATCAGCGCCTCCACCTCGCTGAGAAACTGGCTGACGTCGCGGAACCGGCGGTAGACGGAGGCAAACCGGACGTAGGCCACCTCGTCGAGCTTCTCCAGTCGCTCCATCACCTTCTTCCCGATCGTCACGCTGGGCACCTCGCGTTCGTATTCGGACTCGATCTCCCCGATGATCGCGTCCACGACCGTGTCGATCTCCTGGAGGCTGACCGGCCTCTTCTCGCAGGCGCGCAGGATGCCGCTGCGGAGCTTGTTGCGGTCAAGGTCCTCGTGCCGCCCGTCGCGTTTGATCACCCGCAGGCTGGTCTTCACGACCTCTTCGTAGGTGGTGAACCGGTGGCCGCAACCGAGACAGACCCGGCGACGGCGGATGGCGGCGCCGTTACGGGCCGCACGGCTGTCGATCACCTTGTCGTCCAGATGCCCGCACTTGGGACAGCGCATGAACTCCTCCGGGCGGATTGGAACCCCTTGGTATACGAGCGCGCGCAGGCTGTCAAGGCCATGACCGAACCCAAACTCCAAGTCCCAAGTGTCAACTCACGATCGAATCATGATCAGCAGCATCTTGAACCGCTGGTGGGCGCGAACGGAATGCGGAACGGATGCCGGCATGATGAGCAATTCGCCCGCGCGGACCGCGATCGGCTGGCCGCCAACCGTGAACTCGCCCTCGCCCTCCAGCACCTGCACCGTCGCGTCAAAGGGCGCCGTGTGCTCGCTGAGGCCCTGTCCCGCGTCGAACGAGAAGAGCGTCAGCGTTCCCGCCTTCTTGTCCAGCAGCGTCTTGCTCACCACCGCGCCCGGCGCGTAGTCAATGAAACCCGCGAGCTCGATCGCCCGCCCTTTGACGTCCTGACTCGTTTCCATGCGTTCCCCTCCCGGCGGCCCGCCGCCGCCCGTGTGTCTTCCCCATTGTACTCCCGCCCCCGCCGCGGCGCTTGACGAGCGTCAAGAAGTCTCTGCATCGCGGCGTCGCCGTTTGGCGTTTGTGACTTGGGAGTTGGAGTTCGATCTGATACACCGTCCATGTCACAGTGCTGGTGAACCGCGAAGACTGGAGGCAGATCATGGTGCGTACGCCGTTGGCCGTTGAATGGGCGCTCGGCGCCCTCGTTTCGGTGCTCTCGGGAACCGCATGGGCCGCCACGAATGCCGTCGAACTCGCCACCACACCGGCCCACCGCCTGACCGATCCGAGGTGGAAGGAACGTCACGAACAGCAGCTCCAGCGCGCCCGACAGGGCGGATACGATCTCGTGTTCCTCGGCGACTCGATCACCCAGGGCTGGGAGGGCGCCGGCAAGGAGGTCTGGGCGCAGTTCTACGGCGCGCGCAAGGCGCTCAATCTCGGCATCGGCGGCGACCGCACGGAGCACGTGCTGTGGCGGCTCGACGAGGGGATCGTCGACGGCCTCAAGCCGAAGGCGCTGGTGCTCATGCTCGGCACCAACAACACCGGCCACCGGAACGACCCCCCGGAAGCCATCGCGGCGGGCATGGAGGCGATCCTGAAGAAACTGCGGCAGAGACTGCCGGAGACGAAGATCCTCCTGCTGGCGATCTTCCCGCGCAGCGCCCAGGCGACCGACCCCATGCGCGTGAACAACGACCGGACCAACGAACGCCTCGCGAAGTTCGCCGATGGAAAGACGGTCTTCTTCCTCAGCGTCAATGACAAGCTGCTCGGGGCGGATGGCGCCCTCTCGAAGGAGATCATGCCCGACCTGTTGCACCCCCAGAAGAAGGGGTACCAGATCTGGGCCGAGGCCATGGAGCCCGAACTGACCCGGCTTCTCGGCCCGTGACGCCGATACAGACATGAAACACGGCCGGCAGCGGTGGCGGTTCCTGGTCGTCCTTGCGTGGGCGGGCCTCGGGTGCGCCGAACCGCCCCCCCGTGTGGTGAAGCCGGATTTCCCGCCTGCCGCGCCCTTCGACGCGCCCGCCTGGATGGATCGCTTCCGCGCGGAGTTCGTGGCCGGGAGGCCACCGGTCGTGCTGACCTATGAACTCGTCTACCGGCTTCTCGGCATGACGCTCTTTCATCTCGGCGAGGCGCGCGTGGAGGCGTGGCAGGGACGGCCGGCGGGCGGTGGAGACGAACCGCAGGCCTTTCTGTTCGACTGCCGGATCTGCCCTCCCGCCGGGGCCGATGCGCGAGCCGTGTTGCGCGACCGCCTTCTGCTTCTCACGGACACGGCAGAGCGTCGCACCCTGCTGTTCGCGCGGTGGAGCGACGAGTCGTACCGCCCCCTGCTGGGAAAATCCCGCCGCAAGCTTCAGTTCGACGTGTACGACTTCCGCGTCACCCCCCCGGTCAACTTCCGGACCAACCTGCTGACGGGCGTATCGACCAACCGGCCCGCCGACCGCCCCGGGCAGGGACGGCCCGGACAGGAGGTGATGACGCTCCTGAACCTCCTGGACGAGGTCCATGACGGACGACGGCCCATGCTGGAGCCCGCGACCAGCCCCCGCGTATACGCGCGCGTGGATGGCGAAGACCGGCCGTTCGCGATCCGAACCATGCCCGATGAGCCCCCCGTCCACTACCCGCAACCCGGTCTCAAGGCGCTGCGGGCTGAAGTGACCGCCGCACCGGAGGCGAAGACGCGACGCGGCCACCTGACGGCGTGGACCATGCCCTACGCGGAACTCATGCATTTGGCGGGGCATTTCGGGCGGGTCTCCACGAATGGTCCGATGCCGCTCCGCATCATGCCCGTGGCGCTCGACTGCGAGCTTTCGGTCGGATCGCTTCGGGCGAGGCTGACAGCCGTCGATCCGGCGGAAGACGCCGCGAAACGGCCTCCCCCTCCGACGGCGGGGACGGACCGGTGATTCCCTTCGAACGCGTTAAGGCAACCGACTTCCACCGGCGATCGGCGAATCAACGTCCCGTGCGCTCTTTCGATGGCCCGTCCTGACTTTGCGAGACGCCCCTCAATTCTTCGCGGGCTCGATCGTCACCTTGCGGATCTCGATTTCGCTTCCCTCGCTCTGAATGCAGATCTTGCCGCTGGTCACGCTGCAGCCGGTGGCGCGATTCATCTCCTTGCCGTTGACGGAGGGGATCACGGTATCGCCGTCGCAGACGATTTCGTAGGTGTTCCATTCGCCCACCGGCTTCTCGATGCTCGGGCCGTTCTTGGCCACGCGCCGGCCGTCCTTGCCCTTGTGCTCGTTGAACTCGGTTCCCTCGATGACGAAGAAGTCGCCCTGGTTGCCGTGCATGCCCTGACATTCGATGCTCTTGGGCCACACCTTGTCGTCGCCCTGCATGTGAACCAGCACCCCCGTATTGCCGGGCTTCACGAACCGCCACTCGACGGTCAGCTTGTAGTTCGCATAGTCCTTCTCGGTCCGCATGTAGCCGGCCGGCTTCCCGGTGCACTTGATCACGCCGTTCTCGACGGACCAGGTCTTGGTCACGTCCGCATTCCCGGCCAGGAAAAGCTTCCAGCCCGAGAAGTCCTTGCCGTTGAAGAGATCCGTCTTCTCCTTCGGCGCCACCGGGTCCGCCGCCATCGCCGCAATCGTCAACACCAGGACGCTCGCTGGCGCTTTCCACCATGCCTTCATATGCCATCCCCCCGCGGCTGCTTCTGCGAGCCGCTGTTGGCCAATCAACCACACAACCACGCCTCCCGCAAGTGTGTCGTCGCCGTCTTCGACGCATCGTCCAGCGGACCGCGCAGGATGCCCGCGCCGTTGAACCAGCCATGATGGCCGGGGAGTGCGGGAGGCACAGGACACGCGGCTCGCGATGTCGGCCGCCCACAAGCGGAGCGGCCGCCTATCCGCGGACCAGCCCGAACACAAACTCCCTCGCCTTGCGGGCCTCGGCGAGCAGGTGGGGCGGTTCGCCCGGCGCGAGGCATTCGATCACCAGCGGTCCTCCCGTGAATCCCCCTCGGCGCAGCCGCGCAAGGACGGCCGGGAAATCCACGCGGCCCGTGCCGGGGGTGAGCGCCACGTT
This sequence comes from uncultured Verrucomicrobiota bacterium, assembly GCA_964610105.1. GTDB lineage: Bacteria > Verrucomicrobiota > Kiritimatiellia > PWTM01 > PWTM01 > CAZSUU01. Next base: position 127,048 of record CAZSUU010000006.1, on the reverse strand, counting down.
CTTCGGCGGCAGGAAGTCCTTCACGCAGAGGCCGGTCACCAGACCGTCCAGCGCCCCCGCCTCCTGCGTCGGGTCGAGCTGGCCGTCGGAGTAGTAGAGGATGTTGCCGGGGTCGTACCAGACGCGGAAGTTCGGGTGCCCGACCTTCTCCACCATCGCCCGGCATTGCGCGGCGGTGGCATTCAACCCGCCGTGGGGCTTGAGGCTGAGATGGACCTTCTTCTCCGCCGCATACGCCGCGCATGCCCCGATGGCCCGCAGGTACACGGGCAACAGGTCCGCGCTGCCCGTGCCCCCCATGAGGAGGTTCCCGGAGGCGCAGACCGCACAGTGGTCGATCAGGCGTTTCAGCCCGGCGATGGAGGCGTCGGCATCCGGCTTCAGCCAGGATTCCCCGCCGTACACGGAGAGCACCCCGAGCTTCCGCTGTCGCACCTCGCCCGCCACCGCCGCCGCCTCCTCCGGCGTGGTTTCCGCCGCCAGGACAAGCCGCCTCGGCGCCGCCGTGGTCATCAGTCCCACATGCCGAAAACCGGCCTCGGCGATCGCGTCCAGCGCGGCACGGTAGTCCAGCCTGTCCCATGGGCGCGTGAAGATCCCGACGCGCCACGCCGGCGGCGCCGTCTCCGCGGCCCGCGCCCGCGGCCGCAGGCCCGCGGCGAATGCGACAGTGATCCGGGCGAGCCACTCACGACGGTTGATCATGGCGGTTCTTCTCCCCTCAGACCGATTCGATGCGGCGGCGCGCGGCATCGTACCGCACCTTGCGGCCGGTTTCGTATGACTTCATCGCCATCAGCACCGCGACGGCATGCTGATAGCCTGCGTCGATCGACGCGTGGGGCGTCCGCCCCTCGCGCATGCACTGAAGCCAGTCGAGGTAATGATCGGGGCGCTCGACGGGTTTGACCGGGTTCTCGCCGCGGATGCTGCCGTCGCGCTTCGGGCCGCCTTCCGCGCTGTAGGTCGGCGCCGACCAGTTGTCGAACTTCAGCGTGCCCTGGTCGCCGTACAGCCGCTTGAGGTTGCCGCCGCCGTTGCCGAAGTTGGTGGAGTAGCTGACGAAGAAGCCCTCCGGATAGGTCCACAGCGCCTGGCACTGGTCGGGGGCGGTAAAGCCGTGCTCGTCCTTCCAGTAGAACGTCCCGCCCAGGCATACGCAGGTGTCCGGACACGTGGCGCCGGTCATGTAGTGGACCAGGTCGATGTAGTGACTGCCGAGCCCCGGCACCGGCCCCTGCGAGAACTCATAGAAGCCGTACCAGCCGGTGAAGACATCCGCGCGGAAGGGGCGCGGGGGGCGATCCCCGAGGAACTCCTTCCAGTCCACGTCCTCCTCGCGCGCCTCCTTCACGTAGCCGTACCAGTAGGGCCGCTCCGCGTTGCGGCATTCCTCGACCCGCGTGATCCTGCCGAGGGCGCCGGATTGCACCAGCTCGCGGCACCCGGCCATCGTCGGCAGGCTCCGGATCTGCGTCCCCACCTGCACGATCACACCGGCGGCCTTCACCGCGTCGACCGCCCGCACGAGCCTGTCCATCTCGGTGGCCATCGGTTTCTCGACGTAGATGTGCTTCCCCGCCCGGGCGGCGGCCTCGAGGTGGGTGGTGTGGTGATGGTCCGGCGACGCGATCGTCACGGCGTCCACATCCTCGAGCGCCAGCAGGTCGCGGTAGCTGGCGAACTGCCGCGCATCGCGTCCAAACCACTCCTTTACCTTCACGTTCGCCTGTTCGCGCGCGACGCGCCAGGGATCGCAGACGGCGACGATCTCCACGTTCATGCTCTTGAAGTGAGGCTGCAGCCCGCCCATGTGCGCGCCGATGCCGCGGCTGCCGCAGCCGATGACGCCGACGCGGATGCGATCGTTGGCGCCGAAGACACGGGCGCGGCTGGCGGCGGACTGCGCTCGCGGAACCGCCGCGGCCAGCGCGGCGGCCCCGGCGGCGGTCCCGATGAACTGGCGGCGGGTGATCGGACACTTCATGGCGCGCTTCCTTTCCTGTGGGTCGATGACTCTCCGCACATCATGTCCCATTCCAGACGGAGGGGCGATTCAATCCGACGCGAGAATTTTCAGCCCGGGGACGCGCTCAAAATGACGCCGGTTGCGGGTGGCGAGCACGGCGTTGTTCTCCATCGCCCACGCGGCGATCCACACATCGGCCTTCGATACCCCGTGGAGCAACCTCCGCCGCCAGAGGTCAGCGGCAATCCGGGCGTAGTGGCCGGCCGTCTCCCGGGTCATGCCGCCATGTTCAAACAACCGCAGGAACCGCAACGCGTCGCGCAATCGCTCTTCCATCACGACCCCGTCGCAATGCGCACCACCAGCGAGCGGCGGAAGGACGGGAGTCTGACACGGCCCTGTTTCACGTCCGCCCTTTCAGCGGGTAGAGCTTGAACGGATCCCTGTGATGGGGCTCCACCGCCCCGCTCTCGGCCAGCAACACCGGCCGGCCGGGCTTCGCGGGGAGCAGCTCGCCGATCCGACGCCCGCGGGCTTCATCGTAGGCGCCGGATCGCGCATGCTCCACATCCCAGAATGGCGAGCTCGCCCACACCCGGCAGAAGATGCCGCTCACTGGATTGTCCCCTCCTTCGTCTCCATTTCGAAGTTGTCCACGTGAAACACGGTGCCCGTGTCCCCCAGGCTGGAGAAGCCCACCCAGTCCACCGTCTTGAACTTCGGGTTGCAGGGCAAGCGTTCAACCCGCCGCGGTTCCTTCTCGCCCGGCAGCGTCACCGCGAGGAACCACGTGCCGTCACAGCGGTCGCCGACACCGCATCTCATCTCCAGCCGGACCCACTGTCCGGCGGGCAGGCGGAGCAGGTCCTTGCCGGCGGCCGCCAGCATGCCGTCCGGCCTCACGGTGATCGAGGGTCCGGCGGAGTAGCCGTGCCCGAACTGCGGCCAGTCGCGCCATTCCCAGTTCACGTGTGCGCCGGGGCCGACTCGGAGGTCGAACGCGTTTCGGATTTCGCCGCGGTTGTAGACCGCCGGGCGGTAGAGGTGCGGTTGCCACGGGAGCGGCGACCCCTCACCCTCCTCGAAGCGCAGCGCATGACGGCTGCCCCCCGCCGCCGCATCGTCCGCGATCGCCACCCGCCCGGCCCCTCCGACATCCGTCACGAAATCGATGGCCCGCTGCCCGACCGCACCCAGCTCGAAGTCATCCGCCACCGCGGCGGGCGCGCCCGCCGTGGGCGGGGGCGCGGGCGGAAAGGCGGGGGGAACCGGCGGCAGGCGGTCCGTCCGGTTCGATCGCGTGCGCCGTCCGGCGGAGGCGGGATCAAGCACCGCGTACCCCGCCCGGCGCGCGGCCGAATCCGGTCGGAACCGGAAATCGCCCGCGGCCGGCGCCATCAAGCCGGGATCGCCGGACACGGCATCGGACTCGACCGCCCGCCACGCCGCAAGGGCCAGGCCGTTGGTGAACCGCAGGTCGTCGACGTCCCCCACCGCCGCGTAGAAATTGCCGCGGAACCGAAACGCGCGCGGGATGTGGTCCACCTCGAAGAGGTTTGTCGCGACGGCCAGGAAGAGGTTGCTCTCGATCGTCATGCCGCAACTGCGGCGCGCATCGCTGAACCGCATCAGCCCGTTCGTGCCGAACGCGAACAGGTTGCCCCGGACGATGTTCTCGTTGCCGTAGTTCTGGTGCAGGCCGGCGTCCTGGGTGTGATGCACGAAATTGGCCTCGGCGAGCACATTCGAGCTGCCTTCGTCGAAGTAGATGCCCCAGCCGCCGTAGCGCGCGCGTGCGACGTGATGGATGTGGTTCGCCCGAAGAGCGGTGCCCGGCGACTCCCCGAGCGTGTAGATGCCGCCGAGGTCGCTCAGCACGCCCTGGCCGAGATGGTGAAGGTGATTCGACGCGACCAGATTGTGATGGGCGGGGCTGAAGCCGGCGCCCCATTTCCACCCGACCGAGACGGCGGAGTAATAGAAGTCAAAGATCTCGTTGTGTTCGACGACATTGTGGTCCGCATGCCCGATCCACACGCCCACGGCCGCCGGGAACACGCGGCCGCCGTGCGCGATCAGGGTGTCGCGAACCACGCATCCGCCGGCCCACTTGTTCGTGTCCGCCTCCCATCCAAGCCGAATCGGTCCGATCTTGACGCCTCCGCCGCCGAGGTCGAAGAGCTCGCAACGTTCGACGCGGTTGGAGCGGCATCCGTCGCCCCAGTCCACCGCATAGCCGGCCGTGTGGCGCACGACGCAGCCCTCCAGCGCACAGTGCCGGGCGTTTCGGCCCGACACGGCGCCTTCCGGCGGCAGATCGCACTGCGGGAATCCGTATCCGCGCGCCGGCGTGTTCCAGCCCTGATGGGCGAACGTCAGTCCGCGGAACACGACATGCTGCACAAACGCCCCCTTCTCCACGTCACCCTGGAATCGCACAAGGGACTCCAGCCGCGGCGCGACGACCGCGACGCGGTCCGGCCTTTCGCCGGGTCTCGCCAGGTACGTGAGCACGCCGCTGGCACGGTCGAGGTACCACTCGCCCGGCCCCGAGAGCGCTTCGCGCGCGTTCTCGACGCGGTACCAGGTGGACGGCGTGAGCGGCGCCTGATCGCGGCTGTGCGACGGCCCGGTGAAGGTCACGACACGGCGCGCCTCGTCCAACGATTGGATCCGCAGGCGGTCCATCGTCCAGAGATGGAACGTCGTGACTTCGATGTCGTTCAGCGCATGCCCGTCCGCACGGAACTCGCCGGGCCGGAAGACGAAGCGGTCGGGGTTCTCGCCCTGCGACGGGTACATCGGCGCCGCAATAAAGCGGTAACCCTCCTTCGGCAGCACCGGCCGGTAGCGGCGCTGGTCGTTGACGTACAGCTGCGAGAAATACCACGTGCCCGCGGCCACGTCCGGGAGCGTGACCTCCCAGCGGCCGGACGCCACCTCGCGCCATCCCGCGACCGTCTCGCCGCCGCTCAACACCGGTTCCTCGCCCGGCCAGGCTTCGTAGACCACGGGGGCGGCCTCCTTGCCCGAATCGGCCGGCTCGAAGACGAGGGTGCGCGGCAGGCGATACGTGCCTCCGCGGATGAGCACGCGTACGGGATCCGCGCGGGCGGGGTCGGCGGCCTTCAGTTCACGCACCGCCTGTCGTGCGCGCTCGAAGGTGGCGAAGGGACCATCGGTGCGACCCGCGTCGGGCGCTGCGAGCCGCCCGGACCACGCGTCGTTGCCCCGCGGGGATACGTAGAATTCGGCCGGCGGCGGCCGCGGCGACATGCATCCGGTCAAGGCGAGAATGGCGGCAATGGCACAGACGAAAGGAGGAATCCGGTGTCTCATGTCCGTCTTGTAACCGGACGGCCGGTCTCTGTCCACCTCCCCCTCGCACCGGGAGGGTCCGCGCCCCGCGGACCGGATGGACGCACAATCCTCGACCTTCAACTCCCGGACTCCGCGCTGTGGCGGGCCGCGCTACGCTGCCTCGCTCAGAAGCTACGCAGGAAGGCGGCCAGGGGATACGGCGTCCCCATGCGGAGTCATCATCTCCTCTTCAAGCCGGATAATGGAGCCGATCAACGGCGCGGCCGCGCTGACGACCTGCACGCCGACCCCGTACTGCGCGGTGAACGCGCGGGTGCTCGGGCGCTTGGCTCGCCACTTGATCTCGAATGCCTGCAGCCGGTTTCCCAGCTTGAGGACCAAGTCTACTTCCGACTGCGCCCGCGTGCGCCAGAAGAAGAGATCGGCGGGGTTCCCGGCGAGAAGATTGTGCTTGGCCGCTTCGGCAATGACCCAGTTCTCCCACAGGGCACCGATATCGGGCCGGAATTCGTCGGTGGAGAAGGCATTCAGCAGGGCATTGCGGATGCCGGTGTCCCAGAAGAAGACCTTGCGACTCCGGGCAATCTCCTTGCGCGGATTTGTACTGAACGCCGGCAGGCGGAAGATCACAAAGGTCTCTTCCAACAGATCGAGATACCTTTCGACCGTAGGGCGCGCCATCTGGAGTTGTGTTGCGAGTTCGTGGGTGGAGATCTCGTTTCCGGCCTGATGGGCCAGGAGCATCAGAAGGCGCTTGATCAGGTCAGGAGACTTCACCAAGCCAGTCTGCAAGATGTCCTGCCAGAGATAGTCCGCGCTCAGCTGCCGAAGAAGCCGGGGCTTGTTGCTGGCGAGCACAACTTCGGGATACCCGCCAAACGCCATGGCCTGCAGCAGCGACGTTCGCAGAGGGGCGGCAAACTGGTCTTGCAGGAGGGTTGGCGTGAACGATTCCGAGCACCAGTCTTTGCTTCGCAGGACCTCCTCAAACAGTAACGGCGGCAGTCGAAGCTTCTCGTTGCGCCCTGTCAACGCCTCCGCCGTCTGGTCGAGCAGGTTCAGACTCGAGGAACCCAAGAGCAGTATCTTGGCCGGCAGGCGTGCATCATGCCAACCTTTGACCACACGCGCCGTCTCCGGCAGGCGTTGCGCCTCATCGACGACCAACACCTCCGGATTGCCGAATGATTGAAGAGCATCAGCCGGCGGCAATGCTGCGGCTGCCAGAAACTGACGCTTATCGACTTCGACATCGAAGTTCAGAAATCGCGCCTTTCGGCCACTCAGAACATGTTCCACCAGGGTTGTCTTTCCCACTTGGCGCGCGCCAAGGACAATGCCCACCTTATCCCCATCCAACATGGTGACAAGCGCGTTTTCTGCTGTTCTATTGATATACATGCTATACACAATAAGCTGTCATTTGGATATGTCAAGGCATAGATATCACATATCTACAGTAGCTTGATACATCGGTTCTTCATATGAGAAGGAACATCATCAGTGACCCTGATCGGACAGCCGGTGGATTTCGACATTGTCGAACCAGCAGACATCGTCGGCGGTCTCCTGACCCCGGACATCAAGCAACATCACGAGCCGGCCGACGTCGGGGGGCACTTGGACAACGCCGAAGGCGCGTTTCCACCCGTCGCCGCCCGAAGCGAATGCGAACGTCCGGTCATCGGCCTCATGCGTCCACTTGTGGTCGGCCGTCTGCCAGCGGACAGTCATGGCCGGCGCCGTTGAGCCGTTGGATCTGCAGTCGGCCTGTACGGCGAATATCTGCCCCGGGGCGGCGGGAAGGGTCTGAATGAAGCAGCCCCATTTCACCTTGCGGGCGCGGGCCGATCCGTCGCCGACCGTTCCGTCCCAATCGAAGGTCCCGGCGGGGTCTTTCTCGTGTTGCCAGGCGGACCAGGCCGGCGGCAGGGTCTGGCCGCTCTTCGGCGGCTCTCCGAAACCGGCGTTCGCGGCGAGGTTGGTCGCCGTCCCCCCGGCCTTCATGGCCGCGACTTCCTCCCGGACCGCCCCTTCGAGGTCACGGGCCCGTGCGACGACCCGCGTGACACCGGGCAGGGCCTCTTCCCACGCGCGGCCCTTGCCGACGGTCTTCTTCAGGCCCTCCTCGTTCCAGGGTTTCTCCACGGCCAGGCCGCTCCACCAGCGGCATTGCTCGCCGTAGATCCACACGTACTCGTCCGCGGCGTCGCGCGCGGCACAGAGGTTCCGCGAGAGGCGCTTGAGCCGCGAACCGTCGAGCGGCCCGCGGTAGTAAGTGTGACCTTCCTCGTTCAGGAACATGTCGAGGTAGAATCCGAAACCCGCCTGCACCTGTTGCCGGTACTTCGCGCGGTTCTCCGGCGCAACCAGCGCGATCGCGGGGCCGTTCCACGAGCGCATGTCGAGCGCCGCCCGCTGGTAGGCCTCCACGCTGTCCATGTAGTAGCCGCCTTCGCAGCCATCCACGATCACCATCCCCGGCGGCGCGGCGTCGAGGATACCGTTGAAAAACGCGGGCAGGAGCCCGTAGTGTTCCCTGGCGAGCAGGACATCCGGATCGTCGGCCAGACCGGCCCGGAGCACCACGCTATTCAGAAAGAGCGTCAGCACGACGGCATCGGGCATTTCCGAGGCGAGGCCGCGCGCGAACTGCGCGCCGCGCTTGCGCGCCAGCGCGGCGGTCTCGGCGAACGAGCGCCCATTCGTCGGGCTGTACTGCCATTGATTCTCGCCATACGGCTCGAAATCCGGCGCGATGCCCCTCGCCCGACCCTCGCGCGCGATCCATCCGCAGATGCGCAGTTTTTCCTCCAGCGCGCCCCACCCCTCGTCGTCGCTCCACTCGATGCGCCTGGGCGTGGCGTTGAAGCGGATGAAGTTGTCCGTGTATCTCGTGAACGCACACGCCTTCAGGTCGTCCAGCGCGGCCTTGAACCATTCCCTCTTCCAGCGGTCGCGGCTCCAGCCGCCCTGCGTGCCGACCTGCCTTCCGTCCTCCGTCGCGGCCTCGACGCTGAAGATGACGCCGTCGAACGGCCCCTCCTTCTCCATCCGGCGGTGGTGCTCGCGGAGGAACCGCGTGTCGGGGATGTCCCAGCCGAGCTCGATGAACTTCTTGCGCGAAGCCGCGCTCTCCGCGGCGTGGGCCGACCACGCCGACGCGACTGTAAACGCGACGAAACAGATGAATGCGGGTTTCATGGGCAGTTGTGTAACCTCTTTCGGGACGTTATGCACGGCTTTGTGTGGCGTGTGCGCGCGCCACTCTGCCGGCGCGAAGACGCAAGACCGGCAATTGCGGCAGACCATCGAGAAAGCGAAGGCATGGAGCGAGTGCATTGAACGGCCCAGACCTTTCGGTTGCGGCCCGCCCCCTCAGGGATCCCCGCACAGAGGCTCTGGTGGTCGCGCCTCGATCATCCCCTTCTCATGCGGATCCCGCCTGGCGATCTGGCGAAGAGGGTCGTAGAGAGCAGCAAGGCCCGACCGGACTCGCCGGTGTTCCTCTTGTGTGACGCGTCGGCGTACGCCGACAAGTGGGACGTGTGGCTGAAAACGTTCTTACGACGAGAATTGGCCTGTTCAGGTCGCAGGTACCGGTTCTTCATGATCCTTCCCGTTCGCGCTTCGGCGCTTCGACGGCAAAGTCGACGATCAGCGGGAAATGGTCCGACCCGACGTCCGGACCGATGGCCCTGCGCACAATGCCTATACCGGGCGAATGCAGGGCATGATCGATGGGAATGCGCAGGAGCGGATTGAAAACGGGCCAGGTCGGTTGAACACCCCATCCCCTGGCACTGTCCTGCAGCCCCGAGTCGCGCAGCAGCCGTCGGAAATGGGGACTCCAGGGGGAAGCGTTGAGGTCGCCCAACAGCAGTACCGGCGGTTCCGCCTCGCGCACCCACGCGGGCAGGGCGGCGAGCTGGGCGTTGCGCAGCCGGGAGTACTCCCCACCGCCGGGTGGCAGCGGATGCGTGACAAGCACGGTGCACGGGCCACCGGGCGTCCGGATCACGGCCTCCGCCGAAGGCACTTCTGCCTCCCCGATCCAGGCGATCCGGGAGCGAGTGACCGGAAACCGGCTGAAGAGGGCGATGCCGAAGTTGTCGTCACGCGGTTCCGCCACGGAGTGGGCAAAGCCCGCCAGCGACGGTCCCAGATCCTCCAGCCATTGTTGGTTCACTTCTTCGAGCGCCAGGACGTCCGGGGCGAGCTCGGCGACGGCCGCGGCAACCCGCTGCGGATCTCCCGAACGCGTGTTCACGTTGATCAGCATGGCGCGCAGCGTGCCTGCCGATGCTGCAGGCCGGGTTGTTCCGCCCGAGTAGAGCGGGAGGATCGCCGCGAGATTGACGGCCGCCAGGGCGCCCGCCAGGGCGGCCGGACGCCACCGCCGCAGGGCCGCCAGCAGCAGGGCCGTGACGGCGAGAACGACGAGGTACTGCACCCTGAAATGAGAGAGGAGATCGAGCGCCCAGTGGAGCGAACCGAGGAAACCCAGCAGCGACACCGCGCCGGCCGCCGCTAGCAGCCCGGCCGCTCCGATGCGATGGGCAGAAGACCCTCGCCTCTGCCCCGGCGCCGTCTCCTCGCCCGCCGCGCTCCCGCCCTCGCCGCGGCCGGCGACTCTACCGGAAGCGCACCTCATGCACATGCGCTCCCGCGCTCAGCCGGGCGGATCCGGCCGTCAGCGGCTCGCCGCCGATCGTCACGCCTTCGAACGTCACGTCCCGCACCGCATGCTCCGCATCGGCGCCCGCGAGCTGCACCCCGTACCCACCGGTTCCGCCGGTGATCGTCACGTTCTTGAACGTCACACCCCGAACGTGTCCCGGAACCTTGGTGCGCATGTACTGGTTCACAACGGGTTTCAGCCGTATAAACTCCCGCTGCCCTTCGCCGTGGATGCGCACGTCCTCGACCCGGATGTCCTCGAGCCGCATCTCCTCGCCGGGCTCGAACAGAAACGGTGTCATCGTGAAGTGGATGATGTCGAGATCGCGCAGGGTCACGCGGCGCATGAACGGCGCCCGGCTCTCGTGGCCGAGCAGGAAGATCCGCGCGCGGTCGCACCACAGGATGCAACGCTCGACCGTGATGTCCTCGACGTGGCTGACCTCCCCCCTGTTCTCGAGACCCTTGAGCGCCACGCAGTCGTCGTCGCTCCGGATGAAGCAGTCGGCGATGAGCACCCGCTGCGAGTTGCACGGGTTGATGCCGTCGTCGTTCTGCACGCGCCCGTTGCAGATCTTGACGTTCCGAATGGTCACGTCGCGGCTGTGGCGCGGCACGAGGGTCCAGTGCGACGAGCCGCGGATGGTGATGCCTTCAACCGTCACATTGGTGCCGATGATACCGAGGGTGTGGCCATAGGGTCCCTTGCGCCACTCGTAGTCGGACCCGTCCAGAATGCCGCGGCCGCGGATCGCGATGTTCGTCCCTTCCGCCAGCACCGCGCCCTTCACGACCGCCCCGCCCTCGAGGTAGAGCGTCTCGCCGGACCCGACCCGCACGAGGCCGGCCGTGTGAACGCCGGGACCGAAGCGGATCACGCCCGGCGCCCCCTCCGGCGGCCGGTCGGTTTCGAGGGGATTCGCGAAGAGCAACAGCGGCCCCTTCTTCCCGTCCGGCTCGATGCTCAGATGGCGCGGTCCGTCGAGCACAAGAGACAGCGTGTGGTCGTCCGCGATCACCGGCCGCACACCGGCAGACTCCGGCCGGATTACAGCAGACCGCATTGAACGGACGGACGTGACGCGCACCGTCACCCCGCCGCCGGCGTCGAAGTTGGCGAAGGCATACGGCCCTCCGTAGTTCCACTCTTTCCCCGCGAACGGCGGGTCAAGCGTCCGCGCGGTGTACACGTCCACCGGCTGTTCGTTCGCCCAGACCCTGTAGTCCGGCGAGCGGACTTCCTCCGGCGGAGCGGGGTGGGTGACGACTTGCGCGAAGGCGGAAACCGCGCCGGCCGCGATGAGCATCATGGCCAGGGCGGTGTGGAGGGCTCGCAGGTTCTGTGTTCTCATCCTATCAGCCTCTTTCCCGGGCGCCGGCTCCGCCACCCGCGCCGACGGCCTCTGCGGCGCGGTCGGAGACCTCGCCCCACCCACACGGCCGCACGATCTGGCGGCGCCGCACATCGCATTTCACTTGGCGCTCCCCGTCAGGTTCACGGGCCGCACTTCGTGTCGGACGGGCCAGCTCGCCCGGCGCTCGTCGGCGTACACGCCCATCTCCTCAAGCGGAATCGGCACGAATCCCATCGACGTCACCGCGGCCGGGTCCTTGAACTCGAGCCGCCGCGGCCGGCCGTCTTCACCCTTCACGAGCCGCACCCAGCCGGGTTCGTTGTCGAACACGAGGTTGTTGGTGACGGTCTGGTGGGCTCGGATGGACGGCTCGATGTCGTCCCACGTGCCGCCGGCGCTGATGTTGCCTGCAAAGATGTTGCGCTTGGGCACGTTGGGCTCGTCGTCGAGGATGCCGGCCAGCGCGGGATAGCGCGTCCGCCACAGCTCGTTGGTGTACGGCATGGCCCGGAGCCGGGAGCGGAGCTCGCCATTGGGATCGTCGGTGGCCTGCTTCTGCCAGCCCATGCCGCGGTTGTCGAGATGCGCCGCCTTGCGGCAATCGAGGAAGACGTTATTCGTGACCGCGTTGTCGTCGCCGCCGCCTATGAACACCGCCTGCGAGCAACGCTCGAAGACGTTGCCTTGGATGGTGTGGCCGCCGTGCTGGTCGTCCAGGTAGATCGTCATCCCGCCATAACCGGTGGAGCCGGCAATCTGATGCCAGTAGTTGAAGCGAAGGACATTGCCCCGCTGGGTCCAGTCGCGCCCGACGTAGTACGCGCCGGCGTCGCCGCTCTCCTCGACCACGTTGTGGATCTCGTTGTACTCGACCACGTGGTCGTTGCCGCCGGCCGAGAGCGCCATGTGCGGACCGTCGTGCACGAGGTTGTGCGCGATGCGGTTGCCCACACCGCTCACCGCGATGCCGCAGCGGTAGGTCCGCGCCCGGCGCGCGTAATGGTGCACGTGGTTGTTCTCGGCGTTGTGTCCCGCCGGCGCGAGCGTCGCGCGCTCGCCCCCGCTCATGGAGATCCCGCCCTCTCCGGTGAAGAAGACGTCGCACCCGAATACCTCGTGCCGCGCGCCCCCCTGCACGCTGACGCCCTGGCCGCCGGTATTGCGGATCGTGCAGTCGACCACGCTGCAGGCGGTGCCGCCCTTGATCACGACGGCGGTGCCGCGGCAGTTCTCGAGAGTGAATCCGCGGAACGTCACGTTCGACACGCCCTCCGCGCGAATCAGTCCCTCGGCCATCGAGAGCACCGCCCGGCCCTGCGCCCGCGGCGGCCAGAAGAACAGGCGGCCCTCGGTGCGATCGAGGTAGTACTCACCGGGCTGATCGAGCTCGGCGAGGAGATTGAAACCGTACCAGCGCGCGCGGCCGGCGGTGAGGCCGTAGGTCGGCTTGATGTCCTTCGTCCGCACGAGCGCGTGGTTCGCCGTTGAGATCCCCGCGAGCGGCTCGTACAACTCGGCCCAGTCATGGTGCCAGTAGGCGAAGACCCACGGATCGCGCTCGCCCGCCCATCGCGCCACCCGGTCGGTGTCGGTCACCACTTCCAGCCCGTTCACCGCTTCGATGCCGCGGAAGCCCTCATCCGGCCAGCGGGCGAGCGTCATGGGGGCGTCATCGAAGAACAGCTCCGCCTCCGCCGGTCCGCCGCCCTTTCCGAATCCCCGCACGGCCAGCCGGCCGAAGTCCGCGATGCCCTGCGACCGGAGGTCGGCGACCCGGACGCGCTCCCGCGCCTCGACCGGCAGCCGCGCGAGCACGCCCGAATCCGTCACGGCCTGCCAGCCTGTGACCTCGCGGCCGCCGGCGAGGCGCACCTCTCCCTCGGGCGCGGCGCGGTAGACGATCGGAGCCGATGCGGCGCCGGAGTCCCCGCCGGCGAATGTGACGGCCGCGTCGAGGTGGTAACAGCCCCCGTGCACCCAGACCGTGGCCCCGCCTCCGCCGGCCGCCCGTCCACCCGCGCGCACCGCATCCCGCGCCCGGTCGAGCGTCGCGAACGGACCGTCGGTGCCCCCGGCATCCGGCGCGGCCCGCGTGCCTGACCACGCATTGTTGCCGTGGGTGGCGACATGGTACTCGAGAACGGCCCCTCCGGCGGCGATCGCCCAGGAGAGGGTCAGGAAGGCGGACACGATTCTCATGTCTCCCTTTTATCGCGGCCCGCATCGGGTGTCGATGTCGGGTTTCGAGGCCGTTCGATTGCGCCGCGCCGCCCCGGATATTCCCGCCGAATGCTGAGACCCAGAGACACCGGATGGCAGGCCGCCTTTCTCACGAGATAGTGAATCTGAAATGACGATCGTCACTTTGGATTTTGAGGCCGGAGGCCGCGGTTCTCTGCTGACTGGACATGGGCGCTGCGGTCTGGTTCGTGTCCGTGCGCCTTCGCGATTCGCGCTTGTGTGGAGGCGGGAGGCCGCTATGATCTGGATCGCAGGGACCGCACAGCCCGCGCCAATCGCGGGGAGGTTCCGAGGGAGGAACGTATGAAGGTGACGAGGTGGATCGGGGTGGGAGTTGCGGGAATCGTCGTCGCGACGGGCGCGTGGGCCACGGAAGGCGGAGGCGGAGCGTATCCGAACGGGGCCGAGGACTTCATGACCGGCGCGGTGCCGCCGCCCGGGGATTATCTCATCACGTACGGCCTGTACTACACGGCGGACGACCTCAAGGACGGCCGTGGGAACGACGTGCCGATCAACTTCGACCTCGAGGTCGCCGGCGCCGTTTTCCGCTACATTCACGTGACGCCCATCGAGATCGCCGGCGGCTCCTGGGCGCAGCACATTTTCGTGCCGCTGCTCAATGTCGACGTGACCACGCCCGGCGGCTCCGACAGCCAATTCGGGCTGGGCGATCTGATCGTCGATCCGTTCATCCTGGCCTGGCACAAGCCGCCGTTTCACTGCGCGGCCGGTGTCGATGTCTACGTCCCCGTCGGCGCCTACGACGAGAACGACCTCGCGAATGTCGGGCGCAACTACTGGACGTTCGAACCCGCGTTCGCCCTGACCTATCTCAACGAGAAGGGCGTCGAGCTCTCGGCCAAACTGATGTACGACATCAACCTCGAGAACGACGACACGAGCTACGACTCCGGCGACGAATTCCACGCGGATTTCCTGGCCGGCATGGCCCTCGGCAAATGGAAGCTCGGCGTGAATGGGTTCGTGTACCAGCAGGTGACGGACGATGACGCTCCCGACGGCGCGGCGATCAGCGACGAGGGCAGCCAGCTCGCGCTCGGCCCGGCGGTGAGCTACCAGTGGAACAAGGTCAACATCACGGCCAAGTACCAGCGGGAATTCGAGACCGAGAGCCGCCCCGAAGGGGATCGTTTCTGGCTGAAGGTCATCTGCGCGTTCTGATCCTCGCGCATGCGCCGCGCGCCGGCGGATTCACGGCGCGCGGAACGGTCCGAGGGCGATGCGCTCCACGCGCATGGGGGGGACGCGCGAGCCGTTCATGCCGCGTAATTCCACGTCGAAGCGCGCCCGCTCGACGTCCGGCGGGACCGGCACCTGCCAGCGCGCCGTCTGTTGGGGCCGGTTGAGCAGGATCTCCTCGGCGGCGGAGAAGCCGGATGCCGATGCCAGCACCGCCTGCGCGCGGCCCGGGCCCCGCTGCACGGTCGCCAGCGTGAGCGCCAGGTGCATCACCGTGCCCGGCGGAGTCCCGGCAGGGATCGGGATCTCGATCCCGCCCCGACGGTCGATCAGTATTCCGTGCTTCTCGCTGTCGGCGATCGCCAGGCAAGGCGGCGGGAACCAGGCCATGGTGGAGTAGCGCCGCTCATTGGCCATATCGAATACGGCAGGTTCGCCGGCGCCGCGGACGACGGTTCCGCCTTCGCTCGGCAGCACCGCGTCGCTCTCGAGAACCAGCCGCGCCCCGGCCGCCCCGGCCGGCCAGTGCGGCACGTACCAGCCCTTCCAGCCGCCGCCGCGCAGCGGCGGTCCTTCGAGCGATGTCCCGCCGACGGTCGACTCGATCCGGCACCGCGTCGTCTGCCCGTCGGGCGTATGGCGCAGGTCAATCCACAGGACGGCGGGCCAGGCGACGGGCGGATCCAACGGGCGGGCGACGGCGTTCGTGGCATACGCGGCGAGCCGCCGGAGGGCGAAGCGCTGCGGGCCGAGCGGCACCTCCGGCGCGACCGGCACCAGCGCCCCGCCCGCGCGCAGCACCTCGCCCATGCGCATGCCGTCCGCCGCCACGTTGGCCGTCGTGCGACATTCCTTGTTCAGGGGCTCGAGGTAGAACACACGGCGGCCGGAGGAGGAGGTCACGGCCGGGTCGTACAGCCAGCCTCCGCGCACATGGGTGTAGCACGTCACGGCCGCAAAGGCCTCGCGGCAGTCGATGTCGTAGAGCATCAGGTCCGCCGGACGGACGGCGCGGTGCAGCGCATCGCGAAACCCCGTGGCATCCGCGCGCGAGAAGGAGCCGGCGGGCAGCCGGCCGACCCCCGCGAGCAGGGCCAGGCAGAGACCACCCGTGGCGATCGCGCCGGGGGCCGCCTCCGGGCAGCGCGCCCATTTCCGGCGCACGGCCGCGGCGATCCATTCCGTCGCCTGCCACACCCCGAGACCCGCCAGAGGAACAAGCAGGACGAGGATGGAGAGGAAATAGCGTCCGTCGACGATGAACGTCGAGTACCCGACGAGCAGCAGGGCGGCGGGAAGGAGGAACGCCCACGCGACCGCCGGCTGGCGCCGCGACCGCCACACGCCCGCGGCGATCAGCAACAGTCCGCCCCACCCCATCACGCTCCACGCCAGGGCGGCGTAGCGGCCGAGGTTGACGCACCACCGCCGTCCCAGCTCCGCGCGACCTCCGCCAAACACGATATCGCACCAGCTCCCCGCCTGTTTGATCCCTCCCGGGGCGCCGGAGAACGACAGCGCGACGGCCGCGGCGGCCAGAACCAGGATGGGGGATAGCAGAAGAAGTGCCGATCGGCCTCGCGTCCTCCAGGAACGCTCGCGAGCGGCGAGGATCGCCGCGAGAGGGCCCAGCGTCACGAGCAGCGTCGCCTCGCGCACGACGCCGCCCAGCGCGAAGCACAATCCCGCAAGAGGAAGCCACCGGTCCCGACGGTCCTGCCAGCCCGCGAGGAACAACCCGAGTCCCAGGCTCATGAAGAGGAAGGCGGCCAGCTCGCGGAAGGGGCGCAACAGGTAGGTCCAATGAAGCGCGTGGCCGAGGAACAGGACCGCGCAGGTCCCCGCCAGGGCGGTGACCGCCGCCCACCGCGGGCCGGCCAGGCGCCGAAAGATGCCGTGAAGGACGAGTCCCCACAGGCACCCGAGAACGAAGTTGACCCAGTAGGGCGCGAACTCGCCGAAACACCGGATGGCGCCGGCGAGGATCAACGGATACCCCGGAGCGACCTCGCGCAGCGCGGCCAGCCACTCGGGCGACCCGAGAGGAGAAAGGAGCAGGTTCCGGCCGAGGACGATGTAGACGCGCGGATCGCCGCTGTCGACGTAGCTGACGGTCCGGATGGCCGCCCCCGTCCACACGGCGAGCAGTGCCAGCCATCCCGCCCACGCGCCGCTTCGGACCGACCGGATCATTTTGCAGAGCGGGAACCGGTCTTCCAGTGCCGGTCGGCGAAGTCCATGTATCGCTCCCAGTCGTACTCGGCGAGATCGTGCCTGCCGGTGCGGAGATGGTAGCCGACGGCATCGCCGACGGGCGTGTCGGGCGCCGGCTGTTCCTCCACGCCGAGTCCGGCGAGGCCGAAGAGGCGGTAGATCGGCCCGGCGCCTTTCGCCGCGAGGAACTCGCCCTTCGGATCCGCCCACTGGTCCTCCGTCGCGCTCGCCACGTAGGCGGGGCGCGGCGCCGCCAGGGCGATGAGCATGTGGGCATCGACCGGCAGGGCGTCCTCGCGGTTGTCGTATTGCTTGAACGCCCCGCAGAACCAGTGGGGGAAGTTCCGGTTCAGATCGGAGATCTTCTCGCCGAACCGCCTCCGGGTGATCGCCGCCCCGCCCTCGCCGGAATCGTTGGAGATCACGATGGCGAACCGCTCGTCCTGCGCGCCGGCCCAGAGCGAGGTCTTCCCGAGGCGCGAGTGACCGAGGACCGCGACGCGCTTCGCGTCGACGCCGGCATCCGTCTCCAGGTAGTCGAGCGCGCGGCTCAGGCCCCAGGCCCACGCGCCGATCGCCCCCCAGTCATCGGGCTTGAACACCGTCTCCGCCCCCTCCGGCGAGAGCGCCTTGCGGACACCGGCGATCTTCCAGCCCTGGGCGTCATCCGGTTCCAGGTCGTTGTAACAGGCCGTCGCGACCGCGTAGCCGCGTGCGATGATCTTCCCGATCGGCCAGCGTCCCAGCTCCGTCCCGCGCGATGCCTCGGTGGCGGCGTTGTTCGTGATGCCGGTCTTCGGATCCCTGCGCATCCAGCTCCGGCACAGGCGCACGTCGCGTTCGGAGGCGACGGCATGGTTGCCCTTGAAGTTCAATCCGAGAAACGCGGGCGCCGGTGTGGACAGGCCGTTGGGAAGGTAGAGCAGAAGGTCCAGGTACGGGCCGTCACTCCTGCCCGTCAGCCAGATCGTCACCTCCTTGCGCGTGGCGGCCCCGCCGAGGGCGTTCGTCACCACCGACACGGTTTCGAACTTCATGCCGGCCGGCCGGCCGGGGCTGCGTCCGAAGACGTGCGCACGGTACAATTCGAGGATCTCGGGCCGACGCTTCTCGCGCCACTGCGCGGGCGTCGTCACCGGCGCGCCGTCGTTCAGCTTCAGGAGCTCAGGCAGGGTGTAGGCCGGCACCTTGGACTCGTCGTAGTTGACCTCCGGCGGCGCCGCGTGCCCCGCGGACACGGCCAGCAGGGCCGCGATCAGGGAACCGATGGCAGGAATCGTCTTCATGCGCGCAAGGCTACGCGGACATGCAGCCGGCGGCAAGCCTGTGGCAGATCCGATGCGAGAGTGATGGCAGACTCAGTCCAGGATGTCCCCGTTGAGGCCGATGGTGACCTCCTCGAACGGCAGGTCGGTTCGTCCGCTCGCCTGCACGGCCTGCATGACGATGCGCGTCAGGCCGCCGCAACAGGGCACTTCCATGCGCACGACGACGACCTTCGGGATCGACGGTTCACGGAGGATGGCGGCGAGCTTCTCCCCGTAGCCTTCCGTGCGGTCGAGCTTCGGGCAGCCGACCACGACCGAACGCCCGCGCAGGAACCGCCAATGCACGTCGGCCGACGCGAGGGCGCCGCACGTGTTCATCACGACCAGTTCCTTGTTGTGAAAGTACCGGGCGCCGGGCGAGACGAGATGGATCTGGATCGGCCACTGGCGGAGTTCCGAAGGTTGGACCTGCGGGGGGAGTCCGCTTCCGGACGTTGGAACCGGCGCCGCCGCACGGACCGGCTCCTCTTCGGCCATCCGCATGCGCATCCCCGGACAGCCGCCCCCGGCCGGGGCGATCTCCATGGTTCTCACGGCAGGGGCTTCGTGCCGCGCGGCGGCCGCGTCGAACTTGCGCACCGCCTCCGCACCACCGTTCTGCGCGACGTGCTGGCGCGTAGCCGCCCGATCGTAGTCGGGCACCTCGCGTTCGACGATCTTCAGCGCGCCGGTGGGGCACTCGCCCAGGCAGTCGCCGAAGCCGTCGCAGAACTGCTCCTTCACCAGCTTCGCCTTGCCGTTCACCAGCTGCAGCGCGCCCTCGGCACAGGCGCGGATGCACTCGCCGCAGCCGTTGCAGAGGTTCTCGTCGATCTCGATGATCTTGCGCTTCATGAATCCGTCCCCGGTTCGATGAAGCGAATCTAGCCGTGCCCCGCCCCGGGCGCCTTGACGGGCGTCAAGCAGAGGCGCGTTATTCAGGACGGGAGTTGTAGTACTCGGTGGGGGCGAAATCGTCGGTGAGGACGCGCCCCTTCTCCTCGGCGTCGGGACGGGGATCCATGAGGGTGTCCGGGACGTCCGAGAGGTTCACGTATCGCCGCAGCCCGGCCGGCAGCCGGGACTCGCGCGTGCGGCGGAGCTGGTCCGAGAGAAGGGGCGACCGGTAGTCCGCGGCAACGGCGATGACGTTCGCCCGGCCCGGTGTCTGCAGGAACACCGCTTGCGAAAAGGAATTCACGAGGGTCTTGACGTCGGAGTGAAACAGCTCGCTCCCGCGGTGGAGGTTGCTGATCATGACGCCGTTGGTCGAGAGGACCCGCGCGATCTCGCGGTAGAACTCGCGGGTCTTGAGATGAAACGGGACGTCCCCGCCGTGGAAGGCATCCAGGATGACCCAGTCCCACTTCACCTGGGTCTTCTTCACGAACCGCCGTCCGTCCTCGATGGTGACGACGTTACGGGGGGTCTCCCTGAAGCCCATGTGCTCCGTGGCGAGCCTCAAGGCCATGCGGTCGATCTCGACCGTCTGAAGCAGCGAATTGGTGAAAGCCACGCTGAACAGGCGGTGGAAACCTCCGCCCCCCAGGCCGATCATCAAGACCCTTTCGGGTTCCTTGAAAAAGACGCCTCCGAACAGCAGGCGGGTATAGGGCACCACCTGTCGCACGGGGTCGTTGAGATCCACGGCGGACTCGAGCCAGTCGGTCTCCCTGCTCCGGTGGTGCATCTCCACCACCGATCCGTGCTTCCGGAGGATGTAGTGCGCGTAGACCGAATCGAACTCCAGGTCCTCGCCGTGGGCGGCCACGGCGCCGCAGCAGGCCAGGAGCGCGGTGGCGCGGCGCCAGGGGCCGCGCGCGCCCCGCGGCATGCGCGATCGGCCGGGTCGGTCGAGCAGCGGACGGTCAGTGGGGCCGCGGTTCATGGGGCCGGAGATACCTGTACAGCAGGAGCATGGTCACGACACCCAGGACAAGCCAGGCACAGAGCAGCGACCGCACCCCGTACCTCGGGATCAGGACGAGCGCGGTGGTCAGGACGCCCGCGATGTTGCCCAGGGTGCTGGTGCCGTAGATCAGTCCCGTCGAGAACCCCGAGGGGTATCCCCAGAAGCCGAAGGTCTGCGCGCAGAAGGGCAGGATCGCGGACAGGGAGGTCACCGGGAGCAGGAACAGCAGGGGGCAGGCGACGGCGAGGCCGGCGTTGAAGCCGGGGATGTTCCGCTCGATCCAGCCGAGGCAGGGCCTGCCGGCGAAGGCAACGAATGCGAGACCGATGGATGCGCCGATGAAGACGCCCGCCAGCGGCGGCCGCCAGCGATGCGGTTCCCGCGACGAGAGACCGCCGCCGAGGAAGGAGCCCGCACTGTAGGCGGCGAGGAACGTGGAGATCAGGAACGCCCAGACGATGATCGTCGATCCGAAGGACGGGGCCAGGAGGCGCGAGCCCACCAGTTGAAAGCCCATGCTCAGGAAACCGAGCGCGAAGACCCAGAGGAGCAGGCCCGCCGTGCGCAGGCGGCCGGCGGATCCCGGCGCACCCCCCGCCTTCCCCGCAACCTCCGCGGCATGGCTTCCTCGCTGTCCGGGATTCGGCATGCCGCCTCTTCTACCAGACGCGGCGCGGGCCAGCAAGATGAAGGGCGGGGCCGCACGGCCCCGCCCCTCTCTGCGTCCTTCTCTCGTCCCGGCTCAGGCCCCGGCCAGCGCGGCCTCCAGGTCGGCCTCGACGGTGGTGATCGGTTTGATGTTGAACTTCTCGACCAGCACGTTCAGCACGGCGGGCGTGACGAACGCGGGCAGGGTCGGTCCCAGGCGGATGTTGCGGATGCCGAGGAAGAGGAGGGTCAGGAGGATGCACACCGCCTTCTGCTCGTACCAGGACAGCACCAGCGAGAGCGGCAGGTCGTTGACGCCGCAGTTGAACGCGCCGGCGAGGGCCGAAGCGATCTTGATCGCGGAGTAGGCGTCGTTGCACTGCCCGACGTCGAGCAGCCGCGGGAGTCCGCCGAGCGTGCCGAAATCCAGCTTGTTGAAGCGGTACTTCCCGCACGCCAGGGTCAGGATGACGCAGTCCTTCGGCACCGCCTCGGCGAAACGGGTGTAGTAATCCCGACCCGTCTTGGCGCCGTCGCAGCCGCCGATGAGGAAGAACCGCCGGATCGCGCCGGCCTTCACCGCCTCGATCACCGTGGGCGCCACCCCGAGCACGGCGTGGTGCCCGAAGCCCACGAGGATCGTCTTCTCGGGCTCGGTCGACGCGAAGCCGGGGGCCGCCTTGGCGGCCTCGATGACCGGCGTGAAATCGCGGTTCCGGATGTGCGCGACGTGGGGCCACGCCACGAGGCCGCTGGTGAAGATGCGGCCGATGTAGGTGTCCTTGGGCTTCTGGATGCAGTTCGTCGTCATCAGGATCGCGCCGGGGAAGTCATCGAACTCCTTGCGCTGGTCCTGCCACGCGCCGCCGTAGTTGCCGACCAGATGCGGGTACTTCTTCAGCCCGGGGTAGCCGTGCGCGGGCAGCATCTCGCCGTGCGTGTAGATGTGGATCGCCGTGCCCTCGGTCTGCTTGAGCAGCTCCTCCAGGTCCTTGAGGTCGTGGCCGGAGACCAGGATCGCCTTGCCGGCGACGGGAGTGATGCGGACGGGGGTGGGCACCGGATGGCCGTAGGCCCCGGTGTTGGCGGCATCGAGAAGCTCCATGACCTTCAGGTTCACCTCGCCGCAGCGCAGGTTCATCGCGAACAGCGCCTCGACCGTCAGGCCGTCCCGCGTGAGGAAGTCGAGGGCCTCATGGAAGAACGCGAAGACGGCCTCGTCCTCCCGGCCGAGCACCAGCGCGTGGTCGGCGTAGGCCGCCATGCCCTTGAGGCCGTAGGTCAGCAGCTGTTTCAGACCGGTGATGTCCGGGCCGGCGGCGTCGAGCATGCCCTCGATGCCGACCTCCTCGCCCTGCTTGATCAGGCCCGCGAGATCGGCGGCGGGTTGCCATTCCGCGGGGCCGGCGACCGTCCCGCCGGGCGTCCCGGCCTTGCCCGCCGTCTCTTCCAGAAGACGCTTCGCCTGATCCCGAACGGCCGCGGCGCGGCGGAGCAGGACTTCAAGCCGCGCGGGATCGAAGTTGACGTTGGTGACGGTGGTGAAGAGCGCTTCGACGACGAAGACATCGGCGTCGCGGCACGTCGCGCCGAGCTGGCGGGCGCGGTGGGCATACTGCGCGATCCCTTTCGCGGCGTGAATCAGGAGATCCTGCAGGGCGGCGGTCTCGGGATCCTTGCCGCAGACGCCCATGTAATTGCAGCCGCTCCCCTTCGCGGTCTGCTCGCACTGGTAACAGAACATGCTGCTCATCGCTGTTTCCTTTCATGTGACGGGACGACCCGTGTATTCCGTGTGACGCGCCTACAGTAGGCGACGCGCGCGGGATGCCCCTTGACGCAGATCAAGGAAATGCAACCGAGCCCCGGCGTCGGATCAGGCCCGACCGGTCAGCCGGCGGAGTATCCGGATCTCCAGCTCCTCGTAGTCTCGCGCGGCGACCAGCTCGTTGACGGTCGTGTCATCGATCTCGCGCGAGAGGCGCAGCAGCCGGAGGAACATCTCCCGGCTGTTGCGCAGGTGCTTGTCGGCCACGCCGGCCTTCTGCGTGCGCATGGCCTTGACATCCAACCCGACCCACTCGCCCTTCCGGCCGTACTCGTGCCGGTCCAGGACGCGCACCTGATTGAACGCCCGCCGCAGGTCAACGGCTGCGAAGGTCTTGTCCTGATCGAACTTCAGTCCGTTCTGGTCGTTCAGATGAACCGTCCAGAGTTTGCCGCACGAGAGGGCGAAGCCCATTTCGTCGGACGGATCCAGCCCCGCGAGAATGGCATGCGCGCTTTCGATGTTCACGCCGACGCGCGCGGGATCGCATGAGCGGTAGCCCAGGGCCAGGGCGTGGCCGGTCGTGGGGATGTAGGCGTGGTCCATGGGCTCGTTGGGCTTCGGCTCGATGGCGATCCGGATCCGGCGGTCGTAGGTCAGCATGTCGTTGACCGCCTCCAGCAGGCGTTCGGTCGCGGTGCAGCTGTCCTTGGCCTCGCGGATGTAAGTGCCCTCGCGCGCGAGCCACAGCACGATGAGGTCGGTGCCCAGGATGTTCGCGATGTCGATCGCGATGCGCGAGCGCGCGCGCGCGTAGGCCCGGCATTTCGGGCTGTTGGACGTGTAGGCGCCGTCGATGGTCATCGGGCTCTCCCACAGCCGCGGCGCCACGAACTCCGCCCTGAGACCGTGCCGTCGGAGGGCCTTGCGGCAGGCGACGGCCTGCTTCTCGATTCGCGCCGCCGACAGGCGGTCGAGACCGGGGACGGCGTCGTCGTCGTGGAATTGCACGGCCCCGAATCCGAGCGGCCGGTATCGGGCGAGCTTGCGGTTGAAGGGGATGGACTCGCGAACGGTGGGACCGAACGGGTCTGCGCCCTCGTGGAGATTCCAGGGGCCGAATGAGAACCTGAATACGCCTGGCATGACTTGTCTCTCCCGTATTGCTGGGGCAAGTATCGCACCTTCGCCGCAGGGGCGACAGCCAATTCCGCCGGCGGCGGCGGTGCGCTCTGCGGGTTGGCGGCTCACCAGTTCGCGACCGGGCACGCGCTGTACCGCGCGGAGTGTTGGCTCACGCAACGGGATCTGCCGGGGAGGTGGCGAAGCGCACGGGTGGCGGACTCGTCCGTACATGGCTTCGTGGCCTGGCTGGGCGCGGACCTGGCGCGAGTCCGTTCTTCCCTCCGCCGCCGGGAGGTTCTGCGATGCCGATCCTGATCACGGCGCGGGGGGGGCGATACTACTTCCCTAAGGCGGCGAGGCCGCAACCCAACGGCGTTGGCCGCTCAATGCTCTCGCTCCATTCCTTCCGTTCGTCCGTGCAACGGCGCCGCCTTCAGAGATTGTTCCGCCACCCTTTCCACGGAGGAACCTGACGGAAAACATCATACGCATTTGCGTATCATGTCTTGGCGGAACAATCTGTCCCCATGTCCCTTTGTCCCTGTCCCCATGTCCCAGGGATGGGAATGGTCTCCTGGTTCCACGTCCAATCCTTGGACGGAATGGCCATCACGCTGCCCGTGCCTGTCCGCGTATGCCGGATCTCGTCGAAGTTTCGCAAGTGAAGCCCCTACGATGAGAAGACGATGCCTTCATGTGGCCTGATGCGATTCCCTTCTTCTTTGCCATTGACACACCGGATGATTTCGATATGATATCACCATGATATGTATCCCGATCGCGGGATGGAGGGTGGTATGACGACGACGGAGAAGACGACGAAGAGCGAAGAGATCGAAGTGACGGTGGGCAACGGATGGACGATGCTGGCGGTGGTGATCGCGATGATCCTGCTCGGCATCGCCATGATCGCGTCGATGAGCCCCCTGGTCATTCTGGGGGTCATCACGCTGGTGACCGTAGCCATCCTGGCCAACGGGTTCTTCACCCTGCAGCCGAACGAGGCGCGGGTGCTGGTGCTGTTCGGGGCGTACCGCGGCACGGCCCGCACCAGCGGATTCCACTGGGCGAATCCGTTCTACTCGAAGGGCCAGGGGATCTCCCTGCGCGTGCGGAACCTGAACAGCGAGACGCTGAAGGTGAACGACAAGCGGGGCAATCCGATCGAGATCGCCGCCGTGGTGGTCTGGCGCGTCGAGGACACCGCGAAGGCGAAGTTCGACGTGGACCACTACGAGTCCTACGTGCGCATCCAGAGCGAGTCGGCCATCCGCCACCTCGCCAGCAGCTATGCCTACGACCACGGCGAGGAGAACGAGGTCACGCTGCGCAGCGGGACCGACGAGGTGTCCGTCTCCCTTCGGCAGGAGTTGCAGGAGCGCCTCGGCAAGGCGGGCGTGGTGGTCGACGAAGCGCGGCTCACCCACCTGGCTTACGCGCCGGAGATCGCGCAGGCGATGCTGCGCCGCCAGCAGGCGGAGGCGATCATCGCCGCGCGCCAGAAGATCGTGCACGGCGCGGTGAGCATGGTCGATATGGCGTTGCATGAATTGGCCGGACGAAACGTGGTGCAGTTGGACGATGAGCGCAAGGCGGCGATGGTGAGCAACCTCATGGTGGTCCTCTGCAGCGAGACCGAGGTGCATCCGGTCGTCAACACGGGCACCCTGTACACCTGAGCGAGCCGTGGCGGAACGAAAGCCATTTCTTCTGCGTATCGACCCCGCCCTGTGGGCCGAACTCGAGCGCTGGGCACAGGCCGATCTGCGGAGCGTCAACGGCCAGATCGAGTACCTTCTGCGCGAGGCCGTCCGGCGGCGGCAGGGCGCCCCGCCGGGCGCGGGGACGCATCGGCTCCGAAGGGCTGAAGCCCCCGACGGCCAGCGGCCGGGCGGGGGGGGCGAGCGCGCGTAGCTCCGCGCGGAGATCGTGGAGCCGACCCGCCGACGGATCGACCTGCCGCCGCTGCCGGAATTCGGCGGCGGCGGGTTGCGAAGTACGCATTGGAGTGCGGGAACCGCGACGGACGGGCAGGAAGATGCGGCGCAGAAGCGTGCATAACGCTCGAAAAGAGGTTAATGATGGAGGCGTCGATGGGTGTTCTGCTGAAGGATCTGCCGTCGGGAGGACTGTCCGCCGCGCCGGCCGCGGCGGGCGGGCCTCCGCGCGCGGGGCGGCGGGGCCGGGCGGCCGTGCCACGGCGCGGGAGTGAATTCATGATTCGATGTGCGCGGGTATCGAACCGGATGGCGGCGGCCGCATGGGGCGCGTTGTTCTGCCTGGCGGCGGGCGCGTCCATGGCCCAGGACGGGGCCATGGACGAGGGCGCCGCGGACGGATCCGCCTCCACCAACGCGGCGACGCCGGCCAGGCCGAGTCCTTTTCTCGGCCTGCCCTCCTTCGCCCGACCCACCACGCCCGCCTCTCCGACGCGTCCCGCCCCTTCAACGCCGGAAGCCCGGCCGTCGCCCGGGACGACGCCGGAGACGGCCCCGGCCGCTCCGAGCGCGCGCATCCCGCAGCTGTCCCGCCCGGCGAGCCGGCGGACCGGGCCGTCGGGTCCCGCCGCGCAGTACTTCCCGCGATCCGAAGACGAGATCCGCCAGGCGCTGAAGGTCATCGAAGACCGGCGTGCGGCGGAGTACCCGGGTCTGACACGCAATCCGGGCGGAAAGGGATACCCGCAGGAATACGTGGAAGCGCTCAATCGCCTGAACGCCTACCGGTACATCGCCGGGCTCTCCAGCGACGTGACGCTCGATCCGGGCTACACCGAGCTGGCGGAGGCGGCCGCGGGCATCTGCCAGAAACTCGGCCGCCTCGATCACAATCCGCCGAATCCCGGGATGCCGCCGGCCGAATACAAGAAGGCCGCCGAGGGCGCCGGCCGGTCGAACCTCCACAGCGGCGGGGGAGTGGTGTCGAGCGTGGACGGGTTCATGTTCGACAGCGATCCGTCGAACATCGACCGCCTGGGCCATCGACGCTGGTGCCTCAACCCGCCCATGGCGAAGACCGGATTCGGCGCCGCCGGCGGTTTCGCCGCGATGTACAGCATGGACCACTCCGGAACCGCGAAGGAGTTCGACTACGTGGCCTTCCCGGCCGCCGGCTTCATGCCGTCCCGCTACTTCGGCCCCCGGCACGCGTGGTGCGTCCTGCTCAATCCCAAGAAGTACCGGCCGCCGGCGCGCGACAAGCTGACGATCAACCTCTATCCGCTCAAGGGACCCGCGGTGAGCGATCCGGCCAGCCGCAAGGATCCTCTTCGGCTCGACTACGTCAATGTCGACACCGGCGGGTATGGGATCCCGATCTGCGTCATGTTCCGCCCCGCCGAAATCGACCTCTCCGCGGGCGAGCGCTACTGGGTATCGATCGATGGCCTCGCGGGAGGCAAGGGCCGCATCGAGTACGCCGTGGAGTTCACCAAGTAGAAGGGCGGGGCCTCCGGACCCGCCGCCCCGCCGATGGCGCGTCCGGGCGCAAAACGAAGCGCCGGGACCTCTCCGGCATCTCCTGCCGAAACAAGTCCCGGCGCGTATTCCCCGCCCGCTCGCCGCGAGCGGAGGCCGCCTGCGCTACACCGACCGGCGACGCCGAAGCTTCAGGAGGACAGCCAGGCCGATGGCGATCATGCCGCCGGTGGCGGGTTCGGGGATGGTGGTGATCTTGAATCCCGCGAGCGTGCCCCGGGCGGTGCCGTTGTTGATCGGAATGGTCAGGGTGATGACGTCCGCATTGAGCAACGAGGAGGAATCACCGTATCCGCGAGAGCCTCCCGCGCCCGTGCCCGTGGGGAAGGCGCCGTCGCCGAGAGTTGGAATCGCTATGGTCTCCAGGACAGTGAGATTGAGCAACTGGTTCGCGCCATCGTCCGGATTGGGCGCGCCCAAGCGAACGTCAACGGGCTGAAAAGGCGAGGTGCCCCAGTCCGTCGAGCCGTAGGCGCGGATGGTGTAGCTCGAATCGCCGCTGGCCGTCAGCCATGTGCCCAGGCCGGACAGGGTCACGCTGACGCCGATGCCGTCCCCGTTGACCAGAGAGCTGCCGCCATCCCCGTCATCCAGATAGACCCGGTAAAGCTGCTGCTCGCTGTCGTTCTCGTTTCCGGCCGCCCATGTATTGGCGGAGTGGAAGATCGCCTGCACGGAGCTCCCGGTGAGCACGTTCGTGCCCAACTGCGGATTGGTCCCCCCTCCGCCCATGTCGCCCATGCTGTCGGTCCAGTTGCTGAATCCATCCGCCGTTTCGCCGCCGCCCAGCATCGGGGTCGGCCAACCGTCGGTGAAGTTCAGCCCGATCACAGCGGCCTCGGCTCCTACGACCAGCAGCGCCAGCATTGCACAACCGCACAGAATCTTCTTCATGGACTCACCCTCGTGTTTCCATCGCTCCCCAACTGCATTGACTGTCAGCATTCTTCCCATCTGGCTTTCGCGCTGTCAACTCGATTCCGCCGCTTTTTCAGCCCCCGCGGCCTGGCCACGGCCCGCCATGAGCGGCTCGCCGGGGACCCTGCTTCGCGCGCCGCTGCGCAGACTCTCGTGGAGGCGTCGCCTGCCGTCGTGGGGAGGGGGAAAACGAACCGGGCCCGCCGGCATCATGCACGACGGGCCCGGGTCGCCGGAATCGGGAATCAGACGGAGCGAAACCGCCGAAGGATGGCCGCCAGGCCGACCAGGCCGAGCAGTGAAATCGTCGTCGGTTCGGGGATGCTCACGAACTGAAGACCGTTGA
Organism: uncultured Verrucomicrobiota bacterium; assembly: GCA_964610105.1. GTDB lineage: Bacteria > Verrucomicrobiota > Kiritimatiellia > PWTM01 > PWTM01 > CAZSUU01. The sequence goes on along the minus strand of CAZSUU010000006.1, from coordinate 98,565 downwards.
TGGTGGCGCGGAAGGTCTGTTCCTCGGTCCGCACCAGGAACTGGTCGGCGGTGAGCCCCTCGAAGACCACATAGTTGCCCTGGCCGGCATTCGCGACGGAGTTGGCGGACAGTGGCACCAGCGTGAAGGTGCTGGAGAAGGTGGAGACGTCGCTCACGAACACGTGCGAGGTCAGATCACTGCCCAGACTCAGGGCGGCAACATCCGAGCCGGTGCACTCCTGCACCCAGTACTCCGAGACTCGCCCTTCCGTCGCGTCACCATCCATATAGATCACGACTTTGTAGCTCGAGGCACCCACGGCAGAGAGCCAGGACGACAGGCCGGTCGCCACCACCTGCGGCTTGTTCTGGTTGCTCCAGAGGCTGTACGGGTTGGTGTAGGTGTTCGCCTCGCCGGTGGCATCGAGGTAGCCATACATCAACCTCTGATCGGGCGTGTTCGTCACGCCGCCGCCGAGCCTCCAGGTGTTGGCGGCGTCCCACGAGATGTCCACTCCCGAGTCGACGCCGGAGTCGTCGTTGACCGAGGTCCAGTTGCCCCACCGTCCGACGTTGTTCCAGTTCTGCTGCTGGTAGCCGGGGGCTCCCGCCGCATCGCCCGCAACCAGGAACTCCGCGGTGGAACTGTCGTAGAAGTTGATGCCGATCGAGTCCGCGGAAGCCACGCCCGCCAGAACGAACACCGCCGCCACCGCAGCCAAAAACGCGCCAGAACGAGTCTTCACAGCCCTACCGCCTTTCATCCCTTCAGGCCGATGCATCCTGAGCACCTCTCCTCCGCCACTATCACCTTGCGCGGCTTATACGATGACGTGCTCCGGGCGGTCAACAAAAAAAGCCCCCCCCGAAGCGACCTTTCTTTGACACCCAGCTTCTTCAACAGCGCGGGCGCACCTGCCCGTCTGCGTGCCGGGACAACGGAATGTGAACAGCGTCACGCAGGCGGACGCTCGCACCTCGCGCCGCTGATCCCGGGCATGCAACCGCGCCGCCTTCTGAGATTGTCCCGCCGCCCCTCTTCACGGAGGTGATTCGTGAGGTCCGTTGCGTTTCTTGCGGCTATTCAGCCGATGGTGGAGAGGAACGGCCGCAAGAAACACAAAAGGACGCAAAGAAACCTCTCGCTTCCTCAGGTACGTGAACGCGAACCGCTCGCGGAGGCGTTTCCGATGCGCGGAGGCGGGTCAACGTCCGCATTGCGGCGGCGCGGTTTATGCGGTACGGTAGCGGACATCAGATTCGCGGGCGAAGGACGGATGTCGAATCCGGAACACAAGAAGCGACCAGCGCGAGGAAGAGCCATGAGTGTGAAAGCCCTCAATCGTCGTGAATTCATCGGCGCATCCGCCGCCCTGGCCGGCGCGGCCTGGTTGACTCCCTCGCGGTGCGGTGCGGCGGAGACCGCCGGAAAGCGCACGGCTGTCGACCAGGTCACCCTCGGCAAGACCGGCCTCAAACTGAGCCGGCTGGGCATGGGGACAGGCACCAACAGCGGCCAGGTGCAGTTCGGCCTGGGACAGGAGGCGTTCAGCGGACTCGTTCGCGCCGCCTATGATCGCGGCATCACGTATTTCGACTGCGCGCAGAGCTACAAGACGTTCAACTGGATCGGCGACGCGATCAAGGATCTGCCGCGCGAGAAGCTCTTCATCACCTCCAAGATCGGCGGCAACCCGGACAGTCCGGCCGAGGTCATCGACCGCCACCTGAAGACCTTCAAGACCGATTACATCGACTGCCTGCTGGTCCACTGCGCGACGAAGGACACGTGGACCGACGACGTGAAGAGGCTGATGGATGCGATCGCCAAGGCGAAGGAGCAGAAGAAGGTCCGCGCCCGGGGCGTCTCGTGCCACAGCCTCGCCGCGCTCCGCGTCGCGGCCAAGTCGGACTGGGTGGATGTGAACCTGGTGCGGGTCAATCCGCAGGCCAAACACATCGACGGCGAGTCGCTGAAGTGGAACGAACCCGGCAACGACATCGCGCCGGTCGTACAGCAGCTCAAGCTGATGAAGGCCAACGGGCACGGCGTGATCGGGATGAAGCTGATCGGCAACGGCGACTTCACGAATCCGGACGACCGGGAGAAGTCGATCCGTTTCGCCATGGCGCAGCCGGAGATTGACGCCGTCACCATCGGTTTCAAGAGCGTCGCGGAGATCGACGAGGCCGTCGAACGAATCAATCGGGCCCTCGCGGGCGGATGACCTCCGGTCAGGCATTGACGGCAGGGGCATCCGTCCGGCGCGTTCGCGCCGTTATCCGCGCCTGGCGCCGTGTCTTTCTCCCCGATCCCGCAGGCCTGCTCTACAGCCCGCGGTCCTTACCCGCGGAACGGCGGGAAGGCAGGAACCACGGTTCGCCGCTCTGCGGATGGCCTTCTGTCCGCCCGGAATGGGGCGGCAGCTCGCCGCCTCATGTTCCCTCGGCCGCGATCTTCTTCGCGGCCGCGGCGAGGGCCGACGCGAGGTCACGGCCCGCCTTCTTGAGCGCCGCCTGACCGGCCCCGCGCATCGCCTGGCCGCCTTCATTCGCCTCCGCCTCCTTGACCGCGAGGATCTTGCCGTCGCCCGCGCGCACGATCTTCGCGGTGAGGCTGGCCGTCGCCCGCGCGACGGGGACCCCGTAGGCGGTGCTGCTGCCGGCCGGCACGGCGGTCGCGCTGCCGACGATCACGTACGCCGCGCCCGCCTCCTTCGCCTTGCCGGCGGCCGTGGCGGGATTGAGCAGCCCCTGGAGGCTGTCGCCTCCGCCCAGCTTCAGCGCGCCGAGGTCGACCACGTCCAGACCCGCGTCGACCAGCGCCTTTTCCACGGCGCTCTGGACGATGTGCTGCTGCTCGGTGGTGAAGTACGTCCAGTACCACACGCCGTCCAGTTGTTCCGGGAGGATCACGACGAACTTCGCCGCGGCCTTCTCCGCCTCCGCCCTCGGCGGCGCCGCGTTGGTCGCCGCCTCCTCCGCGGCCCACCCGACAGCGGCGAGCCCCATCCAGACCAACGCCGTGACGAGTGTCTTCATATGACCGCCTTCTGGTATCGGCGTCCTGCGCGGAAGCCCCGCACAGACCCCCGCCCGGCGGGATCGCGAATCCCGCCAGACGGATCCGACCGATGGGAGGCTTGCGCCTACTGCTTTTTAACCCGTATGAACGCGTAGGGCGCCAGCATGGTGTTCGTGAAGCTGTACGTCGTGTTCGTCCCGCCCGAGGCGATGTTGCCCTGCACGTGCATCCACTCGCCCGCGACCAGGTTCGTGCATGCCTCGAGGGCGTAGGTCGCCCCCGGCACGGATTCCCACGACAACTGCACGGTCTGGCCCGAGGCGGTCAGCCGGCCCTCGGTGATGAAGTACTCCTGCTCCGGGGGCGTGCTGCTTTCGAGCTCCAGCGTGGCCGCCGCGTCCACGACCACGCCGGTTCCGCCCGTCGACAGCGATCGGCTGGCGAACGAGGCCGGGAGCGAGCTGGTGGAACAGTTGGCCCCCATGGTGAAGATGTCGTAGGCTCCCCCGCCGGTCATCTCCATGAACAGCGAGCGGATGGTATAGGTGCCGGCGTTCAGCGTGATCAGCCCGACGGTGCGGCTGTCGCCGGTGGGCTGGTCGCAGACCATCATGTCGCCATTGATGACCGACAGCCCGGTCGCATTCGCGACGAGGGAATCCCATATCTGACCTTCGATCTGCAGCCAGCCCCCGTCGTCGCCCCGGAAGCCGATGGCATACGTCCCGTTCGACGGCACGAGCAGCTGGCCTTCCATGTACAGGCCGAAGTTGTTGTCGTCCACGCCCATGGTGTCGAGCGGGAAGGGCACGCTCGGGACGACCTCGTCCGCGCTGCCGGCGTCCGGGTCGTAGAAGTTGATCGCCGGCACGGTTGCGCCATAGCCGGCAACGCCTATGTACGGCGCCACCGCGTTCCACGCCGTGTTCGTGTCAGTGATCGCCCCCGCCGAGTCCGGCGGATTCCACCAGACGGTCCAACCGTTTCCGTCGCCCGGATCCACGATCCCCGCGATGGGCTCGACGCCGCAGCTCGTGTGCCCGACCAGCCGCCAGGTGTCGGTGTCGCCGTCGTTCTCCCAGTCGCCCTTGGCGGCGTACAGCTCGTAGACGAATCCGCCGCCCCGTTCGAAGAAGACGAATTCGAGGTCGTACGTTCCGGCGGCCAGGTTGATGACGCCGCGGGTGTTCGCATCGCCCGTCGGATTCTCGAAGGTCAGGATCGAACGGTCGGCGTCATCGACGATCCCCAGCCCGTAGGCCTTCTGCCAGGTCTGACCGCAGATGCGGAGGGCGAACCCGTCGTCCGAATGCACGCCGAACGTCCACGGCCCCGCGTCCTCCGGCTTCACGACAATCCGGCCCTTGTGAACGATCGTGCAGTCCTCGTCGTCGACGCCCGCGGTGTTCGCGAAGAACGGCTTGTTATTCGGGAATAGCCCCGCATTGATGGCGCCATTTTCGGGGTCGTAGGCGTTGAGGGTCGGAATACCGGTGTCGGTCTGGGTGATCGTGCCCGCGCCGGAGAGCAGCCGTTCCACCCCCTGGCGCACGCTCCCGACCGTGCCGGCGTTCTGGACGCAGTACCCGCTGAAGCTGCCATTGGTGGGCGCCGGCCCCGGCAGCGTTGGGGGCAGGACGGGGAGCACGGTGTTCACGGTCTCGGTGGCACTGGTGATCGGACCGGCCGCGCCGATGTCCCATTCCACGATGTACATGCGGGTGGCGTCGGTGCTGTCGCCCGACCCCGGGATGCCGCTGGCGAGGTCATTCCATGCGCCGCCGGCGTATATGAGGACGGCGTCCTCCGACGGCGAGTCGTTCGGCTCGCCGCCGTTCCAGTTCATATAGGTCGTGCTGTCGAACGGCTCGCCGTTGACCCACACCCAGCCGTTGGTCCGTCGCACAGCTTCGGGATCCGTCTTCCCTGACTCGTGCGCGCCTGGGAACATCTCGTTGTCCGTGAGACCGATCCAGCAGTCTCCGATGTACGCTTCGTGGTAAGTGCTCGGATCCACGACACGTTGCAGCCGCTGCACGAACGCGTTCTCGGCCTGCGAGCGGATTGTGACCAAGTGGCCCGTGACGCTGGTGCCGGCCACGGGATCGATGTAGTTTATGGTGCTGGCGTAGGCGTTGTACCAGGTTTGAAAAGCCCCGGAATCTCCCCCTACGACCTCGTACAGGTTCCACGTGCCATTGGTGCCATACGGCCCGGTGAAGAATCGGCTGACAGGCGGCCAGGACGCTTCGGGCAGATTGTTCGGGCTGCCGCCCGCAGCCAGGAAGGCGATCTGGGCGGGCGCCAAGGCCTCGTCGTAGACCACCACCTCGTCCAAAATGCCCGAGAAGTCGCGGCTGGAGGTGGCCGTCTCCGTGGAGCCAATGATCAGGGGGTTACCAAGCTGGATGGGCACTTTGCCCCCCTGTATGGCGTTCAGTTGCCCGTTGATGTAGATGCGCTCCGTGCCCATGGTGTACTGCCACACGACGTGGTACCATGTGCCGGCCGCCAGGTCCGTGCCGCTGGTGAGGTCCGAGCCGTAGTGGCCGATGTGCGGCGAGGCGTCGCGGACGCCGTTGTGCAGCCAGTTTCCTTCGCCGGTTGTCGCCTGACCGAAGACCATGGCGTCGCCCGCCGTCTTGGTGATATTCACCCACGCCGCCATGGTGTAGTTGTTGTCGCGGATCGCGATCTCGTCGGGCGTATAGGTCGTCTCGATCCACACGCCGAACGTCGCCCGCGTCAGTCCGTAGAAGTAGAGCCCGCCCGCAGGCGATGGGCCGTTCGGAGCGCCGTTGGTCCACGTGACGAACATGTTATTGTTGCATTGCAGAATCCCGTCGCCCACCGTCCCATAAGGCTCTTTGTTGGTGATGAAGCCCCCGCTGAGCGTGCCGATATCGTCGAGATCATAGTAAATGAGCGGCACCGGCGCCGCCGCCAGCGTCAGAGGAAATGCAACCATGCCCGCCAAGGCCAGCAAGACAGAGGCAAACCCACGCGTTCCCGTCCTTTTCGTACTCATCGCTACTCCTCCCGATCCGGGCGGCGCTTCACCCTGCCCGCGGCGCCACCCCTTGTTCTCGCCCACTGTTAAGAACCGATGAAACATTTCTAGTCCGGCGAAGGCCCTTGCGTCAAGCATGGAAGGAATCAAACTCACAGGAGCGACAGGGCATCGACGTCCACCGCACAGGCGACGTCCTTGGGGCGTTTCACGCCCCGCAGGACCTCGCGGAGCGCCGGCGCCAGGTCGCGCGTGCGCGGCGCGCGCAGGAGCACCTGGTATCTCCACCGCCCGCGCACCCGTGCGATGGGCGCGGGCACGGCGGCCGAGAGCACCGCGGGAGGAGCCAGCCGCGCCTTCAATTCCGCCGCCAGGGCCTCGGCCGTCATGCGGACGTCGCGCTCCAGCGGCCCCCTCACCTGCACGACCGCCAGGTGGAAGAACGGCGGGTAGCGGGCCTGCCGCCGGAATTCGAGCTCCTGGTCGCAGAACCCCTCGAAGTCCATCCGCCGCGCCGCCTGGATGGCCGGATGGAACGGCGTGAAGGTCTGCACGATCACCTCCCCCGCGATCTCGCCCCGGCCGGCCCGGCCCGCGACCTGGGTGAGCAGGTGGAAGGTGCGCTCCCCGGCGCGGAAATCGGGCATGTGCAGGGCCGTGTCGGCATTGATCACGCCCACGAGCGTGACGTTGGGGAAGTCGAGCCCCTTGGCGATCATCTGCGTGCCGACCAGGATGTCGAGCCGGCCCGTGCGGAAGTCGCCGAGGACCTGCCGATAGGACTCCTTCCGCGTCATGGTGTCGGAGTCCATCCTCGCCAGCCGCGCCCGGGGGAAGAGCTTCCGCAGCACCTCTTCCACGCGTTCCGTCCCGAGCCCGGCCTGCCGGAACGACGGGTCGCGGCAGTCCGGGTTCGGGCAGACCGTCGGCACCTCCCGCGTCGCCCCGCACAGATGGCAGATCTCCCGCCCCTCTTTCTTATGAAAGGTCATCGCGACGCTGCACGCCTCGCACCGCTCCACGTGGCCGCACTTCGGACAGATCAGCGCCGTCGCGTATCCCCGCCGGTTGAGAAAGAGGATCGTCTGTTCCGCGCGCGCCAGACGGCCTTCGATGGCGTCCACCAGCTCCCCGGAGAACACGCCCGGCCGGCCGTCGCGGCCCGAGCCCTGGCCGCGCATGTCCACGATCCGGATGGTCGGCATGCGGCGGTGGTCGACGCGATGCGGCATGCGCGCGAGGAGGTACTTGCCGGTCTGCGCGTTGCGCCAGGACTCCAGCGACGGCGTCGCGGACCCCAGCACCACCGCGCACCGCTCCAGGTGCCCGCGCATGACGGCGACGTCGCGCGCGTTATAGCGCGGCGACTCCTCCTGCTTGTAGGTCGGTTCGTGCTCCTCGTCCACGACGATGAGCCCCAGGTCCTTCACCGGCGCGAAGAGGGCGGAACGGGCGCCGATGACAATGCGGGCGCGGCCCTCGTGGATGCGGTGCCACTCGTCGTGCCGCTCGCCGTCAGAGAGCGAGCTGTGCAGCACGGCGATCCCGTCGCCGAACCGCGTGCGGAACCGGTCGACCGTCTGCGGGGTGAGCGCGATCTCCGGCACCAGTACAATCGCGCCCCGCCCGCGATCGAGCGCGTGGCGGATCGCCTGTAGATAGACCTCGGTCTTGCCGCTGCCCGTGACGCCGTGGAGCAGCACGACCGGCGGCGCCAGTGTGTCGATCGCCCGCACCGCCACGTCCAACGCCTCGGCCTGCTGCGTCATCAGCGGCAGGGGCTCGGTGGGCACCCAGTGCCGGTCGGCGAGCGGATTGCGCTCGGCGATGCCGCCGCGGATGTGCACCAGGCCCTTCTTCCCGAGCGCGCGGACGGTGCCGTCGACGGTCTTCGCCTCCGCGAGCAGGCGGCTCAACAGCATCTCCGTGCTGTCCAGAAGTCGGTCCAGCACGGCGGCCTGCTTGGGGGCGCGCCGGCGCAGCTCCTCCACTGCGCCCGGTCTGCGCGCCTTCTCGGTGGCCGACACCATGAGGCGCTCCACGTGCGCGGCGCCCCGGCGGCGGACCGCGGCCGGCAGGACGGTGTGCACCGCGTGCTCGATCGGGGCGAGGTAGTAGTCCGCCATCCAGCGGGCCAGATCGAGGATGCGGTCCTGGATCATCGCCTGCTTGCCGACGACCGAGCGGATGGCCTTGAGCTTCCCCGGGGGAAGCTCCGAGCGATCGGAGAGGCCCACCACGAAGCCCCGCTGCTCGCCGTGGCCGAAGGGCACGACCACCGGCGTGCCGACGGAGAGGCCGGCCTCCAGCTCCGGCGGCACGACGTAGTCGAACCGCCGGTCCAGCGAGAGTTCCACGACGACCTGGGCGATGGTCGGCACGGCGGCATGGTATCACGAACCCCGCCCCGCCGGAATCGAAGGCCGCGGGACCGGGCGCGGGGGAATCGCCGGGCGGGACCGGCGCGGAACGGCGCCGCTCGACGATGAGCCGATCCGGGCATTTGACGGCGTGGGCGGCCGGCGATATACGGGACGCATGAATCGAACGGGATTGACGGGAGGACTGCTGGCCGCCGCCCTGGCGACCGCCCACGCCGGCCTGCCGGAGCCGCTGTACCGCTACCGCGCCGGCGCCGCTTCCATCGCATCCAACCATTGGATCGGAACACCGGGCCCCGCCGCGCGCCTGCCGTCGACCACGTCCGCCGACCCCGACGCGGTGATCTTCTCCGGGCGCGGCGCGGGGGTGTTGCTGTCGCGCGATCTCGACGCGCGCACGCTGCGTCTGCCGGCCGAGGCCCTGACGGTGGAGGCGGTGGTCAGCGTCGAGTCCCCGCGGAAATGGGGCGGCGTGCTGGGTTTCCTGCAGGACAACGGCCCCAACGAGAAGGGGTGGATCCTGGGGTACGATGAGTCGCATTTCTACATCGGGCTGTCGGCGGCGGGGGCGGACGACGGCGACGGCCGGATCACGTATCTCGCGGGGCGGACCGCCTGGGAGAGAGGCCGCTTCCACCATGTGGCGGCGACCTACGACGGCCGGCGGATGGCGCTGTACGTCAACGGCCGTCTCGAGGCCGAGTCCTCGGAGCAGCACGGACCGGTGCTCTATCCCGACCACGCCGTCTTCACGCTCGGCGCCTATCGCGATGACGACGAATGCCACCCGCTGGCCGGCCGCGTGGCGTTCGCCGCCGTCTACGGCGCCGCGGCGGGCGAAGAGGAGATCGCCGCCCTGTACGCGCCCTGGCGGGACGCGGTGGCCGCCGCGCCGCGGATGGCCGCGGCCTCCGTGCCCGCGGCGCCCGGTGTCGCCGGCGCCCGGCCCGCGCCCGACGGCCGCGTCCGCCTGCCGGTCCACCAGATCCTCTCGCCGGCCGGCCGCCAGGTCGTGCTGCCCGGGGTGCGCCCGCTCGCCGTGGCCTTCGCCCCCGGCGGCGCGTACCTCGTCACCTCCGGCCGCAAGCCGGAGCTGATCCTCGTCGACCCGGCGTCCGGCGCCGTGCTGCGCACGGTCGCGATGCCGTCGGAGCGGACCACCGCCCCGCCCCGGCCGGCCGACCACATCCTGGCGTCGGACAAGGGCGCCGAGATCAGTTTCACCGGCCTGGTGTTCTCGCCCGCGGGCGACCGGATCTACCTGTCGAACGTCGACGGCGATCTCAAGGTCTTCGCCGCCGGGCCGAAGCCGGAGGACGTCCGGCCGCTGTTCTCCATCCCGCTGCCGAAGCGGAGCGGGCTCAAGCGCGCCGAAGAGATCCCGGCCGGGCTCGCGGTGAGCCCGGACGGGCGCCGCCTGTACGTCGCCCTGAACCTCGGAAACCAGGCGGCGGAGATCGACGCGCAGTCCGGGGCGGTGCTGCGCGCGTGGGACACGGGCGTGGCGCCGTTCGACGTCGCGCTGGGCAGCGGCAAGCTCTACGTTTCCTGCCAGGGCGGGCGGCGGCCGGGCGCCGGCGACCTGACCGGTCCGGCGGGGCGCGGGACGGTTGTGCGCGTGGACCCGCTCACGCATGTCGCCGCCGAGGGATCGGTGTGCGTCATCGACCTCGCGCGCGGCGCCGTCGAGGCGGAGATCCTCACGGGCCGCCACGCCGCGGGCCTGGCGCTCAGCCCCGACGGGCGCCGGCTGGCGGTGGCAAATGCGAACAGCGACACGGTCTCGCTCCTCGACCCGGAAGCCCGCCGGGTGGTGGAAACCTTCTCGGCGAACGGGCTGCCGTCGCCCGCGTTCGGCGCCTCGCCGAACGCGCTGGCGTTCGCGCCCGACGGGCGGACGCTCTACGTCGCGAACGGCACGCAGAACGCGGTGGCCGTGATCGAGGTCCGTCCCGGCGGCTCGCGGCTGGCCGGCCTGGTGCCGGTGGGGTGGTTCCCGGGCGCGGTGGCCCTTGCGCCCGATCGGCCGGTGCTCGCGGTGGCGAACGTCAAGGGCATCGGTTCCTCCGGGCAGGCGATCCTGGACGGGAAGGAGAAGTTCAATTCGCACGAACACTGCGGCTCGCTGTCGCTGGTGCCGCTGCCCTCCGCCGCCGAGCTGGCGGCGCACACGCGGACGGCCCTCGCCAACGGCCGCCGGGAGGTGCTCGAGGCGGCGTCCCTTCCGGCCCGGTCCGGCCAGCCGCCGCGCGCGGTGCCCGAGCGGCCGGGCGAGCCCTCCCCCATCAGGCACGTGATCTACGCGATCAAGGAGAACCGCACCTATGACCAGGTGCTCGGCGACGTGGAGGCGGGCGACGGCGATCCTTCGCTCTGCATCTACGGCGAGCGCGTCACCCCCAACCAGCACAAGCTCGTGCGCGAGTTCGTGCTGCTCGACAACACCCATTGCTGCGGCGTGCTGAGCGCCGACGGCCACCAGTGGTGCACGACCGGCCTGGTGACCGACTACCTCGAAAAGCAGTTTGCCGGTTTCCCGCGGAGCTACCCCGATCTCTGCGGCCCGGAGGAGCACGACGCGCTGGCGTATTCCCCGGCGGGATTCCTCTGGGATGCGGCGTTCCGGGCGGGACGCACGGTCCGGAACTTCGGCGAGAGCTCCGGGCCGAGCGAGGTCCGGTGGCGCGACGGGCGCAGGGGCAGGCCGCGTTGGAGCGACCTCGTCGCCGACTGGTCCAACCGCACCGGTCTTGTCGAGCTGCGCGTCGAGGCGGGCGTGCCGAGCCTCCGCGGGCATTCCTGCACCCATACGGTCGGATGGGAGCTCGGGGTGCCCGACGTTGTGCGGGTGGAGCGATTCCTCGACGAGTTCCGCGTCTGGGAGCGGGAGGGCGCGATGCCCGACTTGGTGATCATGGTGCTGCCGATGGACCACACGGCGGGGACGAAGCCGGGCATCCCGACGCCGGAGGCCACGGTGGCGGACAACGATCTCGCCGTCGGACGCCTCGTCGAGGCGGTGTCGCGTTCGCGCTTCTGGAAGGATACCGTCCTGTTCCTCATCGAGGACGATCCGCAGAACGGGTGGGACCATGTGAGCCCGTACCGCACCACGGCCTATCTCGCCGGGGCCCATGTCCGCCGCGGCGCCGTGGTGAGCGAGTTCTACAGTCAGAACTCCGTCCTGCGCACGATCGAGCTCATCCTCGGCCTCCCGCCCATGAACCAGCTCGACGCCATCGCGCCCCCCATGACCGCCTGCTTCCAGGACACGCCCGACCTGCGGCCGTTCGAGTCGGTGCCGAACCGCGTCGCGCTCGATTCGCTCAATCCCGCCGTGTCCTCCATTCGCGATCCGGTGCTCCGGCGCGACGCGCGGCGGTCAGAGCGCCTGCCGCTGGCGCGGGTGGACGCGTGCCCGGAGGACGTCTTCAACGGGATCCTCTGGCGCGCCGCGCGGGGCTCCTCCGTGCCCTATCCCGGCTGGGCCGTCCTGGCGGAACCCGGCCGCGAGGAAGAGGAAGAAGAAGCCGGTGGGCTTCTGCTGCACACGCGCCTGCTCGGTCCGCGGCTGTGAAGCCCGTTTCGCGATCCGCACCGCGGGACTTGGAAAAGCGCGGCGCGCCCGGTATGTTGCCTCCGCCATCTGGAGACACCGAATGAAGCATCGACCATGTGCACTCTGGACCGCCGGGCTGTGCGCGCTCTTCGCGTCGCACGGCGCCGAGCCGAGCCGTTACACCAATCCCGTGATCGCGTCCCCGCAGCTCGCGGACCCGACCCTCGTGCGCCACGGCGGACGCTATTACCTCTACGCCACTGAGTCGCCGGACCGCGCCTACTTCGCCTGGACCTCCACCGATCTGGTCCACTGGGCGCGGGGGCCGGAGGTCTTCCGCCCCGGCTCCAGGGGCGTATGGGCGCCGGATGTGTACTTTCACCCGGAGGACCGGAAGTTCTACCTCTATTACACGGTCCGGGAGCAGGTCGGCGTGGCGGTGGCGGACAAGCCGGAGGGACCGTTCGTCGACCGCGGCGTTCTGCACAGGGGTTCGATCGACGCCCACCTGTTCCGCGATGACGACCGGCGGCTCTACCTCTACTTCGTCCGGCTCGGCCCGTTCCGGATCATGGCCCAGCGGATGAAGGATCCGCTCACGCCGGCCGGCGAGCCCGCGAAGGTGCTCGAGCCCACCGAACCCTGGGAGAAGAAGAGCGGCGAAGTGACCGAGGGCCCGTGGATGGTCAAACACAAGGGCGTCTACTACCTGCTCTACTCGGGCACCGGCGCCGATTCGCCCAACTACGGCATCGGTTACGCGACCGCCGCGGGTCCGCTCGGACCGTTTCGGAAGTTCGAGGGCAATCCGATCCTCCACCGCTCCAACACGGTCTTCGGCCCCGGGCACGGGTGCGCCGTCACCGACGGCGCTGGCGCCCTGTGGTTCGTGTATCACCAGAAGATCGCCGACGATCGCGGCTGGCCGCGGTTCGTCTGCCTCGACCGGCTGGAGTTCGACGCGCGGGGTCGCCTCAGCGGCCGCGCGACGCGCGGCGTCCCCCTCCCCGCCCCGGCGCCGATCAAGGACTGAGCGCCGGATGGAGCCGTTTTCCCCTGGCGCCGCCGATCTCTCGCGCTGCGCGCTCGCAGGTCGTGGACCCTCTTCGTTGCCTTCTGTTCACCTGGAATGGGATGGCGGGCGCGGGTCTGCTTTACGACGGTCTCATCGCGATGACCTCGGCGATCCGCGCGCCGAGGTTCTTCAGGGTCGACAATCCGAACTCGTCACCGGCGATGCTGTCTTTGCCATCGTTGAGGACCGTGGCCCCGAGGTGCGCCGTGGGCCTGCCGTCGCCCACGACGATCATGTCCTGGGCCAGCAGCGCGGCATGGACGCTCGCCACCGTCAGTTCCTGGCCGCCGTTGCGGACGCCTCCCACCGCGACGACGCCCGCGATCCTGTTTCGCAAGGCAAAGTTGTTCTTCCGAAAGACGATCCAGTGATCGAGCAGCGTCTTGCAGAGGGAGGACATGTTGCCGAAGTAGACCGGCGTCCCGATCACCAGCGCTTTCACGCCGGGCGCGGTGATCTTGGCCGCCAGGCCCGCGAAATCGCCCCCGCCGGGGCTCGCCGGGTTGAAGACCGGTATGCTGAGGCCGGCGAGGTCGACGAGCTCGGTTTCGATCTGCGGATTCGCGGCCCGGATTGCATCGAGACAGACCTGCAGCGCCGCCGCGGTGGTCTTGCCTTTCCGCGGACTGCACGAAATCGCGATGACTCTGGCTTTCGTTCCTGCCGCCGGACCGGTAGCGTCCGCCGCCCCCGCGTTTTTCGCCGCCAGCACGGTCCCGGCGGCCACGCCAAGGAAACCCCTACGCCCCATTTCGTGGTTCATGCGCTCTTCTCCCGTTGGTTCCGTTCGACTCCTCATCGACAACACCACGCCAGTGTGGCGAAACGCGGCAGGACAGGCAACTCCGATCTGGCTGCAGGCCGCTCCCATCGCGTCCCCATGCCGCCATGGGCGCCATGAGGGCGACGCGGCATGCGAGGGCGGAAAATGCACCGACCGCGAGGAGCGAGGGGACGAGCGGGAGGGAGGCGCTGAACGGCGCGTGGCCGACCCCGGGTGCATTCGGCGGACTCGGCGAGGCATGTCACATGATCACTGACGCTGACGCGGGCCTTCGATCGTGATCTGGGGCGGCGCGTCGATCCGGGAGTCAATGGCGCCGTCGGCCCTCCGGTCGTGCCGGACACGGATGGGACCGTGCGGCGTGGGATAGGCGCCTTCCGCCCATTTCAGATGGCCGAGCTGCGGCGCGACGCGGGCGCGTTCGAATCCGGGCTCAAGCGGTTTCACGCCGAGAACGTTCTGACTCAGCCACGCCGTCGGTCCGCTCGCCCACCCGTGGCAGAGGCTGTGTCGGAAGCCCTTGTAACAGTAGGCGCCGAAATCGCCGTGGATGTCCTTCCGGCCGGCCGGCACCTGCTCGTCGATCCGCGCCGCGCCGGGCACCCATTCGAGGTTGAAATCCTCCCAGAACGTGGTCGCGCCCAGGTCGAGCATGGCGCCCCAGTAGGTACGGATGAAATCCAGCGCCGTCTCGGCGTCGCCGGACTTCGCCAGCGCCTGCAGGACGTAGAAGCCGTAGAATGTCGAGATATCCTTCGGTCCGCCGGCCTTCAGCACGGTCTCCGCCGTCTCCTTCGCGTCCATCATGCCGGCCAGCGCAAGCAGGGCCGCGCCGGACTTGGACCCATTCACGTCGGGCACGGCCTTGCGGCCCCGCGCCGCCGCCTCGGCGCACCGGGCGGCGGCGCCGGTGTCCCCGAACACGGTCATCAGGCGCGCGCCGCTCTCGAGGGTCATCACCAGCAGGCCCTGCAGGCCCGCGGAGACCCCCTGCGTGTTGGGCGAGCTGGGCCAGTCGAGGAAGCGCATGCCGTCGATGCGCTCCCGGCCGTCGGGCCCCACCAGGCTGGCGAGGCGCGCGAGCAGGGCGGCGAGATAGCCCCTCTGCGCATCGAGATAAGCCCGGTCGCCCTGGTGCATCCAGAGGTCTTCGTGGATGAGCACCCACCACATGGAGTAGCTGGAGATGCCGTTCATCCACTCCGTCACGGGGGTGACGTCGCGCGTGAGGTCCAGCGAACGTGGCACGACCTCGTTGAAGCCGAACACGGCGTGGATGGTGCTGACCTCGGGATGCATGTCGCCGATCCACACCAGCCGGTCGCGCTTGATCCCGTCCCAGAGGTATTCCTGCATGTTGAGGTGGACCGTGTAGGCGCCGGTCTGCCAGATGCGGTTGAGCCGTTCGTCGTCGCACCGGAACGAACCGACCTGCGGGACATCGCGGATCTGCAGCACCGCCCGTACCTGGCTCAGCTCCACCGGCCCCTGCGGATCGGCGTTGTCGAGGCGCACGAAGCGGAACCCGCTCGGACCGACCATCTTCTTGCCGAGCCAGGGCAGCGTCACGACCTGGTCGCGGATGGCATGATCGTTCTGCGCGTTGCGGTCGCCGCCGGGCTCCGCCATGGCCTCGGAGACGGACTCCCCGAACCGCACGCGCACATGGCGCAGCCGGCCCTGCTCCTTCGTCATGGGCGTGATCAGCTCGACGTAGCCGTGCAGCTCCCGGCCGAAGTCCAGCACGACGCCGGCCGGCGCGTTCGACGCGGCGCTGAGCACGCACGGCGGCCGCGGTTCCTTCAGCACGGCCTGCCCGGCATGGGGCTCGAGGAACGAGCCCGCGTTCCGCACCCCCTCCCCGCTCTGCCAGACGACCCGCGTGGGAGCGATGAAGAACGTGGTCAGCGGCGACCGCTCGGCCCGTTCGAGCCCCGGCGCCGCATCCGCGGCATGCGGCGCGCCGGGCGGGAGGAGGAGCGGGCAGGAAGCGACGAGAAGAACCGTCGGTTTCAAGGCAGTTCCTCAAGCACGACGTTCCGGAACGAGATCTCCGCCTTGCAGTTGCCGTGGATTTGCAGGGCGATCAGGCCATCCCGCGGGACGGCCGCATCGCTCTCGGTGTAGTCGACGGTCTCCTCGCCGTTGAGCCGGATCCGGACGCGCGGTCCCTCGGCCCGCACCTCGAGTCGATTCCATTCCCCGGCTTTCTCGACCCGCTGCCGCTGATCGTCCGCCCCCCGGGCCAGGAACTCGTTGCGCCGCGACTCGTCGTACAGGCATCCGGAATGGCCGGCGCCGATGTCGGCCTGGTAGCCGCACATTTCGTTGGACGGCTGCGCCACCCGCCGGCTGCGGAACTGCACCCCGCCGTTCACGAAACCCTCGGTTCCCGCGAGCTTATACTCCAGGGTGAGAACGAAGTTGCTGCAGCCCCGCACGGTCGCGAGGAACTCGTTGCGCGGATTCCCGTTCATCGAGCCGCCCACGAGAACGCCCTCGCGCACACGCCACACGTTCGTGTTCCCCTCCCAGCCCGCGAGCGTCCGGCCGTCGAAGAGGGCACGTCGGACGGGGGGCGCCGCCGGACCCCACTCGGCCGGCGCCCCGGCGCAGAACGCCATCGGGGCCCACGCCCACGGAAGCAGCCCCGTCAGCAGCGCGGCCCGCGCGATGGCGGTCCGCCGCTCAGATATTGAACGTCCACGGCTCCCGCGTGGCCCGACCACGCATGCGGTTGGCTTCGTCATCATCGATGAACTCCTCCCGAACGGGATCCAGCTTCAGTCTCCGCCCCAGTTTCCAGGCGAGGGCGGCCGCGAAACAGGCGACATGGGAACGGCGCATGATCTCCGGGGGGCACGCCGGCTGCGCGCGGGACTTCACGCAATCGAAGAAGTTGCGCCCGTGACTGGCCGCGCTGGTCTCCGTCCGGGGGAAGAGCCGGCCGCGCAGCTTCTGGAGATGGTCCGACAGCGCGATCTCCCCGTTGTCGCCGGTCTCGACCCAGCCCTCGTCGCCCTCATAGCGGACCGGACACGTCCCGGTCGAGGTCCGGTACTGCGGCGCGCGGTTGCCGAAGGCGTCGGGCAGGTAGTCGCAGACCAGCTTCACGCCGTTGGCGTAGCGGGCGACGATCGCCTGCGGCGTCGGCTCGTATTCCACCGGCAGCGTGTCGTCCGACCGGTGGGCCCACTGGCAGAGGTCCACCGTGTGCGCGCCCCAATCGAGGAAATTGCCTCCGGCCTCGAAGTCATGCTGTCCGCGCCACCGTCCGGCGACGTACTGATGATTGTACGGCCGCCAGGGCGACGGCCCCAGCCACCGGTCCCAGTCGCACTCGTCCTTCGGCGGTTCGGGCTCGGCCGGGAGCCATTCGTGGATCTCGCGGGGCACGTAGACCGACGCATGCAGGGTGTGCAGCCGTCCCAGCCGTCCGCTCCAGGCCAGCCGCGCCGCGTACTGGAAGTTCTCCTGGCTCCGCCGCTGGGTGCCGGCCTGGAAGATCCGGCCGTAGCGGCGGAAGGCCGCCGCGATGGCCTGAACCTCGCCGATGGTCATCCCGCAGGGTTTCTCGCTGTAGACGTCCTTGCCCGCCCGCGCAGCGAGGATCGAAGCCAGCGCGTGCCAGCGATCGCCCGTGGCGATCAGCACCGCATCGACCTCCGGGCGGTCCAGCACCTCGAACATGTCGCCGCACATCGCGCAGTCGTTGTTGCCGTAGTGGGCATTGACCATCTGCCGGGCCTGCTCTCGGCGGCCCCGCTGCACGTCGCACACCGCCACGACCTGCACATCCGGCTCCGGGAGGAAGGACTGCAGGTCATATCGCCCGCGCGGGCCGAGTCCGATGCACCCCAGGACGATCCGTTCGCTCGGGGAGACCGCGCCCCCCCGCCCGAGCGCGCGCGCCGGGATGAATCCGGGCAGCGCCAGGGCGCCGCCCGCCACGGCGGCACGCCCCAGGAAGGCCCGCCGGCTGAGGCGGCGGCCGGTCTGTCGCATGCTCTTCATACGTTCCTCACGGCTTCGTTTCGACGGGAAGCGGCCCCGGTTCCAGCTTGGCCGGGTCGAGAACGACATGCCGGATCCGCTGCCGTTTCCACGTGTACGTGATGTGAATGTGCCCGTCGCGCGTCTGAAGGACCGCGGGATAGCTGTACTCGCCCGGTTGATCCTCCAGAACGAGAGCCGCCTTCCATGTCCGGGCGTCGTCGGAGACCGCGACGTTCAGCGGCGTGCGTCCCCGGGCGGTGTGGTTGTAGACGAGCACATGCCGCCCGTCCTTCAGCGTCACGGCGTCCGTGCCGGCATTGGGATTGGGCAGATCCGTCAGCGCCATCCCGCCCCACGTGCGACCGGCGTCGCCGGACGCGATCCGGAATATCCGGCCCTGCTGCGTCCGCCCGAGCGCGAGGAGGGTGTCGCCGCCGGTGAACAGGATGCTCGGCTGGATGGCGCCGATCGTCCGGCCGTCGTTGACCGGAGCGCTGGCGGTCCATGTCTGGCCGCCATCCGCGCTGCGCTCGAAATGCACACGCCATCCGTCGTGCTCCGTGCTGCTCGAACAGAGGATATCGCCATTGGGCAATAACACCGGCTTGTTCTTGATCGGGCCGAGGAGCCCGTCCGGCAGACGACGCGCATCGCCCCAGGTCTTTCCGCCGTCGTCGGAGGTCCGCAGCGAGCCCCACCACGCGCGGGGATGGGGACCGGTCTTGTAGAAAAGCATGAGGGGCCCCTTCGCGGGCTGGAACAGGACCGGATTCCAGCACGGAAACCGCGAGCCGTCGGGCTGAACGCCGTTCGCCACCTCGGCGGGCGCGGTCCATCGTTCCCCCTCGCGCCGCGACAACCAGATGCCGACATCTGGATGGCCCTCCGCCGTGCCGCCGAACCACGCCGCAGTCAGGGTCCGTTCGCGCGTCTCCGCCAGGGTCGAGGCGTGACAGCTCGGAAACGACGCCGACTCGTAGATGAACTCCGTTCGCACCACGCCCGGCTGGTCCGCCCCCAGCCCCTCCCCCGCCGCGGCGAGCGCCACCGCGGCCCCCAGCCACCGCCGCCACGGGCCGACCCGGCCCGCGAATGCGAGCGCGGCTTCGAGAACACACACGTCGGCCGGTCCGGTGCTCACGCGGCAAGTCCTTTCGCGCCTATCATGACCGCTCTTGCTCCTGTAGGCCATACCGGTTTCGGACGAATCGTTTCAAGCTCCAAGTCTCACGCGCCGGCACGTCTTGGGCGTGAAGGGGCGGGTCGCCCGGAGGGGTGACTTGATGGCCATGAGGCAGGACTAAGGGTTCGAGGTCCGAGACGCAGAGGTCGTCGGTTGCCCGCGCCGGTACAGGACCGGTCGCTCCAGCGGCTCGGTTCGGACATCCGGCCCCGCCGCCGGCCGGTCCACGAGCATGTTCCACTCGCGCGGATCGGTGGCGCCCTCCCGGTGGCTGAGCGAACGCGAGCCGATCTTCGTCGGACCGTCCACGGCATGGGCCACCAGGAAATCGGCGCACCGCTCGAGACGTGCTGCGGACTCAGCTGGTAGAAGGCCAACGGACCCGCCGCATCTTCAACCACGAGGTGCCGGTAGCCCCGCGCCTGGGGATACTCTCCGCCTTCGCGGAAGTTGTACCAGCGACCGCCTCCGTGGCCACTGACGACGACCAGCGGATGCCGCCGGGGGACGGAGGGCGCCCGACGGCCCTTTCCCTCCGCCCCGGCAAGGGGGACCCCGGCGTTGGAGATCTCCACCGCGCGAAACACGGACCGCCCGCCGCTGCGCCAGTGCAGCGCGTAGGCGGCCGTCAAGTTGTGCGGCGCCCACAGTCCGCAGAACGCCAGCACCGTCTCCGCGCGCGCGTCGTCCGCCGTCCGGATGAGGGGCGCCGGTTTCTCCGGATCGGCGAAACCGCCTTCCGCCGCCGTAGCCACCAGGACCGAGAGATGCTGCGCGACGCCCACCAACCGCGTGCGGGGACGCAGCTCAAGGGTCCGGGTGATCCGATAGTAGCCTTTGGTCAGGAACACGATCTCACTCCGATCGATCGCCTGCTGCAGCGCGGCCGTGTCGTCGGTCCGCCCGTCGCCCCTGGCGAAACAGGGCGCCGCCTTCACGTTCGCCGCCCCCGGCGACTCAAATCCCGGGAACGGCGACGCCCACAGGTGGCGCGACTGCAGATCCGGAGGCGGGACCGCGCCTCGCTCCGCCTCGCGAACCCCCTCCACGCGGCGCCCGTCGATGTACACGGGGTAACGGTACGCGTGCCCCTGGTTCATGCGCGGCCGGCAGGAGTGCGCATACTCCCGGACGCACAGCCATCCGTCCGGTTCGCCCGGCAGATCCGCCGGCGGGCCGCCCGCCGCCACCACGCGCGTCGTGCGCGCGCGGGATAATGTCTCCTGCATGGGAGTCTGCCGGTGAAGGACTCTACGTCCGGTTTCGCCTTCGCCCGCCGGGCGTTGGACCGGCCGGCCGAGCGCCGCCGCCGCCCGGCCGGCCGCCGCCCCAGAGCGGAGCGACGTTCCCGGCGTTCCACGCGTTCCACAGCGACTGCAGCTCCTTCACCTTCTCCGGCATGGCGGCCGCGAGGTCCCGGGTCTCGCCGATGTCTTCGCGCAGGTTATAGAGCCGGGGAGCGGTGACCCCCTGGTTGCGGCCTCCGGTGCGCGTGTCGGCATTGACGTCATAGCGGACGAGCTTGAAATCGCCGGCGCGGATGGCCATCTGCTCGCCGAACCGCCAGTAGAGCGCGGCGTGGGGAGCGCCCGTGTTCGTGCCCTCGAGGAACGGCAGCAGGTTCACGCCCTCGAGCTTCCCCTCGGGCTTCGCTTCCGCTCCCGCGGCGGCCAGGGCCGTGGCGTGAAGGTCCAGCTGGATCGCCGGCCGGTCAAACACGCCCGGCTTCACGCGCCCCGGCCATGACACGACAAACGGCACGCGGATGCCGCCTTCCAGCGTCGTCCGCTTGGAACCGCGCAGGGGATCGTTGCGCGCGCCGTTCACGGTCACGCCGGGCATCGTGGGACCGCCGTTGTCACTGATGAAGAGCACGAGCGTGTCCTTCTCCAGACCGGCCTCGGTAACCTTCGCCCGGACGCGGCCGATCGCCTCGTCCATCGCGAGCATCATTGCATCGTAGGTGCGCCGTTGCCCGTCGGCGACGCCGGCGAACTTCGCGAGCCGGTCCTCGGTGGCCTGCATCGGCGTGTGGACGGCATTGAACGCGAGGTAGAGAAACCACGACCGTCCCTTGTTCCGCTCGATGAAGGCCGCGGCCTCGCGGCCGAACGCGTCGGTGGTGTAGTCGAGCCCCTTCACCTGCGCGGCGCCGCGCAGGATGCCGGCGGACTCGACATAGCTGTGCGCCCCGCCCAAGAACCCGAAGAACTCGTCGAACCCGCGTTTCCCGGGATGGAACTCCGGGGTCCCGCCGAGATGCCACTTGCCGACGAGCGCTGTGACATACCCCGCGGCCTTGAGGCGGTCGGCGAGCGTGGTTTCGGTCGGCGGCAGGCCGTCCTCGCCGCTCGGGTTGAACTCGTGGCCGAAGCGGGTCTGGTAACGTCCCGCCAGCAGCCCGGCGCGCGTGGGCGAGCAGTAGGGACCGGTCACGTACCCGCTCGTGAACCGGACCCCGGACGCGGAGAGCGCGTCGAGATTCGGCGTCGGGATGTCCTTGCACCCGTGAAACCCGACGTCCGCGTAGCCCATGTCGTCGCCGACGATGAGCAGGATGTTCGGCTTCGCCGCCGGCGCATCGGCCGCCGGCAGCGGAACCGCGACCCACGCCCCCGCGAGCAGCGCGAGGCAACGACCGGCACACCGAATGGCCCGCACCGAGCTCTTCATAGACCGCCTCCCCGCGTCGCGCCGGCGTGGCGCGGTCGCCGCACGTGCGCGGAAACCGGACGCCGAACCGAACGCGCGCCGAACACCAAACGACCCACGCGAAGGATTATTGTCCGATCGAACGGGGCCGCCAGGCGGAAACCTCAAGCGTCAAGACACAAACTCCGAATCTCCTGAACTCTGAACACCGAACATCAGACGGCCGGTCCGGCGGCCCTGCCCTGCCTTGCGCATCGAACCGACGACATGCACAGGGAGGGTGGATTCCGGGATCCCGCCGGCCTCGCAGAAGGCGGCGCGGTTGCACGGAGGGACGGACGGATTGGAGCGGAAGCGTGGAGCGGCCAGGACCGTGGGGTAGCGGCTCGCCGCCTTGGGGCCCTCGCGCTTCACGGGTTCGTGTCCCCCGTGAACGCGCGACCGGATTCACCCTGTCAAAGACCGATTCGGGTCTTGTGCCCCCCCGGCCGCGGTCTATGATGTCGTGCGCGTCCGGTGGGACGGAGAAGGGGACGGCATCATGCATTCGGCGCGGATGTGGCTGTGGGCGGCGTGGAATCTGGTCGCGGCGTTCGCCGGCGCCGCGGCCGGCGGGGCGACGTGGCACACGGTGGCCGCGGATACGGCGGGATCGGCGACGAACCGCGCGCACCTCATCGGCGGCTCGTTCTACACCTTCCATGACGACGAGATCCCCGAGTCCGTGCTGAAGAAGAACGATCCGCTCCGCACGGTGGCCTTCGGCGAGAGGGTCCGCTTCGGCTATCGGGGCCTCGATCCCAAGGCCGCCTGCCGGGTGCGCCTGACCTTCGTCACCGAACGCCCGCGCGTCATGCGGATCACCGCCGGCGGTGAAGCGATCGCGGATCGGTTGGCGGTGGAGCCGGGCGCCGCGCGTGTCGAGGAGGCGGCCGTCCCGGCCGGCGCGTATTCGGGCGGCGACCTGGTCATCGAACTGGCGCGGGTCGAGGGACCCAACGCGGCGGTGTCGGCCGTGGAGATCCTTTCCACGCGGCCCGGCGCCCTGACGCGCTTCGACCCCCCCGCGGCGGCGCTGAGCCCCCGCGAGCGGGCGGCCGTGGAGGCCGCCCTGCCCAACCTTCTCCCCCGCCTCAGCTCGCGGCCGGACCGGATTGACGGTGTGCGCCTGCCGCGCATCAGTCTCAATGGCGAGTGGTCGTTCTGCCCCGAACCGGCGCAGGGCTTCGAGCGGCAGGGGACCCCGGCCGGCGAGTGGAAGCCGATCCGCGTGCCCGGCGAGTGGATCATGCAGGGCTTCAGTGTGAACCCCGGCCAGGCCGCGGGCTACCGACGGGGCTTCCACCTGCCCGGGGACTGGGGCGGTCGACGGGTGAGACTGCGGTTCGACGCCGTGTACAGCCGGGCGCAGGTGTGGGTGAACGGCCGGTGGGCGGGCGGACACGAGGGCGGCTTCACGCCGTTCGAGCTCGACGTGACGCACCTGGTGCGCGCCGGCGGGAACACCCTCGCGGTCGCGGTGAACAACGAGTCCTTCGCCGACATCCTCGCCAGCGGCAACCAGTATGCGGCCCACCCCATGGGCGGCCTCCTGCGCAAGGTGACGCTGTTCGCCCTGCCCGACGTGAATCTCGCCGACCTCAAGATCGTCACCGAATTCGGCCGCCATCTCCGCGACGCGACGCTGAAGCTCCGGCTGCGCGTCGTCAACGACGGTGAAGCGGAAGCGAAGGAGGTGACCGGCGAGGTGTCGCTGCGGCGGTGGAACGGGGCCGGCGACGTCTCGGAGCCGGTCCAGCCGCCGGTCCGCTTCTCGCTTCCCGCCCTCGCGCCCGGCGCCGTCGTTCCCCATGAGCTGGCCCTGGCCGTCGCGAGTCCGCGGCCCTGGGACAGCGAGCATCCCAACCTGTACGTCGCCGAGGTGCGGCTGCTGCGGGGGGGGCGACCGCTGGCGGTGTGGCGGGAGCGGTTCGGATTCCGCCAGGTGGAGACGCGCGGAAACCGGCTCTTCATCAATGGCCGCCCCGTCAAGCTGCGCGGCGTCTGCCGGCATGAAACCCACCCGCTGCTCGGGCGCAGCCTGACGGCCGAGGAATGGACGCGCGACGCGCGGCTGTTCAAGGAGGCGAACTGCAACTTCATCCGCACGTCGCACTATCCTCCCGCGGAGGAGTTCCTGGCCCTCTGCGACGAGATCGGCCTGTTCGTCGAGCTCGAGGCGCCGCTGTGCTGGGTCGGGCACGGGGCCAATCAGCAGCTCAAACCGTGGCAGGCGGCCGGCGACAGCGTCGTGCCGTACCTGCTGCAGGCGAATCTCGAGACGGTGCAGGCCCATGCCAACGCCCCGAGCGTGATCCTGCGCTCCATGGCCAACGAGTCGCACTGGTACGATGCGTGGAACCGTCTGTTCGATTTCATGCGCGTGCTCGATCCCACCCGGCCGGTCACGTTCCACGACCAGAGCTGGGGCGACTACAACAGCGGCGGCAGCTCGGTGCTTCCGGTGGCCAACTTCCACTACCCGGGTCTCGATGGACCGGCCAAGGCGGATGCGATGAACCGTCCGCTGACGTTCGGGGAGTTCTGCCACCTCAACTGCTACAACCGACGCGAGCTGGCCGCCGACCCGGCCGTGCGAGAGGCCTTCGGGCGCGCGCTCAAGGAGATGTGGGACCGGATGTACCGGTCGACGGGCAACCTCGGCGGCTCCATCTGGTCCGGCGTGGACGACCTGTTCCTGCTCCCCGACGGCCGCATCGTGGGGTATGGCGAGTGGGGGCCGATCGACGGCTGGCGGCGCCCGAAACCGGAGTACTGGCACGTGCGGAAGTGCTTCTCGCCGGTGCGCATCGAGGGCCGGCGGATCGCGGCCCCGGCGGCGGGCCAGCCGCTGAAGGTGGCCGTCGAGAACCGGCACAACTTCACCGACCTGGCGGAGGTGAAGATCGAATGGGCGGTCGGCGACGAGAAAGGCGTGCTGAACGCCTCGCTTCCCCCGCGAACCGCGGGCGAGCTGGCCGTGCCGGTGAAGCGGGCGGACGTCGAAGGCCGGGTGCTGTCGCTCACGTTCACCAGTCCGCAGGGCTTCGTGCTCGACGAGTACCGTCTGGGCATCGGACCGGAGAAGGAGGCGGCGCCCGTCGCCCCGCCACGAGCGGCCGGGGCGGCGACGGAGCTCGGCGACGACGCCGACTCATTCGCCGTCCGCGCCGGCGGTTTCGAGTGGGTCGTCGGCAAGTCCAGCGGCCAGATCCGGGCGGGAGGGACGCGGGGGACGCCCGTCGTGACCGGAGGGCCGCACCTGATGCTGCTCCCGCTCAACAACGAGGGCGGGACGCAGCTACACGGAACCCACATGTACGTGGCGCCGCTGAACGGCGTGTGCGCGAACTGGACCGCTGAATCGGTGTCCGCCCATGCGACCAACGGGGCGGTTGAGATCCGTGTCCGGGGGCGGTGCGACGAAGCGAGCGGCGGGTACACGCTGCGGTTCTCCGGCGACGGCGTCCTGGAGGTCGACTACGCGTTCGCGGTCTCGCGCGACGTGAATCCGAGGCAGTGGGGGATGGTGTTTGATCTCCCGCGCGCGTGCGACACGCTGACATGGGAGCGCGACGCCTTCTGGACCGTCTATCCCGAGGACCACATCGGGCGCCCCGCCGGCACGGCCACGGGGCGGCTGCACGGGCGGACCTATGTCAACGGCCGGAACGCGCCCGACTGGCCCTGGTCGCTGGACGAGAACGATCTCGGATCGAACGACTTCCGGGCCACGCGCGAGCGTATCCGCTGGGCGACGTTGACCGACCGCACGGGGCGGGGTCTTCGCGTCTCGTCGGGCGGCCGGCAGGCCTTCCGCGCCTGGCTGGAAGGCGGCGGCGTGCGCGCGCTGGTGGCCGGCTTCAGCACCGGCGGCGCCGACGGATTCCTGAGCCGGCATTACGACGCCGAGCGGCGGCCGCTGAAGAAGGGAGCCCGGATCGAAGACCGCGTGGCGCTGGAGATCCTCCCCCGGTGAAGAACACCGCTCCGCTCCGGAACGCGTGACATGACCGGACGCCCCGCAATCCCGGCGGCCCCTCCGCGGGTCGCCCTGCTGGTCGAGACGTCGCTTTCCTCCGGCCGCGACATCCTGCTCGGCATCAGCCGCTATGTCCGGGAGCATCGCCCGTGGGCGGTGTGGATCCAGCCCCACGATCTGAACCGGCCGCCGCCCGCGTGGTTTCGTCAATGGCGCGGCGACGGCATCATCGTGCGGGGGCAGAACCGCCGTGTCGTCGACATCGTGACGCGCAAGCGGGTGCCGGCGGTCGACGTACTGGGCGTCGTCGAACCGCTTCGCCTGCCCCTGGTGCATGTCGACAACCGGCGGATCGCCGGCCTGGCGGCGGAGCATCTGCTCGGCTGCGGTCTGCGCCATTTCGCGTACTTCGGTCTGACCGGCGAGAGCTGGTCCGACGAGCGTCGCGCCGCGTTCGTCGCCTTCCTCCGCGAGCGCGGGCTCGACGCGGCCACGCTCGGTCTCACCCGGCGGCGCCTGGAGCAGCGGCCCTGGGACACGGTCGTCCGCGAAATCGCCCGCTGGGTGTCCGCGCTCCCGCTGCCGTGCGGGGTGATGCTGTGCAGCGACGAGCGGGGGCTGGTTTTCCAGGAGGCCTGCCGGCGGGCGGATCGCGCGATCGGGGAGCAGATCGCGGTGGTGGGGGTGGGCAACGACAGGCCGATGTGCGACCTGCTGCGGCCCGCGCTCTCGAGCGTCGAGGCCGATCACGAGCGCGTCGGCTACGAGGCCGCCGCCCTTCTGGACCGCCTCATGCGGGGGGAGAAGCCGTCCTCCCTCTCCGCGCGGATCGCGCCGCTCCGCGTGGTCGTCCGCGCTTCGAGCGATGTCCTGGCGGTGCCCGACGCCGTCGTGAACCGCGCGGTGAGCTTCATCCGGCAACGGGCGTGCGGCGGGATCGGCGTGGAGGACGTGGCGCGGCACGCCGCCGTATCGCGCAGCGTGCTGCAGCGGCGCTTCCGCGCGCTCCTGAGGCATACGGTGCATGACGAGATTGTTCACGCCCGGCTGCGCCGGAGCATCGAGCTGCTGGGGCAGACCGATCTGCCGGTGGAGGAGGTGGCGGAGCAGACCGGCTTCGGATATGCCAAGAATCTCCGGCAGGCCCTGCGGGACCGTTTCGGCCGCGCGCCGGGCGACTACCGCCGGCGCCCCGCGTCAAACACCCCGCCGCCGGATTCCCGCGGGGCGGAGCGAAAGGGCCCCGTAGCGCCATGATGACGTCCCGCGAACGCGTCGAAACGGCCGTGAACCATGAAGAGCCCGACCGCCCGCCGGTCTTCGCCACGTACGTGCCGGAGATCGAGAAGCGGCTGCGCGAGGCCACGGGCTGCACCGGGCCGGACCTGGGCGTGGCGCTGGGCAACGACCTGGTGAAGGCCTGCGTCGGCCTCGAGACGAGTTTCCACGGAGAGCCGCGCCCGGAATACACGGACGCCTGGGGCATCCGCTGGCGGTATGCGCGAAACGCGTTCGGCGAGTTCACGGAAATCGTCGGACACCCGCTCGCGGGGGACAGGTCGAAACTCGACGCGTGGCGGATCCCCGACCCGCTCGACGACGCGCAGTACGGCACGTTCCGCCGGATGAAGGGGCTGTACGGGCGGGAGAAGTGGCTGATCGGGTCCAGCCAGATCAGCATGTTCGAGGCCGCCTGGTACCTGCGCGGCATGGAGCAGTTCCTCACGGATCTCGCGCTGGAGCCGGACTACGCGCACGCGCTGCTGGACCGGGTGACGCAATTCCCGCTGGGGGCGGCGCGGAAGTACGCGGAACTCGGCGCGGACATGATCTGGTTCGGCGACGACGTGGCCGGCCAGCAGGGGATGGTCATGTCGCCCGGCATGTGGCGCGAGTTTCTGAAGCCCCGTTATGCCGTCCTCTTCGCGGCTACGCGGGCGGCGAAACCGGACGTGAAGATCGCCTACCACAGCTGCGGCGGCTGCGCGGCGATCCTGGACGACATGGTCGAGATCGGGCTCGACGTGCTCCATCCGCTCCAGCCGAAGGCGATCGATCCGTTCGCAATCAAAAGACGCTATGGACGACGCCTGACGCTGTTCGGCGGACTCTGCGTTCAGCGCACCATGCCTCGCGGCACGCCGGCCGACGTACGCGCCGCCGTGCGCAGGCTGAAGGCCGAATGCGGCGCCGGCGGGGGGTACATCCTCGCCCCCGCGCACCATATCCAGGCCGACACGCCGCTGGAGAATATCCGGGCCTTCTACGCCGAGGCCACCGGAATCGATGCGTGGGAGCTCGGAAGTTGACCGAGTCTTGGTGAGCCTTGGGGATGGTGGGTCTCGGTGCCAGGTGCCAGGCAACTTCGCTTCCCGGCAATTTCGCGCTCCATTCTGGATCACGGTTAGTCTTGACGTGCACACGAACATCGTGCACACTTGATATGTGAAAAACGTGACCCTATCGATTGATGAATCGGTTCTGCAGCAAGCCCGGCGCCGGGCCAGTTCCGAACACACTACGGTAAACGACTTGTTCCGCGGATGGATGGCCGCATATGTGACGCAAGTTACGGCGGCCGAGAACTACCAGGCCTTGATGAAACGGATGGAACACGTTTCCGCGGGGCGATACTTCAGCCGGGATGAGATGCATGAACGCCGCTGACATCAAGGGGATGTTCTTCCTCGACACGAACGTCCTCGTCTACTCGTTTGATCTCTCGTCGCCGGTCAAGCAGGCCATCGCCCGCGAGTGGATTCAGGAAGCGCTGCGCAGCCGGCGCGGAGTGATCAGTTCGCAGGTCGTGCACGAGTTCTTGAACGTGGCATTGTCGAAGTTCGCCCGGCCGATGGGCGTGACCGAGGCACGGGAGTATCTCCGCGGCGTGCTGCAACCGCTCTGCCAGCATTTCCCGGCCGTGGGCGGTATCGACCATGCCCTGCTGCTCAGGGAACAGACCGGCTGCGCCTGGTATGACGCGCTTGTTCTAGCCGCTGCCATCGAGACGAGGTGCGCCTGGCTCATCACTGAAGACTTCGAACACGGTCGGAAGGTCGGACCGCTCACCATTCACAATCCCTTTCCGAAGGACTGATACGTTTCGTTCGTGACCGAATTGCCGAGGGAACTGGAGAAGCTGCCCGTGACGGTGTGGAAACCGTCGCCATCACCCCAGTCGGTCTTCCTGGCCATACAGACGGCTTCCATCACCCTGTGACCGAATATAGGGAGGTGTCGCTTTCAAGAAAGCCCTCAAGCTTCCGCAGCCGCGTCGGGTGACGCATCTTCCGAAGAGCCTTCGCCTCGATCTGCCGGATGCGCTCGCGTGTAACGTGGAACTTCCGGCCGACTTCCTCGAGCGTATGCGAGTAACCCTCGACCAGCCCGAATCGGAGATTCAATACCTCCTGCTCGCGTTCACTCAGGGTTCTGAGCACCTCGCGCAGCCGATCCTTCAACAGCGAACAGGCGGTCACCTCAGAGGGGTTCTCGGCCGTTACGTCGGGGATGAAATCCCCGAAGCTCGTGTCATCGCTGTCCCCCACGGGGCTGTGCAGCGAAATCGGGTACTGCGCGATCTTCAGAATGGTGCGCACCCGCTCGACGGGCAAGGTCATCTCCTCCGCCAACTCCTCCGGCGTCGGCTCGCGGCCGAGATCCTGGGTGAGCAGTTTCTGGGTTCGCATCAGCTTGCCGATTACCTCGATCATGTGGGTGGGGATGCGGATCGTCCGCGCCTGGTCCGCAATCGCACGGGTGGCTGCCTGCCGGATCCACCACGTCGCATAGGTGCTGAACTTGTAGCCGCGGCGGTACTCGAACTTCTCGACCGCACGCATCAGGCCGATGTTGCCTTCCTGGATCAGATCGAGAAACGAGAGACCGCGGTTCGTGTACCGCTTGGCGATGCTGATGACGAGGCGCAGATTGGCTTCCACCATCTCCGACCTCGCGTGAAGACCCCGGCGGAGCCACATCTTCAGCTTCTGGTAACGCGCATCCAATTCAGCCTCGGACACGAAGGCATCCCGCGCGATCTCCGCGGACCGGTCGGCGGCGGCGGCGAGCTCGGACTGCGCGGCCTTCGATTTCTGCGATGACTGCAGGCGATCGATGGTCTGGCGGGTGGCGCGGAACTGAAGGTACACCTCGTCGGCGATCCCCATGGTGTCTTCGATCGCTCTCTGCTTGAAGTGCATCTTCCCCAGCAGTCCGGCGAGATGGTCGCGGGCCTTCTCAAACGCCTTCAGGCGGGTCGCCCGAACGCGCGCCGGCAGCGTGCTGCGCGAGGACTCCTCGAAAAGCGCCGCGGCGCTCTTGTGCGCGTGCTGGATGTCCGCGCGCAGGCGCGGCAGGGCCTTCAAGTACTTGTCGCGGTTCGACACGTGTCGGTCGTTGATGATGCGGTCGAACCGCTCCTTCCCCGACGCCAGGCGCTCGGCAATGGAAAGGTGGACACGGGTGGCGAAACCGAACTGCATGAACAACTGCCGGCTGACGGTTTCGGCCTCCTCGATCCGCTTTGAAATCTCCACTTCTTGCTCGCGCGTCAGGAGCGGGACCTGCCCCATTTGCTTGAGATACATGCGGACGGGATCGTCGAGATCCCTCGTCCCTTGTGCCGGCTTCGCATGGGCATCCTCCGCAATCCGGCGCTTGAACGTGTCCACATCCGCCGCGTCCATTACCCCGATATCCATGCCCCGGAGCATGACGAGGACACTCTCCAAATCCTCAGCACTCACACTGCTTGCAGGCAGCACATCATTGATGTCGTCGTAGGTGAGGTGACCCTGTTCGCTTGCCAGGGCGATGAGATCGTTCAGTTTCTCGTTTCGAAGATCGCGGCCCATCGCCGCCAACACGGCGCAGTCCCTGAAGCCGGAGGCAGCGGCGCGGATCTTCCCGGCCATGATCCGAATCGGCTCGGAGACATGGGCGTCGGAAGGAGGACGCTTCGACGAGGCCCCTTTGATGGCCGCAAACGCCCCTGCCGTCCTGCGCCCGGTTGTCGGGGCCGGCAGGACACCAACCGCATGGACCGTGTCGGATCCTGGGACAGTCACGCCCGACTTCTCCCCCGCGCGTCGTTGCGCGGGAAGGGACAATCCCCGTTTGTCCAGGCTGTTTCGGTTAGGTTCTGCCATGAATCCTCGGCGGGTATCTGGTCACAAACCGACCACGATACACCAAAACGGTTCGCAGTACGAACCACATCCTCTTGAGGGAGCAGACAATCGTCTTCCTGCGCCCCCGCTATCGCGCCCGGGGCGCGACGGGGGCCGCGAGATCGCCGGCCGCGAACTGGATCGCGTCGAGATAGAACTGCAGCACGCGCGGATTCCAGTAGAGCTCCGTCCGGTGGCCGAAGGAGGTGTAGAAGACGCGCCCCTTGCCGAAGCCCTTCACCCAGGCCAGCGCGAAGTCGCCGTCCTTGCGGGTGATCCACGGAACGCCCATGTTGCTCTTCGCGGTGTCGAGCGAGAGGAGGACGCGCAGGTTCGAACGATCGTAAAGCTGTCCGTACTCGAAGATCTCGTCGGCGATCCGGAAATCCCGCCCGTCAAACGCGGCCACGAGCGGATGGTCCGGCTCCTCCACCCGGACGCCGACCTCCTCATTCCACGGATGGCCGGTGAACCGCGCGCCGAGCAGCTCGTGAAACTCCGGCCAGTGGCGGTTCGCGCCGATGGCGTAGTGGTAGGCGACGACTCCTCCGCCCTGGCGGATGAAGTCGAGCAGACTGGCTCGAAGGGTCTGCTCGACGGCCTCTCGTGTCGCCCCCCCTTCTTTGAGCCGCGGCAGGGCGGCGGCGTCGGGGGTGATCCAGGGGCCGGAGCTGTTGTTCATGACGATCGCGTCGAACCGTCGGAGGCTGGAGGGAAGGAACAGCGCCAGGTCGTTGGTGACCACCGGCTCGTACGCGCCGGTCTTGCGGCCGAGCGTTTCGATCGCGCAGGCGCCATAGGGGATGCAGTACCCCTTGTGCGGATCCTTGTCGTACAGGTGATCCGGCGTGTTCCACACCAGCACCCGCCGCGGCGCGCGGGGCGCGACGCGCGGCCTCTCCGGCGCCGCCTCGCGGATCTGCTTCGCCCGATGCGCCGGGATCTCCTCCACCGCGGTCCCCCCGACCGGCAGGAGCAGCGCACCCAGGGCCGGTACCGCCAGTCGAAGGCGCCACCCGGGCCGTGGGCTTGCGGCTCGCCGCCTTGAGGTGTGGGCGCGGGCGCGGCTTGCCGACAGGTTCACAGCGCCCACCCCTCACGATACTCGGGCTTCAACGCCCGGTCCGCCTCGGTGTGGTTCGCGATGCGCCCCGCCACCGGGTCGTATTCGAGCCGGCCCTCGAACCGCGTGGCGACGTTGCCGAGCATGTTGAACTCCGTCAGCGGACCCGCGTAGTCGAAGTTCGCCCACGCCGGCGCGCCGCCCGCGCAGGCCTCGAGCCAGTCGCGTTCGTGCCCGCGGGATCGCCCGAGCTTCTCCGGCGTCGCCTGTTCGAGGTCCTTGAACTTCTCCGCCGGCAGCATGAGGAAGGTCGCGTTGTGCGCGGTCGCGTGAATCATGCCGCCGCTGCCCACGATGAGGCAGCCGGCCCAGTCGGCCCATTTCTTCTCGCCCTTGTCGCCCCAGTCGAGCTCGCGTCCCAGCATCGACTCGATCTCGGCGCGCGCCTCCTGCGCCCCCCGGCCGTTGTGCCAATGGAACGACACCGCCGGCAGCCCCTCGCGCGGGGGGATGTCCCACCGGACGTGTTCCCACTTCGGGAAGGAAAGGGCGTTGCTCTCGCCGGTCTTCGCCTCGACGCCGACCCCCCCCTGCGGACCTGCCCCTCCTGCGGATCGCCAGAGGGCGTCGACTTTCAGGGCCATGAAGGCGAGGTTCTGCGAGTGGGACGCCCAGTTCCCGAGATTGCCGGTGCCGAAATCGCGCCAGCCGTGCCAGCCGAGCCAGCGCGGATGAAATGGCCGGGCGCGGGCGGGGCCGAGCCACAGATCCCAGTCGAGGTAGGGCGGGACCTTCGCGTCCCCTTCGGGCGGCGCGCGGTGAGCGGGTCCGCCCTGGTCGTTCCACGTGTGCACGGTCTTCACCGCGCCGATCGCCCCGCCGCGGATGATCTCCACCGCGCGCCGGAACGGCCCGCTGGCCGTGCCCTGGTTGCCCATCGAGGTGGCCACCCTGCGCGTGCGCGCCAGCTCCCGCACCGCGCGGGCCTCGTGGACCGTCCGGGTCATCGGCTTCTCGACAAACACGTGCTTGCCCGCCCGGATCGCCGCGGCGCACGCCACGGCGTGGGTGTGATCAGGCGTCGCGATGACGACCGCGTCGATCTCGCGGCCCATCTTGTCGAGCATCACGCGGAAATCCCGGAACACGGGCACCGTGGGGATTCGTTCGGCGGCCTTGGCCGCGTTCTGGTCGTTGACATCGCACAGGGCGACCACGCGGGCCAGGTTCGGCAGGGTCTGGACGAACCACTGTCCGCGTCCGCCGACGCCCACCAGGGCGACGTGGACGCGCCCGTTCGCATGGGCTGTTCGCGCGGACGAGGCATTCCGGAGGATCAGGAAGCCCGCCGCGCCTTGCGCCGTCCGCCGGAAGAAGGCCCGGCGCTTCATGCACGAGTTCATCATCAGCCCGTCCCGGCTCCGAGGGTAGGACGCGGGCCGCCGGCTGTCAAACACACGGACCGACGGGAGGGCGGCAACCGAATCCGGATGGAACAGGAGGCCACGGAGGCACCCGAGGGAGCAGAGACCGCGACGCGGAGAGAATCCGAAGGAATTCGGGATCTCGAATGAGGAGAAATGTTCGCGGTTCGACGTTCGCGGGCGGCAGAGAGGGACGCACACGAAGGCGCTGCGCAAAACCGTGCATAACGTGGGACAAGGCGCTAGATTATGCCGGCATGACGCAAAACGGGAGAGCCCGCAAAGGAGCGTGCGTGTGACGGTGGATTCCCGATCGGATCCCGGCCCGGCCGCCGCCGCCGGGACGTCGACCGGCCCGGCGGGGGTCGTCGCGATCATCCCGGCGCATAACGAGGAGCGCTTCATCGGCAGCGTGGTGCTGCGGACGCGGCCCTTCTGCGAGAAGGTCATCGTCGTCGACGACGGCTCCCAGGACGAGACCGCGCGGATCGCCGAGGCGGCCGGCGCCGTGGTGGTCCGCCTGGCGGAGAACCAGGGCAAGGGCGCCGCGCTGAACGCCGGCTTCCGGAAGGCGCAGGAGCTGTCGCCCCGCGTAGTGGTCACGATCGACGGCGACGGACAGCATCACCCCGGCGATCTCACGCAGGTCGCCGCCCCGGTGGCCGAGGGCCGCGCGGATATCGTGGTCGGGTCCCGCTACCTGGAGCCGGGGGGCGGGGTGCCGACGCACCGGGTGTGGGGGCACTGGTTCTTCACCCGCCTCACCAATGCCTGCTCGGGGGTGAGCGTCACCGATTCGCAGAGCGGTTTCCGCGCCTTCTCGCCGGCCGCCCTGCAGACCATCATGTTCTCGTCGAAGGGCTTCACGGTGGAATCGGAGATGCAGTTCCTCGCGCGCGACCGCGGACTGCGGATGGTGGAAGTGCCCGTGGTGATCCGGTACCGCGACCCGCCGAAACGCAACGTCTTCGCCCACGGGGCCGAGGTCATGAGCGGGATCCTGAGTCTGATCGAACGGCGGCGTCCCCTGCTCTTCTTCGGCCTGCCGGGGGCGATCCTGATCCTGGCGGGCCTCGCGGGAGGTCTGTGGGTGGTCGACATCTACAGCCGGTTCCAGACCCTCGCGGTCGGCTACGCGCTGATCGTCGTCATGCTCGTCCTGCTCGGCATCTTCTGCGTCTTCACCGGGATCATCCTGCACTCGGTTCAGGCGCTGCTGACCGAACTGCGGCAGTTGATCGAGAGAAGGGAATAGGGCGATCGCCATGACTCTGTCGGACGCCGGCCGGGACCCCGTATCCCCCTCCGGCGCGCCTGTGCGGGCGAGCGTGATCATCGTCAACCACAACGGCGCGGCCCATCTTGCCCCCTGCCTGGCGTCCCTGGCCGCGACCGGCGGCGACCGGGAGATCGTCGTCGTCGACAACGCCTCCACGGACGGCAGCGCCCGGCAGGCCGAGCAGGCATTTCCCGGCATCCGGGTGGTGTACAACACCGCGAACGAGGGATTCGGCCACGGGTGCAACCTCGGCGCCCGCCACGCCCGCGGCGCGTACCTGGCCTTCCTCAACCCCGACACGGTGGTCACCGCCGGTTGGCTGGAGGCGCTCATCGACGCCCTGAAACGGCATCCGCGGGCGGGATTGGCGACCGCCCGGCTGCTCTTGAAGGGCAGTCGGGAACGCCTCAACGCGTGCGGGAACCAGGTGCACATCTCCGGCCTGGCGACCTGCCGCGGCATGGGCCGCCCGGCCGCCGACTACGCGCGGGAAGAGGAGGTCAGCGCCGTCTCCGGCGCCGCCTTCGTCATCAGCCGGAAGCTCTTCGACGACCTCGGGGGATTCGACGACGGCTTCTTCCTGTACCTGGAGGACACCGATCTCTCGC
This sequence comes from uncultured Verrucomicrobiota bacterium, assembly GCA_964610105.1. Taxonomy (GTDB): domain Bacteria; phylum Verrucomicrobiota; class Kiritimatiellia; order PWTM01; family PWTM01; genus CAZSUU01. The sequence continues at coordinate 63,353 of CAZSUU010000006.1, read as the reverse complement.
TTCGGGCGCGCCTCTCCGGACGCACGTGCCTCTATGTCCCCGCCGCGGTGGTGGAGCACGACTACGCGCTGCGTTTCGGTCCGCGCAAGACCTACTACCAGGAACGGAACCGGTACCTTATGTTGCTGAAAACGTTCCGCTGGCCGACGCTGCTGGTCCTGTCGCCGACCCTGCTGCTGGCCGAGGTGGTGACCTGGGGCTTCGTGCTGCTCCGCGAGCGCCGGAACCTGTCCAACAAGCTCCGGGCGGGCGGATGGATACTGGGCCATTGGGGACGGGTCATGCAGGGCCGCGCGCAGGCGCAGGCCCGGCGCGCCGTCCGCGACCGCGACCTGCTGGCGTCGCACGATTTCCGGCTGCCGTTCGAACAGGTGGGGGACGACGCGATGACGCGGGTCGCGCATGTCCTTTTCGATCCGCTTTTCTACATTTTTAAGCAACTGGCGCGGGGGCTGATCTGGTGGTGATTCGCGGGAGAACGTGATGCGCATGGTGGTGGATACGCACGTGCATTTTCATCCGTGCTACGACGCGGCGGCGTTCTGGCGGCAGGCCCTGGACCGCCTGCCGTCGGGCCCGGACGTCCGGTCGGGGCTGTGCCTCACGGAGAGCGGCTCGTGCCGCTACTTCGCCGATCTGCGCGAAGGGCGCGCCGCGCTCCCCTCCGGCCTGGCGCTCGGCCCGGCGGGGCCCTGCGCCCTGCACGTGCGGCGGACGGCGGACGGACGGCAGGTGTGGCTCTTCGCGGGGCGGCAGGCCGCCACGAAGGAGCGCATGGAGATCGCGGCGCTTCTGACGGAGGAAGGGCTGCCCGACGGGCTGGGGCTGGCGGAGACCGCGGATCGGGCGCGGGCGATCGGTGCCGTCCCCCTCCTGCCCTGGGCGCCCGGCAAGTGGATGTTCGCGCGCGCGCCGATCGCGCGGGGCCTGCTCGACAGGGCCGGGCCGGAACTGCTGCTGATCGCCGACAGCTCCTTGCGTCCGCTGGGCTGGCCCGAGCCCCGGCTCATGCGCCGGGCCCGGCGCGGCGGTTTCCGCATCCTGGCCGGATCGGACCCCCTGCCGTTCGCCGGCGAGGAACGCCGGGTGGCGCAGTATTGCACCCAGGCCGAAGGGGCATGGGACGACCAGGCGCCCGCCCGGTCGCTCCGCGTGGCTCTCTGCGGCGGATCGCCTCTCGAATCGACGGGCCGCAGATCGACGCCGTTCGAATTCGCGGTGCGGCTGCTTCGACATTCCCTGCGCCGATAAGGGCTTCACTACCTCAACTCCCCGGCCCTATGGTAGCTAGGCAACGCAATCGTGGGTGCTGAGCGGTGTTCTTCATCCTTCTTCGGCTTTGGGTGTTGACTTGGAACATGGCTACCATCTGCGCCTGGCTACCATAGGGCCGGGACTTCAGGCCCTGACCGCGCAGTGTTCCCACTCCAATCCATCCGCTCCGTCGTGCGACGGCGCCGCCTTCAGAGATGGTTCCGCCGCCCTTCTCCACGGAGAAACCTCACGGCAGACATCATACGCATCCGCGTGTCACGTTTCGGCGGAACAATCTACAGGGCGAGTCCGGGCTCCAGGGTCGCCTCGGCGCTGCGCGTGCGGCACAGCACCTGCAGCTGAACCGCGTACAGGAGCTGCGCGGGATGCAGCCAGGAGTGCTGCCGGCGCCACCGCGTGGGCGCGGAGAACCACGGCACCCAGCCGGCGAGTATGCGCCCGCCGTGGCGCCGCCACCATGCCGGGTCGCCCCGCTTCGCGTAGCCGGCCATCTGGCGCGCGAGCCGGAGGTGATGCCGGAACACGGGGCGCCTCGCCTTCGGCAGGAACGGCACCGACGCCAGATCGGGATAGGCCTTCCGCAGCACATCGTTGTGCAGCTGGTGATCGAGGATGTACTCGGCGGGCTGGCTCATGAACAGGTCGAAGAGCGCGCTGTCGAGGTACGGGCAGTAGCAGGCGTCGAGGCCGACGTAGAGACTGGCGGGTATCAGCGCAACCTCCCGGCGGGTGCGGTTCCAGAAGAAGAAGGCGGAGAGCGGATTTGCCCAGTCGGTGAAATCCCGCAGTCGTCCGGTCATCGCCGCCCGGGCGCCCTCCGCGGCCTCCGGGGATGTCCAACCCGTCGTCAGCACCTCCTCGATCCCCGCGCGCTGATGGCGAAGCAGGTGTCCCGCAATCTCCTCCGGCCGCCCGCGGAGCCAGGCATCGACATACCGCGGCTTCAACTGGGAGCCGGCGGTCAGAATGCCGCCCGCAAGGCCGTCGTAATTCACCTGCCCCAGCTCCGGCAGCCGCCACGCCATCGGCACGGCCCAGGCGTGCTCGTCGGTGCAGAAGTGCAGCAGGAGATTGCGCGCCAGCTCCGCCTCGAAGCGCGAACCCGCGGGCAGGCACTCGTGCCGCACGCCGGCGGCGGCGGCGAAGACGGCGGCGGTCGGGCACTCATCCGCCTTGGGCGGGAAACCCTCGACCGTCACGGCGACCGCGGGCGGACAGCCCTGGCGCCGGAGCTCGAGGAGGATGTGCCGCGAGTCGCGGCCGCCGCTCAGCGTGAGGGCGACCGGACGGCCTTCCGGGAGACGGCGCCGTATCGCCTCACGAAAGAGCTCGATGCAGGCATCCACGACCTCCGCGCGCGAACGCGCGGCCGCCTTCGGAGGCATCGGGGGCGCCGCGCGCAGATCGAGCCGGCCGTCCCACCGCAGCTCCGCCCCGGCCGGGAGCTGGCGGATGTGGCGGAACGGCGTGGCGTTGCCGATGAAGAAGCCCGCGCGGAAGAAGACCGCCAACGCCTCGGGATCGAGATCCACAGGCGCGCCATCTTCGACCAGGCGGACGATCGAGGTCGAAAGGCGGAGGGCGCCGTCAGCGGTGCAGTAGAAGAGCGGCTGGAAGCCGAAGCGATCGTTGACCACGCGGCAATGCGCGCCATCCCACGACCATTCCGCGAAGAAACCCTCCTCGCCCGCCGGACCGGCCACGCGGTGCCCGGGCGCCGCCCGGGGCTCGCCGTGAACGTCGAACCCTCCCCCCGCGCGCGGTCGGATGCGCACGAGGGGATGGCGATCGAGCAGCGACCGCACGCGTTGGGGAAGATCCGGATTCATGGCGTGGCCGCGTCCGCCGGAAGCCTCGCCGATCATGCCGGAGCGGGTAGTTGATCCGCACCCGTTCTGAAGGGGCGCCAGAGCACGGCGACAGCGCCGACGGAGATGTCGGACTTCCGGGGCGCGATCCGGATCGGCTCGACCACAAGCTGCTCGGGGGTCATTTCCCCTCCGATCCGCGCGATCTCCTGCTCCAGTTCCTGTTCGGTCGCTTCGAGCCGCTGCCGCACGGCGTCGGCGCCCTCGGCCGCCCGGGTGACGTCCTCCTTCTCCCGCATGATGCGGCCCGCGCTGCGCACGCTGGTCGCGGCCCGGCCCACGGTGCCGATGCTGGCCATTTTCCGGCCGAACAGGGCGCCGAGGACGGTGGCGCCGAAGGAGATCGCGGTCTGCATCGACTGCTGCTTCACCTGTGATTTCTCCCGGTCGATCCGCTCGTCGGCCCGCCTCACCTGTTCCTGGAGGGTCGCCAGGCGCGAGGCGTATTTCTTCCGGAGCTTCTCCACGGCCTCGTCACGGCGCTCCCGCAGGATTTGTCCGAGCCGGATGCGGAAGTCGCCCTCGGTCTCGCCGGGCTTCGAGACCGATTTCATCTCCCCGCAGGCGAACAGGCTCAGGGCCGCGGCCTGATAGAGATGGGAGGTGTATTCCTTCTGCCAGCCCGACAACCGGGCCGCCGTGATGCCGGCGGGCAGGCTGGCGAACGCCGCCCCCGCCCGGGGCTGGGTCTCGAGTCTGGGCTTGAGGTCCGCGCACTGCTCACTCTCCGTCCACGCCGCGTCGAGCGCGCTTCCGGGTATCGACGCCACATGGTTCACGGTGTCCCAGAGGTCCACGCCGCCCTTCGCATCCACGAAATGCAGGCGGGCGATGCCGAGGAGGGCCGGGCGGTACACCAGCGGGCCGCTGCCGCCCTCCCGCGGGGCCAGAAAGTATTCGGCCGTGCCGGTCGGGAGGATGGGCCGGGCCGCACCCTCCGGCGCCGTGGTCGGGGGGGCGGCGGGCGCATCCGCCAGGCCGGCGGGCGGCGCGCCGGATGCCGGCGGAGCCGACGCCGTCACGGATGGCGCGGCCGGCGCTGCGGCGGACGGGACCGCCGTCATGTCGGCCGCGGACGGACGGGACTCCAGTCGCCGGATCTGGGGCAGGGTCAGCGGCCCGCGCAGGTACGACATCGTCCACCGCGTCTGAAACAGCACCGGCGCATTCTCGTGGACGTTGCGCATCAGGAAGACCCTCTTGCCAAGGCTGGAAATCAGGGTGTCCATCTCGGAACGGTCGAAGCCGGCGCCGGCGCCGGAAAGGGCGCTTTCAAGCCCCTCGATCACCCGGGCCTTGTCGCGCTCCGTCTGCAGGCGTCCGATGAACCACGTGCCCGCGTTCCCGAGGCCCTTGTAGTCAAGATCCACCGGATTCTGCGTGGCCAGCACGACGCCGAGACCGAACGCGCGGGCCTGCTTGAGAAGGGTCAGCATCGGCAGTTTGGAGGGCGGAGCGGAGTTGGGTGGGAAGTAGCCGAAGATCTCGTCCATGTAGAACACGGCCCGGAGACTGGAGGTGCCGGACTGGGCCCGCATCCATCCGACCAGCTCGCTGAGCAGCAGCGTGACGAAGAACATGCGCTCCGCGTCCGAGAGATGGGCGATGGAGATCACCGAAAGGCGCGGCTTCCCGGCCTGCGTGTACAGCAGACGCTGGATATCGAGCGGCTCGCCCTCCATCCACGCGGCGAAACCAGGCGACGCCAGCAGGCTGTTGAGCGCCATCGCCAGCCCGAACCGCTCGGTCGCCGGATAGAATCCCTCCAGATCCAGCACGCCGATCCGGTCGAACGGCGGCTTCTGGATGCCCGCGATGAGGCCGGGGAGGTCGGGCTCGCGGCCTTCGCTCCAGGCGCGATCAATCAGGTTCGCCAGCAGGATGTGCTCGCGACTCCGGACGGGGTCGCTCTCGATCCCCGCAAGGCCGAGAAGGCCGGAGGCGACGGAGTTCACGCGATCGCGCCGCGCGGACGGCTCGGCGTCGGCCGGCGCGGCGAACGAGCGGAGGATGGCGAGCTGACGTCCCGCGGGGTTGCCGGGCGTGTAGACGGACATATCGACCGCGTTGCGCAGCCGCGCGATGCGAGCGGCATCCTGGCCCCACTCGGCGAGTCCCTTCCGCCAGGTCTCGGCGGCGCGCGCGGCCAGCGCGTCGGCCGTGACACCCTGTCGCGCGGCGTCCGCGGGATCGACCCACGGTTCGAAATCCCGGGGGGCCAGATCCGGAAAGGTCAGGAGGATGTTCGCCAGATCGCCCTTCGGATCGACCGCGATGGCGGGCACGCCGTCGATCGCCGCCTCTTCCAGCAGTGCGATGCCCAGACCGGTCTTGCCGCTGCCGGTCATGCCGACGCAGACGGCATGCGTGGTCAGGTCGGGCGAATCGTACAGCAGCAGATCAGGGGTCGCCGCGCCCGCCGTCGCATCCCACCGGCGCCCGAGGTAGAACTCGCCCATCTTCTCGAAGTCCGCCATGGCCGAAGCCTCCTACGCACTGGTGATGGCTCTGTCTGTGTTGGCGGGCATCATAGCGCAGATCGTGTCCCCGTGCACGATCCGATCCGTATGAGGTCGGTCAGCCGGCCTCCGATCCGACGCCCTGCGCCGCGGCGCGACACGAACAGCGGCCGCCCGGGGAAGCGGGTGAGGTCCGGCGGACCGGTCGGCGCCACCACGGCGCCAGCAGCACCAGCAGCAGCGCGCCGCCGGCCGCATGTTGCCACCAGGCGGTGGATTCCGCGTGACACGCCGCCATGGCCGTCCCCATGCGGGGCTGCAGCCACTGCTCGATGAAGAGGCCGGCGGCCAGGGCGGTCGCGATGAGACAGACGAGGTAGACCAGGGTGCTCTTCCATCCCAGCACGCGGCCAAGGGCCGACACGGCGGCGGCGTTCGTGGCCGGCCCCGTGATGAGGAAGGCGAGCACCGCGCCGGGAGAGACGCCGGCGTTCAACAGCATGAGGGCGACGGGCACCGACGCCGTGGAGCAGACATACAGCGGAACGCCGAACAGCATGAGGGCGATCATCGAACCCACCCCGCCGCCCAGATGTGCGGCCAGGGTGCCTGGCGGAAGCAAGGCGCCCAGGATCCCGGCCACCAGGAGCCCGACCAGCACGGCGACGTGAAGGTCGGCGGGCAGGGTGATGAACGCGTGCCGCAGGGCGCGCCGCCACCACGGCGCACGGGAGGAGTCATCGGCCTCGTTCCCGGTCTCTGCCGGTTCCGGCGGCGCCCCCGGCGATGGATCGAGTGCGTCGACCGCCACGCCGCACAACGCGCCCGACACAAAGGCCGCGACGGGCCGGAACAGGGCGAACACGGGACCGAGGAGGCCGTAGGTGACGAAGAAGCTGTCGATCCCCGTCTGCGGAGTGGACATGAGGAACGCCGCTGTCGCGCCCCGGCTGGCGCCTCCGCGACGAAGCTCGGCGGCCACGGGTATGACGCCGCAGGAGCACAGCGGCAACGGAACGCCGAAAAGGGCGGCCTTGATCGAGGAGCGCGCCCCTCTCCCCCCCAGATGCCGCACGATCCAGGCGGGGGAGAGCCAGACGGACACCAGACCCGCCACGGCGAATCCCAGCAGCAGGTACGGCGCCATCTGCGCCGCCACCTGCCAGGCCTCGCGCGGCACCTCAACGATATCCTGCCAGTTGATCTGCATGGTGCTTCGGCGGGAATATCGTCCGGAACGGGAGGGAGTTCAAGCGGAGGGGCCTGAGGGGTCAACGGGCAGGCGGACGGGCGGATGCCTTCCGCTTCTGCTCGATCGCCATCAGGTTGAGCCGCGCCGTCGTGTCCGCGCCATCCAGGGTCAACGCCCTGCGAAAGGCTTCTTCGGCCTCGGCATCGCGTCCCATCCGCCTGAGATGCGTGCCCAGGCGGGTCCAGAAGAACGGCCGCCGGGGATGATCGCGCACCAGCTGTTGGAGACGTTCGAGGGCCTTGTCCATCTCTCCGCGCAGCGTGTAGATCTCGCTGAGCCCGTGGGCGAACGCCGGCTCATAGGGATTGCGTTTCTCGTGTTCGAGATAGAGGGCCAGCGCCTGGTCAAGATACCTTTCCTTCGCCACCGGGTCCTTGGACCACACGCCCCGGTTCTTGGTTACCCATGCGATGCCAAGGTGCGGCTGCCAGTTGAACGGATCCCACGCCCGCGCCAGCCGGTACAACCCTTCCGCACGGTCATACTCATGCAGATCGCGGGCACGGTCGGCGGGAAACAGGAGACCGTACGATACCAGGGCCCGGAGGGTCATGATGGCCAATAACACGGCCAGCGCCGCCCCCGCTCCGGCGAGCAATCCGCACGCCGGTTGTCGAGCAAACCATGGCAGCGGCAACGGAACCCCTTCGGAGGGTGTCTTGTCCGGGATCACGGCCATCTCCACATCCGCAAGGGCGCGTCAGATGAAGCTGCGGGTGACGATGATGACGTCCCCCGTCTCCACGGGGACATCCTTCTCCGGGTTGGCCTCGATATCCTTGAGATTGTACTTCATCTGCTTGTCGCCGCGGATCAGCCGAATGTCCTTCAGATCGGCGTAATCGGTCAGGCCACCGGCGGTGGCAATCGCCCGGACGAGCGTGACTGGACCGGTGATGGGGAATCGCCCCGGCTGACGCACCTCGCCCCGCACGAAGTAGCTCCGCATCGGGATGAAGACGTTCACCGTGATGACCTTGTAGATCTTCTTCTCTATGTACGTCCGTTGAATACGGGTTTCGAGCTCCGAACTGGTCAAGCCAGCCGCCTGCACGGCGTCGATATACGGCAGCATGACGTTCCCGTTCTCGTCGATGAGCATCTCGAGCTGCTCCGCCTCCTGGGTGCGGAGCGTGATGATGACGGAATCCCCCACGCGGAGGCGGTAGGCGGATTTCGAGGCCTCCTTCTGCTGTTCGGCGATGCTCTCCGCCACCAGACGTTCGACCGCCGCTTCCTTGCTCGATGACGCGGCAGATCCCGTCCTGGTCGCCTGCGGCTGCGTCCTGGCATACGGACTGGGATGGTCGAGCCGGAGCGTCGGCCGCCTCCCGCCATCCGCCGCCGCGCTGTCCTTTCGCACCGTGCGGCACCCGCCCACCGCCCCCACCAACGTGGCCATCAGGATCCACGCAAGACATCGTTTCATCGCCGACACGATCGCTCCTTTCGCTAAGCCTGCGCCGCCCGGCCACCCTCATCGGACGCGCGGACGCCCTCGGTGGACGGACGATAGTAGTAGTTGGAGTAGTAGGAATGGTAGTAGTAGTAATAGTCGTCGCGCATGATGTTGATGTTGTTGAGCACAACACCGGTCACCTTGCCCCCGACGTTCTCGATCACGCGCTTGGCCCGCAGGGACATGACGCGCGGATACTTGCGGTACTGGACCACCAGCAGCACGCCATCCACCTCGCTGGCCAGAATCGACGCATCGCTGACGCCGACGATCGGCGGAGAGTCGAAGAACACGTAGTCGTAACGGGCCTTCAGGCTCCGGATCAACTCCTTCATCCGCTGCGTATTGAGCACCCCCACGGAGGATCGTGGAAGCTTGCCGCTCGGCAGGAAGTGCAGATTGGGCAGGTTGGGCACCGGCTTGATCGTCTCCTCGATCGGCACATCCCGCATGAGGACATTGGTCAGGCCGAACTTGTTCTGGATGCCCATGATGGAGTGCTGCACGGGGCGCCGAAGGTCGGAGTCGACGATCAGCACCTTGTCGCCGATCGTGGCGCAGACATACGCGAGGTTGAACAGCGTGGTCGACTTGCCCTCTCCCACGCCGCCGCTGGAGACGGCGTAGGCGCCGCCGGCGACTCCCTTGTTTGCGAAGAGCAGGTTCGTTCGCAGGACGCGGTACGCCTCGGCGTAGGGACTGTCCGGGCCTTCCTCGATCAACGGACGCACCTTCTGCGGGATGACGCCGATCACCGGAAGCCCGAGATAGTGCTCCACGTCGTCAACGGTCTTCACCGACGTGTCGAGATACTCGATGAAGAAGGCCAGACCGATGCCCGTCACCAGCCCGATGACGAGGCTCAGAATGATGTTCAACATGAAATTCGGGCTCACGGGGCGGTTGAGCGGCGACGGCTCCGCCGGATCCACCACTTCCACGGGTGTGCTCGGAACCTCCAGCTTCACACTCTCCTGCAGGACCCGCATTTCCAGCGCCTGCAGGACATTCCTCTGCAGCTCGAGATCCCGCTCCACCTTCAACAAGGGAACCTCCTTGTCTCCGGTATCCGCGATGTCGGCTTCCTTGGCCTGTTTCAGCTCCGTTTCGAGCCCTTCATACCTCGCGAGACTCTCCTGATAAGCGGCCTTGAGCCCTCGCTTCACCCCGGTCAGGGCGCTGCCCATCTTCTTTCCCAGCTCATCCCTCGCCGCCCGAGAACGCCGCACGTCGGGGTGATTCTCGCCCAGGGTCTCGAGCAACAACTTGAGCTGGACATCCGATTCCGTGAGCGAGCGGCGGATGGTCGCGATCTCGGGATCGCTGACCAGGAAGCTGACGGCCTCCAGCAGCTCCTCTCCTTCCAGCCCCTCCAGCTCCTCCATTCTCGCCTTCTTCGCGAGCATTTCCACCCTGGACTCAATCCGGCCTACCTCCAGCTGCTGCAGGCGGACCTTGTCGATGCGCACCACCGTGCTTCCGGCCGTGCCTCCGCTCCCGCTCAGCGTTGAAATGCCCAACTCCTTACGCAGTTTCTCCACCTCCCGCTCCGCCGCATCGACCTTCTCGCGCTGCTTCTGCGCCTCCCCCTGGACGGCGTCCACCGCCCGCCGCATCTCCTTGCGCTTCGCGTTGAGACGCTGATCCCGATAGACGGACGCCACCTCATTGGCGATGCGCGCCGCTTCCTGCGGATCCTCGCGAAGACAGCTGATGGCTATCAGACTGGTGTCGCGAGACTGATCGACCCTGAGCGACCGGGAGAGGATCAGAAGGGTGTCGTCGCGGTTGAGCGGACTCTTGTCCTCGTTGTACTGCTCGCCCCACACCTGCGCCAGACTCAGATTCGCCGCAACTGTGCTGAGAATCGGACGGGACTGGATGATCTCAAACTGGGTCTTCAGGAAGAACGGGTTGTACATCATGCCGCCCATGTGCTGCTCGAAGACAGCCATGTCCGGCGCGTCTTCACGCACCTGGATGCGGGTTTGAGCCTGATAGATCCTCGGCCGGCTGAGGGTGTACAGGGTGCCGACGATTACAACCAGAAGCGTGACCGCCAGTATGATCTCCTTGCGAGATCGGAGGACGCGCCAGTAGTCGAGAAAGTGCAGCCCCGAATCCTGCGATTGTGTATTCTGGTCCATGGTCAATCCCGCCCGCCTAACAAGCGCCGGCGGGACCGTTGAGAGTCCCGCCGGCACCCAAAGGCCTATGTTTCTATCGAGCCCAACCTCACGCTGTTACAGGCGGATCTTCCAAGCTACGTCGTAGCGAGTGCGGTCGTACTCGTCCGGACGGTAGCTGAAGTCCGACTCCATCGACACGAAGTACAGTCCGCCTTCGATCCAGTTGTTGCGGTTCACCCGATAGGACAGACGGGCGGATCCCACCCATGTGCTTTCGTCGCCATCGGCGACCGTCGCTTCGTCGACCAGATCGACCGAACTGTCGGCGGAATAGGAGGAGTTGATGTACATTCCGCTCAGGATCAGGGTCAGCCGGGACGTGATATCGTGACCCAGACTGAGCGTGCCGGATGCCCGTTCCTGCGCCGAGAAGGTGGTGATCCCCGACTGATACAGGGAGTAAGAGCCACCCAGCGTGAGCCGGGTCTGCGGCGAAGGAAGAACGGTCACCTGGGCATCCACATACGGCGTGTCATCCCCATCGTTGTTCGCCGCATTGTAATCCGTCATCATGTAGCCCGCGCGGATCTTGCCCAAAAGATTCGGGCTGAAGATCTTGTCGAACGACAGACCGACGGAGAACGCCTCGTAGCCCCGATCGGGCACCACGGGAACGCCGCCTTCCGTGCCGGGAGCCGCCGCGGTCACCACCTGACCGTCCTCGACCACGGCATCGCCCTCGTTGTCATAGTTGACATCGTCATACCGCAGATCGACACCCAGCACGCTGTCCTTCCCGATCTGGCGTCCAATCATCGCGCCCAGCGAGTAGATGTCATAGTCTTCAAGGGCCTGATACCGATTGCCATCGTACCGCAGCATCTGCCAGCGGCCGTTCACGTCGACGCGAGCCTTCGCGCCGACCAGCGTGGAGACCGTGCCTTCCAACGTATTGTACGTGTAGGCGGTCTCGGGCGTGTTGACCACCCCGTCGCCACGCACAACCTCGGGGCGCTCCTGATAGAGGAAGGCATCGCGCAGGTTAAGGCTGACCCGCCGGGCGAAGGAGTGATTGAACACCACATCCCCCGAGGCCGACCAGTGGTCGTCGACGTCGTCCTCTTCGTACCAGGTGTATCCGCCGCCGGCGCGCAATCCTACGAACCCGCTCTCCGTCGGGCGGTCCGCCGTGAGGACCAGCGTGTCGGTGAAGACGAAGCTGTCCACCTCATTGGCCATGGAGTAAGACACATTGTCGTCATAGCCCAACGACAGCGTATTCTCCAAGTGAAGCAGGCGTTCGCCCTCTGCCCATGCGGTCGACCCGGCCACGAGAGCCACTGCCGCCAGTACTCCCCACAGGTTCCTCGATTTCATGCTTGATTCTCCTTCTCCATTTCGAAAGGGATTCACTTCAGGTTGACCGCGCTCAGTTCGGCGTCACTGGTTTCGGCTTCGGCCCCTGCTCCCGAGTGACAATCACGGGCGCGGGCACCCTGACCTCCTTCACCGTCGGAGGGATAATCTCGGGGAAGGGGATGTAGCGGCGCACCAGCGGATCGATGGTGGTCTGGAAGATGGGCAGGTTCACCAGCGTCTCCGAGAGCGGCGTGAGGGTCGCGACCCCCGCGCCGACCGAATCGACGGGCACGTTGATGTCCTTGAGGGCATTGAGCCAGTTCTGGACGTCGCCCCTGTCCCCCTTCACCTGGTCCTCGAGCCGCAGGGCCCGCACCAGCACGACGGCCAGATCCGCCAGGGTCACCTCGGCCGTGCCATCCAGGCTCCACCCCGGCGCGGGGGTCTGCGCGGTGGCCTGCAGCGTGGGGGAAGGATAGATGCCGTTCTGCATCAGGAGCATGATGTAATCGATCACGCTGGCATTCGCCGGAAGCAGACGATAGAGACCCAGCTTCTCCACCAGCAACTGGGCCAGCTCGCCATGCGTCATCACCTGGGCCTTCTGCCCGTTGCCGTTCGCGGCGCCTCCCGCCGGCTTGGCCTGCGCCATCGCATTCCCGGCGAAGCCCGCCAGCGCCAGCACGAGCGCCACCGCCATCACCCTGCGAATCGTCTTCATCTCTTCGTTCCTTCCTTTCTTGCTATCCGCAAATCAATAATCCCCACCGTTTTTGCCCGCCAGGGCCATCTGCAGCGCATAGACTATTTCACCCGCCGCGGAGGGTCAACCGGAAAAAGTCGCTTTTTTTCACCCGCCGCGGCATTGCCCGCCGAAGCCCCGCTCCCGTATGATGCCGCCATGCCCGGAATAGGCAAGACTTCGTTCACCGTCGTGCTGGACCCCGAACAGCAGCGCCGCCTGACGGCGGAGCTGCAGCGGGGCAACTACCGCCCGGTGGACGTGCCGCACGCGGTGGCGGCGGCGGAGCGGCCCGGCTGTCGGATCGCGCTCTTCGGCAGCGGCAAGTGCCTGGTCCAGGGGGCGGGCGCGCAGGAGTGGGTCGAGTTCGTCTTCGAACCCGTCATCGTCGGCGCCGTGGTGACGGGCTACGAGGAGACGCGGACCCCCGAGGCTTTCCAGCCCCATATCGGCGTGGACGAGAGCGGCAAGGGCGACTTCTTCGGGCCGATGGTGATCGCGGCCGCCTACGCGGACGCCGCCCTCACCCGCGAGCTGCAGCGCCTGAACGTGCGCGACAGCAAGACGATCACCAGCGACCGCCGCGCGGAGGAGATGGCCCGCGAGATTCGCAAGCTCCTCCGTCACCGCTGGGTCCTCGTGCCGATCGGGCCGCGCGCGTACAACCGGCTCTATGCGTCCATGGGCAGCGTGAACACCCTGCTGGCCTGGGGCCACGCCCGCGCCATCGAGAACCTCCTGGAGCGCGTGCCCGACTGCCCCCGCGCCGTGGCGGACCAGTTCGGGCCGGAACGTCAGATCCGCCAGGCGCTGATGAAGAAAGGGCGCCGCATCGAGCTCGTCCAGCGACACCGCGCCGAGGCCGACCCCGCCGTGGCGGCCGCGTCGGTGCTGGCGAGGGCGGGCTTCCTGGAGGCCCTGCGGCGGCTGGGGGAACCGCTGGGGCTGAAGCTCCCCAAGGGCGCCTCGGAGGCGGTCCGCGCCGTCGCCCTCGACATCGTCCGAACCCGCGGTCCGGCCGCCCTCCTGGACATGGCGAAATGTCATTTCCGCACCGCCGACCAGGTCCTCGAAGCCGCCGGGGCGACACGGGCCGACCTGGGACCCGACGGCCGGGCCGTGTCGCGTTCGGCGCGCGACGGGGGCAGACCCGCCCATGGCGGTCCGCGCAACGAGCCGGAATCCCGAGATCACCCACCTGGCGCGGGAGACCCCCCATGAAACTTGTGCGTTTTGGCGCGGCCGGTCGCGAACGTCCCGGCGTCTGGGTTGAGGATGGCGAAGGCCCGGGGCGGCCGGCGATCCTCGACGTCAATGCGATGGCCTTCGACCTCCACGACTACGACGCGCACTTCTTTGCGCACGGGGGCCTGCGCCGCCTGTCCGAGCTGCTCCGCGAACCCCGGCCCCGGTGGGTGCCGGCCGGCGGCGTGCGGCTGGGCCCGCCCCTCGCGCGCCCCGGCAAGATCCTCTGCCTCGGCAAGAACTACGCGGAGCACGCCGCCGAATTCGGCGGCGGCCTGCCGGCCCAGCCGGTGGTGTTCGTCAAGGCCACGACGGCCGTAACCGGCCCGTTCGACCCCATTGTCCTGGCGCCCGAGTCTCGCGTGGTCGACGGAGAGACCGAGCTCGCCGTCGTGATCGGCTCGCGCGCACGCCGCCTCCCCGAGGCGGAGGCCCTGGCCGCCGTGGCCGGCTACCTCGTGCTCAACGACGTCACCGACCGGGAGGCGCAGCGCGCCGCCGGCCAGTGGTTCTACGGCAAGAGCTTCGACACCTTCTGCCCGATCGGACCGTTCGTGGTGACGCCCGAGGAGATCGCCGATCCCCACCATCTGCGCCTCTTCTCCCGGCTCAACGGGATCCCCCTGCAGGACGGCACGACGGCCGACATGGTCTTCCGGATCCCGCGGCTGCTGGCGCATATCAGCGCGGCGATGACGCTCGAACCGGGCGACATCATCGCCACCGGCACCCCCGCCGGCATAGGCTCGGCGCGAAAACCTCCCGTCCTGCTCCGGCCCGGCGACGTCCTCGAGACCGGCGTCGACGGCCTGGGCACGCAACGGAATCCGGTGGTGGCGGAAGGCGCCTGAACGGCCTCCGCCCGCGACGGAACGGCAGGCAGAACCACGGTGCGGAAATCCTCATGCCCCGCGCGGCCTCGGAAAGGCGATCCGCCTTCCTCGGGCCTCTACGTCCACGTCCCGTTCTGTGCCCGGAAGTGCGCATACTGCGACTTCTTCTCCGTGGCGCCTCCCGAAGCCCCGGCCGTCGCTCTCTACCTCGAAGCCCTGAAGCGCGAGATCGACGCCCGACCGCCGGACTTCGATCCCGACACCGTCTTCGTCGGCGGCGGGACGCCCACCGCGCTGGACCAGCCGTCCCTCGCCCGCCTGCTCCGGACCGTGCGCCGCGCGGTCCGACCCTCGCGGATCCGGGAATGGACGGCGGAGGCGAACCCCGGAACGCTGTCGCCGGCCGGCCTCCGCGCCCTGCGGGCCGCCGGCGTCAACCGGCTGTCCATCGGAGCCCAGACCTTTCATCCGGGCGGCCTCGCGCTCCTCGGCCGCCTCCACGGCCCGGACGACATCGACGCCGCCGTGCGTCGCGCCCGTGAGGCCGGCTTCGAGAATGTCGGGGTGGACCTCATCTTCGCCCTGCCCGGGCAGACGGCGGACTCGTTCCGGGCCGATCTCCGGAGCGCGATCGCGCTCCGGCCGGACCATGTCTCCTGCTACGCGCTCACCCTCGAGCCAGGCACGCCGCTGGCGGCGCGGGCGGCCGCCGGCGCCGTGACACCGGTCTCCGACGCGGCGGCCCGCCGCCTTTTCGATCTCGCGCGCCGGACGCTGGCCGACGCCGGCTACGAGCACTACGAGATCTCCAACTTCGCCCGGCCCGGCCGCGCCTGCCGGCACAACCTGCTCTACTGGTCCGGCGGAGAGTACCTTGGGTTCGGCCCCGCCGCGCATTCGCACTGGCGCGGGGTCCGATGGGGCAACGTCCGGTCCCTGGACGCCTGGGCCTCGGCCCTTTCCGAAGGTCGGAACCCCCGCGATTCCGAGGAGCGTCTGACCCCGGAAGCCGCCGCGCGAGAGACACTGGTCTTCAGCCTTCGCCGCCTGGCCGGCGTGGACCGCGAAGCGTTCCGGAGGAAGACCGGATTCGACTACGAGGAGCTGCGCGGGCCGGAGGTCGCCGACCTGGTCCGGCAGGGGCTGCTCCGCCGGACGGCCGCCGGGATCCGGCTGGCCGACCGCGCGCTGTTCATCAGCGACACCGTCTTCGCCGCCCTGATCTGACCCGCCCTCCCCCGCCGGACGCGGATTGACACGGACCCCGCACGGAAGAGAATGCCGCCCGGGACATGAGCCGCAGGCATCATCGCACGGCGCACGGCGCGGAAGCGGCCGGGGTCGAGGCCGACCTCGCCGACGGCCATGCCCATCTCGCGGCGGGCAGGAACGCGCGGGCGGTCGAGGCCTTCCACCGCGCGGCGGCCCGCGCCCCGGAGAACGCCGCCGTGCTCGAGGGCCTCGCCCGCGCCCAGCAGGCCTCCGGCGAGGCACTGCCCGCCCTCCGCACCTGCGACCGGATTATCCGGCTTGGAGCCGCCACCCCGTCCGTCCTGCGCCTGACCGGCGGGATTCTGCTCGCGCTCGGCGAGTTCGCGCAGGCCGCGGCCGCCTGGGAGCGCGCCCTGGCCGGCGAGCCGGACAGCGCGGAGGCGCACTACGGCCTCGGCCAGGCCTGCTTCGAGCTCGGCGAAACCGACCGGGCCGCGCGCCACATGGAGAAGGCGGCCCTGCACTCGGACTCCCTCCTGCCCTGGCAGTCGTTGGCTACGATCATCCCCGGCTGCCCGGCGGCCGGACCGGAGCGGATTCTCGAGGTGCGAAAGCGCTTTGCCGCACGCCTGGAACCCGGCGGACCGGCGGCGCCGCCCGCGCCTCCGCCGGGTCCGGCGAATCCCCGACTGCGCATCGGCTACCTCTCATCCTTCTTCCACGCGGAGAACTACATGAAGCCCGTCTGGGGCGTCCTGAACCGCCACGACCGGGCGCGGTTCGAGCTGCACCTGTTCTCCGACGGCCCGAAGCCGGACATGCCCGGCCGGGTGGAGTGGCCCGGCGATACCCTGCATCAAACGGGGGACCTGGGCACCCGGGACCTGGCGGAGCTGATCGCCTCCTGCCGCCTGGACGTGCTGATTGATCTGAATGCCTACAGCGCCCCGAATCGCCTGCCGCTCTTCCGAAGCCGGGTGGCGCCGGTGACGGTCGGCTGGTTCAATCATTTCGCCACCTCCGGGCTGCCGGGTATCGATGTGCTGGCCGGCGATGCCGAGGTCGTCCCGCCCGGGGAGGAACGCGGCTACACCGAGGCGCTCGAACGGCTGCCCGTGAGCTACCTGGCCTTCGAAACGACCCATGCGGCCCCCGAGGTGACGCCGCCGCCGGTGCAGCGAACCGGACGGTTCACCTTCGGCAGCCTTGTCACCCAGTACAAGATCACCCCGCCGGTTCTGGACGCGTGGGCGGAGATCCTGCGGCGCGTGCCCGCCGCGCGCCTCCTGCTCGCCAACCGGGCGATGAAGTCGCCGTGCAACCAGGAGTACCTTCTCCAACGGTTCCGCGACCGGGCGATCGATCCGGAGCGGATTGTGCCCTTCGGTCCGGCGGACCACCTTGCGTTCCTGCGCTACTACGACCGCATCGACCTCGCGCTCGACGCCTTCCCCTACAACGGGGGCACGACCACCATGGAGGCGCTGTGGCAGGGGGTTCCGGTGCTGACGTTCCACGGCGACCGCTGGGCCGCCCGCACCTCCCAGACCCTGTTGCGCCATGCCGGGCTGCCGGAATTCGTGGCGGACAGCGCGGAGGACTGTGTGACGCGCGCCATCGCGTGGGCCACGGACCCGCGCGCGGCCTCGCGCCTCGCCGATCTGCGGCACGGCATGCGCCCCGCCCTGCGGCGATCCTCCGCCTGCGACACGACCCGGCTGGCGCGCGGATTGGAGGACCTCTACCGCCGGCGCGCGCGGAGTTGACCGGGAGGATGCAGGCGGGTATCCTCTGCGGTTCGTCCAGAGGGAAACTCGTAAGGAAAGGATGAAGTGGTATGGCCATCATTGATTTCGGCGGCGTGAAGGAAACCGTGGTGACGCGGAAGGAGTTTCCGCTGGCCAGGGCGCGCAAGGTCCTCAAGAAGGAAGTCATCGCCGTCATCGGCTACGGCGTCCAGGGGCCCGCCCAGGCGCTGAACATGAAGGACAACGGCCTGCGCGTGATCGTTGGCCAATCCAGGGCATTCCCGCGCGACTGGGACCGCGCGGTCGCGGACGGCTGGGTGCCCGGCAAGACCCTCTTCGACATCGAGGAGGCCGCGGCGAAGGGCACGATCATCCAGCTCCTCGTCTCCGACGCCGCGCAGCGCGCCGTCTGGCCGGCGCTCAAGAAACACCTGACGCCCGGCAAGGCCCTGTACTTCTCCCACGGCTTCTCCATCGCCTATCGGAAGATCAGCGGGGTCGTGCCGCCCAAGGACATCGACGTGATCATGGTGGCCCCCAAGGGCTCGGGCACCTCCGTGCGGCGCAATTTCCTCTCCGGCGCGGGCATCAACTCCAGCTTCGCCGTGTTCCAGGACGCCACGGGCCGCGCCACGGAGCGCTGCATGGCCGTCGGCATCGGCATCGGCTCGGGCTACCTGTTCCCCACCACGTTCGACCACGAGGTCTTCAGCGACCTGACCGGCGAACGCGGCGTGCTGATGGGCGCGCTGGCGGGGATCATGGACGCGCAGTACGACACCCTCCGCGCCCACGGCCACACGCCGAGCGAGGCCTTCAACGAGACCGTGGAGGAGCTCACCCAGAGCCTCATCCGCCTCGTCGACGAGAACGGGATGGACTGGATGTACTCCAACTGCTCCGCCACCGCCCAGCGAGGCGCCTTGGACTGGCGGCCGCGGTTCAAGAAGGCGGTGCTGCCGGTGTTCAAGGAGCTCTACAAACGCGTGAAGACGGGCGCCGAGGCCCGGCGCGTCATCAGCGCCTGCGGCCGGCCCGACTACCAGAAGCAGCTCGCCCGGGAACTCGGCGCGATCCGCGATTCCGAGATGTGGACCGCCGGCGCGGCCGTGCGTTCGCTGCGTCCGAAGGAGAAGGCCCGCGCGATCGACAGGACCACCAAGGGCGTCGCCGGAAGGAAATACTGACCGCGACCCGCGAACGCGTGAAGACGCCGCGCCGGCCTCCGGGGCGCGGCGTCTTCCGTGTGGCGCGAGGGGCCGGGCCGGGCAGATGCGGTCTTGACAGAGCTCCGTGCCCGAGGGAGAGTGGCGCACACGGCACAGGGGTGGGCTGAAACAGGGGACCGTGTGCACTCAGACCCTGATGGGCGTCGGTGAGGTGGAGCGACGCGGGGTGGGACCTCGTCTTCATCCATGCCGGGCTTGACGCCGGCGGTCTTTTATTGAATCTACGGGGCATGAGCGCATTGGTCCCGCGTGGGTGGGCGTGTCTTGGCGCGATGTTCGCCGCGATGTTCGCGGCCTCCGAGGCGCCGGCCGGTCTGCCCTGGGACACCAACGTCCTCTTCCGCGTCCCGGCCACCCATCCGGCGCCGGGGTTCGACGCGCCGGGCGTGCGCGCGCTGTTCTTCGACGGCCTGCCCTGGAGCAACCGCGCGACGCGCGTCTTTGCCTGGTACGGCCTGCCGGAGTTGAGATCCGGCGAAAAGGCCCCTGCCATGGTGCTCGTGCACGGCGGAGGCGGCACGGCGTTCGCCGAATGGGTGCGACTCTGGACTTCCCGCGGTTACGCGGCGATCGCCATGGACACGTGCGGCTGCGTGCCCGGCGGCGACCACGGCCATCGGCCGCGCCACGACGCCGGCGGGCCCCCGGGGTGGGGCGGATTCGACCGGATCGACGAAGCGCTGACCCATCAGTGGACCTATCACGCCGTCGCCGACGTCATCCTGGCGCATTCGCTTCTTCGCTCCTTCCCCGAGGTCGACCCCGATCGCGTCGGCCTCACCGGCATCTCGTGGGGCGGCTACCTCACCTGCATCGTCGCCGGCGTCGATCCGCGATTCCGGCTGGCGGCCCCGGTGTACGGATGCGGGTTTCTCGGCGACAACTCCACCTGGGTGCAGGGATTCAGGGACATGGGCGAAGCGCGCGCCGCGCGCTGGCTCGGCCTCTGGGACCCGTCCGTCTACCTGCCCCGCGCCGCCCTGCCGATGCTCTGGGTCACGGGTTCCAACGACTTCGCCTATCCGATGGACTCCCTGCGGAAATCGTACCGCCTGCCGGCCGGCCCGCGCACCCTTTGCGTGCGCCTCCGTATGCCGCACGGCCACGGCGGCGCCGGCGAGAACCCGGAGGAGATCCGCGTCTTCGCCGACTGCGTGCTCAAGGGGGGCGCCGCGCTCGCGCGGATCGTGCGGCAGGGAGAGGACGGGGACACCGCGTGGGCGGACTATGAGTCGCCTTGCCCGATCGTGAAGGCCGAGCTCTGCTTCACGAAAGACACGGGGGCGTGGAAGGAGCGGAAATGGGATGCCCTTCCGGCGTCGCTGGATCCCGCTGCGCGCCGCGTGTCCGCCGCCCTGCCGGACGGAACCCGCGTGTTCTACCTGAATCTCTTCGATGACCGGGGCTGCGTGGTCAGTACGGAACACGTGGAGCGCTCCGCCGGCCGCACCATTTGAACGGTCTTCACCGCCGTCGCGTCCGAGCGCGCCGAATCGTTTCCGCCGCGGGTCGGGCCGAGACACTCACATGGCCTTCGCCGCTCACGGTTCCGGCATCGGCTTCACCTTCGGCCGGCGGCCACGGCGGCCGGTGCCGGCAAGCCCATACTCCTTGAGCTTTCGATGCAGGGTGCGGCGGCTGATGCCCAGCACCCCGGCCGTCTTCACGCGGTTCCCCGCGTTCTGCTCGAGCGTCGTGAGGATGAGCTGCCGCTCCATCTGGTCCATCGTCAGCGTCCCGCCATCCGGCGAAACCGCTCCGGGAAGACGGGTCTGCGTCGTCGCGGTGGCCGCGGGCCGGATCGGCGGGGGAAGATCGCGCAGCGTGAGACGGTCGCCCCGCCCCAGCACCACCATCCGCTCGATCGCATTCCGAAGCTCGCGGACATTGCCCGGCCACGCGTAGGACACGAGGACGTCCATGACCTCCGGCGCCAGCGCGGGCGCGGGCCGGTTGTTCTCCTCGGCAAACTCCTTGAGAAACCGGTCCACGAGCAGCGGGATATCGCCCGCCCGCTCGCGCAGGGGCGGCAGGACGATGCTGACCACGTTCAGACGGAAGAACAGATCCTCGCGAAACTGTCTCTCCTCGACCATCCGCCGCAGGTTGCGGTTGGTGGCCGCAATCAGCCGCACGTCCACCTCCAGCGTCTGCTGCCCGCCCACGCGCTCGAACCGGTGCTCCTCCAGGACGCGGAGGATCTTGACCTGGACGGCCGGGAGGATCTCGCCGATCTCGTCGAGGAAGAGGGTCCCGCCGTCGGCCATCTCGAACCGGCCCCGGCGCCGCTCCGACGCCCCGGTGAACGCCCCCTTCTCGTGGCCGAACAGTTCGCTCTCCAGCAACGTCGGCGCCAGGGCCGCGCAGTGGATGGCGACAAAGGGGCCCTGCGCGCGCGGGCTGAGATGGTGCAGCGCCTGCGCCACGAGCTCCTTGCCGGTGCCACTCTCCCCCTCGATCAGCACCGTCGTCCGGGCGGGGGCCACCTGCCGGATCGTGTCGAACACCTCCCGCATCGCCGGCGACCGGCCGGTGATGTTTTCCATGCCGAAGTTCTGGTCCAGCCGCTCGCGCAGCCGCCGGTTCTCCGAGGCCATGTCGCGCGCCTCCAGGGCGCGCCGCAGCAGGATGTCGAGCCGGTCGAGGCTGACGGGCTTGGTGAGGAAGTCGTAGGCGCCGGCCCGCATCGCCTCGACGGCCTGCTCGATGCTGCCGTAGGCGGTGAGGAGGATGACGACCGGCTGGGGCGTGCGGGCGCGGATGCGGTGGAGCAGGGCCAATCCGTCCATCCCGGGCATGCGGATGTCGCTCAGCACCAGCTCCACGGCCTCTTCGTCCAGGACCTCCAGCGCGCGCGCGCCGCTGTCGGCCAGCAGCACCCGGTAGTTGAACTGCAGCGCCCGCGCCAGGCCTTCGCGCGTGTTCTTCTCGTCATCGACGATCAGGATGGTCGGCTTCCTCATCCGGCGCTCCTCCCGCCCTTCCTCTCGCGGCCCCGATGCGCGCGGAGCAGCCGCACGAGGCGGTCCGCGCGCGGGAGGAACAGGGTCACCGTCGTCCCGCGGCCCGGCTCGCTGTGGATCTCGATCTCCCCGCCGTGATCGCGGACGATGCGCTGCACGATCATCATGCCGAGCCCCGTGCCGTGGGCTTTCGACGTGTGATAGGGCTCGAAGATCTGGCTCATCCGCTGTGGTTCGATGCCGACACCGGTGTCGCGGACGGTCACGATGACGGACCGGTCGGTGCCGGCGAGGGTGACCCGGAGCACGCCGCCGCCCGGCATCGCCTCGATGGCGTTCTTGAGGAGGTTGAACAACACCTGCCGGATCTGACCCCGGTCCACCTTCACGGCCGGCAGATGCTCGGGACAATCGCACTCGACCAGGACGTTGCGATCCCCGATCTCGTGCTTCATGAACTCGATCGTCTCGCGCGTCAGGTCGCTCAGCGAGCACGGTTCCATCTGCGGTTTCACGGGCCGGACGGCGTTGAGGAACTGGGTGATGATGCCGTCCAGCCGCGCCACCTCGCGCGTGGAGACCCCCAGCAGCTCGTCGAAGGCCGCGCGCCTGGTCTTGGGGAGTTTCGCGGCCTCGCGCTGGAGGAGCTGCAGGTGGATGTTGAGGGAATTGAGCGGGTTGCCGATCTCGTGGGCGACGCCGGCGGCGAGCAGGGTGATGGCGCGCAGGCGCTCGGACTCGATGCTCTGCGCCTCGTTCTGCCGCTCCCGCGTGACGTCCCGGAAGATCACCACCCCGCCGGTCTCGTCGGGCTGGCTCAGCGGAAGCGGCACGACGTAGAAGGCGAGATAGCGGTGCTCGGGGTAATTGACCTCGATCTCGCGGCGGACGAGGCGCGACCACTCGCGGTCATCGAGGTTCACGAGACGGTCCCATTCGATGTCGCGCAGGTAGCGGCTCATGCGCGCGCCGACCGCCTGCTCCGCGGCGAAACCGAACATGCGCTCGGCCGCGCGGTTGGCGAACAGGATCTGCTCCCGGCCATCGAGCACGACCAGGCCCTCCTGGAGGGCATGAAAGATGGTCTCCAGCAGCCCCTTCTCGCGCGCCAGGCGCAGGAACTGGGTCTGCAGGCTGTCCGGATCGAGCCGGTCAAGCCGGTCGATCAGCTTGTCGAGGAATCCCGATTTCATGATGCCCGCGGCACAGGCGGCATTATCGACGCCTCGCGGGGATCGTCAAGGGCGCGCGGGAGCCCTCCCCGTCACCGGGCGAACCTGCGAGTCTGCGCCTCGGTCCCCAGGCTTACACCCGTCTCCGCCGCCGGAAGAGGAGGGCCGCGGCGACCGCGACGAGCAGGCTGCCGATGCCCGGCTCGGGCACCTGTTCAAGGCGGACATTGTCATAGTACACCGCGCCCACCTGGGCGATGTCTTGATCGGGATAGAGGTCCAGCGCCTGTAGCTCATTGATGCCGCCGGTCTGCCAGGCATAGGTCGCCATGAGAGAGCTGTTGTAGAATGCGCTCACGGAATTGGCGCCCAGGTTGATTTCAAACCGCATGTCCACCCACGTGTCTCTGACGAGCGCCACGGATGAGCCCTGCTGAACGTATGAGGCGTCAAATACCCCGACCAGGCCCTGGTTCATGTCGGCCAGTACCTGCGCGCTCCAGTTCAGGTTGTTGGGATACGAGTTCAACAGGATGGTGTAGTTCTGCCCCCCGGACGTCGAAGGGATGTACTGCCGCAGACTGAGAGTCCATTGTCCGCTGTTGACGCCCGTGAAGGGATGCACGGTGTCGTCGCCCGCTTCCACCTTCAGGGACTGGGCGCCGCTGAACGCCTGTTCGATTGTGACATCGCCACAGATCCCCGAGTACCCGACCCAGCTCTGCCAACCCCCCTGGCCCTCGATGCTGCCTAGTGTGTAAGAGTCGAAGTCGTCGAGCATCGCCTGCGCCAGCCCCGACGACGCGAAGATGAGAAGAACAGCACCTGCCAGCCCTGCATGAATTTTCCTGCTCATATCGCTTCCTCGCCTCCGGTGTGATCTCCAAGGCGGCAAGCCTCAGTCGAACCACTTCGGTCGTTCAATGCTTCGATTCCAACCTGTTCGTCACTCCGTGCAACCGCGCCGATTTCAGGGACTGTCTCTCCACCCTTTCCATCGGGGCATTCTCACGGAAGACTCATGCATTCTCGCAACTTGTCCTGTGCCCTGACCATGCACATCGCCCACGTATTGAGGACATCCAACACTCGACACGCTCACCTGCACACGCTATTGCTTCTAAGCTGACGCAGACGTAACGTCAAGCCAATTCTGGGGCTCAGGGCTGGTTCATCAGCACGTCGACGCGAGGGGCGCGGTGATGGTACGGCTTCATCAGGATGTCGAGCCGGCCATCGCCGTTGAAGTCGCCCAGGCGGCCCTCATGAATCCCCTGCCCCGTGGACGCTACCGTCTCCCGGAACCCGCCCTTGCCGTCGCCGAACCACACCCGCGTTCGCGCACGGTCCCCCGCACCCGGGCTGCCCATCTCACCGATCAGGATATCCGCGTGCCCGTCGCGGTCGATGTCGCCGATCTCGCAGGTGTGGCCGTGGATGACGCTGCCCAGCACGTGTGCCATCCACCCCCGTCCATCCCACTCGTACCACTTCGCCTCGCCGTCCGCATCGCCAGGGCTGAAAACGATCTCCGGCCGGCCGCCCTCGACCATCTGCCCCGCGGCGCACTGGGTGAAGCGCATGGCGTCGTCGATCACCTGCCCTTCGTAGTTCGTGCCGCCTCTGTGTTTGAACCACCGCCCGCCGCCCACGAGGTCCACGACGCCGTCGCCGTCCACGTCCACCGGCGTGGAGGGAAACCCTTCCATCTCCGCTCCGCCAGACCAGGAATGGATCACGGTGAATGGCCACGGTCCTGCGTCCCGCGGGTTGGACGGGATCTCGAACAGGAGCAATTGCCGGCCGCCCTGGTTCCACGAGGCGAGCTCCGGTTTCCGGTCGCCGTCGTAATCCACGACGCTCTGGTCATGGTGCTTCCGGGCCCCGGAACCCTTGATGAGTCGACGCGTCCAAGATTTGGAGAAGTCGGGGTTCGGGTTCTCCCACCACCACATGGCATTCCCACGCGAGTCCTGGCCCAGGATGAGATCCGGATCGCCGTCGCCATCGAGGTCGCATGCGTCCCCGCCGGCCTCGGGCGTCAGGGCCGTGTCGTCAATGACCCTCTTGTCCCAGCCCTTCTCGTTCCACTTGTACCAGACGACCGACGGGGCCTGGGTCCGTTCGCCGATGGCGAAGTCCACTATGCCGTCGCGATCGAAATCGGCCGCCACGCAGCACGTCTGCTGGTCGCCCGCGTTGGGCGCGGGCAGATCGCCTGTCGCGCTGCTCAGGCGGCGCCAGGACACCTCGGCAGCGGAGGCATACGCGACCACAAGTGCGGCGGCCAGAAACACGACAACCGGCTTGGACAACTTCGCGCGCAAACGCGCCCGGAGGTCGCGTTCCACCTGCGTCTCGATGGCGGACGCCGACCTTCGGGCGGCGTCGGACGAACGGAACGCGTTGGGGGCAACGCATCCCCCATCCGGGCTCGCGGCCTGCCGGTGCAGCCCGCCCACGCGAACGGCGCCCTTGCCGGGTCTCATGCGTTCGCCCCCTCCGCGGATGACGGGCCCCGCTTGTCCACGTCAATCATCCGAAGCCCCTTCGCCTCCAGCGCCCAGTGGCATTCGGGCAGATCGAACTTCGCGAGCACCCCGCGCACAAAGGACGAAAGCGGCCAGTCGTACCGCTCCGACTCGGCGACCTCGGAATAGGAAGTCAGCGCCTCTTTCAACGTGACGCGAACGACCGTGTCGGAAAGTAGCGCGGCGAACGTCGCGGGGACGGTCCCCCACCCCCGCGCGGCGAGGTGAATCTCCGCGTGACCGCACGCCTTGAGCCACTCGATCACGCGCAGCACGTCGAGCGTCTTGCGGCCGACATAAGGCTCGTCGAGCATGATGGAATGGACCGCGTAGAAGTAGTCGCTGCCGTACGGATCGAGGAACGAGTTGGCGCCGCAGGTGTCGGGCTTCGATTCCCCGATGCCGCGGACGTCGCAGGCATAGAAGACGGCCTTCGGCTCCTCCTCGATCAGTTGGCGGACCAGCGGCTCGTCGCGAAGCTCCGCGTCGCCGGAGTGGTGGGCGACGTATAGAACCGCCCGCGACAGGCCGGACGGCGGACGGGCGTCCAACCGCTCGGCGCTAAGCCGGCTGACGAGCGCGTGAATGCCCGGCTCGGTCTCCACCGCGTAGACACTGGCGTGCGGGCGCGGATACCGCCGCGACGACACCGCCCGCAGAATCCGATAGTCCGGCACACCGCCGGTTTCCGGGAGTCTGAGCATGTCCGCGACGGCCCGGATCAGTCCCGCGCGGTCGAGCGTCGGCCGCGACGCCGCCAGCGCGCGTGAACGATCGCGCGTGAACGTCCAGATCGGGCGCGACTCCAGGTCGCACACCTGTCCCCTCGGCGTACACCAGAGCGTTTCGTCCTTCTCGATGACCAGTTCCGGCTCCCGATCGGCCTTCGAGACACCGGTGACGCGGTTGAACCACTGGTACATCGCTTCGCGGCTGTCCTGCGAGTATCCGTGCGCACCGGGACAGACGGAGAGGGCGATGTTCTCTTCCGCGCCGAGCAGCCGGTACAGACTCTTCAGCCGCCCGAAGGCCTCCTCCGTCCCGCGGACGTCAAAGAAGTCCGCTTCTTTCGCGAGCAGGATCACCGGCTTCGGCGCCAGGGCCGCGATGAAATCCTCGTGGTCGAGCCCGAGCGCCAGCGCGCGCGGCGGGCACTGCTCGGTGTCGGCGGGCAGTTCGTTCTCCAGGTTGCGCCGGAAGGTGGTCACGAAGCAGCTCGGCGCGGCCATGGTCCACCGCGACTCGACACCGCAGAGCCACGTGGTCATCGTGCCCCCGCCGGAATTGCCGGTGACGCCGATATGGCGCGGATCGACCTCCGGCCGCGTGAGGAGGTAGTCGAGCGCGCGGATGCCGTCCCACGCGCGCCACGCGCCGATGAACTCGCCGACCAGGAACTGCTGGTTGCCCGCGAGCAGGTGTTCGCGCACACCGACGCCGACCTTGGACTTGAGAGCAGCGTCCGGATACTGCAGCCGTTCGCCCTGGCCGAGCGGGTCGAAGATCAGCACCGCGTAGCCCATCCGGGCCAGCCCCTGCGCGAACGACTGGTAGGGCTCCGCCGCCTTGCCGTTGTTGGAGTGCCCGCAGGGGGCGACGACCCCGGGGACGGGCGCCGAACGGCCTTTGGGGAGATAGAGATTGGCCGTAACCAGGAATCTGGGACGGCTCTCGAAAATCACCTTCTCGATCGTGTACGCGTCGCGGTCGACGACGCCGGTGATGCGCGCGTGGAGCGGGGTGCGCTCGGGAAACGGGCCGAAGCAGAGCCGGATCTTCTCCCGCACGGCCCGGACATACGCCTCGGCGTGAGCCCTCCGACGCAGGGCAGTCTTGGCCGCATGGCTCGCGGACTCGATCTCCCGCACTCGCTGGACGAAGTGCTCCTGCACCATGTGGGGGAACCGGTTCAGCGGGGCGAGCGGCGGGGAGGCTGGCGGCGCCGCCGAAGAGGGCTTCGCCGTCTGGGCGGGCGCTCCGGCCGGCACGGACGCGAGTCCGAACAGACCGAGAGCGGAGCCCTTGAGAAGACCGCGCCGGCTGAGGGTACGGGCATTCATGAGTCGGCCCTCAATTCAACGACATGATGGTCACCGTCCCGGCGAGCATGTCCGGCACGAGCAGGCGCCGCGCGTCTTCGTCCAGGAAGAAGTCCGCCGCCGACTTCAGTCCCTCGATGACCACCTTGGGGTCCCTGCCGTCGGCGCCGAGCCGCCAGACCTTGCCCTGGGTCCAGCTTGAGACATAGATCACGCCATCCTTCGCCCGTTCGACCCCGTCGGCCCCCCGCAGGCCGGTCGCGATCCGCCGGAGTCGCCCGTCACGAAACTCGAGCACGTGCCCGTGGAAGAACTCGGCGATCAGCACCCCGTCGCCCGCGGACCGGCCGACTCCGTTTGGACAGGGCATCTCGGGCGTGGCGTCGAAGACCAGACTCACCTTGCCTTCAAGGGTGACCCGGTAGATGCGGCCGATCGCGGGCAGGGCGCGGGCTTCGGCGCTATCGAGGGGCCAGAGCCCGTCCGGACCGAGCATGCGATCGTTGGCGCCCATGTCGGAGACGAACACGCTTTTCCCGTCCGGCGCCGTGCACACGTCGTTGAGATACCGAATCGGCCGAGGGAAGTCCTTCTCTTCCGCCAGGACGGTCGCGCGGCCCTGGGCATCGATCTTCCAGACCCGTTTCAGGTCGCTGGTCACGAGAAACTCGCCCGTGAAGGTGATGCCCTTCGGCTCGTCCATGCCCCTGGCGAAGACCTCAATGCGGTCCCCCTTCAGCACCTTGACGACGGCATCGCCCCGTCCGCTTTCCGCCCCCATGACCGTCACGTAGTAGTGTCCGCCCCATCCCTTGGTGACGCTCTCCGGCCGCTCGCCGACCGGGAGGACTCTGCGTTCGCTGTCGCCGCCCATCACCCACGCCGGCGCGAAGGCCATCGCGCCGGCCAGAAACCTCAGACCCATTGTACTCTTCATTCTTCGTCCTTCTCGACGATCCGTCGTCCTCCGTCGCACCTCTTCTCACTTGCCCGCCGAGCCGGGCGGCGGGAACTTCCGCGAGGCGTCGTCGAGCACGAGCACCCAGTCCAGCAGCTCGCCCGGTTCCGGGGGGAGGAACGTCCGCCGCCCCTTGTTCTCGAACTCGCCGATCGGGGTCGCGGCGCCGTTGCGCGGATTGAACCACCACGCCTTGACGGTGCCGCCCCGCACCTTGTCCATGTGCACCGTGAACGCCCGTCCAACCGGCGCGTAGACCATGGCATAGCTGCCCTCGCTGTCGCGCGTCGCCGCGAAGCGGTATCGGCCGGCGCCGGGCACCGACGTCGGAACGCGGTCCTCCGCGATCACCGAATCGTCCGGCACGCGCGTGAGGTAGGGCCGCGACTCGAGCAGCCGGCGGGCGTACTGCATCTGGCCCGCGCCGGGCTGCGCGATCGCCTCCTGCCAGGGCATGAGCGGATGGTTGATCGGCGGACGCGGCGGCGCCCACATCTGCCAGACCGAGTGATGGCCGTACGTGTGGCCGCACGCGCCGGTGAAGAGATCCCAGTACAGCGGCCGGCGGACGTCGGCGGCGATGGAGTGTCCGAGTTCCTTCGCCTTGAACGACAGCGGGTGGTCCTCGTACACGGGTTCGCCGTCAAGCACGGGCTTCACCGGCGTGCGGTCGTAATCCGTGCGCGTCTTGTCGTAGCGACCGGTGAACTCCGCGACGTGGCCGTTCTGACGCATGTTGATGTCCAGCCATGCGTCGGCGTGAAACACCTCCGCCGAACCGCTGCCGCCGCGCGGGTGAAAGGTCATGAGGTGCGCGCCGCCGTCGCCGCGCCGTAGCCCCCGGGCCATGGCGCGGATGGTCTCCTTCTGCGGATCGTTCTCCACCATGCGGTCTCCCCCGAGGACCCAGATGAGGCCGGCATCCCTGTACCGCCGGCCCAGCCATTCGCCGTAGATCTCTGCGTTGGCGGGAGTGAAGAGCGGCTTCCCGTTCTTGACCTCGTCGTGCCAGTACCGGCCCCACGTCGGCAGGAAGCCGATGTACAACCCGAGGGCGTTGGCCTTCGCGACGATGCAGTCAACGTGGTCCCAGTAGTCGTTGCCCGGTCCGTCCTTCACCGCCGGCCGGGTGGGGTCCAGATCCGCCAGGGGAAGGTGGCCGGAGGCGTTCGGGACTGAATGACCGTCGAGCTCGGCCAGCGCAACGGCCTGGATCACCGTGAAGCCCTTGCCCGCGCGGTCCGCGAGATAGCGCTCCGCATCGGCCCGGTTCAGCCGGTGGAAAAGCTGCCAGGCGGTATCGCCCAGCCAGAAGAAGGGGCGTCCGTCCTCCTGGACGAGGTAGCGGTGGTTATCGCTGACCTTCAGGCGTGGCAGGCCATCGCCGCCGGTCGCCGCCGGACTCATGCAGCAGGTGAGTGCAACCGCGGCGATGACGCCTCGAGGGGGACGTGCATTCATGGGTGGATAATACCGACGGCGCAGCGGAACGCAATCGCTGTTGGCGTGCCGGAAACCCTCCGGTGTGCCGGAGCAGAAGCGGAAGGCCGGAGCGGGCAGAAGTGGCTCCCCTTTGAAGCAGACACCCCTTTGGCATTGCATAATCCGATCTCTTCGCCTATATCTCACACCTCATGAGGTGTGAGATGACGTACACACATCCAACGATCTGGCGCACGTGCCGAGTGTTGGCCCATGCCACGCGATTGACAGGCTTGAAGGTCGTCGTCGAGACCCCCTCCTGCACGGTGCAAGAGGTCGCGGCGCGACTCGGCATCGCGGAGAACCAGGCCAGTCAGGTGCTGCGGTCTCTTCAGTCGCGAGGATTGGTCACCGCGGAACGGCGAAGCCGCTGGGTGCATTACACGGCGCATCCGGATCCTTTGGTTCCGAGCGCACAGCCTGTGCTGTCTGCCATGAGCGAAGCGCTTGTCACACAACAGCTTGCCACGACGCAGATCATCCGTGTGATGACGGCCTTCACGCATCCGCGTCGACTGGTGGTTCTGCACCACCTGCAACAGAACGGCCCCACCTCTGTGAAGGAACTCGCTGCCGGAACCCGGATCAGCCCCCCGGCCTTGTGGCGTCATTTGCGTAAACTCGCGCGCCGAGGCTTGGTCGTCCGCACAAACAACCGCTGGCGCCTGGCTTCACGACCTGGGGACTTGGCCCACGCACTCCTGTCCCTCCTTGCGACCGACCAAGAATCCTCTCACACCTCATGAGGTGTGATAGTGCGGTTTTCCCAGAGTCCGCTCGATGAACTCCCGCCGGAAGCCGTGGCTGTACTCCACGCGAACGACGCTCACCCGAACGGCCAGCCTCGATGCGAGCGGTCCATTCCGCAGGGATGTCAGTGGTTTCGGTGGAATGCTCACGCGGAGATGTCTGACCGACGTTGCTTGGCCGCGGGCCATCCCTCGAACGGGCCCTCATGCCCCCGGGCGCGTCGGGACCCTCTCCCGGACGGTCTTCCGATGCGTGACCTCTCTCACTCCAAACCGGAAGGGATGACGGCGATTCCCGTCCTCCCGCCTTCTCGCTGGTTTCGCCCCGGGCGGGTGGTGTTCAACCGCACCACCCTCTGGCCGAGTGGAGTGCTCCCTTCGATCCTCCCCCCATCCGGCGGAGAGTGGCGTCCCCCCCCGCTGTCGTCATATGGACGGGGCGGCGACCGGCAGCCATCGGCCCTCCCGCGCCGCCCGGTACAGCGTCTCCATCACCCGCACGCGGGCGGCGGCCTCGCGGACCGGTACGAGCGGCACGTCCCTGGCCCCGCCGATGGCCTCGACCCACTGCAGGATCGGGTGGGAAGGTCCGGAGGGGACCTTGCCCCAGGGCTTGGCGCCGTCGGCGCCCTCCACCTTGGGCGTGCAGAGATACAGCCGCTGTCCGAACATCGCCGCGTAGCCCTCGGTGCCGGATACGAGAAGGGCGAAGGGATTCGACGGCTCCACCCAGCCGCCGGTGATCGTCCCCGCCACCCCGTTCCTGAACCGCAGCAGCGCCTCGCCGTAATCCTCCACGGCCGGGTACTTGCCCGACACGTTGTGCAGGTTCGCCGCCACCGCCTCGATATCGCCCATCAGCCACATCACGAGGTCCAGTGCATGCACGCCGATATCGCCGAATCCGCCCCCGCCCGCCTGCGCGGGATCGACGGTCCAGCGGCATTCGTCGAACAGGCCCTCGAACACGGCCGCGTTGGAGTACGTGCAATGGACCCGCACGATCTTGCCGAGGTGGCCCTTGATCACCTGCTCCCGGATGAAAAGGTGCTGGGAGACGGTGCGCAGGACGTATCCGATCGTGAAGAACACGCCCGCCTTTTCGATCGCGGCGGCCATCTCGTCCGCGTCCTTCGCGGTAACCGCGAGGGGCTTTTCCACGAACAGGTGCTTCCCCGCCTTCGCCGCCCCGACGGCGAGCTCGGCGTGCCGGCAGGTCTCGGAGGCGATGATGACGCCCGCGACCTCCGGGTCTTTCCAGAGGTCGGCCACGTCGCGGACCGCGCTGGCATTCAGATCCGCGGCGAACTTGTCGGCCCGCGCCGGCTGGTGATCCCAGGTGTATTTGACCTGGACATTCGGCGCGGCGCCGAGGATGCCGACGAACATCGGCATGTGCACGTGCGCGCAGCCCGCCACGGCGAGCACCACCTTCGTCTCCTCGGCCCACGCGCGTTTCCCCGCCGCCGCGGCCACACCCGCCCATGTCGTCGCCGTCACAAACTGCCTCCGCGTCATGGTATCCATGCTTCTCTCCTTCCAGTCGGCACGCCGCCGGCCACGTTCTGTCGCGGACGAAATAACCTACAGGAGCGCCCCCAGGTGTCGTACGGACATGAGGGCGGCAAACAGACTCGCCGCCGGCAACCCCCCTTTCACGAAGAGCAGGCTGCCGGCAAGGCCGTCCATCAGGGCGACCCCGTAGAAGAAGGCCGGAGTCTCCGGCCGGGCCTGTTGCAGGTACAGGTGCGTCACCCAGACGCGGAGCAGGACCGACCCGACCACGGCGATCCAGGACCGCCGGAATACGCGGGCCAGTACGGCCATTGTGCCGCCGCGGAAGAACAGCGTCTCGAAACTCGCGGACCACGCCATGAGGGCCAGCACGCCGCCGAGGGTGCCGGGGAAGCTGAGTTCGACCCGATTGGTCTCGCCGATCTTGATCAGCGCGGCCTTCAGGGGACCATCCAGCAGGAAGAAGTGCAGGGGGGCCATCACGCCCGCGACCAGCAGGGCGATGGACAGTCCCATCAGCGTCCGGCGACGGTCCGGAAAGGCGCCCCCCATTCCGCCGCACCCCCCCCAGGCGGTGGTCGCCCCGGCGATGAAGAAGAACAGGATGAACAGCGCGCTGAGAAAGGCGGCTGGCCGGCCGGCTTCCATGAGCCGTGGCCAGCTCAGCACCGTGGTGGTGGCGCTCAGTGCCACGGCCCGCTTCAGGTTCTCCAGATCCAGGAATTGCTGCATAGGCGCCCCGGCGTGCCGTCAGGTATGTACCACCAGCGACAGCCTCAGACCATGGCAAATCGGCGCGTTTCGGTGCGTCCGCCGTCAGTTCAACTCGCGCACCCGCACGTGGCGGAACCAGATCGGCGCGCCGGCGTGTTTGCCCTGCAGCCCGATCCGGCCTTTGCACGGAAGCTCCGCCAGCGGCTTGGACAGCCAGGCGGGGATCTCCGAGCCGTCCGGATTGATCTTGGCCGACGTCCACTTCGTGCGGTCCATGTCGATCACCGCCTCGCCGTTGATCATCACGTGGATCTTCTTCCCCGCGCACGTGATCGTCATACGGTTCCACTCGCCGGGCTTCTTCACCATGCTCTTGGTCGGAGCGAGGCGTCCGAAGACCGCGCCGCATTGCCAGGTCTTGGCGGACTTCGCCCACTGCTCCGCGAAGTCGTCGGCAATCTGGATCTCGATGGAATTGGGGATCCAGTCCTTGAGATCCGTGCAGTGCAGCACCACCCCGCTGTTGGAACCCGGGGCGGTCTTGAATTCCAGGTCCAGGACGAAGTCCCCATAGTCCTTCCTCGTCCAGATCGCCTCGTCCTTGCTCGCCGTCAGGGCGCCGTCCTCGATGGTCCAGACCCCCGCGGGAGCCTCGGCATCCGAAAGGTCGCCGGCAAACAGCTTCGTCCACGCGCTGCTGTCCGGATGCGCCTTCGGCGGAACATCCAACGCCATGGCGGGCACGAGACCGAGGGTTAGGATGACAGCGGCCTGCGTCCAGCGGTTCCTGCTCATGAGTGTTTCCTCTCGGTGGTCCTTCTCGGCCGTAATGCCGTGAGAACACCCCACATTACCGCGCAGATCCTGACGGAGCCAGCGGATTCAGTCACCGCCCGGCGGGGTCGGTCCAGAAGGCCCAGTAAACGGGATCAGGGCGCTCGTCGAAGTACTTGTTCACGAGCGCGCCCATATAGTAGTCGTCGAGTGGTGCCGCGAGGGCCATGCGGTGTGCGTCGCCCGCCGAGAACCGAAGGACACTGCCGCCCACCTCTTTCGTGAACCGGTCGGCCGCCTGCGCGCGCGGCTTGAAGGGATTGTAGTGCGCCACGTGGATGGTGTCGCCGGTGACCTGGCCGCGGTGGACGTGGAGCACGCGGTATTTCAGCACAGTCGCATAGTCGTAGAGTTCCCGGCGGAACACCGCCCCGGCCGGAATGGGATCGAGGCGGGCCGTGACTTCGACCGTGCCCAGCCGCCCGACCGGCGATTCATCCCCGGGAACAGCGCCGGGGATGCTGCGGTCACGAGGCCCGCGGGAGTAGAGCCACAGACCCGCGCCAGACGCGGCGAACAATGCGAGCACGATCAGGGCGCGTTTCATGGCGTTGACCGGGCGCCCGGCGCTGGCCATTCGACGCGCGTCCAGCAGGGTTCCCATCCCGAGGGCAGCACCAGCACCGGCCCCGCACCCGCACCCGGATGCATCGCGCGAAGGGACGCACTCCCGCCACCCACGATCGGCGCGTCGGCGATCCGCATAAGCCCCATCGGCGCGCCGGCATTCGCGGGATCCCCATCCTCCTGCATGTTGCCGGTGAAGAGAACGTAGAGACCGTCCGGTGACACGTGCCCGCCATAGACGTGCCGACCGTCCTCAGCGTAAAGCAGCCGCCGGCCCGTGCCGTCGCGGTTCGCCATCCAGAGCTGCGTCCATCCCTGTCCACCGTTCTCCGGCCGCCCTGGGGGACGCCACGAGAAGACGATTCGCTGGCTGTCGGGGAACCAGTCGGGGGTGCAGCAATCGATCCGGTTCACGGCGGAGGGAGGGCCGCCGGTGGCGCTCATGCAGGCGATGGACCAGCTCGTGTCGAACGAATTGGCCACGCCGCACAGCCAGTGGCCGTCGGGCGACCAGGTCAACTGCTGGAAGAAGCCCTGCCGGGGAAAACGGCGCAGCGACTTGCCATCACCCACATCCACGAACGAAATGCCGTCACGGGCAAGGGTCGCGATCTGTCGGCCGTCGGGACTCTCGCTCGCCCATGGCAGCGCGCCGGCCACCCCCAGCACGCGCACGCCGCTTCCGTCGGCATTCGCGACCACGAGTTCACCCTGCGTTCCGTGATGGTTGTTGTGAGGCACCTCGTCCTTCGGCAGACGGCGATACAGCAGACGGTGCCCGTCCGGGGAGATCCTGGGCAGGATTTCGCTGAACTCCGGCGTCGCTGTGAGCGCGCGCCGCTGCGAGCCATCCGGCCGGCAGGCAAAGAGGTCGTAGTCGCCCTGTGTCGAACGGGCTGAGAACACGATCCATCCCCGATCGCGAACCTCCTGTGCCAGCGCGCGGACGCGGTCAGCAGGTTCGTCGGCGATGACGGGGTCTGCCATCGCGCAAACGGCAAAGATAGCGACCGCCGCTGCAGGCGTCCATGTATCTGGAGCAGAGTTCGTATGACGGATCATGACGTGTTCCTCAATGCGAAAGACCGTTGGCCCCACGCCCTCGTGCGCTCCTCGCACCGCGGCAGAAAGGTGTAACCAGCACGTGTGACCGGATCTTCTACTTCAGCTCCGTCAGGAAGATGCTGCGGAAGCGATGCTGGCCGCCGCCGGGGACCTCGGCCTGAAGCGCGATGAACCCTTCGCGAGGACCCTGGAGGCCATCGCCGGACCATGCGGGCTTGCCGTTGATCTCGAGCGAAGCTTGGGTGCCCTTGACGGTCAGTCTGAAGGTGTTCCACTCGCCGGCCTTGATGAGCCCGCTGCTCTTCGCCCCGGCCAGGCCGTCGACGTTGCCTTCCACGCCCTTCAAGAGGTTCGCCTGGTAGCGCGGCGGCCACGGCTGGCCCTCGGGCACCGAGTCATAGCGAAAGTACACGCCGCTGTCCCACTTATCGGAGCTCAGCGCCTTCCACTCGAACTCCAGCACGAAATCGGCGTACTTCTTCTTCGACTGCACCAATCCGTTGCCGGACTTGATCAGGATCTCGCCGTGGTCCACCTCCGCCTCGCACTTCAGCACGGTCCAGCCGTCGAGGTTCTTCCCGTTGAACAGGGCCACCCGCTCGCCCTGGGCGGCGACGGCGCCGTCCGCAGCGGGAGGGGTTCGCCAAAGGGCAATGGAGAACACAGCGACGATGGTGAGCACGGCGGCGAGATGTGTTTTCATGGCGCGACACACTATCGAAGTCGCGCGCAGACGCCAAGGCGATACGGATATGCGTCGCCTTCAGGGATTGTCCCGCCGCCCTCACGAACAGCGACGACCTCGATTCCGAGGACCTGTGCGCTCTTGCGTCGTACCCCGCCGGCCCGCATGCTGGCCGCTCTCACTCGCGACCTGCATGGGGGGGGGCCACTGAGGCAGGGGGGCGTGGCGGCGACGCGTTCCACCTCTTCTCGATCCTCTGCCTCGATCGGCGTTCCTTCGCGCCCCGTTCGCAGAATTCGCACAATGCACGGCTTCGTTCTCCGTTGTATTCGCGTAATGCGCAGCCAGTCCGAGGTGATACATGCAGTACACCATGGCGTTGTTTCTCGCGGCCTCGGCCGCGCTCGCCGCCGATCCGCCGGCGGTCGCGAACCGTGATCCGAAGTCGGATGAATGGGGCTATCGGCCCGCGGACGGTTCCGTGACGCGCCTGAATCCGCCGTCGTTCACCTGGATTCACGACGAGCGGGCGCGGGCGTACGACGTGCAGTGGGCGGCGCGCAAGGACTTCTCCGACGCCGTCACGGTCACGGGCGTGCCCTGGTGCGCGTACACGCACTCCGCCCCGCTCGCGCCGGCGACGTACTACTGGCGCTATCGCTTCGCCGACGCCGGCGGCCGCGCCTCGACCTGGAGCCGGGTCCGCTCGGTCGCCGTCCCGCGCGAGGCCGTCGAGTTCCCGATGCCCACGCGCGCCCAGCAGCGGGAACGCGTGCCCGCCGGCCACCCGCGCCTCTTCCTCCGCCCGGATGACCTCCCGCGCCTGCGCGCGGCCGCCACGGGGGCCTGCAGCAAGGCCTTCGCCCGGCTTCGCGGGGAGGCGGACCGGTTCATCGCCGCCGGCCCGACCCCGGAGCCCGAACACATGGGCTCGGCCCGTGACAAGGAGAACGCGGAACTGGTGAAGTACTGGTGGCCGAACCGCGAGCAGGCGCAACGGGCCTGCCAGGAGGCCGAAACGCTCGCCTTCGTCGCCCTGATCAGCGGCGAGGCGAAGTACCGCGAGGCGGCGCGCCGGTGGATCCTCCACCTGGCCGCGTGGGATCCCGACGGCCCGACGAACTTCGGGATGAACTGCGAAGCCGGCAAGGTCATGCTCTACCGCCCGGCCCGCGCCTACGACTGGGCGTGGGACACCCTGGCGGACGCCGACCGCGCGAAGGTCCGGCAGGTCATGAAGCGCCGCGTCGACGATGCCTGGAAGAGCGGCGAGATCCGCGGAGGCAACGGGCATCTCACCCGCCCCTACAACAGCCACGGCAACCGCATCTGGCACAAGGTCGGCGAATCCGGCGTGGCATTTCTCGGCGAGATCCCCGAGGCCGAGACATGGCTCGACTATGCCGTGAACAAGTTCTACGCGTGCTACCCGGTGTGGTCGGACGACGACGGCGGCTGGCACGAAGGCGTGAGCTACTGGGCCGGCTACATGGGCAAGGCCGTCGGGTGGCTGCAGTATGCGCGGTCAGCGCTCGCCATCGACGGCTTTCAGAAGCCGTTCTTCGCGCAGGTCGGCGACTACCCCATGTACATCGCGCCGCCCGGCTCGCCCACCTGCGGTTTCGGCGACCTGTCGTACCGGCCTCCATCCTCCGGCATCGGCGGTATGCTGGAGTATTTCGTCCGCGCCGGAAGCCGCCGGCCCGGACACGGCCACGCCGGTTACTGGCGCTGGTGGATGGAGCGCTGGGGGATGAAGGGCGAGGGCGGCATTCTCGGCTTTCTGTACGACGCCCATCTGCCCGATATGCCCGCGGCGAAGGCGCCGACGGACGTGCCGCCGTCGAAGGTCTTTCACGGGATCGGGGTCGCCAGCCTCCATGTCTCGCTTCTCGACAGCCGCGACGACGTGCACTTCCTGATGAAGTCCAGTCCCTTCGGCTCCCAGAGCCACGGGCACAATCCACAGAACAGCTTCCAGTTGAACGCCTACGGCGAGGCCCTTCTGACGGCGTGCGGCTACCGCGACCTGCACGGCAGCAAGTTTCACTACCAGTGGGTCCACGCGACGCGGGCGCAGAACGCCGTGCTCGTCGACGGCGAAGGCCAGATCCCCCACTCGGTCGCCTCGCAAGGGCGCATCGCCGCGGAGCAGCTCGCCGCCGACTTCGACTACGTGTGCGGCGACGCCCTGCCGGCCTACGGCGGGCGGCTGACCCGCGCGCGGCGGCATGCCGTACTGGTGAAATCGGCCGCGCCGTTCCCGTTCGTGGTGCTCTTCGATGAGCTGGCGGCACCGCGGCCGGCGACCTTTCAGTTCATGCTGCACGCGCTCAAGCCATTTGTCATCGACGAGCCAGGGGCGCGCCTCGCGGTCGAGCAGCCGAAGGCCGGCGTGGTCGTGCAATACCTGTGCCCGGCCCCGCTGGCCTTCCGCCAGTGGGATGGCTTCGACCCGAAGCCCAAGAGGGACTTTCCCAATATGTGGCACGTCGAAGCGGGCACGAAGGAAAAGGCCGGGGAGCTGGGGATGCTGACCGTGCTCGTGCCCCATCGCGCCGGACAGGCGCCCGCCTGGAAGGCCGTGCGGGTCGAATCGCCCACCGCGGTCGGCGCGCGCGTGGAGGTCGGCGGGAAGCCCGTGCGCGTCCTGTTCCGCACGGCCGGCGCCGCGGGCTCCGCGGCGGCGGACGGCGTGAGCTTCGACGGACCGGTTGCGGTGCGGTGACCCGAGCCCGGCGGGGCACAACCTTCTGCCGATCGGAGGGCATCCATGCCGCTCCGTGGATTCGTCACCTCGCGGTTTTTGTGGACGTCCTCGCGCGGTTGCATACAATGTGGCGTCCATCGATCGGACACGCTGCATGGATGACTGGATTTGTGGGCGATCCGCCGTATAGTAGCGACAAAAAAGGACCGATCCAGAGGGAGCACAACCGAACATGAAGACCTACTTTCCGAAAGTCCGCAAGCCGGTCGCCTACGAGGGGTCGGACTCGAAGAACCCGCTGGCCTTCCGCTGGTACGACGCGAAGAAGGTCGTGCGCGGCAGGACCATGGCGGAGCATTTTCGTTTCTCGGTGGCGTTCTGGCACACGATGAAGGGCAGCGGCGCCGACATGTTCGGCCCCGCCGCATGGGCGCGGCCCTGGGCGAAGGGCGGAAGCCCGATGCAGGTGGCCGAGCAGACCCTGCGCGCGGCTTTCGAGTTCAACGTGAAACTGGGCGCGCCGTTCTGGTGCTTCCACGACCGCGACATCGCGCCCGAAGGGCCCAGCTTCGCCGCGTCGTGCCGGAACCTCGACCGCATGGTCGCACTGGCGAAGAAGCTGCAAAAGGATACCGGGATCAAGCTGCTCTGGGGCACGGCGAACCTGTTCTCCAACCCGCGCTACACGCACGGCGCCGGGACGAATCCCGACCCGCACGTGTTCGCCTACGCCGCCGCGCAGGTGAAGCACGCCCTCGACGCGACCAAGGCGCTGGGCGGAGAGAACTACGTATTCTGGGGCGGCCGCGAGGGCTACGAGACCCTGCTCAACACCGACCTCAAGCACGAGCAGGATCAGTTGGGCCGGTTCTTCCACATGGCGGTGGACTACAAGAGGAAGATCGGATTCAAGGGCACCTTCCTGATCGAGCCGAAGCCCAAGGAGCCGACCAAGCATCAGTACGATTTTGACGCGGCGACGGTCCTGAGCTTCCTGCGCGCCTACGGGCTGTTCAACGAGTTCAAGCTGAACATCGAGGCCAACCATGCGACCCTCGCCGGCCACACATTCGAGCACGAACTGACCGTCGCCTCGGCGGCCGGACGGCTCGGCAGCATCGACGCCAACACCGGCGACCTGCTGCTCGGGTGGGACACCGACCAGTTCCCGACGGACGTCCGCGGGGTGACGCAGGCGATGCTCGTGATCCTCAAGCAGGGCGGTCTTGCGCCCGGCGGCGTGAACTTCGACGCGAAGGCGAGGCGCGGATCGTGCGACACGATGGACCTGTTCTACGCGCATGTCGGCGCCATGGACACGTTTGCCCGCGCGCTCCTGATCGCGGACCGGATCCTCGAGGACGGCAGCCTGGACGACTTCGTCGCCGAACGCTATGCCGGCTGGAAAGGCGACCTGGGGCAGACGATCCTGAAGGGCAAGGCCACGTTCGGGGACCTGGAGAAGTGGGTCCGCAAGAACGGCGAGCCGACGCTCAAGAGCGGCCGGCAGGAGCTGCTCGAGAACACGCTCAACACTTACCTCGACTAGAACACGGGGCGAAGGCGCGGACCGGCGGCGGCGCCCGAGGTCGCCCCCGGTTTGCGTTTCGGGCCGCTCTGAACAGGAGGCTGGCCGGGGGTGGTGTCGGGGGGGCCGGTTTCGAGTGGCTTCTGCGTGTCGTCAGAACCAGCTTCCACTCCTCGAGCCTCGAGACGCGGCGGGCTGCGCTCCTTCCTTTCCTCCGTGCACCCGCGCCGCCTTCAGAGATTGTTCCGCCACCCTTTCCACGAAGGAACCTCACGGAAGAACATCATACGCATCCGCGTGTCATCGCCCTGGCGGGACAGTCTGCGCCGGCCTGCCATGCACCGGGCACGAGGCGCTTTACCGCCCCATCTCCCGAAACTCCACCGGCTTCAGCGTCACGGTGCTCACCCGGTCGCCCTGATGAAGATCGAAGGTGTGCGGCGTGCGAGTGTCCATGTTCAGCAGATAGATCCGGTCCGCGTAGACGGCATACGAGATCGATGACGTCTCCGGACCGTCGTGCCGCGGAGGGTTCTCGCCTTTCTCCGTGATGTGGACCTCGCCGCGTTCGCTCGCAACGAAAGCGTTCAACAGGTGCGCGTACAGCCTG
Organism: uncultured Verrucomicrobiota bacterium; assembly: GCA_964610105.1. Classification (GTDB taxonomy): domain Bacteria; phylum Verrucomicrobiota; class Kiritimatiellia; order PWTM01; family PWTM01; genus CAZSUU01. The sequence goes on along the minus strand of CAZSUU010000006.1, from coordinate 22,421 downwards.
GCGATCGACGGCTTGCCGGGATACTCCCACGTCAGCAGCACCACAACCTCGCCCTTCCCCACCGAACACCGGACCGCGACCGGAGCGCCGTCCACATCCGAATAGAGCGTCCGGACGCCCGTACCGACCTCGATCTGCGCCACGTTCTCGCCCGTCAACGGCGCCGTCGCTTCGTCCGTCGGAACGTCAAACGCCCTGTCCCTCAAGGTCACCTTCCCCGCAACGGCCTTGCGGCCCGTTACCTTCAGCGGCAGCAACCGGGAAAGGTCGCCCTCTCCGAGCAGGTCCGCCACGCCGTACTCGCGGTACTCGCGATCCACGCGCGTCGAGAGGTGCGGCATGCAGATCAGCAGCCGCCCGCCCCGCTCGACATACTTCCGCAGCGTGTCCGCGATCGTGTCGTTCATGGTGTTCCAGCCGGCGTACGCGATGGCGCGGTAGGACTGCAGATCTTCCGGGTCCGTCGTGCGATCGATCGGCACGATGTCCACCTGGCCCAACGGACTGCCGGCGAGCCAGGCATTCTGGTAGTCCCCGACGGCCCGGGCCGGCCTTGGGAAAAGGACGTTCTGCGCAAGTTGCCAGGTGCGCTCGGGCGTTCCGTAGAGCCAGTTCGGATTCTTCTTCGCGGTCTCGAACTGCGCCCATTGCGGCAGCCAGTCGATGTACATCCCCACGTACGAGTCGCAGTGCCCCAGCGCCACGGCCACGCGCGTCTCCGGCAGGCCCGCAGCGCGCGGGTGCGTCTTCACGTAGCGGTAAAACTCCCTCATCTCCGTCCGATAGCGCCTCGGCGGGTCTTCGCTGTAGGTGAAGTTCTTCTCGCCACTCTCCTTCGTGTAGAAGCCCGCCTGCGTCGTCTGCGAACCGGACTCGAGAACGATCAGCGAACTGCCCATCAGGAACTGCTGATAGAGGCCGGCGCGCAGGAGCGGAAACTTCTCCTCGGCCTGGAACGGGATGCCCACCGTCTGCCATTCGTGCGCGAGCCAGCCGCCCCAGTAGACCGGCTTCCATTTGCGCGCCGCTCCGCGCATCTCGGCCGTCGCGTACGCCAGGTTGCAGGCGCCGATGGCGAAGAGTTCCGAGACCATCACATCGATGCCGCCCTCGAGTTCGTACGCCGCCAGCGCCGAGCCGCTCGTCGAGAGCACCCGGTCGTAGCTCCGGTGGTAGTTCCTGGCGCCTTGCGCGATGTAGTCGCGGACGAACCAGTCGCGACATTCCTCGAGGTTGCCTTCCTGCGGCACCTTGCAGGCCTGGGCCGATCTGGCCGGCTGGTACATGTACGAGGCGAATTCGCCCATGTTGTTTCCCAGGAAGAAACGGTCGCGGCCCGCCTTCGCGAACTTCGCGGCCGTGGCGCGATCGACCATCTGGTAGATCGTCATCGAGTAGATGCCTTGGTCGGCCAGCGCACCGATGTGGGCGGCCTCCTGAGCGACGCTCCAGCCGGCCGTCTTGGCCACCTCCGGCCACGTGACAATCAGATTCCCGAGCTGCTCTTCGACGGCCTTGTCGATGTAGAAGGCCGGCGAGTGGCGCTCTTTCCGGTACGGGGCTTCCCATTCCTTCTTGCCGTCGGCCTCGAGCCTGGCGATCTCGTCGGCCGTCAATTCCGTTTCGGGATAGATGCAGACGCCCACCAGCACTTCACCCGGAAGTTCGGCGGCGGGTGCGCTCCGCTCGGCCGTGAACTTCGCGGTGTGTCGCGCGCCGTCCTTGGCGATGACGGTCACCGTTCCCTCGGCCGCGCTGACCGCCGACATCCGAACCGACCAGCGAGGGCCCGTCGTGGTCTGCTTGCCTGCGCCTCGGACCTCGAACTCGTAGCGGGCAATGTCGCCCATGCTCTTCGACGCATCGACGGTGAGCATCCGTCCCATCGCATCGACCGTCGCGACGGCCACTGCGCGCGGCCCGCGCCAGATCGTCAGGCAGAAGCGTTCGCTGTCCTTTCCACCGCCCCAGGCGTAGATGCCGCCCTGAATGAGCAGCCGCATCGGCTTGGTGCGATCGAGGTTCTCCGGCAGCCCGAAGACTAGATGCAGCGCCTTGTGACTCTCCAGCCGTCCGAGGTTCGCGGCTCCTTCCCTGAACAAGGGCGTCTTGAGCGGGTAGCGCGCTGCGCCGTCGTGAAGGACGATCTCGCCGCGGCCGATGGTCCATCCGTCGGAGTGGCTGTTGACGCTGAGAGATACCTCGAGCATTCCGCGCTTGAGTTCCTCCGGCCGGATCCACTCGCCAACGTTCTCGATTTCGATGGGCGCCGCCAGCCGAATGCGCTCACGCTCGCAGAGGACTTCGGCGTGTGCGATGCCGCCGAGCAGCAGGCCAAAGACGAGGATCCGTGGAAAGCAACGAGCAGCACAGGCCCGCGTGCCTGGAGTCCTGTCGGCTTCAACACCGCGCCCGGCCATCGGCTTTCTCACATTCATCTCGAGACGCAGGAAACGAGTTGATCACGGCGGCGACAAGGTCCTTGGGGGTCTGGATCTTCTTTTCCTTCACAACGGGTATTCCACGGCCAGTCGCTTTTCGCGGGTTCGTGTCGCTGGGGTCTGGTTTCTCGATCCTGCATCGGTTCACCCTGGTGTCGATGCTGTGCTCGTGGCCGGACAGGGTCAAGCGGTCTCTCGATGATCGTGGGGAGCGGAGGGCCCAGCAGTGGTCGCCACCCATGGATTGGCATGTATCTGTAGAGTGGCTGGCGGCCCCGCCCCTGGCGGATTCCATGCAGAGGTCGGCGTCGCCGCGCTCGATGGCGTTCCAGTATGCCGACCGCGTCGCCTTCTCGCGGAAGCTCAGGCGCACATGGTCGTTCTCGCGCTCGGCCCTGGCATTCCTCGAACGAGAGATCGAGGCCGTCGATGCCTCCTGGGGAGAATCCTCCGCAGCTCATTTCGTTGCGGAACTTAAGAAACGGGCTTGCCGTCGGTCGCGGCTTCCGAAATCATGGCGCGCATGCACCGCTTCCTTCGCCTCCTGCGGGTGGCCGCGCCGACGTTGATCGGCGCGCAGGCCGCCGTGGCGGACGACACCGCCTTCGATGCGCCGGGCAACGGCAATCCCATCGTCCCCGGCTACTTCGCCGACCCGACCATCCGCGAATTCGACGGCGTCTTTTACCTTTACGCGACCACCGACGGCAACGGGGGCGGGCGCGGACCGCCGGTGGCGTGGGTGTCGAAGGACTTCGCGCACTGGGTGCTCGTCCCGATGAACTGGCCGCGCACCCCGCACTACTGGGCCCCGGATGTCGTGCGCCGCCCCGACGGCCGCTACTACCTCTACTTCAACCAGCCCTGCAACACGTACGGCGGCGGGTCGGAGTCGCCCGTCGGCCCGTGGACCCCGCTCACGCCCGGCGACGGTCTCGTGATCAGGGACCGGCTGGTCAAGGACGTGATCACCCTCGACACGCAGCTCTTCGAGGACCGCGACGGCACCCTCTACGGCTACTGGGGCACCTGGGGCATCTTCCCCAACAGCGGCTGCGGGTTCGGCGTGTTCAACGCGGACATGAAGTCGTTCTCCCGCCTCGGCATGATCCCCAACACGCAGGCGAAGGACTTCTTCGAGGCGCCGTTCATGATCGAACGCAACGGCGTCTACTACCTGACCTACTCCTCCGGCTCCTGCCACGACGCCAGCTATCGCGTGCAGTACGCGGTCGGCCGTCGCCCCGACGGCGAGTTCGCGATGGGGCCGAACAACCCGATCCTCGCGTCGACGCCGGACGGCCGCGTGCACGGGCCCGGCCACCACTCCCTCCTGCGGCGCGGCGACGACTGCTACATCGTCTATCATCGCCATGACCTCCCGGTGACCCCGAACGGCATGCACCGCCAGACCTGCGCGGACCGCCTCGTGTTCGACGGCGACGGCGCGATCCGCAAGGTGGAGCCGACACATCGGGGCATCGGCCTCCTGGGGCCGGCCGGCCGCGGCGATAATCTCGCGCGCGGAATGCCGGTGACCGCCTCCTCGCACTACCGCGACACCGTGCGCAATCACGAGTACAAACCGGCCTTCGCGGTCGACGACAACAACGCCACGCTCTGGCGGCCCGCCGACAACCGGATGGGCCACTGGCTCCAGGTGGACCTCGGCCGCCCGCGGCGCATCCGCCGGGTCGAAACGCAGTTCGAATACGGCACGTGGTATTACCGGTACCTGATCGAACACTCGTCGGACGGCCGCGCCTGGACGACCTTCGCCGATCGCCGCGGCAACACCCGCTGGGGCAGCCCGATGGTCGACGACGGCGATGCGGAGGCGCGCCACCTGCGGATCACCGTCACCGGCGTCGAGTTCCCGGGCCTATTCGGCGCCATCTGGAATCTCAAGGTCTTCGCGGATGCCGCGCCGGATTCCCTGCTCGCCATGGCCGACCGCGCGTTCGCCCGTTTCATCGCTCCGACGCTCGAGAATTCGATTCGAGATGCTCCCGCGGTCCAATCGGCAATCGCAAGTCGGCCATCGTCAATCCCCCCCACCCCGCTGATCCACCTTGCATCCGCCGCCCTTCCCCTCGGCGCGCCGGTGTCGGTCTGGACGAACGAGGGCGCGTTGGGCGGGGAGTTCCGGAGCGGCGACACCGTGCCGTCGGTCGGCATGGCCGAAGGCTGCAAGGCGGTGCGGTTCGCCGGTCGGAGCGTCCTGACCGCTTCGTTCCCGGCGCCGCGTTCGCTGGCGGGCAACAGCCGTTTCACCGTGGCCGCGTGGGTCAACAACCCGGAGCTTGCCGAGAGCGAATGCCTCGTGAGCTGGGCCGGACGCGGCGGTCCGGATGCCACGACGGCGCAGGTGGGCTACGGCACGCACCCGGAGTTCGGCGCGGTTGGTCACTGGGGCTTCGCCGACATGGGATTCGGCGGTCCGCCGCCCGAGGCCGGCCGGTGGCGCCATCTCGCCGTGGTCTTCGACGGCGTGATCGAGCGCCTGTACGTCGACGGCCGGATGGTCAACGCGGAGCCGAAGATGCTGATGCTCCACGAGGGCCGACCCGTGTACGTGGGCGCGTCCGAACCGGGCACCGAGCACCTCGACGGGTGGCTGGCGTCGCTGAGCGTCTACAACGAGGCGCTCGACGAGGCGCATGTGGCGAAGTTGGCGGCGGAACCGCCGGCCGCCGACGTGCTGGCGCACGTCGATTCGGCGACCCTCGACTGCGGTCCGCTCAAGGAATGGCGCAATGGCGGCGCCCTCGGCGGGGCGTTCGTCGCCGCGGACGGTGCGCCGCGGGTCCGCGACGTCGCCGGCCGCATCGCCGCCGTCTTCGGGGACGGGACGGCGATGGCGCTCACGCCGGCCGGGCCGGTGCCGCTCGGCGATTTCACGCTGCTCGCGAGCGTGGCCAATCCCACGCTGGAGCCGGGCGAATGCGCGGTGGAGGCGGAAGAGACCGACGGCCGCTGCGTGGGGCTCGTCGTCGCGCCGGCCGCCGGCGCATGGCGGCAGACCGCGTTCGTCTCCCGCGGGGGCGCGGCCTCGGTTTACGTCGACGGCCAACCCGCGGCCCTCCCGGCGCCCCGGCCGCCGGCCAGCCTGAAGAGCCTCCGGCTCGGCGGTCAGCCGTCCTTCTCGGGCGCCCTCGCGCGCGTGCAGCTCTTCCGGCGGGCGCTTTCCGACACCGAGATCGCGGGCCTGTTCGACCTCTGGACGAAGGAGTGCCAGCGGCCTTCGCCCGATCCCGCCGCCTTCGAACGACCGCCCGCGGCGATCAGTCCGAACGCGGTCGCCATGACCGCCCACCCCGGCCGGTCCGCCGCCGGCAGCGTCGAGTATCGCTTCACCGAGACGCTGGGCGGAACCGGCAGCGGCTGGATTCGCGCGCCGCACTTCCTCCACGACGGGCTCGCGCCGGGCGCCCGGTGCGCCTACACGGTCGCGATGCGCGATCCGCTGGGCAACGTGACCGCCGCCTCGCCCGCGGCCGAAGCCGTCACCGACCCCGCGCTCTTCGACGTGAAGGCGGACGGCTTCGACCGCGAGCACGATTTCGTCGCGGCCGGCGCGAACGGCACGGCATGGGACGGCCGCGTGGACGCCGTCGACAAGGGCAGGCACGAGGCGGTGGCGGCGCGCGGCGGCGTGCTTCGACTTCAATCCCGCCGCACGGTGTGGGACGGCGGGCCGTCGGTCGGCCCCTTCCTCTACGCGACCGTCGCCGGCGATTTCGTGGCGCAGGTGCGCGTGACGGACTACGCCGGCCTGTCCAGCCGCCGCGTGCCGGGCAACAACGACGGCGGGCTGATGGTGCGCGTGGCGGCGCGCGGCGACGCGGGTCCCGGCGAGGACCTGGTCCAACTGAACTTCTTCCCGATCTGGAACCAGGGCAACATGGTGACAAGCCTCGACGGCGGCGCTCGGCCGCAGAAGGGGAACGGGCGGGCCTGGGACGCGCACCGCCATCTGCAGATCATCCGGCAGGGCGACCTCTTTCACTTCCGGACCAGCGCCGACGGCGAGCGCTGGACGGCCATGCCGGGATCGCCGGTCGAGCGCAAAGACATGGCGGGGCTGCCGCTGCAGGTCGGCCTCTACCACGCGAGCTACGGCGACGAGGGCAGTTTCATCGAGTTCGACGACTTCCGGCTGATCCGACGGAAGGGGGAGGCTCCGCATCCATGAGAAGACCCGACATCCCGCTGCGGCTGGCCGCGATCCTCGCGCCGGACGCGCGGCACACGGTCGAGGTCGGGCTTCCCGAAGGTCTTCAACCCGGACAGTTCCAGGGCGTGTTTTTGGAGAACGTGGAGGCGGAATACACGACGGAGATCCGGCGGGTTCCGTGAAGGGAACCGACAGGAACCAGGTATCACACTTTACAAAGTGTGGCACATGACGGTCGGACCGGAGGGTGCGCGCAACCGTTGGTGATGGCATGAAGATCAGAGGATCGGACAGCGTTACACGACTCGTGAGCATCGCCCTTCCCGCCTGCGGCGTCGTCTTCGGCTCCGGCGCCGGGGCGGCCCCGATTGCCCCCGCCGTTCCCGATGCGGCGCCGCCGCTTCCCCTTTCCGCCGTCCGCCTGACGGGCGGCCCCCTGAAGCGCGCGCAGGATCTCGACGCGGCGTACCTCCTCGACCTCGAGCCCGACCGCATGCTCGCCGGCTACCGTGTTCGCGCCGGCCTCGCGCCGAAGGCGAAGGGGTACGGCGGGTGGGACTCGGTGGACGGCAAACAGCTCACCGGCCACATCTGCGGGCACTACCTCTCCGCCGTCAGCCTGATGTACGCCGCCACGGGCGACCCCCGGTTCAGGGAGCGCGCGGACTACCTCGTGAAGGAACTCAAGGAGGTGCAGGACAAGCGCGGGAACGGCTACCTCGGGGCGATCGCCGACGGCCGGGGCGCCGACGGCGAAACGCTCTTCCGCCAGGTCTCGAAGGGCGACATCCGCTCCGGCGGCTTCGACCTGAACGGCCTCTGGTCGCCATGGTACACGCTGCACAAGACCTACGCGGGCCTGCGCGACGCGTGGCGGCTCACGGGCAACGCCGCGGCGCTCGAGCTCGAAACCCGGTACGCCGCCTGGGCGGAGGGCATCCTGGCGCCCATGAGCGACACCCAGGTGCAGCGGATGCTCCACACCGAGTTCGGCGGCATGAACGAGATCTTCGCCGACCTCTACGCGGATACCGGCGACGCGCGCTGGCTCGCGCTCTCACGACGTTTCGAGCACCGCGCGTTCACCGACCCGCTCAAGCGGCACCAGGACCGCCTCGCCGGCACGCACGGCAACACGCAGGTGCCCAAGATGCTCGGATCGCTCGCGCGGTTCGTCGCCGCGGGCGACCCGGCCGACGGCTACGCCGCCGCCTTCTTCTGGGACCGCGTGGCCCACCACCACAGCTACGCCACGGGCGGCCACGGGAAGGACGAGTACTTCGGCGAACCCGACCGCCTCAGCGACCGCGTCGACGGCCGCACGGCGGAGAGCTGCAACGTCTACAACATGCTCAAGATGGCGCGCCGCCTCTTCGCGCTCTGGCCCGACGCCCACTACGCCGATTTCCACGAGCGGATGCTCTTCAACCATGCGCTTGGCTCGATCGATCCGCGGGACGGCTGGACCTGTTACATGGTGCCGGTCGGCCGCGGCGTGCGGCGCGAGTACGAGCGGAACATGAGCGACGGCGGCTTCACCTGCTGCGTCGGCACGGGCATGGAGAACCATGCGCTGCACGGGCACGGGATCTACTTCGCCTCCGCCGACAGGCTCTGGGTCAACCAGTTCGCGCCCTCGACGGCCGACTGGACGGCGGCCGGGGTGAGGCTGACCATGCAAACGGACTTCCCCGAGGGCGGGAGCGTGACGCTCACGGTCGCGACGGCCGCCCCGCGCGAGTTCACCCTTGCCGTGCGGCGTCCGCCCTGGGCGGGCGAGGGGTTCACGGTCACGGTGAACGGCGAGGCGCTGCCGCCCGACCGGCGGCCCGCGGCCGGCGGCCTGGCGGGTGTCGGCGCCTACGTCGAGGTCCGCCGCGTGTGGAAGACCGGCGACGCCCTTTCGCTGACGCTGCCGAAGACGCTGCGCCTGGAGCCGCTGCCGGACAACCCGCGGCGCGTTGCGATCCTCTGGGGCCCGCTCGTGCTGGCGGGGGATCTCGGCGACGAGTCGGCGGGCGACCGCCGTTCCCCGAAACCCCTCGACGTGCCGGTCTTCGTCGCGGCCGAACGCCCCGTGGCCGAATGGCTCCGACCCGTGGAGGGGAAACCGGGCGCGTTCCGCACCGAGGGCGTCGGCCGCGACCGGGAGGTCGAGTTCGCGCCGTTCTACCGCCTCCACCGCCGCACCTATGCCGTCTACTGGGACCTCTTCACGCCATCCGAGTGGGAGCGGCGCTCGGCGGAGATCGCCGCCCAGCGGGAGCGGCAGCGGAGGCTCGAGGCCGCCACCGTCGGCTACGCGCAGCCGGGCGAGATGCAGGCGGAGCGGGATGCCAACATGCAGGGCGAAGACACGTCTCCGGAGCGCGTCCGCGGCCGCCCGGGCCGGCGCGGCAAGGCCTGGTTCTCGTTCGACCTGCCCGTCGACCCCACGCACCCGATGGCGCTGGTGGTCACGTACAACCGCGACGAGTGGCAGGACCGCGCGTTCGAGATTCAGGTCGACGGCCGGCGCATCGCGGAACAGAGGATCCCGCGCCGGGGTCCGACCGAGTTCTTCGACGCTGAGTATCCCGTGCCGGCCGACCTGGTGAAGGACCGGCCGAAGGTCACGGTGCGTTTCCAGGCGGCGAAGGGCAGCGAGATCGCCGCCGTGTTCGGTCTCCGCATGATCCGCGCCGACGCAGCGCGTTGACCCGCATTCGCGCCGCGTCGTGCAAGCGACCCCGTACCCTCCGGTCGCCGGTTCGACGGCATCGCATGTGGGTCAGGGACGGGGAGTCCCATGGCTTCGCGGGATTCCGCGATCGTCACTTCCCTTTCGCAGGCGGTTTCCCGGTGGCGAGCTTGGGATCGGCTCTGATCTCGGCCACGACGGCGCCCTGCGAGTCGAGCACCCGGATCGAGCTGAATTTCGCCCGGTTGACGGAGGCCTCGAAGCGCACTTCGAAGGGACCGCCCGCGTGGCGCACCTCCGCGGAGAGCGTATACGCGCGGTTTCTGCCCGCGACCGCCACCAGGTCGAGATCCTGAATCAGCGGTTGATGGCCGTAGAATATGCTCATGACGCGGAAACCCCGGTTCGTGAAATAGGTCTCGGCGGCGGCGACCTCGACGCAATAGGACCCCGCGGGCAGGTCTCCGGCGGAGACCGTGAACTTGGGTCCGTGCAGATCGACCCGAAAGAGCTTCGGATGGTCGGTTCCCGCGATCGCGAGGCTGTCCGGCCTCGTGCTGCAAAGCACCTCGCCGGAGATGGTCATCGGGCGCGGCGCCGCCCGAACAGGATCCGCCGACATCACGAGGATCGCTCCGGCCATCGCCCGGAGGAAGAAAGGACGGCAGCGGGGCCACCGGGGGCGTGTGGTGCGGCGATGAATGCGGAGGGGGGTGTTCATACGGGAATAATCTCCCATGCCCGGGACAAAAGTAAAGCCTGGGGCGGCGAGCCGCAAACCAACGGTTCTGGCCGCTCAATACGCCGTTGGCCGACAGAAGACGTACCCGTTCGCAGCGACAGGTCCTCCGTAGCGTCTTGCGCAGAGGAGGAAGCGGTTCGCGTTCGCGTACGCGAGGAAACCGACGGCGCAGGCGACCTGCAGCAGCTCGCGCCTGACCCTCGACGTGCAACCCCGCCGCCTTCAGAGATGGCTCCGCTGCCCTTTCCACGGAGGAACCTCACGGAGAACATCCTACGCATCTGCGTGTCGTGCCACGGCGAAACAACACAACGCGGGCTGCCGCCCACAACCCAATCATGGCGACAAGGTCGGCAGCGAAATCGGCATCGCAATCCCAATCGCACTCGCAATCCCAATCGGCAGCGCAACCGGAATCGGAGTGGAGATCGCTGCCTGCCTCTTCTTGTTCTTCATCCACGCTATGGGCCGCCAAGGCACTGGGCTCGGCGCGACCGGCCGGGCGCGAAGGGCCTGTCCGCGCCTCTCCTCACCCTCCACCCTCGCCGTCGCACGGGCGATGCAAAACCGTGCACGGAATCGTGAAAAGGGCTACGATGGCCCGCCATGAATACGTCGCACGTCCTGTCCCGACGCAAGTTCCTTGCCGCCGCGGCCACCGCGGCCGCGGCCCCGATGATCATCCCCGCCACCGCCCTCGGACGCGGAGGGCGCCCCGCCCCGTCGGAGCGGATCACGATGGCCTGCCTCGGCTTCGGCACGATCGCGCAGGAAGTGACGCCGGCGTTTCTCGGCGACGAGCGGGTGCAGGTGGTGGCGGTGTGCGAGGTCAATCGGGGCTCCGACCACTACGGCTACCAGGGCGAGAGGCGCGGCGGCATGGAGGTGGGCCTGAAGACGGTGAACGAGCACTATGCCCAGCAGGCCGGCAAACCCGGCTACGACGGGTGCCGTTCCTACGGGGATTTCCGCGCGGTGCTCGCGCGCGACGACATCGACGCCCTCCAGATCTCCACGCCCGATCACTGGCACGCGATCATGGCCATCGAGGGTGCGCGCAGCGGCAAGCACATCTACGGGCAGAAGCCCCTGTCGCTGACCATCGCGCAGGGCCGCGCGATGGTGAACGCCGTGACGCGGGCGGGCGTCACGTGGCAGACCGGAACCCAGCAGCGGTCGCAGACTTACTTCCGCATGGCGTGCGAGTTCGTGCGCAACGGACGACTCGGGAAGCTGCGGCGAATCAAGGTGGTCCTCCCCGGCGGCCACCGCGATTTCAGCGGGCTGGCGGCCCGCCAGGCGCCAGAACCCGTGCCGGAGGGGCTCAACTACGACCTGTGGGAAGGCCCCGCGCCGCACCGCGACTACCGGCCGGCGCTGATGCCGCTCAATTGGAGGTGGAACTACGATTACTCGGGCGGGATGATCACCGACTGGGGCGCCCACCACATCGACATCGTTCAGTGGGCGCTGGATATGGACGGCTCGGGGCCCGTCGAGTTCCGGGACCTGCGCGCCGACCTGCCGGCCCCCGGCGCGCTCTACAACACGGCGAAGACGTTCCACTTCGAGTGCGTGTATGCCAACGGCGTGGTCATGACGGTCGACGACGAATCGGTCGGTCCGAACGGCATCACCTTCGAGGGCGAGAACGGCCGGACGATCTTCGTCAGCCGCGAGCAGCTCGTCTTCAAGCCGGAGGAGCTGCGCAAGGAGAAGATCCGCGACAACGAGATCCGGCTCTACGAGAGCAACAACCACCAGCGGAACTTCATCGACTGCGTCTACTCGGGCAAGCCCACGGTGTCGCCGATCGAGGCGGCCCATCGCTCGATCTCGGTCGCCCACCTCGCGAACATCGCCCTGCGGCTGGGGCGGAAACGCCTGCCGTGGGACCCGGCGACCGAGCGGGTGCCCAACGACGCCGAGGCCAACGGCATGCTCGGCCGCGCGATGCGCGCGCCCTGGAAGCTCCTGCCGGAGGCGTAGCCGTCATCCGGGGGCGGCGCCGCCGCCACGATCCCCGGACACGGTCAGGGTGGAGGCGCGAGCACGGCCCCGGCGTTTGCGCGATTCGAACGGAGCCCCTTCACCCGCAGCAGGCCGGGAACGCCCGCCTCGGGCCAGGCCTCCGTGTCGAACGCCTCGGCGAAATCGGCGTTCGCGCGGGGGGCCCAGTGGGGCCAGCGGACCCAGACCGCCACGCGACGGCCGGCCGCCAGGGCCTCGCGCACAACCGCGTCGGTTCCCCGGTACGGCTCGACGAGGACGCCCTTCGCGCGGAGGCGCTCGCCGGGGCGCTCGGCGAAATGAACGTCGCCGGGCAACGCGAGGGGGACGAGGCGGCGATCGCGCGTCCAGAGACCGTAGTGGCTCAGCAGGGCCGGATCGGCGTCGGAGACGAGCAGATCGATCTCGTCCGCCACGCGCGCGAGCCGCTCCATCAGCGCCCGCTCGTGGATGCGGAGCCCGGCGGTTTCCACCCGCACGATGGCCAGTCCGTCCGCCGCCAGGACCGCCGCGGCCGCGGCCAGCAGCGCCGGCGCCGCGGCCGGCCGGCGACCCATCCAATCGGCGAGGGCAGGCCCCGCCAGCAGGAAGAGCGCGGGCAGCACGGGGGCGAGGAGGCGCGCATCCTGGAAGCAGTAGAGCAGCATCGCCGCCAGATACGCCGCCGGCAGCACGACCAGCGCGGCGGCGAGGCGGCGGGAGCGGAGGGACGACAGGACGGCGCGTCCGGCCGCGGCCACGGCGACCGCCGAGAGAAGCGCCACGGGCATCAGCCACGGCATCCGCTCCGGCCGCGGGTCGAGGCCGAGCAGGGTGAGGGCATAGTAGGGGACGTTGCCCAGGGGGGAGCCGAGGACGGTCCGGCCGAAGAGGTAGCGCGGAGAGAACATCGAGAAACCGCTGCCGACGTATTCCGGACTGTGGATATGGTAGCCGGTCAGCATCGGATCACCGAACACGACCGCGTTGTAGAGCGGGGTCGCGAGCGCCCCGCAAATCGCGCCCAGCATGAACAGAAGCGATTCCTTCCGCAGGCCGGGCCGCCGCAGGAACCACCAGGCCGCCAGGGCGATGGCGGGCGCCAGGACGAACAGGTGCGGGGCCTTGATCGCCCATCCAAGCCCCAGGAGGACTCCGCCCGCCCAGCGCGCCGCGCCGCCGCGCGCCGGCGCGAACCAGAGCGCCAGCGCGCCGAGCACGAAGGCGATCCAGATGTTCTCCGCCATCAGCTGGCGGGAGTAGAAGCCGTGCATCGGCGACAGGGCCAGCAGCAGCGCGGCGACCGCGCCCGCCTTCGAGGAGTGGAGGATGGCGCCGAGACGCCAGATGAGCGCCAGGCTCGCGAGCGAGCAGAGCCAGACGGCGAAGACGCCCCAGCCCGGCGCCGTCGGCCGCAGCGCCTGGGTGAAGGCCATGACGATCGACGCCCCCGGCGGCATGCGCGACGGCACCGCGTCGCCGCCGAAGGGGATCGTCCACTCCCCGCTCCCCACGAGGCGCATGGAGAGCAGCGTGTAATGCGTGCCGTCGGGGGCGGGCGCGGTGTCGAGCGCCATGTCGGGCGTGGAGAAACGCACGGCCGCCGCGAGCGCGAGGACGCACACCGTCAGGGGCCCGAGCGGCCACCGCTCGAACGGCCAGCGGCACGCGGCCGCGCCGACGGCCAGCAGCGTCGGACCGAGGAACCCCAGCAGGTACTCCGCCAGGGCGAGGGTCTGGAACAGGGTCGGGCCGCGCTTGCCGGGGTGCACCGCCTCCGCAAGCGCCGGCGCGCCCCAGCGGCCGAACACCCACGCGGCGACAAACGCGCCCGCGCCGGCCGCGAGGAAGAGACCCGCGAACCGATGGCTCCTCAAGGCTAGAACCTGTAACTGGCGCCGATCGAGAACATGTCGTATTCGAGCGGAAACTCACCAACGCGTCCGGGCCTCGAGCCGGGATTGAAGTACGCGCGGGCGTCCACGATGTTGTCCCGCATCTGCCGGTAGTAGAGATCCACGTTCCAGTTCTCGTAGACGCGGATGTTGCAGCCGATGCCCCAGAACCAGCCGTCCGTGTCGTCGACTCCGAACCGGTATCCCGGCGCAACGCTGGCCCAGGCGCTGCTCTCGTCGAAGTCGGCGGAATAGACGGCGTACCCCAGCTCCAGGAAGGGGCGGAAACGGGACTCGTTCGGGAAGCAGCCCACGAGGTAGAAAAGCGGGCCGGAGATGCAGACGTCGCCGTCGCTCGATTTCCGCGTCTGCTCCTCGTTGCCCCAATCCACGGTGGAGGCCGTGATGCTGTCGTAGGTGAGGCCCACTCCGAAGTAGGGGACGATCATGTACTGGGCATAGAGACGCGGCCAGTAGCTCTGCTCGTCGTCCAGTCCCCATATGCTGCCGATGAAGTTCTCGCTCAGGTTCCAGTTGTCGTAGCCGCTGGCGTCCGACCGCCGGTCGTCCTTGAGCTCGAAGCTGTTGATGCGGGCGCCGATCTCCAGGCGGTTCCGGACGAACTGCTCGAAGAAGCCCTGCGGCTCGGCCACGGTCGCTCCCGTCGCCGTTCCCGCCAACCCTGCCGCGATCATCACGGCGGCCCACTGGAAACCCTTCATGTGCGTCCTTTCCCAAGGCGGCGAGCCGCAACCCAACGGCCCTGGCCGCGCAATGCTCTCACTCCAAATCCGTCCAATCCTCCGCGCAACGGCGCCGCCTTCAGAGACTGCCCCGCCGCCCTCCGCACCGGAGGAACCTCACGGAGAGCATCATACGCGTCTGCCTGTCATCTTGCGGCGGAACCATCTGATCAGATGGGCGGGATGTTACCCCAAGCCGCACCGCACCGCAACCGCCCGATGCGGCGCCCGCGCCGTGGCGCGCGCGGCCGGTCGCGACGGGAGGGGGAAGCGGTTTGCGGCCGCGGCAGGGAGGGTGTAGCGTGAAGGCGGAGGAACGACATGAAGGGATGCGGCATGGTCATCCGCGCGGCGGCGGGCGCGGGGGCGTTGCTCCTGGGCGCGTGCGGGGGGACCCCTCCCGCGCACCCTCCGCCCGCGGCGGTGGCCTCGCGCACGAACGCCCCCCCGCTCGAGCGGGCGGCCGAGCGCGAGGCGATGGTCGCCGTGCTGCGCCAGTACGGGATCCGCGACGGGCGGGTCCTCGCCGCCATGGGCAAGGTCCTCCGGCACCGGTTCATTCCCCGTGGCTTTCGCGGCCGCGGCGACTACGGCGACCACCCCTGCCCCATCGGTTTCGGCCAGACCATCTCCCAGCCGTTCATCGTCGCCTACATGACCGGCCACCTGCAGATGACCAACGGGATGAAGGTGCTGGAGATCGGCACCGGATCCGGCTACCAGGCGGCGATCCTGGCCGAGCTCGGCGCCAACGTGTACACCATCGAGATCATCCCGCAGCTCGCCGAGCACGCGCGAACGGCCCTCGCGGCCGAGGGTTACGCACGGGTGCAGGTCCGCGCCGGCGACGGCTACGCGGGCTGGCCCGAGCACGCCCCCTTCGACGCGATCATCGTCACCTGCGCCCCCGGCGAGGTGCCCAAGGCGCTTGTCGACCAGCTGCGCGAGGGCGGCCGCATGATCCTGCCGCTCGGCAAGCTCGGGGTGCAGCGGCTCGTGATCCTCCGCAAGGTCTCCGGCCGGGTGGAGATCCAGAACGACCTGCCCGTGGCCTTCGTGCCGATGGTCCGACGCCCGTAGTCCCCCGTTTCGCACTCCGTGTCATACGGCATCGCAGATCATCGCCCGAGCGTGACCCCTCGCGCTGGAACATCTCGGCAAGTGCATACGCTCCGCACGAAATGCCCGCGAATTCCTTTGCGACTCTTTCTGGCGACGATGGTCTCCCGCAGAACCGCCAAGTCCGCCAAGGGGATCGCGATATGCGGCGGGAATTGGCCGTCTACATCGAGTGGTGCGACGCACTCCGCTCGCATCAGTCGCTGGGAGGCCGAACCCCGCTCGAGGTCTGCCGCAGCGCCCGATCGCCTCCGCGACGACGGGCAAGGGCGAACTGCAATCTGCCCGAGATGATTCTGCGCGTTAACGGCCTTCACGGTCGCAGACATCTGCCCATCGTCACCGTGACGCGCGCGGCGTAGACCGTGGCGGGCATGTTTGCGCTGGGTGCGAGGCCGCACCGTGGCAGAGTCTGCCCGCGCGCCGTCCTTTCAAGATTCCGGGCACGGACCGCACTCATTCCAGCTCGCCCATTCGCCCGAGAACCCGCCAACATCGTCCCTTCGACCGCACAACGCCCTGCGAAATGTCCCGCCGAAACTCGCTGGACCGCTACAGTGGACCAAGATCCTCTGGCGCATGTGGCAGGATCGCACGAGCTACGACCCGGAGCGCCACCTGCGCAACCAACTCGCCCATGGTTCCTGGGTCATCCAACTCCTCCCCTCCGCCGAATCCCAACCCACCACCGCCTGATGAAAACTCGAAGAATCAGCTCGACTGGAGCACAGAGAACACCTGTCCCCAATGTCCCCCCCCAGGCGTTCTCCAGGCGTCTCCAGGGGCTTCCGTATCTCATGCGGGGTCATGTCAACCGGAGACTGATAGAAGAAATGGACGTCGTTCGAGGAGCACGATGTTACTAGGGATTCTAGCATTGTGAAGAACCCTGGCTCCAAATCAACCTTGTAACTCGTTTCTGGTGATGGTTGCTTCAATGCAGAGAGTTTCGTGGGCTCAAAGAAATGAAGGTCCCAGCGTTCCCCGCTCTCGAGAACGACTTCGACCTTGTTATACTGATACGTCACGATCCCCCAAAGATCACCGACATGTCTGATCGTCAAAGCCTTGCGCAGAGCGTCCAGCGTTGTGCGGTCGTGCGTAAACCAGGAACGTTGAGACACGGGAGACGATGAGCCCACACAGTAATAGATGGTCAGTGACCTCCACGGTACCCGATCGAAATCGGGGCGATTAGCGACAACGCAACCAACGGCGATACACCCACCAAGCACGAGCAAACAGAGCAACTTGCGTGACACAGGAGCGAACATCTGGATCTCCCTTTTGGATGTTGCACTAGAATCCGCACCTAGGCAAACCGTTTGTCAATGGGTCGAATTCCTGACACACCTCGTCGGTCTGGGGTGAAATATCGTCAGTACATTCCGACGGGTGGTGCATTGACTGGTCCTCCCGAATACGGTGCCGGCGTTGGACAGCAACAGTCTTCACAAGAGAGGTCCTGATTGTCCGAGTACGGCCCTTGTCCAGCTCCGGCAACAAAGCTCGCGTAGATTGCCGCCCACTGGTGGCACAACATGAACACATATGGGACGCCTTTGGAACAGCGAGTACACGTTGCCACCATGCGCGCGTAAAAAGCCATGTCGCAGTCGGTCTTGACAGAATTGCATTCACCGTAACAGCAGTCGTGATGATCACAGGCTGTCTTGAAACTGCATCCCCATATTCCGGTAGGATTATCGCGCAGAGGAGGGGGGAAGCCCGGGTTGGAGCAACCATTAGGGGTCTTGACATACCCAGCCTTCTGCCTCTTGCCCCACACACTCCCATTCGGGCACTTACACACAGAGGCCGACGACGAGACGGAACACTGTACACCGCTCGGGGGGGGCGGAGAATGCGACGGAGGGAGGATGCCTGGAAATGGCGCACCCGGCACGGCAGGAAGCGCTGGCGGAGGATAAGCGGGGATCGCCGGTCCGACAGGTCCACCTGGGCCCGTGATTGGATTGCCATGTCGTAGACCCATCTCATCAAAGTGATTGATAGGAGCATTTCTGACAAGTAGCTGGAGATTGAATCCACCCCATTCACCGAGCGGGTCTCTGCCCATCCATCGCCCCATCGCCGGACTGAGATATCGATAGCCGTAGTAGTACAGCCCCGTCTCGCCATCGACATACTTGCTGCTGAAGCGGTGCGGGAACACGCCCGCACTCGCACCGGAGGAGGCGGTGGTGTTGCCGAACGCGTCGTACTCGTAGTGAGCGGCCACCGTGCCGTCGGAGGCGACGTACTCGCCGATGTTGCCGTTGGCGTCGTAGCAGGCGGTGAGGAGACTGGAGTCGGAAGTCAACGTGCCGAGCAGTCCGCCGACACCGCCCGCACCTTGGAGCGTGCCAGACAGATCGAGCCCCCACACATGGCTCCGGATGACCGCGTTGCCGTTCATGGCATCCAATTCCCGAATCATGTTCCACCCATTGTACACGAACACGATCGACGACTGAAGCTCATACTGTGACACGGCCGTGTAGGCGTAGACCTTCTTCGAGTACCGTCGCGACATGTGGTCGTAGCCGAAGGTCAGCTTCTTAGCGCCTGTCACCACCGGGGTCTGCACCGCCTCGATCAGACGGTTCTCGGCGTCCCACTGGTAGGTCCAGTCGCCCTGACTCGTCATATTCCCGTCGTCGTCATAGGTCGGGGCCGGCTGGCCCGAGATCGCGGTGTACTGATTGAGGTTATTGGCCGTGTAGGTCGTGGTGGCCTGATTCTTCGTGCTGGTGAGGCGATTACCGATCGGATCGTACGCGTAGCCGTACTGGTCCGCGCCCATCGTGGCGCCGATCACCTGCGACCGGATGTCGTAGTCGAAGTCGTTCGCCACCGGGTTCGCACCGAACGCCGTTCCACTGTCGGTGCGGTCGGTCCGCCGGCCGAGGACATCGTTCACGTAGTCGTATTTCGAGATGACGGTCTCGCCGTGCTTGTTCTCGACGTAGTCCACCAGGTCGCGCTGGGTCTCGTACACCTTCGCCGCGATGACGCCGTTCGGATGGGTCACCGTCTTGATCAGGTCGCTGCCAGGCATATAGTCGTACTGGAAGACCTTAGCATTCGCGCCGCGTCCGTTCGTCACGCTGGCGAAACGGCCGTTGCCCGTGTCGTAGCCGTAGGCGACCTCGTAATCCGGATTCGCCTCCGGCCCCAGGAAGAAGCCCGCGGACCGGCCCTTCGCGTCATACGTGCGCGTCAGCGTCACCCCGCCCGCCGGCTGCGTCTCGGTCAGAAGCGCCAGGGTGTCCTCATCGTAGGTCATCGTCCTCGTGCCCGAGCCGTCGGCGATGGTCACGGGCCGGCCGAGGCGGTCACGCGTGTAAACGACATCCGGCGTAGCATCCGAGTAGTCGATGCCCAGCAGCTCCCCGGCCAGGTTGTAGGTGTAGGTGGTCGTCAGCGGATTCCCGCCGACCGTGCGCGCCCATGTCCGGGTCATGAGCTTTCCGTCCGGGTAGTACGCGTAGGTCGGCCCCTTGCCGTCGGCGTAGGTCTTGCCCACGAGCAGGCCGGTGGCGAGATCGTAGGTCCATGTCGTCGTATCCCCCGCCTCGCCCTCCTGCCGGTACGTCTTCATCGACGTCATTCGGCCCCAGTCGTCATAGCCGTAGCTGACCGGATACGTCGCGCCGCTGACGTGGGTGACGCTGCCGCGCGCGTCGTACTGCGTCACCGTCACCTGGTTGAGCGCGTCCTTCACTTCCGTCCGCCGGCCGGTCACGGCATCGTAGGTGAACCACGTCTTGTTCCCGGCGGCATCGCTGGTCCAGTCCACCTGCCCCTTGTCGTTGTAGTGGGTGACGGTCTTGACGCAGCGCGCCCCGCCATCACTGGTGGAGGACTGCTCGATCTGGCGGCCCAAGTCGTCATACTTGAAGTCCACCCGCACGCCCGTCCGGGACTCTTGGTATTGCACGAGGCCGTTGACCGTCACGACCTTCTCGAGAGTGGCGCTGTCGGGATACTGGGTTTCCTGCGTCTCGCGTTTCAGGCCGGGCTCGTAGAACCGCTGCGATTTCGTCACGTTGCCGTGCACATCGACGCTCTCCGTCTTCGCCCCGTCACAGGCGCAACCGGGGCCACCCACGGCCACGCGCGTCACGCGCGTAATCACCATGTAATCGTCTCCGGTATTGGGCAGCACCCGCGACCGGCTTTCCTTCCACCATTCGTTGTTGCGATTCACGTACTCCCAGTCGTTGGAAACGATCCGGTCGGTGGAGAATGGCTCCAGGCTGCCGATGCCGTTCATGTCCAGTCCGCTCAGGCCCGCCTCGCCCCACGCGTCGTAGACGATCAGGGTCGGCGCCTGATCGGGCGATGTGGTCTTCTCCAACTGGCCGCGGGCGTTGTAGAAGTACTCCGTAGCCGCCACCCCGACGCCGCCGGGGCCTGGCCGCTCGACACGAACGGTGCGGCCGAGCAGATCGGTCGTGGTCTTCTCCCACATGGGCGACTTCTGCCCGTCGGATCCGGGCCCCGTGAAGACCTCCATCCACTGGGTGCCGTCGGCGTTGACGCCGTACTCATAGGCGCGCGCCACCACGCCGACCCCGGTCACCGATTTCACGCGTCCGTCGACATACCGCTCGGTGATCTCAACCGCATCGCCCGGCCAATCGACGGTGGACGACCGACCGTCGGCCGCGTAGGTGTACAAGGTGGTGATCCCGGCCGGATCCACCTTCGCGGTCCGCCGGCCCAGCCCGTCGTATTGATAGGTCGTGACGAGGCTCAAGGCGCCGCCCGTGAGCGTCTCCGTCAGGACGTTACCCATGACATCGAGCGTGCGGGAGGTCTTGAGATCGACCTGGGCGGGATAGAACCCCTCGCCCATCCCCTTCCGGGTTCGCGCGATTTCGCGGTCCAGGTCGTCGTACGCATACTGCTCGACGATGCCGGCGCGACTGGTTTCGCTCACCCGACGGGGGCCGTCATAGCTGTAGGTCTCGGTGGTATTGTCGTTGTGATGGGAGGCGACACGCCGGCCGAAGAGGTCGTAGTCGTGGAGAGTGGAGGCGACCTTGACGAACTCCCCCCCGCTCCAGAGGCGTGTTTCTTCCACCCGCTGGAGCCCGCGTTCGTCGGCGATCGTCACTTTCTGCTGTTGTCTCGTCCGGTCGTCGGGGGCCAGGGTGGAGGCGTAGGTGACGAGGGTGCGATGGGCATTGCCCGAAGGGCTGGCGACAAAGACGCCGGCGGCGTCCAGGGTGCCGCGATCGTAGGCGTAGGTTTCCTTGCGGCCATCGGGATATGCCTTCGACGCGATCTGTCCCGCCTGCCAGGAAGGTTCACCGGACGCAGAGGTGTAGGTGGTGACCGTTCGCAGGTTGGACTCCGCATTGTAGGCGGCAGCGGGCACGGTGCATTCCACTTTCGTTGCGACCAGAACGCCGTCCAGCTTCTCGTAAGAGTGGTAGGTGCGCTTCACTTCCACTCCGCAGTTCGCCACGATCACCTGGCGGGGGCGCCGATCCATCTCCCCGACCGTGTCGTGTTCGGTGTTGGCGACATAGCCGTAGGAAATCACCTGGCACTTGGAGGGTTCGGTGGTCGGTGGCTCGTCGAGCCAGGAGCGCATTTCGGTCGCCACACGGCCTTCGGCATCGTAGGTGTACTGCACCCAGGAACCATCGGGGCGCTGGACGGATTTCACGCGGCCGTAGGATTTCTGGGACGGATCGTCGGAGTACCACGTGGTGGCGGTGGTTCGCGCCAGTCCGTCGAAGTCCTCTACCCTCTGAACGGTCTCGACCCCCCATCCGAACCGCTGCCGCACCTCCTTGGTCTTGCGAATGTCCTGTGCGATCCCCACTTCCCAGAATTTGTTGTAGGTGGGGTGTAGAGGGGCAGGCAAACAGTACCAGACGACTCCCGTCGGTCTTGCTTTGTCGGCCGCGTTTGCTTTCGTGCCAGACAAACGAGAGCGCGTACAGGCTCAAACGACCGCATCAGTGAACGCCGGCACAGTTCCTCGAACGGAGCTTCAACAACTCGTTGCTTTCCAAGCGGTTGTTACTCGCCACGGATTGCCCCCAATGTCCCTGGACGACGTCCGTCCTGCCGGAGACGTCGCGGATAGCCTGCGTCACGGCGCCCATGGCGTAATCCACGCGGCGACGGTGACGTTGGAGACGTTGAGGTGCGCGCTGTTGGCGCCACCGGCTCTTCAGCGGTCCGATCTCCTCCGAAATGTCCTGACCTTGGAAGATCCACTGTTCGGCCGGTCCAGACCTTGGAAGCGTCCTCAGTTCACACCGACGAAGACCTGACGCAGAATGAACGTGATCCCAAGGCCGTAGCCGCAAAGAACGCAGAAACACGCAAGAAATGCCCGCGAGTTTCTTTGCGACTCTTTGTTTCGTACGGCTATTTCGGTTGTCTCGCGCAAAGCCGCAAAGTCGCCAAGGCAATCGCGATATGCGACGGGAACTGGCCGTCTACATCGAGTGGTACAACGCGCTCCACCCACATCAGTCGCTGGGAGGCCGAACCCCGCTCGACGTCTGCCGCAGCGCCCGATCGCCTCCGCAGCGACGGGCAAGGGCGAATTGCGTGAGTATTTCGGACCAAGCTGACCAGGCAATTCGGTCGAAGCTGACCACGCA
>CAZSUU010000005.1:0-188693 GCA_964610105.1 uncultured Verrucomicrobiota bacterium | reverse complement strand
CCCGGCGCCCTTATTTCCGATTAGGGCACCTGCCGGACAGGTGCCCTAATCGGAACTCTGAACCCTGAACTCCGAACTCCAAGGCGCCCCGGTCACCACGGCACCCGATAGGGGCGGGAGAGGGGAAAGGCGTTCTCGATGTGGCGGATGACGGGGGCCTCGTCGCCCGGTTCGCCCACGACCTCGACGACGTCGAACCGGAAGTAGGCCGGCTTGGAGCGGAGGCGGCTGAGGTAACGGACGGCGGCCCGCGACAGGGCGGCGCGCTTGGCGCGGTCCACGGATTCGATCGGCCGCCCGAAATCCTCCGCCGAGCGGGTCTTGACCTCGAC
Organism: uncultured Verrucomicrobiota bacterium; assembly: GCA_964610105.1. Taxonomy (GTDB): domain Bacteria; phylum Verrucomicrobiota; class Kiritimatiellia; order PWTM01; family PWTM01; genus CAZSUU01. The sequence goes on along the minus strand of CAZSUU010000005.1, from coordinate 188,361 downwards.
AAACACCAGGGTGTCGCCGTCCCGCGCCACGATGTCGAGCTCGTTGCGGCGGTCGATCCGGACGCGCCGCCCGAGGATCTTGAGGCGTCCCTTCTGCTTCAGGAACCCGGCCGCCAGATCCTCTCCCCAGCGGCCGGAGTCGATCTCCTCCGTCCTCTCCGACCGTGTCCGCCGCCGCCAGAAATCCCACCTCCATCGCATGGCGATCGCGAGTGTAGCGTATCGCGGCGCCGTGAAGGAAATACGAAATGGTCTCCGTCATGCACCCAGTGGAATTGTCGGTCGATAAAGATCCTTGTCATCCGGCGGGCGGTTGCGGACAATGACGGGCACTCTTCCCTCTGGCGTGGGGAAGCGGGAGACAGCGGACTATGTTCCAGGGAACCTATACCGCGCTGGTCACGCCGTTCGGGCGCGACGGGCGGGTGGACTATGGCCGGCTGCGCGATCTGGTTGAATGGCAGATCGCCAGCGGCGTGGAAGGCTTCGTGCCGGCCGGGACGACCGGCGAGTCGCCGACCCTCGATTACGACGAGCACCACAAGGTCATCGAGGAGGTCGTCGTCGCCACCCGCAAGCGCGTGCAGGTCATCGCCGGCACCGGGGGCAACTCCACGCGCGAGGCGATGGAATTGACCCAGCACGCCAAGGACGCCGGCGCCGACGCGACGCTCCAGGTCACGCCGTACTACAACAAGCCCACATCCGCGGGCCTCATCAAGCACTTCACCGCCGTCGCCCAGGTCGGCCTGCCGGTCGTGCTCTACAACGTGCCGGGGCGCGCCGGCCGCGAGATCCCGCTCGACGTGATCGTGAAACTCGCGGCCCACCCGGACATCGTGGCCATCAAGGAGGCCGGCGGAAGCGTCGAGCGCGTGAGCCAGATCGTCCGCCAGTGCAACATCGAGGTGTTGTCGGGCGACGATTCGCTGACGGTGCCCATGATGAGCGTGGGCGCGCGCGGCGTGGTGAGCGTGGCCTCGAACGTCGCGCCGAAGGTTGTGGGCGACATGGTGCGTCACATCCTCGCCGGCCGCTGGGAAGAGGGGCGCAAGATGCACCTGCAGTACTACGGCCTGTTCGCGGACCTCTTCATCGAGTCCAATCCCCTCCCCGTCAAGGCCGCCCTGGCCATGATGGGACGCATCGAGGAGGTCTACCGCCTCCCGCTCTGCGAGATGGAGGAGAAGAACCGCGCCGTACTCGAGAAGACGCTCAGGGACCTGGCGCTGGCCCCCTGAGGCGGCGAGCCGCAACCCAACCGTCCTGGTCGCTCATTGCGCCGACCGTGTTTCTTCCGTTTCTCCGTGCAGCCGCGCCGTCTATGGGAATCAGTCCTTGGATGGTTTGTCCCGGGAAGAGACGACCCCGGGTGAACCGGTGGAGGATCGAGAAGCCAGGCCAGAGCGACATGAAGGGTGGAATTCGACGGGCTGTCGAACCGGGTAATCGGTTGTGCGCATCTGCTGACCTGCATGAAGTGGGCCGGCGTCAAGACCGGACGGCGGATCCACTTCGGCGTCACGAAGCTCAAGGATGGCATCAGGCGTTTCGTTCTGTACCCTTCGTGGAAGTGGCCCGTTAGAATCACTGGAGCGAACGCGGGCGCGCCGCGTCGCAGACCTGCCCCGCCACGGATGCGAATTCGCCTTTCGGACGGTGCGGTCACATTCCCGTTGCGATCAGCCCGAAGTAGCGCTTTCATGCCAGGAGGAAGGCAGGCCATGAACATGAAAGGCTGGATGCGCCGGGTGGCGGCCGCCGGCGCGCTGCTCCGGGCGGCGGCGGGGTGGGGACAGTCGGTCCCGGAAATCACGAATGTCTCCGTGGACGCTTCGGGCCTGGTCCGGCTGGACGGCTTGGCTCCGATGGGAGAGCGGTTGGTGATTCAGTCAACCGTCGACCTGGCGCAGCCCTTCATGGATCTCGCGGACAGCACCCGAACGGCCCGCGTGGACGGCGCGGTCGGCTGGACCATGAACATGGGCGCCACGCCGCGCGCGTTCTTCCGGATGAAGCGGTCGAAGAGCCTGCTCACCTGGGCGGACCTGGAGGCCGGGTTCGCGGGGACGTTCGGGATTCCTCTGGCGCCATCCGGGGACTATCGCTTCGGCTATTCCTCCGGTGTGCATGCCCAGTTGACCAACGGAAACCTGCTGGTCGTCGGTCACCCGTACTACGACCGCCAGGCCCAGGTGCAGCTCCCGGCGGTCCTCGACGGGCGCGAGGGGGCGAGGATCGGCGGCTGGATGGACGTCACGGGTGGGCTGGAACCCGCCGGCTGGACCGACGGCGAGGCGGGCAGCCTGCTGGTGGGCGGGCTGCTGGAGACCGGCGGCCGGATCCGCTTCACCAAGTACCAGTGGTACAACGCCGATGCCACGGATTGGCAGACGCAGGGCTACTACGTGGGCGGCTACGACGGGGGCGGGACCGCGTCCGGTCTCTGGGCCGTCTGCAACGACCATGCCCATCATTCCCGCGTCGGCGGGTACTTGAGCGAGCCGCCACAGGCCCTCCGCGACGCGGGATTCGCCTACCTCGCCGGGCTCGAGGGCATTTCCGGCGCGGCCCTCGGCCGCTGGGGCCCGAACCTGTTCGCGATCAACCCGGCCCTCACGAACGGAAAGGTCCGGGGGACGACGCTGATCTGCCACCCGGAGGAGTCGCTCCAGGGACCGAGCGTCCGCTGCGTCAACGCGACGAGCGCCTGGTGGGTGGCCAACCGCCCGACCAACGAGGCCTGGTGGGTCGGGAACGAGGTCACCGACATGAAATGGATCGAGACCGACACGCGCCACGGCGTGCTGTGCTTCGCCTACCGCGGATTGGGGCGGACCTGGTACGGCCTGGGCAACGCCGGGCCCGGTTACCCGGATCCCTACTGGGAAGGCCCCTCCTACCATGCGGAGGGCTACGCGCTGCAGGCCTGGATGTACGACCCGGACGAAGTCATGGAGGTCTACCGCGGCGAGCGCTCCCCCTGGAACCTGGTCCCCGCCGAGGCCGTGCTGCTGACCGAGCGGTTACCGGGTTCGTCCGTGGAGACCCACTACAGCGTCTTCACCGGCCTGCCGATCGCCGAATTGAAGTCCAGCGTGCGCGGAAACCGGCTGGTCGTCCTTCAGGCGGATTCCCATTACATCAACGAGTGGGAGAGCACGCCCGAAGGGTACGTCTTCGACCTGCCGTAGTCTTCCCATTCTGTTCTCCCGGCGCATCGGTCGCGCGCAGGATTGCGCGCGGTACCAGGCTGGCAGCAGCCGCCCTCTCCGTCGAGAAGACGGCGGACCCATCTCTGAAGGCGGCGCGACGGCCAGCGAAGACCGACAGGCACGACGCACAATGTGGCCCACATGGATCGATGACATGGGAAACGCCTAAGGCGGCGAGCCGCAACCCAACGGTCCCGGCCGCTCAACTCTTCCGCTCCAATCCGTCCGTTCCTCCGCGCAGCGATCCCGATTTCGATTTCGATCGGTTGCCCCATCCTGCGCATCTGCGTCTCATGTCTTGGCGGAACAATCTATCTGCTTCATGCCATCGCCAGCAGCGCCGCCACCAGCAGGACGGCGGAGACGACGATCGCGGCCTTGCCTGAAACCGAGCGGCGGGCACCGATGCCCATGACGAGCGCCGCCAGTTCCACGGCGAGGAATCCGAAGGCCCCGGCGGCGGCACCGATTCCGAGTACACGCAGGATCCCGCCGACGCATGCGCCCAGAACCGGACCGGCCAGCGCGAGCACCAGCGCGGAACGGCCGAGAGCGGTGCCGTACCGGGCGCCCCGCCAGACCCAGATCCCCACACCCACGAGCGCGAGCAGGCCGAGACCGGCACCGAGAAGCAGAACGGGCAGGAGGAGGATCTTGCCGCGCGCGCTCACCTGCACCGGGGCGGACGATGCGTCCCGGATCGAATCGCCGGGTGTCGCCGAAGGCGGCGCGTCGGGTCCGATCGAGGGCGCGTCAACGGATGTGGGGGGCGGGGTCGCGATGGCCGACCGGTCGAACCGGCCCGCCGCGTCGCCGGTCCGGACCGGTTGGACTGAAGGACCGGCCGGCGTCGCAGCGGATTCGACGCGGGAGGGGCCGACTTCGGGGGCCTCCGGGCTTCCATCGTTCCGCGCGTCAGCCGGCAGAATCACGGTGCGGTATTGAAGGCGAAGACCGGCCGGATTCGTGGACACGCCCAGCACCCGCAGAATCCCGCGGGCGCCTTCCCGTGTGGCGAAGAAATGCGCCTCGGCATCCGTCTGCAGGCGGCTGATCGCCTCGGCCGGAGGCGTGGGGCCGCGGACAAGGGGCCACAGGTTGAAGACATCGGCCGCGGAACATCTCTCCCACGCGCCGTTCCAGCCGGGCGCGCATATCGTCTGCATCGCGGAGAGATCGTAGGGGGTTGCTTCCTGCCACGCCGCGAGATCGCCGCCCGCGTCGGTCAGCGGTCGCAGAGATGGCTCTTCGCGTGCCGGAAGGTTGGTCAGCACCTGTCCCGTGTCCAGGTCAAGAGCGGCCGACATATTCGACGTCACCCAGGGCAGGACCACCTCCGTGTCCGGGGAGAATGCTCGACGCGTGGACGGAACTCCCGTTCGGTTGAGCGTATCGACGAGCGCATGGACCTCCTCGGCCGGCATACTGCCCGCGATGGCGGCCTGTCCGCCCGCGATGGGTTCGCGGATCATCGGTGCGCAAAGCAGTGCGCCGCGGTATACGACGGCCAACTGGCGGTTGGTGTGGGTGGCCGTGATCCGCTCGAATTCCCTCCGGCCCTCCCGTGAGAACTCAACCATCACGCGATGACGGCCTTCTCCCTCGAGTTCGCAGCCGGCCCGTGACACGGCCGTGCCGTCGAGCAGCACCTTCCGGAGCACCGGAAGGGGCTCCGCCGACCGGCTGCCGGGCGGCGGGGCGAGCCGATCGACCGGTTCACGGCTCCCCGGCTCGGCCACCAGGCGGAATTGCAGCGCGGAGCACGGCGACGGCTCGGGGATCCGCTCCGTTCTCAGCATGTGATCCAGCGACGCGGAATCCGGCAGAGGCCCCAGGGGACGGACGACGGCGGTGCGCACCCTCTCCAACGGGACGTCGAAAAACAGGGCGCGGGTCTCGGCCTCCGTGTATCCATCATCGTCGATGAACGTGCGCTCCCACAGCGCGCGGGCCAGGGGGTTCCCGTCGCGGTCATACAGGCGTACGGCGCCCTCCAGTCCCTCCAGGCCGCGGACGGCGACCAGGATCGAGCAACGACGGTCCGCCGACGTCATCGGGCCGCATTCCTCGCGGAACCGTTCGATGCTCAGGTCCCATGCGAGCGCCGCGCTCGACCCCGGCTTCTCCGCCACGCCGCGCAGCGCGATCAGACGCACGCGCAGCGGATCGAGGGCGTCGGACTCCCACGACCCCTCGCGCCCGCCGACATCGAATCGCAACGGCGGGGTCCAGGGCAGCGGTCCGGGCGGGACCGCCGGCAGGCGGACCCCCGTGAAGACGATGTCATGCTGCTCGCCGATCCGGCGCAGCTCGAGCTGGCTGCCCCATTCGGCGGCGGCCGCAAAATGGAGCACTTGCGGACCGGATCGGCCGTGGTCGAGCGTCCCCATGCCCCGTGCCGCCACGCGACGTCCCGCCCGATCGAGCAGGCACACCTGTCGATCGGCGCCGGTGCGCCGGTGGCCCCATTCGGCTGCCACGGTGCATCCCCGGCCGTTCTCGTACACCCAGCCCCGGCTCGCCCGATTCCACTTCCCCGCGCGAACCTCGCGCACGGTCAGCGTGTCCCCGTCGACCTCCGCCGTGGCGCCCGCCTGGAGGGGCACAAGGACGCGGTCGGCGGCGCCGGTGTGGCAACGGACACGAAACCACAGGTCGAGGCGCCCGGGCAGGGTGTACCCGGCACTGCGCACCTCGAGCAGGCCGTCGTCGAGCAGCTCCCACCGCGTGCCGCGGCGGCGGTCGCGGGGACCGAGAACCATGCCGCCGGCGGGATCGTAGACCCGCGCCTCCACGACATCATAGAGCAGGTTCGACGGCGGGTCGTCCGACTCGATGCCGAACGAGAACTGCGCCACGTCGAGCCACGCCGCCTGCCGGACCAACGGGGAGTTCGTGGCCAAGGCCGGCGCTTCGACCAGCCCGCTCCGTCCGTCCTCCGCCTGCACGGAGCCGTCGCGGTCGTTGCGGACCACCGACCGCAGGGCGAACGTGTGCGGCCCCGCGCGTACGCGCAGGTCGGGGCCGGCGAGGAGAGCGCGGCCGTAGCGGGATTCCGGCACGGGACGGGCGGAGTCGAGCGAGGCTGTCTGCCGATCGAGGACGCGCCGGCGCACCGACCGCACGGCGAGCCAGAGGGCCGGCACTGCCGCGAGCGCCACCACGACCGAGATCGCGGCGGCCGCCCACCACATACGCCCCGGCCGGGCGGGGACCGTGGCCGCCCGCGCCTGCGGCGGGACCGACCCCGGCGGCGCAGGCGGGACGGACGGAGGGGCGGGCGGCGCGGTCTCCGCGATAACCGTGACCGCGTTCTTGATCTCGCTCACCTGCTGGTATCGCCGCTCCGGCTCCCGCTCCATCGCGCGCAGAACGACTTCATCCAACCGGACATCGATCATGACCTTGTGCGAAGGCGGCTCGATGCGCCGGCCGGGCAGTTCGCCCGTGAGCATCTGATACAGCACGACGCCGAGGGAGTAGATGTCCGCCCGGTGGTCGACGTCCTGCGGCCGGTCGGCCTGCTCGGGCGCCATATAGGACGGCGTGCCCAGGACGGTATTGCCGATTGTCGATTGTCGATTGCCGATGGCCGAACCCTCGCCGTCCGGCTGTCCGAATTCCGTCCGTTCCACCAGTTTCGCCACGCCGAAGTCGGCCACCTTCACGCGGCCGGCACGGTCGACGAGGATGTTCTCGGGTTTGATGTCGCGGTGGACGATTCCGTGATCGTGGGCGTATTGGAGGGCGTCGCAGATCTGCGGCACGATGGCCAGCGCCTCGCGGGGCGAGATCCGCCCGCGGTGAAGCAACTGCCGCAGGTTCACGCCGTCGACGTACTCCATCACGAAGTAGTAGAGCCCCTGCGATTCGCCGAAGTCGTGGATCGTGACGATGTTCGGATGATTCAGCCGCGCGAGGGCGAGCGCCTCGCGCGAAAAGCGTTCGGAGAATTGCGGATCGCGGCTGACCGCGGGCGGGAGGATCTTCAGCGCCACCCAACGGTCGAGCTTCTTCTGCCGCGCCTTGTAGACCGCGCCCATGCCGCCCCGGCCGAGCAGCTCGGCGATGTCGAGGTCCGCGAAAAAGGGCGCCAGTTCCGCGGGCGTCGGAGGCGGCGGCGACACGGCGCCGCTGCCGGCCGATCGCGTGTCCAGTCCCCGCTCCATCAGGCAGGCCGGGCACAACCCCTGCGGAGCGTCCGCCGGCATCGCCCGGCCGCATCCGCCGCACTGCTTCGATTTCGGTTCGTCGCTCATCGGGTCTTCCACGCCCCCACCCCTTTCAGACGGAAAGCGGGCGGGACGTTACAGGCAGCGGAGCAGATGGCGGATCTCCTCGTCGATCTCGGCCGGGTCGTCGACGGTGCGGGCGACCTCGCCGCGCAGGGCCTCGCGGAAGCGGCGGCGCAGGCGGTGGGCGGCGACCCGCACCGCGCCCTCGTTCATGCCCAGCCGCTGGCCGATCTCGGCCAGCGGCGAAGCGGCGGCCCCCGCCGTCAGCGTGTCGCGCAACGCGTCGAACAGGTCGGTTCGCCCGCCCGCCTCGTATTCGCCGCGGATCCTCGACAGGGCTTGGTCGAGCACGGCGAGCGCCCACTGGCGGTCGTACATGCGGTCCGGCGTCAGGTCGTCGCGCGCCGCGACCTGGAATTGCGCTTCCGGGTCGTCGAGGGAGAACACGGTGTGGCCTCCGCCCCGCTTCTGCGCCCGCGCGCGTTCGCGTTCGTGCGAGAGGAAATGCTTGAGGCAGGCCAGCAGGAAAGACCGGAACCGGCCCTTGCCCGGGTCGACGCCCGCGAGCATTTCGCCGGCGATGAGGCGGGCGAAGAACTCCTGCGTCAGGTCCTGCGCCTCGTGGGCGCGATGGCCTTCGCGCCGCACGTAGGCATAGAGCGGCCGCCAGTAGACTCGGCACAGCTCGGCCAGCTCCGGTCCGCCCCCGGGGCGGCGGGCCGCGAGCACGACGGTCCACCGCGTGGGCATGAAGCGCGCCGCCGTCGCCTCGGCGCGCGACGAACCGATACCGCTCGGACGCCGACACTCACCCGGCGTGTCGGCGGTCGTTGGATGTCTGGGGCTCGTCTTCAGGCGTCGGATTGATTGCGATTGCGATTGGGAGTGCGATGGGGAGTTGGAGTTGGAGTTGGAGCGGGTGCGAGGGTGTTGAGCGAGCTCACGCGATGTCCGGATACACCCACGGCTTGCGGTACGCACGGGAGAGCCGCTTGTTGGCGTCGGGATCGTCGAGGATGACCTCCTTCTCGCCGTCCCACCGCACGCTGCGGCCGAGTTTCAGCGAGAGCATGCCGAGCAGCGCCATGTTGGTGGAGCGTTGCACCTCTTCGATGTCGCACACCGGCGTCCGGCCGGTGCGGATCGCATCGAGGAAATCGGCCCACAGCTCCTTGATGTTCTGCGAGTCCGGCTGGCCGAGCCGGGGTTCCTCGTGGATCGGCGTCTTCCTGCCGTCCGACGGGTAGAACGTCCAGCCTTTCTGCCATCCCATGTGGAACGTGCCCTCGGTGCCGTAGAAGTAGCAGCCGACGTTCTCGCCCTTCTCCGCGCTGTTGCCGGCGAACTGGCGGTGTTCCCACTGCACGGTCAGGTTCTCGAACTCGAAGGTCGCCGCCTGGTGGTCGGGGGCGTCGCTGGTCTGCTCCTCCGCGGTCAGGATCGCCGGCCCGCGGATCGGGCGCCCGCCGGTGGAGAATACCGTGCGCGGCCACTTCTCGCCCGTGACCCACAGGATCTGGTCGAGCCAGTGGATCCCCCAGTCGCCGAGCTGCCCGTTGGCGTAGTCGAGGTATCCGCGGAAGCCTCGCGGGTGAATCCCGCCGCTCCAGGGGTTGTCCGGATCGCCGTTAAACGGCCGCACCGGCGCCGGTCCGCACCAGAAGTCCCAATCCAGTTCCTTGGGCGGCTCGGTGTTCCTGCGCGGCCGCTCGGGCCCGCCGCCGTAGTTCACGAAGGCGCGGATCATGCCGATCTTGCCGACCTTGCCGGAGCGGATGAACTCGCGGCCGGAGACGTTGTGGGGCGAGACACGGCGATGCGTGCCGACCTGGACGGTCCGGCCGTGCTTGCGGGCGGCGTTGACCATCGCCCGCCCTTCCCGGATCGTGTGGCTGATGGGCTTCTCGACGTAGACGTGGGCGCCCGCCTTCACCGCCTCGATCATGCACAGGGCGTGCCAGTGGTCGGGCGTGGCGACGATGGCGATGTCGGGCTTCTCCGCCGCCAGCGCCTCGCGGAAGTCGCGGTACTTCTTCGGCTGGTCGCCGCTGACTTGCTGGACCTTTGCCGCGGCCCTGTCGAGGAAGCGCTGGTCGACGTCGCACAGCCCCGCCACGCGGCAGGCGCCGGAGGCCATGGCCTCGCCGAGGATGTTCATGCCCCACCAGCCGGTGCCGATCAGGATGGTCTTGAGCTTCGCCGACTCGGCCCCCCGCGCGTAGGGGACGAGGCCGGCGGCAAGGCCGGCGGCGAGCGATGACTTCAGAAACTCCCGTCGGGTCGTGCTCATCAGGCGGTCTCCTTTCGCTTCGCATCATCGTTGGTTCGCACTCTACGCCGGGACGGCCGGCTTGTCAGCACTCCAACGGCGAAGGAGAATCCCCGATGATCAGCGCCTTCGGGAGCGCCATGCACGATGCGGCGCGGCCTCTGTACGGGTCGGCCGCGTCACGCGAGGCACGGCATGGGATCGAAGTTGCCCGCCCGGAATCCGGTCGGCGTCGGAAAACCGGGATTCTCGCCGGCATGGGTCGCCGGTCCGGGCTTTCGATCCCGATCCCGAACCCCGACCGCTTCCTCCATCCCGTCACGCCCTCCGGTCGCCCACATCGCGTGCATCGACTCCCCGAGGCAGGCGGGCGGGCAAGCGTCGCCTGCACGTGGGAGGTGGGCTCATTCACGGCTGCTCGATGGCGGATCGAGTTCTCCGTCCGGGACCGACCTCGCGGACGCCGAGGGGCTGGATCCCGAGCGCCGTTGCGGGCGAGTCCGCTTTGAAGCGGTAGTCCATCCCGGCGGGGTCGACGAAGGCCGGGGCGGCCTTCTGAACGGTTTCAGGAACGCCCGTGTACTGTCCCGCCCGGCTGAAGAACAGGTTGTTCGTCCACATTGTCACGGCCGCCGGGTTCTCAACGGCGATCGGTCCGTGCGCTGCCACGATATTCCTGTCCATGGTGAACCGGCTGCTCCTCGGGAACGTCAGCCGGATGGCCCCGTCACCGATAAACAGGTTGTTCCGGATGATGTTTCGCGCGGCCATGTGCATGTGCACCGGCCACTCGCAACCGACGGACAGGTTGTGCTCGACCAGGATGCCCTCGCCCAGTTCGTCGATGTAGTAGGCGTGCGCCTGCTTGCCGGGCGGGATGTCGCGGACCACGTTGCCGCGGATCACGTTGTCCTTGCCGTCGCCGTAGAAGGCCGCTCCATCCCTGAGCACCTTCATCACATCGTACACGAGGTTTCGCTCGAAGCGGTTCCGGCAACCGCCGAACTCAATGCCGACGTAGGGGCCGTCGGAGACCTCGTTGTTCGAGACCTCGTTGTCGCGGCTCAGCTCGGGCCGCTTCTGGTCGGCGCCCGTGATCCGCAGGCCGATGGCGCTGGAGTAGATTCGGCCGAATCCCCGGATACGATTGTCGCCCATGCGGTTTCCGCCGCCGCGCATATCGTAGATGCCGCCGGCGCCGACACCGGCGATCTCGCAGCGGGTCGCCGTGTTGTTCATGCCGTCGGCCATGCGGATGGCCTGACCGCCGACGCCGGAGATGCGCAGGCGTCTGAAGGTGCAGTCGCGAGTGAAGCGGGTCTCCACGGCTCCCGGGAAGACACCCGCCGCCCACCCGCCCGTGAGCAGCGGCGCGGTCGTGGCGCAGAGATGGAGGCCGTCGAGGGTGACGCCGGACACGGGCGCCCCATCGCCGCCTTCGATGCGGATGATGGACTCCACGGTCGGTGCCACCGCCTCGATCTCTCCGATGTTCTCGCCCGGTTTCGGCCAGTAGACGACCATTCCCCTCGTGCGGTCCAGATACCACCGGCCAGGTTCGAACATCCCTTCGCGGACGTTCCAGACCACGTAGGCGGTCACGCCGAAGGCGCCCGGCGGATACCCTGAAGGGTTGGAGAATTGCAGGGTTTGCGTTTCCGGATCATGCGACCGGAGACCGACAACGGAATCGTCCCATTGGTGGTAGAGGGTCAGCTCCGCGTTGTTGATGTCGAGCCAGGGGCCAAGGTCGCCCTCCCTGTACTGCACACTCGCCTTCAGTTCCGGCGTGTCGGCGCCTCGGAACCCGCCGCCGGCGGTGGTATGCCATGGGGCGTCGAAGCGGCTGAGATGGGTGAACTCACCGGTCCGGGGCAGCCGGGCGCGAGGCCGCAGCTCACCGTTCACCACCAACGCCCTGAAATCCCACGTCCTTTCCTTCACCCCGGGCAACCTGGCGGCGTAGAACGTGTCGCCGTCCTTCTCCCAACCCGTGACACGCCTCCCTCCATGGAGAACCGGCGTTTCGCCGGGCGCGGCCTCGATGGTCAGTCTCGAGTCCTGTGGCCCGAGCGCGATCGAAACGTCATAGTACCTTCCTCCGCGAACCACGAGCCTCCGGGCTTGGTTGGTCCCCATCTGCCGTGCGGCGTCGCACGCCCGCGCCAGGGTGGCGAACGGCTTGTCTTCCGTCCCCGCGTGCGTGTCATGGCCTTCCGGCGCGACGTGGAAGGTCACTGCCGGGTCAGCCGCCGGCACTTGTGCCGCGAACAACAGGCAGACCGGGATCAGTGGGAATCGATCCATCGCCATCCGGAGGAGCCGGTGGGAGGCTGCACCAAACGACGACGGAGTTCAACCGCCGAGTGGAGACCGCCGAATGGACCTCTCAGGACGAAGCAGGAGACGCCCCTTCCGGAGAGGAGTGCCGGTTCAGTGCCGCGTGCGTGTCTGGCCGGGGTCCTTCTCAAGGCGGCGAGCCGCAACCGAAGGGCCTTGGCGGTTTCCGAGCGACGATCCACCCGATCCGGTAGGCGGCGGGCACGGCGCCGCCGGCATCGGCGTGATGGCGCTCATAGTCTTCGGCCAATCGTCGCAATTCCCCGCGCGTCAAGGGCTGCAGGGGTCGAAACAGGGCGCCGCCGGTCAGCCCCTGGTCATGGAGGTGGCGGAGCATCTCCTGCGCCGAGGCGTGGCGGCTCGAAAGGGTGTACTCCGCGCGCTCCTCGATGTCGAAGCCGGCCTCCGTGACCGCCGACGCGAACGCGGAGGCCGAGGGCAGGCAACCGGGCGGATCCTTGTGCGGAGCGGTTCGCCGGCGGCTGGCCACCAGCTCGGCCAGGGTGCCGTCGAGCATCACCGACACGGCCAGCGTGCCGCCGTCGGCGGTGAGCGCGTACAGGTTGCGGAGGGCGGAGTCGATCGGACAGCACCAGTGCAGCGCCGAGCTGCTGGCCACCAGCGGGTAGGGCAGGGCGCTCCGGAAGAAGGCCGCGTCGGTCTGGAACCACCGGACGCGCGGGCAGGGACCCATGCCGCGATGGGCCGCCTCCAGCATCCGTTCGGACACATCCACGGCATCGACGCGCGACCGCGGGAATCGGTTGAGGAGAAGGCGGGTCAGCATGCCGGTCCCGCAGCCCGCTTCGAGGATGCGCAGGGGTTCGACGAGCGTCGCCAGCCGTCCGACGAGCCGCACCGCCGCCTCGCGCTGGACGCCGGCCAGCGCCTCGTAGCGGTCGGCGCCGCGGTTGAACCTGGCGTGCGTGGCCCGGAGGTGACGAAGCGCCTTCAGGCGATGCGCTCCTGATCCGCGAATTCGAGTATGGCCCGTGCGGTCCAGGCCGCCGACTCGGCCGGCAGGTCATGCCCCGCGGACTCGCGGATCCGCACCCGCGCGCGCGGCAGCCGCACGGCCGCCCACGCGGCCGCGCCGCAGGGGATCACGCGATCCGCCTGCCCGTGGAGCCAGAGGCTCGGGAACTCGACCGTGCGGAGGCGGGGGCGCACGTCGGCGGTATCGAGGTAGTCCAGGCCCGCGAGCAGCGCCTCCGGACCCGTTGCCCACGCCGCGCGTGTGCGCTCGGCGGCTTCCTCGCGGGACATGCGGCGCGGCAGCGCCGCCTCCCGGAAGAAGGCGTTCAGCGCCGGATCACGGTGCAGAAGCACCTGGGCGCGAAGGGCGCGCAGGTGCTCGCGCGGCTGACCGCAGGGATAGTCGTCGTCCGCGCAGAACCGGCACGTGCCCGAGACCATCACCAGCCCGGCCGGCGGCGGCGCGTCGGGCTGCGTGGCGGTGTCGAGCGCGACGAGGGCGCCCATCGACCATCCCGCCAGCAGCGGGGGGACCGGAAGCGCCGCGATCCGGCGCAACGCGCCGGAGGCGAAGAAGGGGGGGCGGTCGCTCTCCGCCCAGAGCTCGTGCGGCGCCACGGACCGGACGTCGAAACGGAAGGCCAGCATCTCCGCGAGCGACTGCAGGTGGCCGACGCCGTGCGCCCAGCCGGCCAGGAGCAGCAGGGGCGTCTTCACGCCGCTCCCTCCGCCTGCACGGCGGCGACGATGCAGTCGGCCGCGCGCTCGAGTTCCTCGGGGGCATGGCCGTACGTGATGGAAAACCGGAGGCGGGCCGTGCCCGGCGGCACGCTGGGCGGGCGTATCGCCGCCGCCAGGATGCCTCCCTCCTCGAGCCGGGCGGCGACGGCCATCGTGCGCTCGGCATCGCCCAGGAGCACGGGAATGATCTGGCTCTGCGAGCGCAGGGTTTCCAGCCCCGCGGCGGCCAGGCGTTGCCGGAAGAGGTAGGCGCGGGCCAGCACCTCGGCGCCGCGCCCCGGGTCGCGCGCGAGCACGTTCAGCGCCCCCAGGGCCGCGCCCATGGCGGCGGGCGGCGTCGCCGTGGAGTAGATGAAGGACCGGGCCCGATGGAGCAGATGGGTGCGCATCGGCTCCGAACAGGCGACGAATCCGCCGGCCGAGCCCAGCGCCTTGCTGAGGGTGGCGACGCAGAGGTTGACCTTGTCCTGCAGACCGGCCTCCGCCACGCGGCCGCGTCCGCCCGGCCCGAACACGCCCTCCGCGTGGGCCTCGTCCACGACCAGCAGGGCGTCGTACCGATCCGCCACGGCCGCCAGGTCGTCCAGCGGCGCCAGGTCGCCGTCCATGCTGAACACGGACTCGACGGCCACGATGCGCCGCCCGCGGGCCGGGGCCTGCGCGAGGAGTTCGGCCAGGTGCGTGGCGTCGTTGTGCCGGAACCGGTGCAGGCCGGCCCCGCAGAGCCGGGCGGCGTCGATCAGGCTGGCGTGGATCAGCCGGTCGGCGAAGACGTGATCGCCCCGCCGGGCCAGCGAGGTCAGGACGCCGAGGTTCGCCGCGTAGCCGCTGCTGAAGAGGAGGGCGGCGGGATAGCCCCGGTGGCTGGCCAGCCGCTCTTCGAGGATCGTGTGACAGGGCAGGGTGCCCGTGACCATCCGCGAGGCCGTCGCGCCCGCCCCGTAGTCGTACAGGGCGCGCCGAGCGGCGGCGATGACGTCGGGGTGGTGCGCGAGGGCCAGGTAGTCGTTCGACGCCAGATTCAGCAGGGGCCGCCCGTCCTCCGCGGTGAGATGCGGTCCGACGGAGGTCCAGGTTCTCAACTGCCGGCGCAGGCCGGCATCGCCCAGCCTCGCGAGTTCTCCCTCGAGCCATGCTTCCCGTTTCATTTTTGCAGCGTCGCTCCCCATCCGGTATCCTGCCGGGAAGCGGCATCATACGAGGCCGGGGCCGAAAGGACAATCCACAGACAATGAACTGGAACGAACGGGCGGAGCGGGTGCTCGGCGGCCGGGCCGCGACGCGCGACGAGGCGCTCGCGGTGCTGCGGTCGGGCGACGACGATCTCCTCGATCTCCTGCAGGCCGCGTACCGGATCCGCCGGCGATACTTCGGACGGCGGGTCCACCTCCATGTCCTGCGCAACGCGCGCAGCGGGATGTGCACCGAGGACTGCGCCTTCTGCAGCCAGTCGGCCGCCGCGGAGGCCGGGATCGAGGCCTACGGACTGCAGGGGGCGGACGAGATCGTCGAGGGCGCGGAGCAGGCGGCGCGGGCCGGCGCCTACCGCTACTGCATCGTCACCAGCGGCCGGAGCCCGTCCGATGCGGAGGTCGACCGGCTGTGCGAGGCGGCCCGCCGGATCCGCTCGGTGTCGCCCATCCAGATCTGCATGTCCCTCGGCCTTCTCTCGCGCGAGCAGGCGGCGCGCCTGCGGGCGGCGGGCGTGAACCGCTACAACCATAACCTCGAGACGTCCGAGCGCTACTACGGGGCGATCTGCTCCACGCATTCCTGGCGGGACCGCGTGGAGACCGTGCGCGCCGCGCGCGCGGCCGGCCTGGAGATCTGCTGCGGCGGCCTGATCGGCATGGGGGAGACCGACGAGGACCGCGTCGATCTCGCGTTCGCCGTGCGCGAGGTCGGCGCCGACTCGATCCCCGTCAATTTCCTCGATCCGCGCGCGGGCACGCCCCTCGAGGGCCGGGCGCGTCTCCGGCCCGCCGAGTGCCTTCGGGCCCTGGCGATGTTCCGGTTCGTGAATCCCGACCGCGAAATCCGCGTCGCCGGCGGACGCGAGGCGTGCCTGCGTTCCATGCAGCCCCTGGCGCTCTATCCCGCGAATTCCCTCTTCACCGAGGGCTACCTGACCACGCCGGGACAGGGCCGGTCGCGCGACGTCGCCATGATCGAGGAGGCCGGGTTCGAAATCGGTCCCTGGGTCTCGGCGTAGGACGGCCGTCCCGCCCGCCGCCGGAATCGCCGGCGGGCGCGGCCTCACCCCCTGCGCGCTTCCATCAGCGCGATGAAACGCCCGAAGAGATACGTCGAGTCGTGCGGGCCGGGCGCCGCCTCGGGGTGGTACTGGACGGAGAAGACGGGCAGCGTGCGGTGCCGCAGGCCCTCGGAGGTCTGGTCGTTGAGGTTGATGTGCGTGTGCTCGACGAGGTCGTCGGGCAGCGATGTCATGTCCACCGCGAAGCCGTGGTTTTGCGAGGTGATCTCGACCTTGCCGGTCGTGCGGTCGATCACCGGCTGGTTCGTGCCGCGATGGCCGAATTTCAGCTTGTACGTGCGCCCGCCGAGCGCGAGGCCGAGCAGTTGGTGCCCGAAGCAGATTCCAAACGTCGGAAGGCCCGTCGCGATGATCTTCCGGATGCTGGAAACGGTGTCCGGCACCCCTTCCGGGTCGCCGGGACCGTTGGAGATGAACAGGCCGTCCGGCGCCCACGCCAGGATGTCGCCGGGCGGCGTCGAATTCGGGAAGACCTCCAGCTCGCAGCCGAGTCGCGCGAGGAGGCGGAGCTGGTTCAGCTTGATGCCGCAGTCGAGCACGGCGACGCGGAACCGCTTCGGGCCGCCCGCGGCCGGCCCGATCCAACCGTCCCACGCCTTGCGTCCGGTGGCGGCGACGGTGGAGAAGGCCTCCAGCGCCGCGTGCCGGCCGGGCCAGGTGTACCGCTCCGGCGTGCTCACCTCCGTCGCCAGGTCGCGGCCGACGAGGCCGGGCGACCGACGCGCCTTCTCGACGAGGCGGTCGCGGTCGAGGTCCTCCGTCGACAGCACGCACTTCATCGCGCCGCGCGACCGGATGTGCAGCGTCATGGCGCGGCAGTCGACGTGGTCCACGCCCAGCAGGCCCTTCTCGTTGAGGAAGTCCGGCAGCGACCGGCTCGCGCGCCAGTTGCTCGCGGTTCGGCTGCACTCGCCGATCACCAGCGCCGCGGCATGCGGGCGCCACGACTCCATGTCCTCGGCGCTGATGCCGTAGTTGCCGATCAGGGGGTAGGTGAGGGTGACGATCTGGCCGTGGTAGGACGGGTCCGTCAGGATCTCCTGGTAGCCGGTCATCGAGGTGTTGAACACCAGCTCGCCGTACACCTCGCCCCGGCCGGCAAAGGCCCGGCCTTCAAAGCAGGTTCCGTCTTCCAGGGCGATCAGGGCATCGGGCTTCATGAAAGGGTCCTTCGGCGTCTTGCACGCGGGCGGCTCTTATGACCGTTTCGGCGCCGGATTTCAATCCCAATGTGGGCATGGGCGCGGGCGTGGGCGCATCTCTCGTTCCCGTGCCGACGCCCCCCCGGGTCGCAGGCCGCCTTCGACGCCGATCCCGCGAGCCGCCGGACGAATGACTTCTTCTTCGATTATCAGCGGCGCCTGACCGCCACCGTGGTCGATAGGAGCGGAGACGGCGTCACGGTCCTTTCTTCGCCGGGAGGCTGCGGAGGAGACCGTAGCCGCGAAGCTGTCGTAGCCCTGCGACAGCGGCGGCCGCTGGGTGAATAGCGGCGGGTTTCATGCCTCGGCCAGCTCCTTCATGGGCTCCTTGGCGACGTGGGGGCTTTGCGGCTCTGAATTGAGGGATTGCCTTTTCGCGGTCGCCTGGTATCATGCACGCCCCTTTTTCCAAAAAGGCGAATAGAGAGGTCGATATGAGGCGTTGGATGACGGTGTTGGTCGCGGTTCTTCTGGCGGCGGGCGCGGCCAGGGGGAAGATCCCGCCGGACGTGGCGGTCATCGCGGGCGCATTGCCGGAACAGGAGGTCGGCGTCCTGCTGGACGTGGGGAGGGAATACCGCCTGGCCGGCGAGGCCCTCAAGCTCCTGCTGGTGATCCGCAAGATCGAGAACGGGCCACCCGGCCTGGAGATGGGCGTCGCGTCCGACTACCCCGGCCACCGGGCCCGGCGGCACGCGGGATCCCCTCTGCTGAGTCTGCGGGTGCAGGCACGGTGGGCGGCCGGTACGATCCGCAAGCACTTCCACGGGGACCTGAACGCCTTCGCGAAACGCTACTGCCCGCCCAAATGGCGTCACTGGGCCGGCATGGCGCGCCACTGGATGAACCGGACCTCTCCCGCGACGTCCTGACGGGGCGGCCGGACGCACCCCCGGCGGCTTCGAGATATCCGGCCGGGCCGGTCTTCCTTGCGGCCCTGGCGTTTCAGCGGCCGGATGCGTCTCGCCGGTTCTCCGGAGCCTGCGGTCCGGCGCCGCAAGCGGGCACACATGGCTTCCCGCCCGAGGCAGGCCGCTCGAAGGCGGACCCCAGCCTGCCCGCGCCATCCGGTGTGTTTCCGCCGGTTGAAAGGAAGAACCGCCCGTCCTTCACCCCCGCCTCGATGTTGCGGGCTGGATTCCCGTCGGCCGTGAATGTCGCCTTCGTGATCTCGCGCCAGGTCGTGCCGTCCTCGCTGGTCCAGCCGGGGCCGAAGGCCGCCCGCCGCGCGTGCTGCAGCGAAACCCGGTTCCGTCGGAAATCCTCCACGAACGAGTGCATGCCCCGCAGCCGGTCCCGTGCGGCGGGCGTCTCCAGCGTCGCGAGCTTCTTCCAGTCGCCCTTCTCGTCCCCCCGGAACCACGCGGTGAATGCCGTGCGGCCGGCGTCGGTCCGCGCGTGGATCGCCGCGGCGCAGACGACGCCGGTCTTCCACGCCACGTCGTAGAAGGTCTGCGCCCCCGTCCCTTCGCCTCCGAAGCGGCCGACGCGCACGCCCTGGCCCTGGTCGAGCACGCGCACCCGCCGCTCCTCGGCCACCGCGCGCGGGTCGTCGCCCCGCGCATCATCCCACACGGAGAAGATCACGAGGCGCCGGCCGTCGGCCAGCTCCTGGAGGCCGCAATAGCCCTTGTCGAACCCGCACACCATGAAGAACGTGCCGGACGCGCACTGCTCGACCGAGACCTCGTTGATGAACCACGAAGCGGATGGGGCCGCATACTGCAGGTGGACCGACCGGCAGGCGATGCCCGCCAGCCGCTCGTCGGCCCTCGCGCCCAGGACGCCCAGCGTCAGGACGGCGGCCAGGACCGGGATTCCCAGCCCGGGACGCCGGGCGCGATCGGTCAGCGCCGTCGTCTCGTCTTCGGTCCCCGGCTGAGCCCCCGCGCATTGGATCCGCTTCATGGTCTGCACCGTCCTCCGGGATCCGCGCGTCCGGATCCGTTTCCGCCCAGCATAGCCCGAACGGACGCGTCTTTCCGCAAGAAATCGCGTAACGCCCGCCGCCTTTTGCTTCTGGCCATGAGTGGACGGAGGACGCATGATGCGGGCCGTCCGGGGAGACGAAGACATGAGCGCGACATCAACCTGTCCCGGATGCGGGGGGGATCTGGGGGCGAAGGCGCCGGGCGGATTGTGTCCCGCCTGTCTGCTGAAGCAGGGCGCACAGGACGAGACGATGACGGGGACGCGGCCGTCCGGATTCGAGCCGCCCCCGCCGGCGGAGCTGGCCGCCCATTTTCCCCAGCTGGAGATCCTGGACCTGATCGGGCGCGGCGGCATGGGGGCGGTCTACAAGGCCCGCCAGCCCGCGCTCGACCGGTTCGTGGCCCTGAAGATCCTGCCCCCGCAGGCCTCGCCCGATTTCGCCGAGCGATTCGCCCGCGAGGCCCGGTCGCTGGCGCGGCTGAACCACCCGAACATCGTCGGCGTGTATGACTTCGGCCAGGCGGCCGGCTACCACTACTTCGTCATGGAGTACGTCGACGGCGCGAACCTGCGGCAGGTGGAACAGGACGGGCGCCTGGAGCCGGCGGAGGCGCTGCAGATCATCCGCCAGATCTGCGACGCGCTGCAGTACGCGCACGAGACGGGCATCGTCCACCGCGACATCAAGCCGGAGAACATCCTCCTCGACGCCCAGGGCCGGGTGAAGATCGCCGACTTCGGCATCGCGAAGATCCTCGGCACCGCCCCGGCGGACCTCACGCTCACCGGGGCGCGCGACGTGATGGGGACGCCGAGCTACATGGCGCCGGAGCAGATCGAGCGGCCGAAGGCGGTCGACCACCGCGCCGACATCTACTCGCTCGGGGTCGTCTTCTACGAGCTGCTCACCGGCGAGCTTCCCATCGGGAAATTCGCGCCGCCCTCGCGCAAGATCGCGGTCGACGTGCGCCTGGACGACATCGTCCTCCGCACGCTGGAGAAGGAACCGGAGCGGCGCTACCAGCACGCCTCGGACGTGCGGCAGGACGTGGCGACGGTGGCCTCGGCGCCGACGGCCGAGGTTCCCGCGCCGGCCGCGCCGGCCGGGCCCGCCCGCTTCTCCCGTATGGCCATCGTCGCCGCGGTCTGGACCCTTTTCGGACTCTTCCTCGTGCCCATGCTGTTTGTGGTGAAAGTCTCGACCGGGCCGGCGCAGGGGCCGAGCTGGTTTCAGGTCCTGCTCGGCGCCTTCGCGGTCCTGACCTCCATCCCCGCGCCGATCGGATCGACCGTCCTGGGATGGGTGGCCGTGTCGCGCATCCGCCGTTCGGGCGGCCGGCTGACCGGCCTGGGGCTGGCGATCTACGCGGGGCTGGCCTACCCGCTGATCCTGATGGATGTCGTGCTGGTGTTGAGCCTGGGCATGGGCCTGCACGCGCTGGGGGTGCCGTTCGGCGGCTTCGAGCTGCTGCTGGTCATGCTGCCGATCCTGCTCGTGCTCGACGGCCTGCTCGCGTGGTGGGTCTGGCGGCAGGCGTCCGTCCCGCCCGGCGGGGCGGCTCCCCGGAGCCTCGCCGCCCCGCTCGCGGTCATGGGGTTGATCGTCCTCCTTGGCCTCGCGGCTCTTCCGTTCATGATGTACGGCGCCTCGCTGGCGAAGAGGCTGCCTTCGCGCCCGCCGAGGGAGGCGCGATCCCTGCGTTCCTTCTCGCCGGCGGTCCCCGTCCTGTCGTCGGAACTGCGCGCGGAGGGAGGCGGCTGGACGATCGCGTGCGAGACCTCGCGCGTGGTGCGCCTCTTTGAAGTGCCGGTGGAGCGCCTGGAGGACTGCACGCTGTTCTACCGCGCCCGGCTGATGACGGAGAACCTGGACGGAAGGGCCTACCTGGAGATGTGGTGCCGCCTCCCGGGCCGGGGCGAATCCTTCTCGCGCGGGCTCGACCATGCGCTCTCCGGAACCACCGCATGGACCTCCTGCGAGACGCCGTTCTTCCTCAAACGCGGCGAGGCCCCGGACCTCATCCGCCTGAATCTTGTCGTCGAGGGCAGCGGAACCGTGGGCATCAGGGACGTTCAACTGCTGGCCACCGGCACGGCGGGGCGGGTGAAGTGACCGCGGACGGTCAGACCCCGGGAGCGGCGCGTGGAGGCGACATCTTCGCCACCACGCGCTGGACCGTTGTGCTGGCCGCCGGGCGGTCGGACACCCCGGAGGCCGGGCGGGCGCTGGAGGAGCTGTGCCGCGTGTACTGGTTCCCCCTCTACGCCTATGCCCGGCGGACCGGCCTGGCGCCCGCGGACGCGGAGGACGTCACGCAGTCGTTCTTCGCCCACTTTCTCGGCGGCCACTACCTGGAGGGGCTGAACAGCGAGAAGGGCCGGTTCCGGGCCTTTCTCCTCGCCTCGTTCAAACACTTCCTGTCGAACGAGAGGGACCGGGCATCCCGGCAGAAGCGCGGCGGCGGCGTGATCCACGTGCCGATCGACGTCGAGGCGGCCGAGATGCGCTACGGCCAGGAACCGGCCGACCACCTGACGCCCGACAAGGTCTTCGACCGCGAGTGGGCCCTGGCGCTTCTCGACCGGGTGCTGGCGCGGCTCGAGGGCGAGATGCAGGCGGAGGGACGCGGCCGGCACTTCGAAGCGCTCAAGGGTTTCCTGGCCGCCGGGGTGGAACCGGGGACCCACGCCGCGGCCGCCGCCGCGCTGGGATTGAGCGAGGGCGCCGCGCGCATCGCCGTCCACCGCCTTCGCCGCCGCTACCGCGAGCTCCTGCGCGGCGAGATCGCGCAGACGCTCACGCGGCCCGAACGGGTCGAGGACGAACTGAACGCCCTGTTCCGCGCGTTCGAGCGGTGAACGAACCGGCCGCGGCCTCAGCCGCGCTGGAGGGGCGAGCGGCCGCGAGCCCTTGTGCCGGCGCGGTGCGCCACCGCGCCCGATCCTGCGCCCGGCGGGGATGTGGCGCCCGGCGCGGCTCACCGCGTCTCATGCGCGATCGGTGCGACGGCGGGTCCGGAGGCCCCGCCCCACCTCGCGAATCCACGCGCGCCGCGCGACGGGAGGGCCGGCGGCCCCGCCGGCCGGGAGAAGGGAATGACGCGCAGGGCCGGGGCGTCAGGCGGACCGCGAGGCCGCGGTCCCTCCCGTCCCCGGTGTCCCTGCCGGTTGAGGGAATCAGTCGTCTTTCCGGTCGCCCAGCTCGCGGTCGATCATGAACAACCCGCGCGAATCGGGGCCGATGAGCTGCAGCTTGCCGAGGATCTCGCCCGCATGCGCCTCCTCCTCCACCTGCTCCTTCACGAACCACTGCAGCTCGGCCTGCGTGGCGTAGTCCTTCTCCTTGACCGCCTGCTCCATCAGGGCGTGGATCGACCCCGTGATGAACTTCTCGTGGGCCAGCACGTCTTCGAAAATCTTCACCGGCGACGCGAACTTCGCGGGCGGCGCCTTGATGGCCTTGAGCTCGACCCGCGCCCCCTGCTCCTCCAGGTACTTGAGGAACTTCATCGCGTGCTCGTTCTCTTCCTTCGCCTGGATGCCAAGCCACGTGGCGAATCCGCCCAGCCCCTCCGCCCGGCAGTGCGTGGACATCGCCAGATAGAGATAGGACGAGAACATCTCCCGGTTGATCTGTTCGTTCAGGGCGCCGGCCATCTTGTCGCTGATCATCGCTTCTTCTCCCTATGTCCCGATCGGTTGATCCCTCGAACGCGGCGTTTATGGCCGCGTTTTCAGCGGGTACAATGAACCTCACTTTCCGGCAATTGCAAGTGGCATCTCCGCCCTTGACGGCCACGAGGCCGGGTGTTACCAAGCGGCATGTTCCACGGCGCTCGAAACCGGTCCCTCCGCGTCATCCTCGCCGGCCTGATGGCGGCGGCGATGGGGGGATGTCCCATGCCTTCGCGCGACGCGCGCGATGAGAACCACCCGCTGTTGAAGCGGGCGGCCGCGCTCAAGCGTTCGGGGAGCATCGACGGCGCCATTGCGGCGTATCTGCATGCGCTGGACAAGAACCCTTCCCTCGCACGGGCGCATCTCGATCTGGCGCTGATCTACGACCAGCCGCCGAAGGAGGACTACCTGCTGGCGGCGTACCACTACGATCGGTACCTCGCCGCGCGTCCGAAAGAGGCGAAACGCCCGCAGATCGAGGAGCTGGCCCGGCGCGCCCGGCTTTCCTTCGCCGCCTCGCTGCCGGCCCGGCCGTCGGAGGCCGTGCAGATGATTGCCGATCTGCGGACCGAGAACCAGATGCTCCGCAACCAGATCGAGAAGCAGCAGCAGATGATCGCCGAGATCCAGAAACGGGCCTCGCCGGCGGTCGGCGCCGGGGACGGCCGTTCGCGGGCGACCGCAACCGACGCGACGGCGGCGGGGGCGGGGGGGCGCGCACGGACGGCTTCGGCGGGCGCGCCGGCGTCGGGCGCCGGGACATCGACCGCCGGTTCGCTGAAACCGCCGACGCCCGCCCCCGCCGTCGCGCACACGCGCACGTACACGGTCCAGAGCGGCGACACGCTGTCCATCATCTCGAGCCGCGTGTATAATGATGGATCGGCCTGGCGGAAGATCTTTGAAGCGAACAAGGGGATCCTGCCCCAGCCGGGCAGTCTGCGGCCGGGGCAGGTGCTGGTCATTCCGCCGTAGAAAGGAGTCCGTCATGGCGAACCGGGATTTCATCGACGACGACCTGATCAAGCCGCGAGACGAGCTGAACCGCATCAAGATGGGGCCGGCCGACGAGCCGGCGCGGCCCGGCCGCGCCGAGGCGCCCGCCGAGGGCGTGGGGCGGAGCGTGTCGGATCTGGACCTTCCGCTCATGGCGCGACACAAACACGTGATCGACACCGAGGCGGCCATGACCACCGAGAAACTCGAACGCCTGCGCCAGCAGCAGGAGGACCTCGAACGGCAGAAGCGCGAGCTCGAGGAGGCGCGCCGTAAGCAGATGGACTTCCTGAAGGGCAAACAGGAGCTCATCGAGCACCTGACGCAGAGCCTCGTGACCCTGGAGCGGAATGAGATCAAGGCCAGCCAGATGGCGGAGCTCCTGCAGGGCACGCGCACGCGATTCCGGACCCTGCTGGACGAGATCAAGGCGATCCATGAGGACGAGTGGTCGGACGCCGACGTCCGCGAGGAGATCAGCAAGGCGCTGGTGCGCATCGACGACGCGCGGATCGAGTACAACAAGTCCATGGCGCGGCTGGATGCGGTGATGGGCGCGGAGGAGAAGAGCGGCGTCGGCGAACACCGGCCGGTGATCTTCGAGGACAGCACCCTCCACCACGAAGTCGAACACGGCTTCGGCCACTGGTTTTTCATCGGCGTGGCGGTGACCCTGCCACTGATCCTCGCACTGGCAGTCCTCTTCGTCGTCGTGTATTTCATGCGGGCGGCCGGGCTCTTCTAGGCACGGGAACCACGGTTCGGCACAGGGATGTTCAGGCGTTCATCCAGGGGCTCGGAGATCGACCGGCGGATCGAAGAGCTGGAGGCACGACTCCACCAGGTTCGGAAGTCCATCAAGGACGTGTCCAAGTCCGGCGTCGCCCCCGCGAAACCGGGCGCGCTGCCGCGAAGCCGCCCTCCGATCGGCGCGGCGGGCCCGAGGACGCCCGCCCCTCCGGCCGCTCCCCTCCCGTCGCCGCCGGTGGCCGCCGCCGGTCCCGCCGCGGTTCCGCCATCCCCGCCTCCCGTCCAGGGACCCGTCTGGCGCCGCCCGCCCCACGCCGCGCCGCAGGGGACAGACATGTTCGCCCCGGAGGAGGAGAAGCGCCGTTTCGCCAACTACTTCGTCAGCGGCAGCTTCCTCGGCGCGAAGCCCCTGCGCGAGGCGCGGAGATTCCAGCGCAACCGCGCCATCGCCATGCTCGTTATCGTGGCCCTCTTCGGGTGGGTTCTCTACCGGATCCTCCGCCCCTGAGCGCGCCCCCACCGGCAGGAACGTCGAGGGCGGGAGGGACCGCGGCCTCGTGGTCCGGGAGGCCGCGTGCGCGTCTCCGACATCGTCGCGGGTCAGGTGCGAGACAGGCTGCGCAAAACCGTGCATATCTTTCGAAAAGGCGCTAGAAGACACGAAATCCGCCGCGGGCCGGAGAAGCCGGATTGGGAGACACGATGAATGCGTCCATATCCCGACGCCAACTGATGCGGATCATGTCCACCGCCGGTCTCGGCGCGGCCCTTGCGCGCCGGGCGGTGGGCGACGAGAAGGCCGCCGGCGCGGCGGCGCCCGTCGTGCCCGAGGGGAAACTGGTCACCGCGCCGCCGCGTCCGACCCACCCGGCCGTCTGGGCCCACGGCCGCGTCATGCAGCCGGCCTGCGAGCTGCCCGTGCTGCACGAGGCCGACGTGCTGGTCGTCGGGGCCGGCCCCGCCGGCTTCGCCGCGGCGGTCGCGGCCGCCCGCGCGGGCGCGAAGACGGTGCTGGCCGAGCGCTACGGGTACTTCGGCGGCCAATGGACGGGCGGGATGGTGCTGCTGGTCATCAGCACCCATGCGACCGAGGGCGGCGCGAAGATCAAGGTCATGCGCGGCCTCGGCGACGAGCTCCTGGAACGGCTGACGAAGATCGACGGGGCGGTGGTCAACCAGGCGCCGGGCCGGCACAATCCGACCAGCGATCCCGAGGCGACCAAGTACATGATGGACGAGATGGTCCGCGAGGCGGGGGTGAAGGTGTTCCTCCACTCGTGGGCGTCGGATGTGGTGATGGACGGCGGGGCGGTCCGCGGCGCGGTCTTCGAAAGCAAGTCGGGGCGCCAGGCGATTCTGGCCAGGGTGGTGGTCGACGCCACCGGCGACGGCGACCTCTTCGCGGCCGCGGGCGCGGCGCACGAACAGCGCCTGCACGCCATCGGGCTCGTGCACCGGATCGGCAATACCGATCGCGCCGACAAGGCGAGGCTGAAGCAGGCCGGCTTCGGGAACCTGGGAGGGGTCACGCCGCTGCCGTCGGTGACGTGGGTGAATCTCCGCGGGCCGAGCACCGACTGCCTGGACGTGAACGAGCTGACCCGGCTGGAGCTCGCGCATCGCCGCGGCATCTGGGAACGGGTGCAGAAGATGCGCAAGGCGCCGGGCGGCGAGGCGCTGTACCTGCTCCAGACGGCCCCGCAGCTCGGCGTCCGCATCTCACGGCTGCTCGCCGGCACGAAACAGCTCACGTACGCGGAGATGAAGGAAGGCAAGACCTTCCCCGACACCATCGGCGTCGGCGGGGCTCAGAATGCCCAGCACCGCGGGTGGCCGATCCCCTACGGCGTCATGGTCCCGCGGAAACTCGACGGCCTGCTGGCGACCGGACGGTGCATCTGCGTCGACGAAAAGTTGATCGAGGACATGCGGCTGATCGCCGCATGCCTGATCACCGGGCACGCGGCGGGCGCGGCGGCCGCGCTGGCGTCGAAGCACGGCCTGAAGCCCCGCGACGTGCCGATCGCAGACCTGCAGAAGCTGTTGCGGGCGCAGGGGGCGTATCTGGGATAGGCGGGGCCCCATCCGAAACCCGGCCATCGGGATTCAGCGGACATGCGGAAGGCCCGGACTCCGAAAACGCGCAAGACTCGCCGGACGGCGCGCCTGTGGGGCCGGCTCACCGCTCTGGGGGCGGCCGTTCTGCTGGCCATCGCTCCGTGGCCGTCGGCCGGCCGTGCGCCTCCGCTGCCGTCGTTCAGTCCGTTCGTCGCGATGGGATCCGCGATCGCCCTGCGTTCGGCCGGCCTCCTCGCGGCCGTGGCGTTGCCCGTGGGGCTGCTCGCCCTTTGGCGGCGGCGGGGATTCTGCCGCTTCGCCTGTCCGGTGGGACTGCTTCAGGAAGGGCTGGAACGGCTCCGCCCCGCGGCGCGCCGTCCGTGGCTGCGCATGCCGCCGGTGGGTCCGTGGCTCCTGGCGCTGACCGTGGGCGGCGCCCTGTTCGGGATCCCGCTGTTCCTCTGGATGGATCCGCTGGCGGTGTTCAACGGCTTCTTCGCCGTCTGGGGTAGGCCGGTGACCATGGCGGGGCTGTCCGCGGCCCTCGGCCTGCCCGCCCTTCTGCTGCTCGATCTCGCGATGCCGCGGATCTGGTGCCTTCGCATGTGCCCGCTCGGCGCCCTGCAGGAGACGCTCGCGTGGCCGGCGAGGGCGCGGCGCAGGCGCAGGCGGGAGGCGCCCCCGCGGGAAGCCGCGCATCCGCCGGCGTGGGGTGGGGTGGTCCTGGGGCGCCGCGCCGTGCTGGGTCTGGCCCTTGGAAGCGCGGGGGCCTTCGGTGTCCGGGCATCGGAAGGGGAGGCGCCCCTCCGACCGCCCGGCGCCGCGGCGGGGAGCGTCTTCGGCGGCGTATGCGTGCGGTGCGGCACCTGCGTTCGGGTCTGTCCGACGCAGATCATCCGGCCCGACGGCATCGACCACGGCCTCGCGGGGCTGCTGGCACCGGTGCTGAACTTCGACCGCGGGTACTGCCGCGAGGACTGCAACCGCTGCGGTCAGTCGTGTCCGAGCGGCGCGATCGCCCGGCTACTGCTCGAGGCCAAGCGGCGCGCCGTGATCGGGTTGGCCGAGGTCGATACCGACTCCTGCCTGCTGGCCGCCGGCCGGGAATGCACCGAATGCCTCCGCGCGTGTCCCTGCGAGGCGATCACCACGCGGTCGGCGGATGGCGGATTCTCCGCCGAGCCGGTCGTGGACCCGGTCCGCTGCAACGGCTGCGGGGCGTGCGAATTCGCGTGCCCGGTCCGGCCGGAGCGCGCCATCCGGGTGCGGATCATGTCCGGAGCCGGCCTCCGGCGACCCCGAATCGGGGATCATTCGACCGCCAGCCGGTAGAACCGCCGGGCGCCATCGACGGCTCCGGTCCACTCGCGCTGGTCGGCGGCGCCGGTGAAGCGGCCGACCTCCTGCCAGGCGCCGGCGGCGAGGCCGGTCCCTGCCTCGACGCGGTAGCCCACGTTGGAGAGCAGATTGCCGAGCCCCAGGCTGGCCTGGGCGCCGGAAATGCGGAGATGGCGGATGCCGGGGATCGGACTGCGGGCTTCGCCGGAATCGGGATGGATCTGCAGCACGCACGCGTCCACCGCCTCCATGTCGCGGCCGCGGACGTTCTTCATCTGCTGCAGGTGGTCGTTGTTCCACCGCTCGTCGGGGGCGCCGGAGAGGTACCAGTTGCTGCCGTTGTCGGCGAGGATGATGCCGTAGGTCTTCATCGCGCGCAGAATCACCTTCACGTCGTTGGAGAAACCGCTGATGTCGAAATCCCTCCTGAGCCGGAAGCGCTGGCCCATCGGGGGGTAGTTGGTCTGCGTGTAGCTCGACGCGTAGTGGCGGGCGGGCCATACGTAGGCGCGGCGCGTCCGCGAGACGGTGAAGCGGATCGCATGCCGGATCTCGCCGGCGGCGACCTCCTCGTATCGGACCAACCCGGGCAGGATCGGGAGGCCGGCGGCATCGGCGGACGTCCAGCCGTTGGAGCGAAGCGCGTGCGACGCGAGATCGAAGATCGCCCCCGATCCCGCGCGCCACGAACCGTCGGCATTGGTGTAGGCGCTGTACAGCTCGTAGAGCATGCCACCCTGGGCGTCGACCATCAGGATGTGGCGGTCGCCGGTGGAGGCCGGTCCCCCCTCGATCGGCGGGTCCGGCGGGATGGGGTAGGGGCCGGGATCGCTCTCGTTCGCGTATTCAAAGTCCACCTCCACCTTCGGCTGATGGCTCGGGACCACGACGAACGGGATGCCGATCGGCCCCCCTTCCCACAGGCCGGCGCCGAAGTCGGCATGGAAGCCGGTGTTCGAGCCGATGGACGCGATGAAGGCCGCGGAGGCCGGATGGACCGGCAGGACGTCCACGCGCATGTTCCAGATACTGTTCGACGGGAAGATCGCGCACGGTATCTCGGCGCCGCAGGCCGCGCCCGCCGCCCATGCCAGCCCCGCCGTCAGCCGCTTCATCCGTTTCAGGCGTCTATTCATGGCGTCTCACCCGACCTGCAGAGAAGCAGATTCCAGGCCACCTAGGAAGACAAGGAACGTACGACGGTCCTCTCTTCCCCCCCCCGCGGCGGCACCGCCGCCGATGGGCCGGGATCACGCGCAACCCGTCCGGCCCCATCCGCATCGCGCCCGGCGGTTGCACACCGTGCGATGGAAGCAGTTCCCGTCTCCCGCGCTCGCCCCGCCCGTTCCGCGCTCCCGCTCACGGCCCTCCCGCGCTGAACCCGCCGGCCGTGCAGAATCCATGGCCCCGCGGCGTGCTCAACCCAAGGCTGCACGTCGGGCGGCGCCGACGTGCGGACCTTTCATTGTGTACGCCCAGCACGTCCAAGAACTAATGGAGTTCACGTCTTCTCCCGGAGGATCAGGATCGCAAACGAGTAGCCGAAGGAGGGTGGCGGGGGACCCGGGGCTGGCTGAGTACCCCTCAGTCAGTCACGGGGACCCGATTGGGTTCTTCTGTTTCGAATCCCCGAACCTTGCCGTTCTCGTCGAGACGGACACACACCCTTCGGTTTTCGCCCGGAGTTCTTCTGGCTGCCCCGCACAACCCCGCAATGGCTTCACGGGAACGATGCAGCGGAGCCTCACGAAACCGTCTGAATCCGGCTTAGACTGGCCAAAGGTGAACCCAACGAAATCCTCACCCATCTGGGACGGTGTCTTTGCGTAGAACGGCCTTATGACGTTGTACTTGGGGCCGTTGCGATTGTCGTCATGCGGGAGTCTTCAAGGGCTTTGATCAGAGGGAGTTCACATTCGTTGGCCTTGGGTTGCTGGATGAATCCGTCCAACTCTCGATTGAGACGCTCAATGTCATCATTCAGTACCACCTCGGCTCCGCGAAGTTCATCCGCGAATCCGGCGAGGTACACAAGGTACTTGCGACGTGTACCACTATCCGCAACCGTATTCATGCATTCTCCGGCCGAACGTCACCTTGACGTTTCGGGTCGCTTCGCGACGATAACGTCCGAGCTGTTGTCTGCGCCCCGCATGGGCGCAGTCCTGATGGGGTTCAAGTCCCCAGTGCGAGAGTCGAACATGAAGCGAGAGCATCATGGCAAGCACCCGCCGAAGTCAAGGTCGGGCGGGCAACCGTCCGGCTGGAGGAAGACTCGGCAAGAGCCGCGAGCGGATGAACAAAAACCCCATAGAAGGCCGACCGGGCGGAGGAAATCGCGCCTGCGACAGCCGGTGCCCGAGCTCTGTAAGCATCGCCACGATCCGGTCCGGCAGGGCCTTGGCCTTCTCGTTTTCCTCTGTGGCCAACGCCTCGCAGAACCGATACGCCCAGCCGACGTACTCGATGGCGGCGCGATAGACGTCCAGCTTCTCGTGTCCGAAGGCCATGCCGACTCCTTTTCGACCCCGACCCCGACCCTGATCGACCGCAGTTCTCTTTTCTTCTCCGCCAATCGGGATAAGGGGGCGCCTCGCGAGGCCGCTTCTTCCACACCACCCGGGCATACGGATCACGTACCCGGCGATTCCGTTGGCAAACCTCCTGCAACTTGGGAAGCCCCCGTTTGGGGTTGCACTTCCTTCAGACCCCGCCTCGCGACGGCAGCCCTTGTGTTTCCACTAGTTCTTCGGCTGCGCGCCTACCTGGACGGAGGTCTCTCCCCTCTCAGTCATCAGTCATGCCCGGCACACACGTCACGCCTCAGCATCGGCACAGGCTAACGCGACTTCTGCTCCGCAAAAGGCGTGCCGGACAAGCCGTGAACTGGAGGCGATGGTTGGTGATTATTTCACAAATGGGATGCCGAGATCTTTGCAGATCTTCCTTGCCAGCAGATCCCTGATCTCGGTGTGGCGAGGGATTGATGAACGCCTATTCTGCTGGGGATTTGCCCACCATGAATGGCTGCCGCCCTCTCGCACAAACACGCATCCGTGCTCTCGGAGATGCTTGAGCAGTTGCTGCCGCTTCATACCGTGAGTGGTTCTTCTGAGAAATCGGCAGAGGCAGCTTCGATGGCTTCGTGGCGGTTGAAGTCCAGAGCTTCCTTCAGGGTGATCCTTAGGCTCTGAAGGAGTTCTTCACGCGTCCGCTCCTGGCAGTTTACGCCCGGTACTTCCTCGATCCAGCCGATCCACCAATCACCATCTCGTTTTGTTACTGCTGTATACGTGTTCATGAGGATATCCATAGACTACTATTGCATCTCTGCCTTGTCTACTCACCGAACGTCGGCGTCATGGTGGCGAGCTGGCGAGCCTACCATGCACGCCGTGGTGTGCGCCCAGCATGGCCGCAGTCCTGATGGGCTTCAAGTCCCCAGTGCGAGAGTCGAACATGAAGCGAGAGCATCATGGCAAGCACCCGCCGAAGTCAAGGTCGGGCGGGCCACCGTCCGGCTGGAGGAAGACTAGGCAAGAGCCGCGAGCGGATGAACAAGAACCCCATGGAAGGCCGACCGGGCGAGGCGAGATGGCATCCGCCGTCGCCCCTGCGGAGCTATCGCGGCACAGGAGCTATGGCGGGACAGGCAACCCAGCGAAGCCGTTCGGCGCAGTCCGGGAGGTGAATGGGGCCGTGGAGAGCGCCCCGGCCCGTTTCGTGCCAACCCGCTGGCGGTGAGCCAGGAGAGCATGCTCCGCCGCGCCCGCGTGTCCGTGTCTCCTGCGCTTCTCTGACATCGGTATCCGCTTTCAAGTGGCCCAACGCCGCGCACCCGCCTCGGAGCGAAGCGGGGTGGGCCGCGTTTGCGGGTTCGGCGATCTCCGTGATCGTCATGGCGCAACAGAGTAGAGCAGTCGGTAGAAGCGGATCGACTCCAGGACGTCGTTGGTGTCGGTCAGCATCATGGGGCCACCCACACCCCGCACATCGCCAGGCAGGTCGGTCCAGTCTCCCGTCATCAAGTTCGACTTGTGCTGAAGCCTGTACAGGGTCGTCGTGTAACTCGGGAAGGTCAGAGCGAATGGGGGACCGCGCGTCAGGCCGGTGATGGGAATGGCGGTAGCCGTTACGACGCTGGTGCCCCGGACCGGGGAGCCCGCGGATTGGGCGATGAGCTCAAAAACGCCGGAGTTCGTCGGCATGTAGTAGCCCGTGCCATCAATGGGTCCGCCTGATGCTGACCAGATCGGCGTGAAGGCCATGGGATAACCGAATTGATCGGTGCCGGCAGCGGCGAAGATGCGCTGTTCCCCCACGTGAAGCGTGGCGTTCGACGGGGCGACATCAATTCGGTTCAGCACCGGTTGCTCCACGAGGGCCACCCAGGTTGCATACGCGTTTCCATTCCACTGGTTGCCGATGAGAACATCATACTTGGCCTCCAACGCCGACTCGTCTGGCGACGCGGACGCGAGCGCATCGAGATAGGCCTGGCCGAAGCTGACAAGCACAGCGTCTGTGAAGAACAACTTGAAGTGTCCGGCATCCAAATCAAGCGGGTCGCCGGGGGGCGACATGCCCACCTCGAATACCGCGAGGGCCAGAGCCGCCCGCTTGTTCTCGCTGCTGACGGGATCTCCAGCCCAGCCCGCTGGTGTGCCCTCGTTTCCGAGCCCAAGCGCGAAATTGTCGATCAGCCATGCGGCTTTGTAGCCTCCCGCCAGGCTGCCGAGGTTGGTGACCGATCCTCCCGTCATGCTTGAATTCAAGGGGTTGAAGAAATACCCCAACGCCGGTCTGCCATCGACGCGAGCCGTCCATTCTCCGGCTGACCCGCCATTAACCGCCACGGTGCCGTGATAGTAGGACCAGCCGCCATAGATTCCGTACACAAAGGTCAAGTCGGTCACGTTCACCGCCACCGCTCTCTCGGGAGCGGAAATGACGGTCAACGCAACCATCAACGCCATGCACATGAACCTTGTCATGGCCATGCTCCTATTGCCGAACATTACGCCTCACCGGATTCCGGACCCGCTGCGGGTGAGGAATACGGTGCAGCCGGTGGTCCAAGTAACCGCGGCGCGGCAGGGTTGTCAAGGACACCGTCGTTCTGGGATACGCGGGATGACATTCGCGGGCAGGCCGGTCTTGCCCTTCAGGGTGGTAACCCATGAGGAGCAGGATGAACGACGGCATCTACGAGCGGTTTGCAGCAGACCTGAGTCGGAAGAACCGTCAGAAACGCAGTGCGCAGTCGTACCTGCGGGCGATGCGGCCGTTGCAGAACTTCACCTGCACGACGGTGGAGGACATCAGCGAGGAGGACGTGCGCGAGTACCGGCTGTACTGCAAGGAGGAACTCGGCTGGGGCGCGGCGACGCTGCGCATCAGCTACAGCGGGATCGAGCTGTTCTACTCGCCGACTCGGAGTCGGAACGAATCCCTATGTTGTTGGCCTTCCGATTTCCCGTTCCCGTTCACGTACCCGTACACGATACTCCCTTCACGAACATCGTTTCCTCGTGCACGTGAACGCGAACCGCTTTGTCCTCCGCGCACGACGCTACGGAGGCCCCGTCGCTGTGAACGTGCACGTCTTCTATCCGCCAACCAGGTACGGGAGGGTGAGTAGGTCCGAGGAAATGGACTTGCATGCGTTTGCAGCGTGGCTGGCGGCCCGGATTCGACGCATGGACCGCCCTGCGCGCGCTGGGTGAAGCGGTTTCTGCAGTCGCAAGCGGGCGTCCGTGACCTTACAGGGTCGCGCGGGAGATGATACGCCGATGCGCGGGGTTTCCCGTGGGGCTTCTCCGTGGTAAAAGGGGGCGGGACCATCTCTGAAGGCGGCGCCGCCGCGCGGAGGAACGGACGGATTGGAGCGGAGGCGTTGAACGGTCAGGGCCGCCGGGCTCCGGATCGCCGCCGCGGGAAGGAGAACGGGATGAAACGACAGGCGTGGGTCGTCGGCGTGGCCGGGGCGCTGGCCGCGGCGGTGTCGGGCTGCCTCATGGTGGACCTCGGCTCGCTGGGCACGCGCGAGCTGGAGGAGGTGACGGTGGAGAAGGCCGGGGGGTGGTTCGCCGACAAGGTGCTGCTCGTGGACATCAGCGGCGAGATCGCCGAAGGGGACGATGGCGGACTCTTCGGCGGGTTCGCCTGTTCGCCCCACTACCTGCGCGCCGTGCTGAAGAAGGCCGAGCGGGACGCCTCCGTCCGCGCCGTCGTGTTGCGCATCGACTCGCCCGGCGGCACGGTGGGCGCGAGCGAACGGATCGCGCGCGAGGTGGCGGAGTTCAGGAGGCGGACGGGCCGGCCGGTCTTCGCGAACATCACCGGTCTCGGCTGTTCCGGCGCCTACTACCTCGCCTCCGCCTGCGACCGGATCGACGCCCAGCCCTCGGCGATCGTCGGGAGCATCGGCGTCATTGCGATCCTGCCCAAGCTGCACCGGCTCGCGGACAAGGTGGGCTATGAGCAGGACGTCATCAAGTCGGGCAGCATGAAGGACATCGGGAGCCTGTTCCGCCGGATGACCGACGAGGAACGCAGGGTCTTCCAGGGACTCATCGAGACCGACTATGCCGCCTTCCTGAACTGGATCCTCGCGCAGCGGCCGCAGGTGGGCGGGCTCGAACGCCTGCGCCCGCAGGCCGACGGCCGTGTCTTCACGGCGGCCCAGGCGCTGGAAGGCAAGTTGATCGACAGCGTCGGCTTCCTCGACGAGACGATCGATGCGGCGAAACAGAAGGCCGGGATCCGCTCGGCCGACGTGGTCACCTATGCCTACGAGCGCAGCAAGGACGCCAATCTCTACTCCCCCGCCGGATCCGCCCGCGCCCCCGGCGTGGTGAATCTGCGTCTCCCCGGCGCCCTGCGCGTGCGCTCGGGCCTGTACTACCTGTGGCTCCCCGGCGAATGAACGCCCCGCGGTCCGACACCCGCGCGAACAGCGACCCGGCCGCGATACGGATCGAGACGAAGGTCACGGACGTGAGAACACCAACGGACGAATCCCGAAGGCGCGGGGCGCCGGACCCTGGCGCGGCCAGGGCCATGGGCGTGCGGCTCGCCGCCTGAGGGTTGGGGCTGGAGACCTTGGAGTCGCGGGCGGACCAGATAGCCAGGGAGCACCGGAACCTGCGGCGGTTCCAGGCGAAGGCCGATGCGGTGTCGCGGCTGATCATCGACACCGATCTGCCGTGGCCGGACGTCGCCATCCGGATCGAACGCCTCCGGACCGAGGCCGAGCGCCTGTTTCCCCAGAGGATGCGCCTGTTCGAGATGGTCTACGTGCGGCGGTTCCACCGCCTGTGGCGACAGTGGCGCCGGGAGGAGCCGGAGGAGTACGAATGAGCGCTTCATTTCCCGGAAAGAAGAAAGCCCGCCGTGGGGGGCGGGCTTTCATTCTTCTGACGGGTCGCGTCAGTCGATCTTCGTCCAGGCGGCGTTGGCCTTGCCGGAAGCGACCACGGCGCGGATGAACTTCATCCCGCGCACGCCCTCGTCGACGCCCGGGAAGTCGAGCGCCAGCGGGTCGGGTTTCTTGCCCGCGATCTTCGCGCGCACGGTGTCGGCGAAGTTGACGTAGTGGTTCGCGAACGCCTCGAGAAACGCCTCGGGATGGCCGTTGGGCAGCCGCGTGGCCCGGCCGGCCGCGGCGCTCTTGGCGCCGACGTAGCCGTTGCCGCGTTTCCACACCTGCGTGGGGGCGTTGATCGTGTCCACGTAGAGGTGGTTCGGGTGCTCCTGGTGCCACTCGATGCTCGCGTTCTCGCCGTGCACCCAGATCGCCAGGTTGTTCTCCTGGCCGATGGAGATCTGGCTCGCGTGCAGCACGCCCTTCGCGCCCTTGTTGAAGCGCAGGAGCACGTTGCCGTCGTCGTCGAGCTTGCGGCCCTTCACGAAGGTGGTCAGGTCCGCGGCGACCGACTGGATGCGGAGGCCGCTGATGTACTCGGCCAGGTTGGCCGCGTGCGTCCCGATGTCGCCCATGCAGCCGGCGGCGCCGCTCTGCTTCGGATCGGTGCGCCACGAGGCCTGCATCTGGCCCTCCTTCTCGATCGCGCGGCACAGCCAGCCCTGCGGGTACTGCACGACGACCTTGAGGATCCTGCCCAGGTCGCCCTGCTTCACCATGTCCCTCGCGAGCTTGACCATCGGGTAGCCGACGTAGTTGTGCATCAGCCCGAAGACGAGCTTGGACTTCTTGACGATGGCCTCGAGTTCGACCGCCTGCTCGACGTTCAGCGTCATGGGCTTCTCGCACATGACGTGGAAACCGGCCTCGATCAGGTCCTTCGCGATCGGGAAGTGCCAGTTGTTCGGCGTCGTCACCGACACGAAGTCCACCCGCAGCTCGGGCGGCACCTGCTTCTCGCCCTCGATCATCTCCCGGTACGTGCCGTACACGCGGCTCATGTCCAGCCCGAGCTGCTCGCCCATCTGGCGGCTCTTGTCGGGATTGATGTCGAACGCGCCGGCGACCAGCCGGATGTGCCCGTCCATGCGCGCGGCCTTGCGGTGAACCTCGCCGATGAAGGCGCCCGGCCCGCCGCCGACCAGACCCATGCGAAGAATACGTGTCATTTCAGTCCTCCTGCTTTGGAATTTGAGTATTGGAACTCGGATCTTCTCTTACTGGTTCTTCTTGTCGAACGCCGAATCGAACGCGATCCGGCTCGGCGCGAAGTCGAGCTTGCGCACGAGGGCGCAGGCCTCGGTGGCGCCGTGCACGCGGTCCATCCGGCCGTCCTCCCACTCCACGGAAAGCGGGCCGGCGTAGCCGATGTCGTTGAGCGCGACGATGATCTCCTCGAAGTTCGTGTCGCCGCGTCCGGGCGAGCGGAAATCCCAGTACCGCCGCGCATCGCAGAAGTCCGTGTGCCCGCCGAACACGCCGACGGTCCCGTCGCCATGGCCCCACCAGGCGTCCTTGACGTGCGAGTGGAAGATGCGGGACGCGAAGGTCCGGATGAACTTGACGTAGTCCACGCCCTGGTAGCCGAGGTGGGACGGGTCGTAGTTGAATCCGAACCGCTTGTGCCCCTTCACCGCTTCGATCGCGCGCTGCGACGAGGCGATGTCGAACGCGATCTCGGTCGGATGGACCTCGAGGCCGAAGTTGACGTCGACCTTGTCGAAGGCGTCGAGGATGGGCCCGAACCGCTTCGCGAAGTCCTGGAAGCCCTTCTCCAGGTAGGCCTGGTTCGTCGGCGGGAAGGCGTAGATCGCGTGCCAGACGCTCGACCCGGTGAAGCCGTTGACGACCACCGGGAACGCGTCCTTGTTGCCGCGGCCGGGCTTCGCGTTGAAGAAATTCCGGGCCGCCCTGGCCGCCAGGATCATGTTCTTCGCGGCGCGCTTGCGGACGCCCTCGGGCTCGCCGTCGCCCCAGATCGCGGGGGAGAGAATCGCCTGGTGGCGCTCGTCGATGTTGTCGCAGATCGCCTGTCCGACGAGGTGGTTGGAGACCGCGAAGCAGGTCAGGCCGTTGTCGCACAGGACCTGCCAGAGCTCCTTGCAGTACTTCGCGCTCGACGCCGCCTGCTCCGGATCGAAGTGATCGCCCCAGCAGGCGAGCTCGACTCCGTCGTAGCCCATCTTCTTGACGAGCGGGGCGAGGTCCTTGAGCGAGAGATCGGCCCACTGGCCGGTGAACAGCGTGACAGGTCTGGCCATGTCATTCCTCCTGGTCGTTATGCATGATCATCCGCGCTCCCCCCGGTCCACTCAGTTCCGGGCGGGTGACGCACCGGCGCAGTATGCAACGGAGGCAAGAGGGATTTCAACACGGAATCTCGCCGTCGGAACACGAACTTCGAGATCCGCGGGAACTCCGGAAGGTGAACCAGGCCATTCTCCGACCAGGCGCGGCGGGATCTCATGGACAGCGAGTTAACGGAACTCAAGGCGGCCGGCGACTGTTTCAAGACACTCGCCGATCTCCACCGCCTCGACGGATCCCTGCTCGCGCGTCGCGGCATCTCCACGCCCGGCCCCGAGACGGTGGAAGAGCTGGAAGCACAGGCGGCATCGGCCGGCGCGACGAACCGTCCGGGAATGAGGAATGCCGCTGCTCGGGGGTGGTCTTGACGCCACGCCTTGCAGGATACAGAGTGTAGGTTGTCGGGACTGAGGATCGAAATCGAAATCGGGATCGTCATCGGGATCGAATCGGGATGGGACTTGGGCACGAGAAACTCGACGTTTATCGGCTCTCGATTGGCTGCGTGGCATGGGTTTGCAGGAAGTCGGAAGCGCTGAACCAAGGCCGGAAACAAGAACCGGACCGCATGGCAGCCATACTCAGCCGACTGGGCGGCCGGGGCTGCCAGGCGGTCGGGGAGCGAGCCTTCGACGGCCGCGAGCAAGGCGATTTCGATCCCGATAACGATTTCGATGTGGAGAAGAGAAAGTCCCAAAAGGGTTCGGGTTGTGGAAGGATTGAGCGGCCAGAGCCGGTGAGTCGCGGCTCGCCGCATTAGGCGATGACGACCAACTGGCAAGGAGGGAGCGTCCCTTGTGAGCACGACCAAGACCGTTGCGATCCTGATGGGCAGCAAGTCCGACTGGCCGGAGATCCGGCCGGCCTTCGAGACCCTCGCCAAGTACGGCGTGAGCGCGGAGGTGAAGGTCTGCTCCGCCCATCGCACGCCGGAAGCCGCCGCGGAGTTCGCGCGAGCGGCCGCGGGGCGCGGGCTGAAGGTCATCATCGCCGCGGCCGGGGGCGCGGCGCACCTCGCCGGCGTGCTCGCGGCGCATACCACCCTGCCGGTCATCGGCATCCCCGTCGCCGGCGGGGCCCTGAACGGGGTCGACGCGCTGTATTCCACCGTGCAGATGCCCAGCGGCATCCCGGTCGCCACGGTCGCCGTCGGGAAGGCCGGCCCCGTGAACGCCGCCCTGCTGGCGGTCGAGATCCTCGCCCTCTCCAATCCGGCCCTGCAGGCGAGGCTGGAGGCGCACAAGGCGTCGATGCGCGAGAACGTGGACAAGGTCAATGCCGAGCTGCAGGCGGAGCTGGGAAGCCAGTGAGAGGGCGGCGCGACGTGATGCGGCGGCGGTCGATGAAGGGCCGGGGCATGGCGGGCCTCCTCGCGGTCTCGCTTGGGGCGTCCGTCGCGGCGGCGCAGACGAACCTGTCGCCGGTGGCGATGGACGTGTGCGACGCGGTCCGGATGCTGGAGGACAAGGGGCTGCAGGCGAAGACCGACACGCTCAGCCGGCGGCTGCTGGAGGGCGTGGTCCGGACGGTCGATCCGGGCGGATGGGTGGCGACCGCCGGCGATTTCGAGACCTTTCTGAAGGAACGGGGCGGCTGGCAGCGGGGGATCGGGGTCGAATGGACGGTGACCAACGGCCAGTCGGTCGCCACCGCCGTTCCGCCCGATACGCCGGCGGCGAGGGCGGGACTGAAGCCGGGCGACGTGCTCGACAGCGTCGACGGCCGCCATGTCACGGGCGTGCCGCCCGCGCGACGCGACGAGTGGATGCGCAGCGCCACCAACGGCACGGTCGGGCTGACCGTCGTTCGCAAGGGCGGGAAGGCGGTGACGAACCTCGAGGCCCGCGTCGAGTGGGTGCGCCCGCCGGCGATGACACGCCGTGAGATGCTGCCCCGGAGGATCGGCCTGATCCACCTCGCCGGCATCTGGCCCGGCGCCTTCAAGGCGGTGGAAGAACACCTGCGGACGTGGGATCGCGAGAAGATCGCGGGGGCGGTGATCGACCTGCGCGCGGCGGCCGGCGACGACCTCGATGAAGCCGTGCGGCTGGCGGGCCTCCTGGCGCCGCCGGGGTCGGCGCTGCCCATGCCGGTGGCGCGTTCGTCGCCGGAGGGATCCGTGCGGCAGACGGAGACCAACGCGACGCCGGTCCGGCTGCCGGTCATGTTCCTGATCGGGCCGGGCACGGCCGGCGCGGCCGAGTGGCTGGCCGCGGTGCTGGAGTCCGGGGGCGGCGGACGCCTGCTCGTCGGCCGGCCCACGGCCGGCGATCCCCTGATCCGCGAGGGGCTGCCGTTCGGCGCCAACCGCGTGCTCTACGTCGCCACCCGGCGGCTCGGCGGCCGGTCCGGCACGGACGACGGCGATCCGTCCGAGCCCGTGCGTCCGCACATCGCGGTGGCCGACGGCGCCGCGCCGTCCGATGAACCGGTGTCGGAGGACGACGTGGTGGACCTCAATCCGCGGCGGCGCGACCTGGCCATCGAGAAGGAAGACCGGGCGCTGCGCCAGCGGGTCAAGAACGATGCCGCCCTGCAGCGCGCGGTGGATCTGCTCCTCGGGCTCCAGGCCCTGCGGCCAACCGTGGCGTCGCCATGAGCCCGCGTATCGTGCGCGCGCCGGCGGGTGCTCCGCCGGTCAGGGACGCGATTGACGAGGCCGTCCGGGTTCTCGGCCGGGGGGGATTGGTCGTCCTGCCCACCGAGACCGTGTACGGTCTGGCCGCGGACCCGCGCGATCCGGAGGCCATGGCGCGCCTGGGCGCCGCCAAGGGGCGGGATGCCGGGAAGCCGGTGGCCCTCCTGATCGCGGGGCTGGAGCACATCGAGTCCG
This sequence comes from uncultured Verrucomicrobiota bacterium, assembly GCA_964610105.1. GTDB lineage: Bacteria > Verrucomicrobiota > Kiritimatiellia > PWTM01 > PWTM01 > CAZSUU01. The sequence continues at coordinate 147,791 of CAZSUU010000005.1, read as the reverse complement.
AAGGCGGCCGGCTCGCCGGTTGCGCCCGCCGGCTGGCGGAGCGCCTGTGGCCCGGCCCGCTGACGCTGGTGATCGACACGCCGCGTGGACCGACCGGTTTCCGCTGGCCGGATCACCCGTTTCCGCAGGCCGTCGTGCGGGCCTTCGGACGTCCGGTCGCGGCCACCAGCGCGAACCGGAGCGGCGGACCCGACGCCCTCACGGCCGGCGCGGCGGTGGCGGCGCTCGGCGACGCGGTCGACCTGGTCGTGGATGGCGGCCCGGTTCCCGGCGGCGTGCCGAGCACGGTCGTGCGCGTGACCGGGGCGGGCATCGAGATCCTGCGGGAAGGGGCGATCCCCGCAGCGCACATCCGGGGGCTCGCTTCCCCTCACTCGACATCACGGGTCCCCGTCCGCGTCATGCCGCCCGGCGCGGCGGGCATTCGGGAGTCGAGGGGAGAACCCCGAATGATGTAGGCGCCCGGGCCGCGCGGGAGCAGGACCTCGCCGCCGGCGTCCAACGTCAGGTTGGTCACGACCGCGCCCGTGAGAGGATGGTACACGCGGTATTGCAGGGACCGTGAACGGAATGCAATGATCGCCCGGCACATCGGCGGGCGGCTCCGGAGCCGCCCGGAAGACGGTGGAGAGGAAGACGACATGGGCCGTCGCATGACGAAAGCGGGACACGCGCTCGGCACGGGCGCCGAGGCGATCCTGGAGAGCATTTCGGACGGCGTGTTCACCGTCGATGCCGAATGGCACATCACGTCCTTCAACCGCGCCGCCGAGACCATCACGGGCATCCGCCGCCGCGACGCCATCGGCCGGACCTGCTCCGACGTCTTCCGCGCCAGCATGTGCGAGGCGGAATGCGCGCTGCGGCAGACCGTCAGGACAGGTCGGCCGGTGATCAACAAGTCCGGGTTCATCGTCAACGCCGCGGGGCGCCGGATTCCCGTCGCCGTATCGACCGCCATCCTCCGCGATGCGCGGGGGCGGATCACCGGCGGCGCGGAGACCTTCCGCGACCTCAGTCTCGTGGAGGAGCTGCGCAAGGAGCTGGAAGGCCGGTTCCAGGCGGGCGACCTGGTCAGTCGGAGCGCCTCCATGCGCCGCGTCTTCGACCTCCTTCCGCAGATCGCGGCCAGCGACGCGACGGTGCTCATCCACGGGGAGACCGGGACCGGCAAGGAGCTGCTGGCGCGCGCCCTCCACGGGCTGAGCCCGCGCGCGAAAGGGCCGTTCGTGCCGGTCCACTGCGGCGCCCTGCCCGATACGCTGCTGGAGTCCGAGCTGTTCGGCTACGTGAAAGGGGCGTTCACCGGCGCCACGCGCGACAAGCCCGGCCGCTTCGACCGGGCGGAGGGCGGGACGATCTTCCTCGACGAGATCGGCGACATCAGTCCCGCGCTCCAGGTCCGCCTGCTGCGCGTGCTCCAGGACCGGTCCTACGAACCGCTGGGCGGGACCCAGTCGCGACGCGCGAACGTGCGGGTGGTCGCCGCGACCCATCGGGATCTGGCCGCCCTGATGCGCAAGGGGACGTTCCGGGAGGATCTCTATTACCGATTGAACGTCGTGAAGCTGGATCTTCCCCCGCTCCGGAAACGCAGGGAGGACATTCCGCTGCTCGTGGACCACTTCGTCGCGCGCTTCAACCGGGTGCAGAACCGGTCCGTGTCGGGCGTCGCGCCGGATGTCCTGGCCCTCCTCATGGCGCACGACTATCCGGGCAACGTGCGGGAGTTGGAGAACATCGTGGAGCGCGCCTTCGTGCTCTGCGGCTCGGGGAGGATCGAGCGCGGGCATCTGCCCCCCGAGCTCGCCGGCTCCAGCCCTCCGGCGCCCGCGGCGGCGGGCGACACCCTCTCGCTCCGGACTCGCGCCGCGGAGGCGCAGGCGATCCGCGCTGCGCTCGAACGGAGTGGATTCAACCGCCTCGCCGCCGCGCGGGCGCTCGGCATCCACAAGAGCACGCTCTTCCGCAAGATCCGCGCCGCCGGCATCGTGCTCCCGGAGAAGGACGGCCGCTCGCGCGAGGAGGCCGGCCCATGAACGATCGAGGTCGGATGCCGGGACCGTCGGGCCGGGGGATGTCCCCCTGCATGCCGGTGTTCTCCTCCGTGGCAAGATGGATGCGCTGCGCACTGCCGGCATGTCTCTGCCTGATCGCTGTCGCGGGGCGCGGCGCCGATGCCCCGGCGTCGTCGGCAGGCCCTGGGATCACGAATTCGCCGGCCCGGACCGCCGCGGCGGAGTCCGCCCGGAAGCGGGCGGACGCGCTCCGGCGCGTCTGCGAGCGGCTCGGGGTGGGTCCGGGCGCGTCGATCGCCGACGTGGGCGCCGGCGGGGGAGCGGACACCTTCACCTTCGCGGAGATCGTCGGTCCGACCGGGAAGGTCTTCAGCGAGGAGATCACCGGCGCCATGCAGACGAACCTTCTGCGCAGGGCGAAGGAACGCGGCCTGGACCAGGTCGTGGCCCTGCTGGGCGGAACCGAGGATCCCTGCCTGCCCGACGGCGCCGTCGACCTGGTCTACATGAATGCCGTGTTCCACCATTTCGCCAAACCCGTGAGCATGCTGGCCCGGCTCCGGGAGGACCTGAAACCGGGCGGATTCCTCGTCATCGTCGATCGCGAGGAGGGACCGCAGCGGGAGTGGGTGGACATGGCGGTGCGCGAGCGAAAGCACTACTGGACCGGGGAGACGACGGTGGTCAGACTCGCGCGCGAGGCGGGGTTCCGGTTCGAAACCCTCCTCGACGACCTGTGGCACGAGCCCCGGCCGTTCGTCCTGGTGTTTCGTAAGCCGTCCGCCGAAGCCGCGACGACCGCCGGCGATCCCGATCTGCCCTCGGAGATCGACGTCCGCAAGGCGGTCTCCGCCCTTCCGCCCATCTCCGGCGAACACCGTCGCACGCTCTTCGCAGGGGTGGATCGCGGCCGGGCCCTGCTGGAGCCTCTCCGGGCGGTGTCCGGGCCGGGCGCGCACGTCCATGACGTGATCCTCGAGGAGTGGACCACCGTCACGAACGAACGGCCGGCGGCCTGCGCGGATGCGGCCGGGCTCGCCGCGGTCTCCATCTTCCGAACGGCGAAGGGCGATCTGCCCGGCCTCACCAACGGTGTCCTTCATGCCGCGGTCTTCGCCGACGCCTACAGCCGCCTCTGGGATCCTGCGCCCCTCCTGCGTCGCCTTCGGGCATCGCTCGACACCGGCGGCTACGTGGCCGTGCTCGATCGCGCCGGGCCGCCGGACGAACCGCGTCGCCTGTCCGGACATCGCCGTCGCATCGCACCGGGCCTCGTGAAAGAGGACCTTCGGCAGGCCGGCTTCGCCTTCGTCCGGGAACTCGATCCGCCGGCCGCGGATCGGTTCTTCCTGCTCTTCCAGTCGCCCGGCAACTCCGAGTAGGCCGGCGATATACCGTCGCGTTCTCGCTTCTTTAACCGCACGATACAGTCGCTACAACGCGACTGTATTCGCTTGGTGCCGCGCTCGCAGGCAATTCGTAAACCACGGCGCCGCAACGTGCTGTGACCATCGCGCTCCGCGCGTCGGCGGTTGGCACGATTCCTGATACTACAGCGGGCATGAGCGGAAGGGAAACGAGACCGTGAGGCTGGCGCTGACCACGTGGAACGGGAGGATCTCTCCGGTTTTCGATGTCGCGCGAAGGGTCGAGGTGGTCGACATCGAGGGGGGGCGCATCGTCGGGCGGCGCGAGGCCGAGCTGCCGGGGACGGATCCACGCGCCCAGGCGAACGGGCTGGCGGCGGTGGGGCCGGAGGTGTTGATCTGCGGCGCTCTCTCGCAGCCGATGGCCGCGACGCTGGCCGATACGGGCATCCGCGTCGTTCCGTTCACGGCCGGGGCGGTGGAGGAGGTGTTGGCCGCATGGCTGTCCGGAGGCCTGCCGGACCCGACGCTGAGCATGCCGGGCTGCTTCGGACGGCGACGCTGCCGCGGCGGCGGAGGCGGCGGTGGAGGCCGGGGCGGAGGCGGACGGGGGTGGGGTTGTGGCGGACGCGGACAGCGGAATGCCGGATTCGGGAGGATGCACGAATGAAGATTGCCATAGCGTCCATGGGCACGGACTTGTCGAGCGCCATCGATCCGCGATTCGGGCGGGCCCGGCATTTCCTGATCGTCGACACGGAGTCGGGCGAGTGGGCCTGCCACGACAACGCCATGAACCTGAATGCGGCGCAGGGCGCGGGCATTCAGGCGGGGGAGGCGGTCGCGCGGCTGGGGGTGGAGGCGGTGATCACGGGCCACGTGGGTCCCAAGGCGTTTCGCGTCCTCGCGGCGGCGGGCGTCAAGATGTACCTGGCCGGCGAAGGCACGGTGGCCGACGCCGTCCGCCAGTTCAAGGCCGGCGCGTTGAAGGAGGCCGCGGCGGCCAACGCGGAGGGGCACTGGCTATGAGTCGCGGGGGCATGGTCTTCAAGCCGATCGGGACGATCCGCAGCGAACACACGGTCCCGGAGCGCACGCCGATCCAGCCGGCCTACGCCGGGGGATGCAGGGGTCGGGTGGAGGTCCTCGCGAAGTACGCCGATGGCCTGCGGGACCTGGAGGGATTCTCCCACGTATACCTTCTCTACGCGTTCCACAGGGCGGGACCGTGCCGGCTGACCGTGAAGCCGTATCTGCAGGACGTGGAGCGGGGGGTGTTCGCGACGCGCGCGCCCTGCCGTCCGAATCCCCTCGGATTGAGCGTCGTGCGGCTGATCCGGCGCGCGGGCCGTGTCCTTTACGTGGACGGTCTGGATGTCCTGGACGGGACGCCGCTCCTCGACATCAAGCCCTACACCGCGAAGTTCGACCGGATCGAAGCGACGCGAAACGGGTGGCAGGACGAGGTGGACGAGGGAACCGCCCGCCGGCGGGGCCGGCGCGGCTACGGGCGGAAGAGCGTGCGCGTTCAGAAAAGGGGCGCGGCGGGCCGAGCGGGCGCGAGCCTCGCTCGACGGCCGCGCCGAATGTGAGAGAAACACAGAAGGAGACAGTCATGCCAGCAGGAGATGGAACGGGACCCCTGGGTATGGGGCCTATGACCGGAAGGGCCGCGGGATTCTGCGCGGGATTCGGGATGCCCGGATACGCGAACCGAGGCGGCGGCCGCGGATTCGGAATGGGATTCGGACGAGGGCGCGGCGGTCGGGGAGGAGGGCGCGGATGGCGGAACATGTTCTACGCCACGGGCCTGACCGGATGGCAGCGCGCGGCGGCGGGCGGGCCGGCGTGGGGCGGAGCCTTGCCCCCGGCTGGAATGCCTTCCCGCGAGCAGCAGCTGGACGCGATGAAGGGCCAGGCGGAGTTCCTGGAAGGTACGCTGGGTGATCTCCGCAAGCGGATCGAACAACTCGAAGCAGAGAAGTCAGAGCCATAGGGGAAGCACATGCCACGCGGAAATGGAACGGGACCGATGGGCGCCGGGCCGGGCAGCGGCCGGGGCATGGGCGGAGGAGGCGGTATGGGGAGGGGTCAGGGCGGGGGCCGGATGGGCGGACTGGGATTCGGCGCCGGCGGCACGTGCGTCTGTCCGAAGTGCGGGAAGTCCGTGCCGCACCAGCGCGGGGTGCCTTGCACGCAGGTCCAGTGCCCCGCCTGCGGCGCGGCGATGACGCGGCAGTAGCGCAAGATATGCGTATCCTGATCGTCTTCAACCGTCCGCCGTACGACAATACGGACGTGACGTGGAATGGCCTGCGCCTGGCAGGGAAACTGCTGGAAACAGGGCAGGAGGTGCGGATCTTCCTGATGAACGATGCCGTGGACCTGGCGCGCGACGTGTGCAAGCCACCGGAAGGCTATGATCAAGACCTGTCGCAGATGCTCAAGGCTCTCATTTCCAGGGGCGTCGTGGTCAAGGTCTGCGGGACCTGCATGGCTCGATGCGGCGTTCACCGAAATCATCCGTACTTCGATGGCGCCGAGAAAGCGACCATGCCCGACCTGGCCCAATGGGTTGTCGAAAGCGACAAGATCATCACCTTCTAAATTGTTCCGCCCTGGTTTCTGGATGCCGAAGACGGAAGCATTTGAACAACACGCGGACCGCTACGAGTCGTGGTTCGAACGACACGCCGCGGCGTTTCAGTCCGAGTTGAACGCGATACGCACGTTCTGGCCGCCGACATGCGAGGGTCTTGAAGTGGGCTCTGGAGCGGGCCATTTTGCGGCTTCGTTTGGAATTGCCGCCGCCATCGAGCCGTCCGCCGCCATGCGCAGGGCGGCCTTGAAGCGTGGGGTCCACGCCATAGAAGGCACAGCCGAGCATCTGCCCTTCCCGGGGGATCGGTTCGATGCCGTGCTGATGGTGACCACGCTGTGTTTTGTGGATGACCCGGTGAAGAGCGTTCAGGAAGTGCTCCGTGTCCTTCGCACGGGCGGCTGTGCGGTGGTGGCCTTCGTGGATCGCCAGAGCCCGTTGGGGCAGGACTACGAGTGCCAACGGCAATCCAGCGCTTTCTATCGCAACGCGCACCTGTTCGCCACGTCGGAGGTCTCGGAACTCCTGGCCCAGAATGGCTTCACAGAACTGGACTATTGCCAGACACTCTTCATGCATCCCGATACCATGCGGGCGCCCGACCCCGTGCGGGCCGGATTTGGGGCGGGATCGTTCGTGGTCATTCGCGGAAGGAAACCGGGCGGTTCGCCATGCTGACGGGCATCCAGACGCGCGCGCGGCGCGAGTATCGGTATCTGTTCGGGCCGGTGCCTTCTCGGCGGCTGGGGAGGTCGCTGGGTGTGGATCTGACTCCGTTCAAGACCTGCTCGCTGGATTGCGTTTTCTGCCAGCTGGGGCGGACCACCCGCAGGACGATCGAGCGCAGGGAGTATGTGCCGACGGCGGTCGTTGAAGCGGAAATGGAGAATTGGATCGGAGAAGGCGCGAGAGCGGACTACATTACCCTCTCCGGGTCCGGGGAACCGACATTGCACACCCGGTTCGGAGACGTGCTCCAGTTCATCCGGGCGCGAACCGACATTCCGACGGCCCTGCTGTCCAACGGCACGTTGTTCTGGCTGCCGGACGTGCGAGAAGCTGCGGGACACGCCGCACTCGTCAAGCTTTCGCTCAGCGCATGGGATCAGTCCTCGTTCCAGCGTGTCAACCGGCCGCATCCGGGCATCGACTTTGAGCGGGTGATCGAGGGACAACGCGCCTTCCGGCATGCCTTCCACGGCCGGCTGTGGATCGAGGTCTTTCTCATCGAAGGGGTGAACTCCCGTCCCGAGGATGTGAAGAAGATCGCCCGGATCGTCGAATCCTTGGCGCCGGATGAGATCCATCTCAACACGGCTGTGCGCCCCCCCGCGGAGCAGTCGGTGTTGCCCTTGGATCACGGAGGCATGGAGGTTCTTGCCGCAACGTTTCGACCGCCGGGCAAGGTCATTGCCGGCTTCCCCGCACACAATGGCGCGGGCGTCGCCGCCGGCCAGACCGCCATTCTGGATCTGCTTCGACGGCGTCCATGCACGACATTGGAGATCGGGAAGGCGTTCGGCATGCACGTGAACGAGGTTTCGAAACACACGGGCGAACTGGTGCGTACGCATCGCATCCAACCCGAGTGGCGCGGGGGGGAAGTCTACTTCCGCGCCGCCCCCAAATCCAACCGGGACCGCGAAGATCGCGCGAGTCCCACGGAGTGATCCGTATGGCCAGAAAGAAATCCTCTCGTCCCCACTACGCACGGCGGCACCCCGCCGATCCCCTGACACCCTACGGCAACCGCCCGATGGTGACCCCGATCGTCAATGCGGTGAACTACGAGTATCTCGACTTCGAGGTGCTGCGGAAGATCACGGACGGGGAGATCGACGGCTACACCTATCACCGCGACGACAACCCGACCGTGCGGGCGGTCGAAAAGCGCATCGCCGCGCTGGAGGGCGCGGAGGACTGCGTCGTGTGCACCACGGGCATGGCCGCCTGCACCATGGTGTACCTGACCTACCTGCGCGCGGGAGGGCACGTGATCCTCTTTCACGACATCTACGGCGCGCACTACAAGGTTTCCCTGATCCTCGAGCATCTGGGAGTGGAGGTCACGTGGGTGGACGCCTCGGATTGGCGGCGGCTGGACCGCCACATCAAACCGGCCACGCAGATGATCTTCCTGGAAACGCCGAGCAATCCGCTCTGCAAACTCATCGACGTGGCCGCGGTCCGGGCGATGGCCGAACGGGTGGGCGCCATGGTGGTGGTGGATAACACGTTTGCCACGCCCTACCATCAATCCCCCCTGGCGCTGGGTGCGCACCTGGTCGTTCACAGCGCCACCAAGGCCCTGGGCGGGCATAACGACCTCATGGCCGGCGCCATCGCCGGGTCGAAGGAGGACTACGACAAGCTGTGGTTCACCCGGCAGGCGATCGGGACCACTCTCGATGCCTACTCGGCCTCGCTGCTCGAACGCGGGTTGAAGACCTTCTCCCTGCGCGCCGAGCGGATGTGCGCCAACGCGATGACGGTCGCCCGGCACCTCGCCCGATGCCGCGGGGTGTCGGCCGTGCGCTATCCCGGTCTGAAGACCTGCGAAGGCCACCGGATCGCCGTCCGGCAGATGAAGCGCGGTTTCGGCGGCATGCTGGCATTCGACGTGGGCCGGACGCAGGAAGACGCCAAACGGTTCATCTCCGCGCTCCACGTCATCCGTCATGCGGTCAGCCTGGGCTCCACGGAATCGCTGATTTGCATTCCATTCCTGACGACCATGCTCTACATGCCGCCCGAGCGGCGCACGACCTTCGGCGTCAAGCCCAATACCGTCCGCCTGTCCATCGGCATCGAACCGGTGGCCGAACTCCTGGCGGACATTGACCAGGCCCTGGGACCGGTCACGAAGGAGGCCTGATCATGCTGCGCGAGATGCTGAAGAGCAAGATTCATGGCGCCACGATCACGGATGCGGAACTCGAGTACGAGGGCAGCATTGCCTGCGACACGTCCCTGTTGCGGGCCGCGGATATCCTGCCGGGAGAGAAGGTCCTGGTCGCGAACATGAACAACGGAGCGCGTTTGGAAACGTACGCAATAGTCGGCGGGAAAGGTCGCGTCGGCCTGCGCGGCGCCGCGGCCCGTCTGGGCCATGTCGGCGACCGCGTGATCGTCATGGCCTTCGGCGTGATGAGTGACGAGGAGGCCCGAACGAGACGACCGGTGGTCGTCCGTGTGACCGAGGAGAACCGTCCCCGAGGAATGAAGGACTGACCCATGCCCACCTACGAGTACGAGTGCACGCACTGTGGCTATCATTTCGAGCGCATGCATCCCATATCGGCGCCCCCGCTCAAGACGTGTCCGAAATGCGGGAAAGGGGTGCGGCGGCTCATCGGGACGGGCGCAAGCATCTTCCTCAAGGGTGGGGGAAGCGCACGCCGCTCCGGAACGGAAACCTGTGCGCTGGAAGCGACGGGCCGCACCTGTTGCGGACGCAGCGCGCGTTGCGACACGCCGGGTTGCGAGAAATGACTGTTGTGGCTCGATCGGCATTCCGCGGCCTATCGGCCCGAACGGGCCGCGGGGCCCGCGGCCTGGCCGGCGGGCGCGTACGGCATCGTGATCGTCGTGTCGGAGAAGGAATGCCGTTCGGCTGGAGAACATGACGGCGATGATTCCGTTGACCAAACAGGCCCTCATGATCACGGCGTTTGTCGGCGTGATGATGCTGGTGATCGAGTATGTCAACGTGCTGACCCGGGGGCAGTGGCAGGATCGGTTGAGTCGCAGGCCCTGGGGGCAGTACCTCCTGGCCTCCTTCCTGGGCGCCACGCCCGGCTGCCTGGGCGCGTTTGCCGTGGTCGCCATGTACGCGCACCGCAGGTTGTCGCTGGGGGCCGTCGTGGCGGCCATGGTGGCGACCAGCGGCGACGAAACCTTCGTGATGCTGGCCATGATTCCCCGGACGGCCTTGGGGCTGACCGCCGCGCTGTTGGTGATCGGCTGGCTGGCAGGCGCGCTGACGGATCGCGTGCTCGGGCATCGCTTCACGACCAACCTTTCCTGCGCCGCCGATTTCCAGTTGCACGCAGACGCGGATTGTCGCTGCTTTCCACGCAAGGAAATTTCGTCGCAGTGGCGCCGATGTTCCTCGAGCCGTGGGATCCTCACGGCCGTGTTGCTTCTCTTCCTGCTGGCGGTGTCTTTCGGCCAAGTGGGGCCGGAGGAATGGAACTGGATTCGTATTTCGCTCCTGGTCGTAACCTCGGCGGCCCTTTTCATTGTCGCCACGGTTCCGGATCATTTTCTGGAGGAACATCTCTGGGGCCATGTCATGCGCGGTCACGTTCCTCGCGTTTTTGCGTGGACCTTCGGCGCCCTTCTGGCGATGCACTTGATCGAAGGCCATTGGCAGGTCGGAGATGTGATTCGAGAGAGCCCGTGGATGGTGCTGGTGACGGCGGCCCTGGTCGGACTCATTCCCGAATCCGGGCCGCATCTGATCTTCGTGACCCTGTTCGCCCAGGGCCTCGTTCCTTTCAGCGTGCTGCTGGCCAGCTCGATCGTGCAGGATGGACACGGCATGTTGCCGATGCTGGCCCATTCCCGCCGGGCGTTCGTGGTGATCAAATTGACCAATCTGGCGGTTGGCCTGACCCTCGGCGCGCTGGTGATGGCTTTGGGGGGGTAAGCGGTTGCGGCACGGCACGATGCGCGAAGGCGGCGAAGATGAAAGGACGCGCAACACGAAGGAGACGGCTATGCCGAGAGGATACGGAATGGGACCGAGGGGTGCAGGTTCGGGGACCGGCAGGGGAATGGGTGGCGGACCTGGCGGGGGAATGGGGCAAGGCCAAGGGCGTGGCGGGGGCAGAGGAACGGGTGCGGACAGCGGAGGCCGGGGGTGGGGGCGTGGCATGGCTATGTCCCGGCGAAGCGATCGGCCCTCCAAAGGCTGGGCGCTTCTGGCGCGATTGGTCGAGCGGTACGATGTGTGGCGTGAGAGAGAGAAAAAGCGGTGTACTCGTAAGGAGCGGTCGATGGATGAGTCGCAGCGCGATGAGTTTTTCGGACGGTTGAACGACCCAACGGCCTCGGCTTCGATCCAGGGCTTGTGCGGGGACGAGATGCAGTTTGACCTGGTCATTCGCGACGACCGGATTGAGGACGTTCGGTACTATACGACGGGATGCGGCAATACCCGTTCGTGTGGTCGCGCCGTGGCACGCCGGGCGAAGGGCCGGTCCATCACGGATGCGCTTTCGATCAGCGCGGGTGAACTCATCAGGTCCGGCGAATGCGAGCCGGAAGCGGGGCGGCATTGCGCGATTCTGGCCGTGACAACTCTCTACCGGGCGATCGCGGACTACCTGCTCGCGCCATGATGACGAATCCCAATCAGGCAGGAGAACCCTCGGATTCGCTGACGGGCGTCGGGGGTGCGCCACCCTGCCCGGTGGAGCGATCGGCCGAGGAACCAGTCCCGAATGCGGCGCCGGAGGGGAACCCTGGCGGCGGAAATCGTCACAGGCAAACGAACGATTGTGAAAGGACGTTTGGATGAGACCATGGCATGGCGGTCTGGCAGGTTACGGTCTCGCTGTGCTCCTTTGCGTGAGCCTCGTGTACGGACAGGAGGCGAGCGAGGAGGCTTCGATCGAAGATTTGCGTCGAGCGGCGAAAGCGGAACTCGCGACAGAGGCGGTCGAACCACCGCAGGAGGAAACGTTTACCTCCGGCGCGCTGGGACTCCAGGCGTTGAACCCCGAGATCAGCATCACGGGCGATATTCTCGGGTCCTATACCGACAGCGAGACGGCGGACAAGGAGTGGGACTTCCTGTTCCGCGGCCTTGGCATCCATGCGGAGGCCTATCTGGATCCGTTCACGCGCTTCAAGGCGGCCTTTTCCGTCGGCGAAAACGAGACGGTGCTGGGCGAAGCCTATATGACTCGCTTCGGAGTACTGCCGCAGGTCAACGTGACGCTGGGCAAGTTTCGCCAGCAGTTCGGTGTCGTGAACCGATGGCACAAACACGGGCTGGATCAGGTGGACTTCCCGCTGGCCCTGCGCCGGATTTTCGGGCCGGCCGGGCTGAATCAGACCGGCGGTTCGATCGAGTGGGCCATGCCTGATCTGGCCGGCAATTCTCAGGAGTTGATCTTCCAGGTGACGGATGGCGACAACGACCAGGTGTTTGCCGAGAACGCGGACAACATCCCGAGTGGGCTGGTTCATTACAAGCTGTTTAGGGATCTCACCCCCTCCACCTATGCCGAGATGGGATTCAGCGGACTCTACGGAAGGAACAATGAGTGGACGGTCGGCGAAAGCACGATCGACGAGACCTTGGACGCCTGGGTATTCGGTATGGATCTCACGCTCCTGTGGGAGCCGACCGATCGCATGCGGTACCGGAGCGTGACCTGGCGTACGGAAGCCTATGCGCTGAACAAGGACATCCTCGCCCCCGATGGCTCGGGGGAGGACGCCGTGGATTCCTGGGGCATGTACAGCTACGTGGACGCGAAGGTGTCGCGGACGGTGAGTGTGGGCGTTCGGGGTGACTACTTCGAACCTGCGGTGAAAACCTATGCCGCATCCGCCCCGGAATGCCTCTCCCCGATGATCGCCTCCGAGGAGGGCGCTCGCCGCTGGCAGGTGGGCCCCTATCTCACGTGGTATCAAAGTCCATTCGTTCATTTTCGGGCAGAGTACGATCACCAGGACGGGGACGGGACGGGTCCGGAAGAGCGGGTGGTCTGGCTGCAGTGCATCTTCGCGGCCGGACCACACAAGCACGAACGTTACTGAACTGCGAATGGGGGATCGTGGAGAAGGTCTTCTATCATGAGAATGTATCGAACGGTTCTGCTGGGATGGACAGTGGCGGGAATGGCCGTGCCAGGGTGGGCATCGGAAAAACCGTTGCGAGTGGTCGCGACATTGCCGGACTATGCGGTGATCGCGAAGGCGATCGGCGGCGACCGGATAAACGCTCAGGCGATCGTGTTGGGGGACCAGGATGCGCACTACATCCGGCCCAAGCCCTCGTTCGTGGCCATGGTTCGCGATGCCGATGTGCTGCTGGACACGGGACTGGACCTTGAGATGTGGTTGCCGACCGTGGTGGACAAATCAGGAAACGCGAGGGTTCGCAGCGGTCAGTCGGGGTATGTGGCCGTCGCCAAGGGCTTGGATCTCCTGGAAAAGCCGAAGGTCCTGTCACGATCCGAGGGGGGGGTCCATGTGTACGGCAATCCGCACATCACGTGCAGCCCGGTCAACATGAGAACGGTGGCGCGAAACATCACAGCCGGACTCATCTCCAATGACCCCGGCGGAAAGGCGGTTTACGAGGAAGGCCTGGTACGATTCCTCCGTGAACTGGACGAACGGACGTTCGGCAAGGCGTTGGTGGAGATGCTGGGCGGCGACACGCTGGCCAGACTCGCCGCTCAGGGCAAGCTGTACGGCTTTCTCGAGAAGCAGACCCATGAGGGCAAACCCCTGATCGAACGGCTTGACGGATGGATGAAGCAGATGCTTCCCCTCCGCGGGCAGATGATCGTCACGTATCATAAGAACTGGGTCTACTTCTTCACCCTCTTCGAGCTTGAGGAAGCCGGCACGGTGGAGCCGAAACCGGGTATCCCGCCCTCGCCGAATCATGTCCTGGGGCTCATCGACCATATGCGCCGACGAGACGTCCGCATTCTTCTGGCGGCGAGTTACTTCGATCAGCATCAGGTCAGAACCGTTGCCGCGCGAGTCAATGCCGAGGCCGTTATCGTGCCGCTGTACGTCGGGGGCGAAAAGGGTGTGCAAACGTATTTCGAACTGGTGGACTTGTGGGTGAACCGCCTCCTGGCCGCGGCACGGACCAAGCAGGTGATCAAGCAGGACGCCACATGAATGCGGTAGCCGATTTCTTTGTCATGCAGATCAGCCTGATCGCGGTGGTACTGGTTCTGCATACCTATATCGGACTTCACATCATCCGGCGCGGCATCATCTTCAGCGATCTGGTGCTCGATCAACTGGCCGCTTTCGGGATAGTGCTCGGCATCGGTTGCGGCATCCGGTACGGAACACCCTTGTCTTATGTCCTTGCCCTTAGCGCGACGTTGGTGGGTTGCGTGCTTCTGGCGGTGTTGCGCCCGAAGAACAAGCACATCCCCCAGGAAGCCGTGATCGGCATTCTGTATGGAATGGCACTGGTGGGTTCACTGCTCCTGGCGGACAAGCTCCATGAAGGAGGCTCGTCCTTCAGCACGACCTTGGTGGGATACATGCTCTGGGTGTCTTGGCCGCTGGTGTGGGTTACGATGGGGCTCTACGTTGGACTGGGCCTTTTGCACATTCTGTGCAGAAGGCCAATCCTGCGGCTGACCGAGGATGCCTCCACATGGCCGCGCAGGACCGCGTGGGACTTCCTGTTCTTTGTGACGCAAGGCATTGTCACGATCCTGATTGTCCCGGTTGCAGGCGTCCTGCTGGCGTACGGTTTCCTGATGATCCCAGCCGCCATCGGCACGATGTTTTCCAAGCGATGGATTCCAGCGCTCCTGATCGGATGGGGAGCGGGTTTCGTCGCGTGCGCAGCGGGCGTCATTGGGGCTTACAAGACGGACAGTCCATATGGGCCCACTCTCATGTTGGCCATGGGGCTTGTTTTCATGGTGGCGCTTGTGGTAAGCACCTGGATCACCGTTCGCAAAAGCGCGGCGCGCGGCGTGTTGCCCAGCACCGCAATGCAAACGGGGTCGGGAGGCACGCCATGAACATGGTGTCCATGCTCGGGCTTCCCTTCCTTGCGTGCGTGTTGCTCAGCCTTGTGCTCGGCTACCTGGGGTTTCACGTGCTCAAACGGGAGGTCATCTTCATCGACATTGCGATGGCGCAGATTGCCGTGATGGGAGCCTTGATGGCCCACCTCTTGTTCGATGTGCCCGGCGATTCCGTCCCGGCCTTGTTGTCTGGAATTGGCGCCACCCTGCTGGCGGCGGTCTTCTTTGCTATTGCACGCCGCAAGGCCACGCAGATCCCCATCGAGGCGGTGATCGGCATCACCTATGCCGTGGCCGCCGCCGGCGCCCTGTTCATGATCGGAAAGGGAACCGGCGGCCACACGCATGTGCAGGCGATGCTGAGCGGCGCCCTTCTGTGGGTGACGGCGTCGGACCTGGCATGGGCGAGCGCCGTTTTTGCGGCCGTCGGAGCTTGTTTTGCCCTGTTTGGCCGGACATTCCAGCGGATTTCCGACGGATATGAAGACGCCATTGCGGCCGGGATGTCCGTGGTGGGTTGGGACTTCCTGTTCTACGCCCTCTGCGGTATTGTAATTACCGTGGCCGTTCGGCTGGCCGGCGTGATCGTCACCTTCTGCTTTCTTGTCATTCCGGCCACCGTTTCGGCATTGTTCTCCCGCCGGTGGGGCACCCGCCTGCTGGTTGCATCGGTGACTGGCGCGGTCAGTTCGGCGGCCGGCCTGATCTTCTCCCAGCGGATGGATTTTTCGGCCGGAGTCGGTGTAGCGTTGTTTCTCGGAATCAGTCTGGCGGCCTGTGCCAGCTGGAGTTGGGCCAGAAGAACGATCGGATAAGAATGCGGGATATGCGAATCACCATCGCCAGCGGCAAGGGGGGGACCGGGAAGACCACGGTCGCGGTCAACCTGGCCTGGGTCCTTGCGGATGGCGGCGAGACGGTTCAGTACCTTGACTGCGACGTGGAGGAACCGAACGGCCATATCTTCCTCAGGCCCCGGATCACCACCCGCGAGCCGGTGGGCATCCCCGTGCCCGTGGTGGATGAGCAGAAGTGCACGGGGGGCGGCAAGTGCGCCGAGGTCTGCCAGTACCATGCGATCGCGGTCCTCAAGAAACCGCTGGTGTTCCCCGAGCTCTGTCACGGATGCGGCGGCTGCATGCTGGTGTGCCCGGAGGGCGCCATTCGCGAGGAGAATCGCCCGATCGGCGTGGTCGAGACGGGATGGGCCGACCGGGTGGCTTTTGTCCAGGGACGCCTGAATGTCGGAGAAGCCATGGCCCCGCCGCTCGTTCGCGCCGTGAAAGCGAAGACGGCCTCCGGGGGCGTGGCGGTCATGGACGCGCCGCCGGGCACGTCGTGCCCGGTGGTCGCGACGGTCCGCGATGCGGATTTCGTGCTCCTGGTCACCGAGCCCACGCCGTTCGGCCTCCACGACCTGCGGTTGGCGGTGGAGACGATCCGTTCGCTCGGCCTCCGGCACGGCGTGGCGATCAACCGCGCCGACGGCGGCGATCGCCGGGTGCAGGCGTACTGCGCCACCGCGGGTATCCCGGTGCTGGCCGAGCTCCCCGACGACCGCCGGGTGGCGGAGGCCTACTCCCGCGGACTCATGGCCGCGCGCGTCCTGCCGGAGTGGCCCGGGATGATGCTGCGCCTGTGGGAAGCGATCGGGATGGAAACGACGCCATGACGAATCATGCGCCAGGATCGACGTTCGCCGGAGGATGGGAATCCGCCGTCCGTGCGGGCTTCCTGCAAGTGCGGCGGGAGGTCCTGCACCTGCTCGCCGCGTGCAATCCTCTGCAACGCCGGCGTCGGATGCGGTGGGAGAACGAGGACGGCGTCGTCTTTCTCGGCGGCATAGGCATCGCCCCCGGCGATACGGTGGTGGATTTCGGGTGCGGTTCCGGCGCCTACACCATCCCCGCCGCCGTGCGGGTCGGCGCCGCCGGGCTGGTTGTCGCGGTGGACGTCCGCGCACGGGCGATGGTCCACCTGTCGCGCAGGGTCGCCGCACGTGGACTGCACAACATTCGAACGGCGTCATCCGTGGCCGAAGTGCCCCGTCTTCTGGAAGGCCGCGGCCGTCCGACCGTCCTGCTCTACGATGTCCTGCACATGATCAATCGGAACGATCGGAGGGTCCTCTACGGCGCCTTCCGCGAGATCCTCGGCCCCGGTGGCGCGCTTTCGGTGCATCCCGCGCACGTACAGGGCGACCACGCGACGGGCTTCTTCCGGGGCGTGACGATCGAGGACCTCGTTCGGGAAATCGAGGACGCGGGATTCGGCTTGCGCGGTCGGCGCGAAGCGCGTCTGTGGCACGGCCATGGCTGTGTCACGGGGACGGTGTTGAGTTTCACGAGGACGGAGGGACAACCGGCAGGAGCGGAGCGCGGATCCACCGCCGCGGGAAACACGAACCATCCGGGACAACGCGCAGCGGACGGGCGCGGCGGCGCGCGGGAGGCACGGTGAAGATGAAAACTGCTCTTGAATGCATTCCGTGCTTTGTCCGCCAGGCGGTGGAGGCCGTCGAGATGTCGGCGGTCGGGAAGCGGCGGCAGGAACGCATCCTGCGCCGTCTGCTGTACGAGATCGCCGACGCCGACTGGGCGGTCATGCCGGTGGCGATTTCACAACGCATCCAGCGGCTGATCCGCGAAGAAACCGGACAGTCGGACCCCTACCGTCCGCTCAAGGATCGGATGAACCGGATGGCCCTGGACCTGCTGCCCGCCATGAGCGTCGCCGCTCGCCGCCATCGCAATCCGCGCGAGGCCGCGGTGCGCATGGCGATCGCCGGGAACCTGCTGGATGCCGGGTCGAAGAACCGCCTCGCCCCGGAGGACCTGCCGGCGCACCTGGATGGAATATGGGACATGCCGCTGGTCGGCAGCGTCGCCGCCCTGTTCCGGGCCGCCGATCGCGCCCGCCGCATCCTCTACCTCGCGGACAATGCGGGCGAGATCGTCTTCGACCGCCTGCTGGTCGAGGCGCTTCCCCGCGGGAGGGTGACGGTAGTTGTGCGCGGGGCTCCGGCGATCAACGACGCCACGCGGCCCGACGCGGAGGTGGCCGGCATCTCTCGCATCGCCCCGGTCATCGACAACGGATCCGACGCGCCGGGCACGGTGATCGAGGAGTGCTCGGAGGAGTTCCGTTCCCGGTTTGACCGCGCCGATCTGATCGTCGCCAAAGGCCAGGGCAACTACGAGACCTTGTCGGACACCCATAAGAACGTGTTCTTCCTGCTCACCGTCAAGTGCCCCAAGATCGCGGAGGTCATCGGCGCCCCCGTGGGTGCGCTGGTGGTGAAAGACTCTCGGAACGGAGCGAAGGGATCGAATCGACGGTCGCATCCATGAAGGAAATCGTGGTCATCAGCGGCAAGGGCGGCACCGGCAAGACGAGCATCGTTGCCTCCTTCGCCGCGCTGGCGCGGAAGGCCGTGCTGGCCGACTGCGACGTCGATGCGGCCGACCTGCACCTGGTGCTGGCGCCGGAGATTCTCCGCCGCGAGCCGTTTCGCTGCGGGCACGAGGCGGCCATCCGGCGGGCGGATTGCCTCCGCTGCGGCGCCTGCCTCGCGCGATGCCGGTTCGGCGCGGTGAGGAAGGGTCCGGGCCGGGCGGGCGAGGCGGATTTCTCGATCGATCCGACCGCCTGCGAAGGATGCCGGGTGTGCGTGGACCATTGCCCGGTCAAGGCGATCGACTTCCGCGAGCGCGAGGCCGGCGAGTGGTACGTTTCGAACACCCGGCACGGCCCCATGGTCCACGCCCGTCTGAATCCCGGCGGCGAGAACTCGGGCAAGCTGGTCAGCCAGGTGCGGGAGACCGCCCGGTCGCTGGCCGGAGAGCGGAAGGCGGACGTCGTCCTTGTCGACGGCCCCCCGGGGATCGGCTGCCCGGTGATCGCCTCGATCACGGGCGCATCCCTTGTGGTCGTGGTCACCGAGCCCACCCTTTCGGGCGCGCACGATCTGGCGCGGGTCCTGGACCTCACGGGCCACTTCGGGATCCCCGCGGCCGTGTGCGTGAACAAGTGGGACCTGAACCCGGAGATGGCGGAGCGGATCGAGGGGGAGTCGCGGGCCAGAGGCGCGCGGCTGGCGGGGCGCGTCCGCTACGATCGCGCGGTCACGGAGGCGCAGGTGCGGGGCAAGGCGGTGGTCGAGCTGCCTGCGACGGTCGCGGGGGCCGACGTCCGGGCCGTATGGGAGGCGCTATGCCCCTGAACGTGAACATCACCGTCCTCGTGGAGAACCGCGCCGCCCGCCCCGACGTGGGGTCGGAACACGGGCTGGCCTTCTGGATCGAAACCGCCACGGACCGCGTTCTTTTCGATACGGGGCAGAGCGGCCTGGTGTGCGCCAACGCGACGGCGCTGGGCATCGACCTCGGCGCCGTCGACACGATCGCGCTGAGCCACGGTCATTACGATCACACCGGCGGGCTGGCGGACGTGCTGGCGTGCGTGGCGGGGCCCGTCGCCGTCTATCTTCATCCGGACGCCCTCCCGTCCAAGTACCACCGGGCGGGTTCCGTCGCGCGCTATATCGGGATTCCCGGTCGCGCCCGCGAGGCCCTGCGCCGTCCGCAGGTGCGGTTCTGTCCGGTCGAGAAACCGACCGAGATTGCGGCGGGCGTCTTCCTGACCGGCGTGATTCCCCGGCGGCACGCCGAGGAACGCGGCGAAGAGGGGTTTTTTCTGGACGAGGACGGCGGGCGCGGCGATCCGGTGGTCGACGACCAGGCGCTGTACGTGCTGACGCCATCCGGCCTCGTCGTGCTGCTGGGTTGCGCGCATGCCGGCGTGATCAACACCCTGGACCGTGTCCGGCACCTGGCGGAGGGCCAGGCCCTGCGCGCCGTAATCGGCGGCATGCACCTGCGTGCGGCGTCCGATGCGCGGATCGCGTGGACCGTCGACGCGCTGTGCCGGATGGATGTCGGGGTCCTCTGCCCCCTGCACTGCACGGGGGAGAGGGCCGCGGCGGCCATGCAGACGGCCTTCGGCGCGAAATGCCTGGCCGGCGGCGCCGGCACGAGGTTCGAGTTCTGACGGCAAACGAAAGGAACAGACATGGCAGACGACAGCGGAAAGCGTGAGGCGGAGAATATGGGTTGCGCGGCGGGGCAGGGGGCGGCCGGCCCCTCGACGACCCGCGGCGAGGAACAGTCCCTCGACGCGTGGCTCGAACACAAGGCGCTCCAGGAGCGCATGGGCCTGATTCGACACAAGATCATCGTCCTCTCCGGCAAGGGCGGGGTGGGCAAGAGCACGGTCGCGGCGAACCTGGCGATCTCGCTCGCCCTCGCGGGAAGGAAGGTCGGCCTGCTGGATGTCGACATCCACGGCCCCAGCATCCCCAAGATGCTGCGGCTGGACGACGCGCGGGCCCAGGTCAGGGACGGCGCGATTCAACCGGTGGCGAAGGCCGGGCTGAAGATCATGTCCATCGGCTTCCTGCTCCGGAACTCCGACGACGCGGTGATCTGGCGGGGGCCGATGAAGATGAACGTCATCCGGCAGTTCCTCCAGGATGTGGACTGGGGCGAGCTGGACTACCTGGTGATCGATTCGCCGCCGGGGACGGGCGACGAGCCGCTGTCGGTGTGCCAGTTGGTGCAGAACGCGGACGGGGCGATCGTGGTCACCACGCCGCAGGAGGTGTCGACCGCCGATGTCCGCCGGTCCATCGGTTTCTGCCGGCAGCTGAACCTGCCCGTGCTGGGCGTCGTCGAGAACATGAGCGGATTCGTCTGCCCGAAGTGCGGGGAGGTCACGGATATCTTCAAGTCGGGCGGCGGGGAACAGATGGCGCGGGAGACGGGCGTGCCCTTTCTCGGCCGCATCCCGATCGACCCGGCAGTCGGCGAGGCGTGCGATGCCGGCATGCCGTTCGTCTACCACTATGGGCGGACGGAGACGGCCAAGGCCTTTGAGCGGGTGACCGCGCAGATACTGGTTCGGGCGGACGAGACCAAGGACGTTTCCGAGACTGCGGTGAGCCAGAAGGAAACAGGAGACATCATGAAGATTGCGATACCGGTGGCGGAAGGGAAGCTGTGCATGCATTTCGGACACTGCGAGCAGTTCGCCCTGGTGGAGGTGGACGAGAAGACGAAGAAGATCGTGGGCAAGCGGATGCTCGATCCGCCACCCCACGAACCGGGAGTGCTGCCGCGATGGCTGCACGAGCAAGGCGCGACCATGATCATAGCCGGTGGGATGGGCAGCCGGGCGCAGGCGCTGTTCAAGCAAAACGGCATCGCGGTCCAGGTCGGCGCCCCGGCGGAGACGCCGGAAGCGCTGGTGGAAGCCTATCTCGCCGGCACGCTTCAAACCGGAGATAATGTCTGTGACCACTGAAGATCGGGAAAGGCGCGCATGAGAAAGGACGGATCGACATGACAGAGATCAACCGCAGGGACTTCATCACCGGGCTGGCCGCCGCGGCGGGCGCGGGCGCGTGTCTGTGCGGCGCCACCGGGTGCGCCACCTTCACCAAGATCGGGAACACGCCGGCCATCGCGACCGACGCGTATGCCATCGATGGCCGGACGGTCACCGTCTCCCTGGACAAGGTGCCGGAGCTGAGAGCGGTCGGAGGGGCGGTGAAGGTGATCGATCCCCGCCTGCCCCAGCCGATGATCATCGGGCGGATCGGCGACTCGGAATACGCCGCCGTTTCCCTGCTCTGCCCGCATCGTGGCGCCGAGGTCGAATACCGGCACAAAGACAACCAGTTCCGTTGCGCGAGCCTCGGGCATTCCACCTTCGGCACGGATGGCGCCCGGAAAAAGGGTTTCGCGAAAACGTCGTTGCGCAAGTTCGACGTGAAGCTGAATCCCGATGGTCGGACCGGGGTTCTGAGAATCTCAGGCTGAGCGGAAGGAGTCCATGAAGAACGTGAAGCGCATCGTCATCATCGGGGGTTCGGCCGCGGGGCCCAAGACCGCCGCCAAGGCTCGCCGCATGGATCAGCACGCGGAGATCACCATCATCCAGAAGGATCCCGACCTGTCCATGGCCTCGTGCGGTTATCCCTACTATGTCGGCGGAGTCTTCAATGATCGCAACCAACTGCTGTGCACGCCCACCGGGGCGGTGCGCGATCCCCTGTACTACATGAACGCCAAGGGGATCGCCGCCTTGACGGAGACCGAGGCGGTCTCGATAGACCGGGAGCGGCATGTCGTCCACTGTCGCGCGGCCAGCGGGGGCGAACCGAAGGAGATCCCCTACGACCGGCTGGTTCTGGCCACCGGCGCGACGCCCATCGTGCCGCCGGTTCCGGGAAGGGATCTCGAGGGCATCTCCACGCTGCAGTCCATGCGGGATGCCGACTACCTGCGCCGGATTCGTGACGAGCACCGGATCAAAAGGGCGGTCGTGGTGGGGGGCGGGCTGATCGGGGTCGAAACCTGTGAAGCCCTGCACCTGGCGGGAATCGCCATCACCGTGGTCGAGATGATGCCGCAGATCCTGATGTTCCTGGATTGGGAGATGGCCCGGCTGGTTGAGAATCACATGCGGGCCAAGGGCGCACATATCGTCACGGACAACCCCGTTGCCGCATTCCTGGGCGAGAACGGCAAGCTCACGAGCGTGCGGCTGAGGAACGGCACCGAGCTCCCGTGCGAGCTGGCCGTGGTGGCCACCGGCGTCAGGCCCAACGGGAAGCTTGCGAAGCATGCCGGCCTCGAGGTGGGGCACAAGGGCGGCATCCTAGTGAACGAATTCATGCAGACGTCCGATCCCGACATCTATGCCGCGGGGGACTGTGTGGAGATTCCCCACCTTATCACCGGCGCCCGCGTTCATGCGCCGTACGGCGATCTGGCCAATCTTCAGGGACGAATCGTCGGGCAGAACGTGATCACGGGGCCGTGCGCGAAGTTCCCCGGAACGCTGCAGACGGGAGTCTGCAAGGTGTTCGACTATGCGGCCGGAGCCACCGGTCTCTCGGAGACCGCCGCGCACCGTGCGGGTCTTAAAACGGCGAGCGTGTTGACAGCCGCTCCCGACAAGCCGGGTTTCATGGGGGGCAAATTGCTCATCATGAAGATGGTGGCCGAGAAGGACACGGGACGGCTGCTGGGGGTTCAGTGTATTGGCACCGGCGACGTGAGCAAACGCCTGGCCTGTGCCGCCATGGCGTTGCACGGCAAGCTGTCGGTCACCGACCTGACCGTCGCCGACCTGCCCTACGCCCCGCCGTTCTCTCCCGCGATCGACAACATGATCACCGCGGCACACGCGCTGGAGAACAAGATGCACGGGCGCATGGCCGGGATCTCGTGCAGTGAAGTCAAGCGAAAGGCCGATGCCGGCGAGGACATGTTCCTTCTCGATACGCGCGATCCCGCCGAGTACGAGCAGATGAGGCTCGGCATCGGGGAGGTGCTCATCCCCCTCGGCGCCCTGCGAAAGCGCCTCGATGACTTTCCCAAGGATAAGGACAAGGAGATCATCTGTTTCTGCAAGATTTCCCTGCGCGGATACGAGGCGGCAAGCCTGCTGCATGCGCATGGGTGGCGTCATGTGAAAGTGATGGAAGGGGGCATCGTGGCGTGGCCGTTCAAACGCGAAAAATAGCATGCGAGGCAACTCGCGGCGGAGAAGTGATGGCAGGCTGCCACAAACGGACTTGAAAGACGCGGATTTTGACGGAGATTGAGGCGCTCTGAGAAGACAAGAGAACCGCAACCAGGAAAGGGAAAGACCATGTGTGAAGAAGGAACCGTACGCTTGCCCCTGATCGGGGAGAAGGCCCCGGCCTTCAAGGCGGAGACGACGCAGGGACCGATCAACTTTCCGGACGACTTCAAGGGGAAGTGGGTCGTGTTCTTCTCGCATCCGGCGGACTTCACGCCGGTGTGCACCACCGAGTTCATGACCTTCGCCACGATGGCGCCGGAGTTCGAGAAGCTGAACTGCAAGCTGCTCGGCCTCTCGATCGACAGCACCTACAGCCACATCGCGTGGCTGCGGACGATCAAGGAGAAGATCGCCTACAAGGACATGAAGAACGTCGAGGTCATGTTCCCGGTGATCAGCGACCTGACGATGGAGGTGTCGAAGGCCTTCGGCATGCTGCAGCCGGGCGCCAGCAACACCCAGGCCGTCCGGGCGGTGTTCATCATCGACCCCAACGGCATCGTCCGGGCGATCCTGTACTACCCGCTCTCGAACGGGCGGAACATGGACGAGGTGAAGCGCCTGCTGGTGGCCATGCAGTACTCGGACCAGTTCAAGATCGCGACGCCCGCCAACTGGCAGCCGGGCGACGACGTGATCGTGCCGCCTCCGGGTTCCTGCGGCACGGCGAAGGATCGCATGGAGAAGCCGGACGAAGACGTGAAGTGTCTCGACTGGTTCATGTGCCTGAAGAAGTGCCCGTCCAAATAGACGCGCGGGACAGCCGCGGGCGGTGTTGCGCCGCCCGCGGCTGTGCCGGGGCGCGGGGCGGAGGCCCGCCCCGCCGCTGCGCCGGCGGAGGTGTGCCGAGAGGCCTCCCCGGCCCCCGGAGGCCGGGTGCATGACCGGCGCGGCCTTTCGAGCCTCGCCGCCTCACCGGGTCGGCTTGCCGAATCCACGGAGGGTAGGGCGACGCGGTCTCGTCGTGAGTCTAGCCCCCCCCTGCGCGCAGATCGCGATCGGGCGGGACGGCATTGCGGCGGGGGAGGGGGCGTGATAGCGTGGCCGCCGGTCAACCCATGGTGAAGATATGTCGCTGGTCAGGTTCAGTGTGTCGCTCGACAGGGAACTGGTCGCCCGGTTCGACCGGAAGATCAAGGCCGAGCGTTGTCCGACCCGATCCAAGGCGGTGGGCGACCTGATCCGCGGCGCCCTTGTCCGGGCGGAATGGCAGAAGGGGGCGGAGGTGGCGGGGGCGATCGTCCTCGTCTATGACCACCACAAGCGCGATATCGTCCGCAAGCTCACCGACGTCCAGCACGACTGCCACGAGTCCATCATCTCGACCCAGCACATCCACCTGGACCACGACAACTGTCTCGAGATCGTCGCGGTGCGCGGCGAGCCAATTCGGATCGATGCCATCGCCAGGCGTCTGAAAGCCGTCAAAGGACTGAAGCACGTCTCCCTCGCCGCCGGCACCACCGGCGCCCATCTCCCCTGAGCGCCGCGGCCCGGTCGGAGCCCTCGCCCTGCCCGCCGCCGGCCTGTCGACCATGGGCGAGCGGCCCGGCCGCATTTCCAGGGGAACACGGGACGCCGTCGGGGGACGCGCCGCCCTCGCCGCGTGCTCGTGGCCCTTCGGTTGCGCGCCGCGATTTCCGTGTTGCTTCGTGTTACGATTTCAAGTAAGTTGTTACGGTTCTGGAACGGTTCGTCGGAAGGGGTGAAGGAATGAAGTGCGACGGCGCGCGGATGGCGGCGGTGGTGCTGGGACTGCTGGCGGGCGGGGCGGAATGGGGGTGGGCGGAGACGCACGCGGCCCTGCAGGCGGTCGACGCCGCCGGCGTCAGCGCGTGGGCGGGGACGCATCCGTTCGCCCTGCAGGGGGTGATCCTGAACGATCCCGAGGAGATGCTCGACGCCGCGTGGGATCCGGGCGCGGAGGGCGGCAACCGCATGGGCGCGGAGTGGCAGATCTTCATCCAGGCGGCGGCGGGCGGCGATCGGGGAGGCACGGCCCTGTGGATGGGACAGAACTACAACAGCATAGGCCCGTTCGTCCCGCCCGGCAACAGCTACCCGGAGGCGGAGTGGTCGAACGAAATGCAGCGGGTCCATTACGACCCGAACACCCTGCGCCGCTTCCGCAAGGGCGACCTGGTGGAGGTGACGGCGCGCAAGTCGCTGTTCTACGGGGGCAAGCGCAACGTCAACGAGTCGCACCGGATCACCAACGCCAACGACTTCGCGATCTCCCTGGTGCAGGCGGGGTACGGTCTCCCGGAGCCGGAGGTATTGCACCTCTCCGACCTCGTGCGCGTCGATGACGACGATCCCGGGACGCGCGAGGACATCTTCGACCAGGACCGCCTGAGCGGGGGCGAGCGCTACCAGGGGATGCGGGTGCGCCTGGAGTCCATCCGCATGGCGACCAACTACTACGGATCGGGCGGGTGGGGCGCGTCGGCATGGGCCGATCGCCTGTGCACGGCGACCGATGGCGAGGGGCGGTTCTTCCCCCTGCGCATGCCGCGGGCCGACCTGGGTCCCGCGCCCTCGGGCTGGTTCTCGGCCGTCGGCATCCTCAACCAGGAGTCCGGGTCGGGGACGGACGGCACGTTCGGCTACGAGCTGTTCGTGCAGGAGATCGGGCCGACGCTGCGCGTGGCGTCGAGCGGCGGGACGACCCTGATCTACTGGCCGGCGACCTACACGAATTACGCCCTGGAATTCACGACGAACCTGACCGCCACGTCGGGCTGGCAGCGCGTGGAATCGCCGCCCGCGAGGTGGATCGCGGTGGAAGAGGACCCGGCCGCCGCCGGCGGTCCGGCCAGGTTCTACCGATTGAGGCAACAGGATTGACCATGACGCGGCGCGCCGGATTCACGCTGGTGGAACTCCTGGTGGTCGTCGGGATCATCGGGCTGCTGATCGCCCTGCTGGCGCCGGCCCTGTCGCCCGCCCGCGAGAAGGCGCGCGTGACCAAGGCGCTCGTCGAGCTGCGGCAGATCGGCCTGGCGCTGGAGATGTACTTCCAGGACCAGCGGCGGTATCCGCCCGTGCGCGTCTCGTGCAACACCAGCGAGCGCGACCACTGGTGCCAGCTCCCGCCCGAGCTGGCCGAGGGCGACTACCTGCCCGGCGGCGGACGGGGCGGCATGTCGTGCGGGATGGAGGACCCTTTCAACCGCGGGCGCACGTACAAGTACGCGACCATCGGGCCGTACCTCCTCAACGGCTCGCCGCAGGAGGAGAACTTCGCCATGTTCGTCCCCGACGATTTCCCGGCCTGCCAGAGCGACGACGGCCGCTACCGGGAGGACGCGGAGGTTCCGCTGGACTGGGTGGTGTGGAGCCTGGGCCCCCGCCAGGGCCAGGAGAAGGCCCTGAACGCGCGGGCGCCGATTCCGGCCTTCACGTGGTACCGGGAGACCGGCGACCACGGGGTGATCGCCCGCATAAAGCCCCGGGGGAGGGACGCCTTTCAGACGCCATGAACCGCGGATGGATAGCGGGGTCGTTGCTCGTCCTGGCCGGCATGGCGCGCCCCGCGTGCGCCGGGGAGGCGACGCCGGGCGGGGGCATCGTCGTGACCACCACGCTCATCGAGACGGCCGTGCGCGATCTCATGGGGGACGGTGCGCCGGTGGTGCGCCTGATGCCGCCCGGGTCCTGCCCCGGGCATTTTGATCTCGATCCCGGCCAGGTCAGGCGCCTCTCCTCCGCGGGGCTCTTCATCCGGCACGATTTCCAGGGCAGCCTCGATGCGGGGGTGGCGAAGAGCGGATTGTCGACGAACCGCATCGTGGCGCTCGCGTCGCGTCCCGCCTTCACCATTCCCGCCCACTACACGGCCATGTGCGCGGAGCTGGCGGAGCGCCTGGCGCGGGCGTGGCCGGAGAAGGCCGCCGGGATTCAGACCGGACTGGCCGGCGTGCGGAGCCGGGCGGCGGAGGCGGAGAAGGCGCTGGC
Source organism: uncultured Verrucomicrobiota bacterium (assembly GCA_964610105.1). Classification (GTDB taxonomy): domain Bacteria; phylum Verrucomicrobiota; class Kiritimatiellia; order PWTM01; family PWTM01; genus CAZSUU01. The sequence goes on along the minus strand of CAZSUU010000005.1, from coordinate 120,448 downwards.
CGCGCGGACGGCGCGGCTCCGGGGCCGGAAGGTGCTCTGCGCCCGCTACCAGCGCGATTTCTGCCGGTGGCTGGGCCTCGACGCGGTCGCGAGTTTCCAGGCCGGGACCGACGAATCGGCCTTCCAGCTCAGCCGCGCCGTGGACATGGCCCGCACGGCGGGCGCCGAGGCGGTCATCGGCAACCTGCAGTGGGGGCCCCGCCACCTGGAGGCGCTGGCCGAGGCCTCCCGGCTGCCGGGGATCATGCTGAGCAACTTCCCCGACGGCGGCGAGGCGGGGGCCTACTGGCGGCTGCTGGAGGCCAATCTGAGCGCCCTTCAGAAGGGATTCCCGTGACCGCGGCCGTCGACATGGTCCGGCTGACCGTACGACAGCAGCGGACCGTCATCCTCGACGACGTGTCGTTCTCCCTCCCCCGGGGCGCCTTCCTGGCCGTGCTGGGACCGAACGGCGCCGGGAAGACCACGCTCCTGAACACGATCCCGGCGCTGGTCCCCTTCTCGGGCAGCCTGCGGGTGCTGGACGCCGACGTGTCCCGGCTCTCCCCGCTCGCGCGCGGCCGGCTGCGGAGGCGCATCGGCTACGTTCCGCAGCTGCATGCGCGGGCCGCCTCGGTCATGCCGCTGTCCGTGCGGGAGGTCGTGGAGACGGGCCGCGCCGGCGTGAGGGGGCCGGGCCGGCCGTTGACTCCGGACGACCGGAGCATCTGCGACCACGTGATGCGGCAGGTGGAGCTGGACCGGATTGCCGACCGCTCCTTCGGCGTGCTGTCGGGAGGCGAGCAGCGCAAGGTCCATCTCGCCCGCGCCCTGGCGCAGCAGCCGGATCTCCTCCTTCTGGACGAGCCGGCCGGCCATCTCGATCTGCGCTGGCAGGAGGCGATCACGCAGCTGGTCGGCCGGATGTGGCGGGGCTCGGGTCTGACGGTGATCATGGTCACCCACGATCCCCGGCATCTGCCGACCGGTATCACGCACGGGGCCATCCTCAGCGGCGGCCGCCTGGTCCGCATGGGCACGCTCGCGGAGGCCATGGACGGCGCGCTGCTGTCGGATCTCTACGGGCTGCCGCTGCGCATCCTCGAGACGGACGGACGGTACGTCGTCCTGCCGGAGGTCCTGCGATGACGGCGCTCCAGGCGAAGTGGCTGTTGACGGCGCTGGTCGGCGGCGCCGGCTGCGGCCTGGCCGGCTTCCTGCTGATCTCGCTGAACCTGCCGTTCATGGGCGTCTGCCTGGCGCACGCCGCGCTGGCCGGCGCGGTGCTGGCGCACTTCCTGGGCACGCCCGTCGTGGGCACCGCCCTCGCGTTCTCGCTGGGCGTCGCCGCCCTGGTCGGGCCGCTCGCCGACCGCACGCGCACGCACGCCAATACGGTCATGAGCATCCTGTTCTCCCTGACCCTCGGGCTCGCCTTCCTCGGGATCGGCCTCATGCAGGATCAGCGCTCGGAGCTGCTCGGCCTGATGTGGGGCAACCTGCTGCTGGTGCGCTGGGCGGACCTGCCGCCGCTGGTCCTGGCGTGGCTGCTGCCGCTGATTCTGCTGGTCGTCTTCGCCAAGGAGACCAAGGCGGTCCTGTTCGACCGCGAGATCGCGCGCGCCTGCGGGATTCACGCCGCGGCGATCTACTACGCCATCATCGCGCTGTGCGGTTTCACGGTCACCGTGAACCTCAACATCGTCGGCGGACTGATGCTGTACAGCCTGCTGACCAATCCGGCGGTGGCGGCCCTGCAATTCGCGCGGACGTACCGGGCCGCCGTCGCGGGGGCCATGGGGCTGGGCGCGCTCTGCGCCGCGGGGGGGCTGGCCCTGTCGTTCGGGCTCGATTGGCCGGCCGGCGCGAGCATCGTGCTGGTGTCTTCGCTGGTGTACGCCGCCGCCCTGGGCCTGCGCGCGTTGGGCGCGCGGGGCGCGGCGGTGACCCGCGGGGGGTGGGGATGAGCAAACGAGCGTTCTTCGACCGGGTCGCGGTCAGCGACGACCCGCTGCTGTTCACGGACGACGACCGCCGCAAGGTCGCGAGGTTGCGCCAGCGGATCGGGGACATCGCCGGGATGCGGGTCCTCGAGCCCGGCTGCGGCGTCGGGCCGCTGACGGAGTACCTCTCCGCCTGGGTCGGCCCCGCCGGGCGCGTGCTCGCCTTCGACGCCAGTCCCGGCATGGTCCGGGAATGCCGCCGGCGCCTCGGCCGCCGGCGCAACGTCGAGACGGTCGAGGCCGCGGCGGAGACGGTGGAACTGCAGCCCGCCGCCTGGGACCTGGCGATCCTGTTCCGCGTCTTCCCCCACTTCGACGACAAGGGGGCCGTGCTTCGCCATCTTCGTCCCGGCCTGGCGCCGGGGGGGCGGCTGGTGATCGCCAACCTGGAAGGCAGCGCCCGCCTGAACGCCCTTCACGCGGGATTCTCGGAGCCCGTCCGCCACGACCGGATGCCCTGCGCGCGGGGGACGGCGAGGTTGCTGGAGGAGCACGGATTCCGGGTGGTCTGCGCCACCGATGCGGACGACGAGTTCTTCGTGGAGGCGCGGGCCGTCGAAGCCGGATCGTCGACGTAGTCCTTCGCTACGCCCTGGGCCGGCACCCCGCGGATGACAATGGCGCACCCGGCGCGCACGGCGGGGCAGTTGGCGCTGCAGGCGCCACACCCCCGGCAGATGGCCTCGTTGACGATGGGGCGGGGGATGCCCTCCTCCGACTCGTCGAACTCGATGGCGTGGTACGGGCAGTACTCGTCGCAGACCGTGCAGCGTTCCTTGTCCTCCCAGGCGAGACAAGCCTCACGGATGATCACGGCCGTTCCGATGCGGCGGTGGCGCTTCTCGTCCTCGGTCAGCCGCACGATCGCGCCCGCGGGACAGACCCGCGTGCACGCGGTGCAGAATTCCTCGCAGCAGGCGCGCAACGTGTTCAGCTCCGGCTGGAACCACTGGCCGACCGGACGCCCCGCCAACGGGCCGACGCCGATCACGCCGGTGGGACAGGCGTTGACGCAGGCGTAGCACCGCGTGCACAGGGCGGCGAATTCCATCGCGGGTCTGGCGCCCGGGGGCAGGACCGGCCACTCCGGCTCGCCCGTGAGAGGGGGGACGAGACGAAGCCTCCGGCCGGCCACGGCCAGCGGGACGCCCACGGCGAGGCCGATCACCAGGTCGCGCCGCACCCGGTCGGGTCGGCCCTGGCCCGCCGGGCGGAGGCGCACCAGGTCGAACAGATACCCCAGCGGGCAGAAGTGCGTGCACCAGAGATGCGGCTGGACGGCGCTGAGCACGAGGAACAACGGCACCACCAGGCCGGGGATCAGGACGGCCACTCCGTGCCACCCTCGAAGCAGCGGCGTCATCCGGTTGAAGGAGGACAGGGGGTCCAGACCGAGGAACAGCGGAAACCCCGCCAGCGCCCCGGCCGCCAGCGTCCAGAACAGCACACCGTTGATCTTCCGGCGCCAGATCGGCTTGCGCAGCGCGATCGGTTCCGCTGCGGCATACACCGTTCCGGCCGGGCAGATCCATCGGCAGAAAAAGCGACCCCGCGCGACGGCCGCCGCAAGCACCGCGAGCGCGGGAAGACCCCAGAACACGCCCGCGTACCAGCGCCGCTGGGTGATCGAGTCGAGGCAGAGGGTGAGCGGACTCAGCGACGGAAACATCCGCTTCACCATGTCGGGCAGCGGCCCCCCCAGGGCCAGGAGTACCGCCGCGGCGAGGCAGGCCCCTCGCACCCCCCAACGAATCCCCCGACCCCTCCGCCGGCCCGCCGGAGCCGGCGGGGCTGGTTCGGGCTGCGCCCCGCGAGGCGAGGAGTTCACGCCCCCGCTTCCACCGCGTGGACCTTGATGCGGGCGAGGTCCGTGATGCCGAGATTCATCTCCGCCGCGAATCCGAGGTACGCCACGTCCGCCGGCTTCTTGTCGAAGAGCATCGTCGCATAGGCGTCCGCGGCCACCTGGTCCTTCGACACGATGAGAAGGTTCGGGCTCGGCGACTTCAGGAAGGCGAGCTCGCCGCCCTGCGGGCCTCGTTTGAGCATGACGCGCGTGGCGTCAATCAGCGTCCAGTGCGGCCGGACCAGCGAGCAGAAGTCGGCGATGCACTGCATGAGGTTGTTCCGGTGCCAGAACGACCGGTCCTCGACCGCCCCCATCCAGTTCTTCATCGCCATGGTCAGCACGGCGGCGCCATGGTGCTTGGCCACCGGCATGTTCACGACGACATCCGCTTCCAGGAATTGTTTCGCGACCTTGGCCTTCTGGAGAACGCGGCCCCTGGGGAGGGCCGTCTCGGCGAAGAAACGCGCCTCCTTCTTGAGGTCGTACATCTTGGCGCCGGCCTTCCTGACCGCGGCCTCCACGCCGCTGCGCGCAAACGACTCCTCGGCGCGGTTACACGGGTTCTCGGGCACCTCGATGTTCGTCAGACCATCCTCCTTCGCCCCGGATATGAACGCCGACACGAGATCGGGATGGGTGCACGCGCCCATCTCCGGCGTCCGCGTCCAGGCGGCATTGACCTTCAGCGCCAGCGACCTCGCACCCCGCCCGAATCCGCCGTTGGCGCGGATGATCTTGAGGGCCTCGGCCATCAGTCGCGCCTTGTCCTCTCCGTGTATGACCCAGACGTCCACCGACGGTCCGGGCTCGGCCGCGCGGGGAGTCGCGGGCAGCCACAGCACGCCGCCGCCCGCGAGCGCGATGCGAAGGAAGTCGCGCCGGTCCACATGCCCTGTCCTGCGGTTGGATTCACTCATGGCTCTCGATTCCTCATGCTCTGTTCCGAACGCCGGTCTGCCCCGCTCTCCCCACCCGGCCGTGAAGGACGAATCCCGCCACGAAGCCCCCCGCGCGCCGCGCGCGCAATGCGACTTCTACCGCCAGACACCCGGATCGTCAAGGCCGCGCGCGATCTGCGTCCGGTTGCGCAATTCCGGAGGTGGCCGTCTCGCCTGTCGCCGTCCCGCCCGCTTGACACACCCCCTTCCGTTTGGCAGGGTAGCCGAGACGTGAGCGCACCTCTTGAAAAGACCGGTGTGTCTTCTCCCATCCGCGGCAGAGCCATGGCCTCTCCGGCGACGAGGACGACAGCCACGCGCGCGGAGCACAGCGGCGGCGGCGTGGGGCGAAGACCGGACCGACGCCGGCGTGCGTTCCTGGAGTGCGGGGGCGCCGGTCTGCTGGCGTTCCTGGCGCCGCGCCGGGCCGGAAGCGCGGAGGGGGAGGCGATGCCGTTCAAGGCCTTCGACCGTACGACCCGGATCGATGTCGGCGGCAGGGGGGACGAGATCCTGGAACAGGCCTACCGACTGGGCCACGAGTACGAGGGGAAGCACGGCGGATGTTGTCGCTGCACCGTGGCGGCCCTTCAGAAAACCATCGAGTTCATCCCGGCCGACGACGACCTCTTCAGAGCCGCGTGCTGCCTGGACGGAGGAGCCACGGGCTCCGGGGTGCAGAACTGCGGGGCGTTCACGGGGGCGGGCATGATCATCGGTTACCTGTGCGGGAGGTCCGCTTTCGGGGACACGAGCCTGGCGCACGCCCTGATCCACTCGGTCTATGAACGATTCAGGAACGCATACGGAAGCGTTCTGTGCAAAGACGTCAGGGACAAGGGCAGAGGCGACTGCCCGTTCATCGTGGGAACGGCCAGCCGATGGACCGCCGAGGCGATACTGCGACAGTTCACCCGCTATGGAAAGGAGGGGTGAAAGAGCACGAGACCTGAGCGGAACGCTGCCCATGGAGAACTGCGGTGAGCAGACGGCGAAAGACGTGTTGGGTGTTGGCCTGAAAGGGGCTGTCTATGAAGATGAAGATCAAGGGTCTGGTTCTGGTGTCGTTTCTTGTTCCGTGCGCTATCTACCTGACCGTCTTTTCTGCAGCCACGGATGGGAATCCTCCGAAAGCGAAATATCATGCCGTGGTGATCCAGGGCGGAGGATATCTACCCGATGCAAAGAAACCGGAGGGGGTCGACGCCATCACACAGCCGACGACGAAAGGGATTAACACCTATTCGCTGACGACTGTGCTCATCGGGAAACTCGCGGCGATGGACACGGACGTGAAGGTTGTTCCCTTTTCCGCGTGCAAGGATCTGACGTGCCTCTCCGCCGCCCCGGATCGCGCGGGAGACCGCGCGGATGTGGTCATTTTCGCCGGGCCGGCGCATTTCAGCAAGCAACCCGAACAACTCGCCGCACTGTATCCCAAACTCAAGGAGGTTGTCGCACGCCATCCCGGATTGCTCTGCTCAACGATCATCCCCGCATGGTACCCCGAGAGCAAGGGGAAGGAGGCCATGGCGGTTGCCGACAAGGCGTTCAAGGAGGCGGGCGCCCGAAGCGTGCCGGGGGTCACGATCCTGACGCCCAGGGAGGACCAGAAAGGCGCATCCGCGGAGGAGGTGGACAAGGCGATGACTGAATTCGTGACCCGTCTGGTGGACGCCCTGAAGAACGCAAAATGACGGGCGCGCCCGACGCGTCCGCGACGGTCAACCGCCCAAGACCAGGTTCTTGCTGAGAATCGCATTGAAGAATGAGCCGCGTCGGTGTTATCATTCCGCCATTCGTGGCACGTTCGATTTGCCGCGGGTGGGGTGTGTTTGTGTGAAGGCAAGGTGACGTGCGAGCAAGGAAGGTGTGAGATGAGAAGATCGTGTGTACGCGGCGTGCTTATCGTGGCCAGCCTGACCGCCGGCGCCCTCTGGAGCCGTCCGGCGTGCGGCGTCGAGCCGGAGGCGGTCAGTCTCTTCAACGGCAAGGACCTGAGCGGCTGGGAGGGGGATCCGCGGCTATGGTCCGTCAAGGAGGGTGTGATCCGCGGCGAGACGACGAAGGAGAATCCCGCCAACGGCAACACCTTCTGCGTCTGGCGGGGCGGCAAGGTCAAGGACTTCATCCTCAAGATCAAGTTCCGCATCGAAGGCGGCAACTCGGGCATCCAGTATCGCAGCAAGGAGTTCGACAAGTGGCGGATCGCCGGCTACCAGGCCGAGGTCGAGAACAACCCCGGCAAGGCGGGATTCCTTTACCATGAAGGCGGACGCGGGTGGCTCGTCGACGTGGGCGACTTCATGGTCATCGACGAGAAGGGCGGGAAGAGCGTCGTCGGCAAGATCGCCGATGTCGAGGCGCTCAAGGCCGCGGGATACTACAAGGACAAGGACTGGAACGAATACGCCATCATCGCGCGCGGGAACCACATCCTCCACTACCTGAACGGCTATCCGACCGTCGAGCTGATCGACAACGACCGCGTGACCGACCCGAACGACCCGCGCGACAACAAGGGCGCCGCGCTCGAGGGACTGCTGGCCCTGCAGATTCACGCCGGGCCTCCCATGGTCGTGGAGTTCAAGGACATCCTCCTGACGCACCTCCCCGAGCGGTACGGAAGGGCCGAGCGCCTTTTCAACGGCAAGGATCTGGCCGGGTGGACGTTCTCCAGCGATGCCCTCAAGGACACCTTCGGCGTCAGAGACGGTGTGATGACCGACACCGGGAAGCCGGCGGGATACATCCGCACCGAGAGGGACTTCGCCAACTACGTCGTCCGTCTCCAGTTGCGGCACGTCCAGCCCGGCAACAGCGGAGTGCTGCTGCGGAGCGTGGGGCCGGACAAGGTCTGGCCGAAGTCCATCGAGGCGCAGGGGCAGTCCGGCAGCATGGGCGACATCTGGAACATCGACCAGTTCCCGATGAAGGTCGCCGCGGAACGTACGCAGGGCCGACACACGGTCAAGATGAACCCGTCGAACGAGAAACCCATCGGCGAGTGGAACGAGTACGAGGTGTATCTCAACGGCGGCGACCTGCGCATCTACGTCAATCGCCTGCTGCAGAACGTCGCGACCGAGGTCGAGGAGGTCCCGGGCAAGATCTGCCTCCAGGCGGAAGGCTCCGCCAAGGAATTCCGCAATATCGTCCTCCTCCCGGTCGTCCGCTAGCCCTCCGCCCGCGATCCGGGCGGCCCGTCGGGGCGGCGCTGACGTAGAGGGGACGACAGGGGACAGGCAGGAAGGGACGGCGCGAGACCTTCCATGCCGCTTGAGGAGGCGCTATTCCGGCCACGTCTCGACGATCTTCTCCACGATATCGTAGGCCAGCCGTTTGGAGGCCTCGGGCATGGCCGCCCGCTTGCTCGTCGTCATGTCGCCGACAATGGGCGCCAGGGAGGTTCCCTCGACCGCCGGATGCTCCACGATCACCTGGCCCGTCCTGGCGTTGGCGAAGACGAAGGAGGCGCTGATGATCAACCGGTACTCATTGGCCCGCGTGCGTTGATCGCGGCTGAATCCGACGGGCGAGAAGATGAACTTCCTCAGACTGACCCTCAACACCGTGTCGGCCTCGGCCTCGGGCACGACCTTCAGCGAGCCTTCGCGCTGGATCGAGGCAATGACCTGGCGGGTCACGTCGTTCTCGATCAGGGGCTCGTCGGTCTCATTGACGAACACCGGCACGCACACCCGATTGAGGCCGGGGGGCAGGGTGGATCCGAGCTGGTATCCGACGCAGCCCGGCATGAGCAGCATGACCGCCGCCAGACCCGGTCCCGCGGCCTTACGAATCCTTCTGGCCAGTTTCATTTGCCGGCGCTCCCTTGGTCTTCTTGATTGCCTCCAGCCGTTGCTGGACGGTGGGGGTCCATTCGGTGTTCGGGAAGAGGGTGAGGAACCGCTCGTAGGCCATGAGCGCGTTCTCGGGCGAGCGCCCGTGGCGGTCGTAGTAGCAGGCGATCTCGTAGGCGGCGCGGACGCGGCGGGTCTGCAGGGTGTCGCGGAGCCGCATGGCGTCGGAGGCGAACCGCGACGCGGGCCGCTCGCGGGCGAACTGGCTCAGCGCGGTCCATGCCTCGTCCAGCGTCGTGGGGTCGTTCGGCGCCTCCATCGACATCCAGTACAGGCAGCGCGCCCGCCGGAACGCGGCTTCCTCGGCCGGCGGGCTGCGGGGGTAGCGGTACTGCACTTCCTGGAAGGCCACCGAGGCTTCGGCGTAGTTCGCGGCCGCCTCCTGCAGCGCGCCGATCGTGAACTGGACCTGCGGCGCGTTGGTCCACATGGGGGCGTTGAGCACGATCCGCTCGTAGAGCGGGATCGCGCGCTCCGGCGTCCTCCAGCCCCCGAACAGGAGCGGGGCGTGGCGGACGGTCCGCATGCGTTCCGCCAGCGCGTACTGCCGCGCAATGACGGCATCGAAGTCGCAGGCGTCGGGATACTTCTCCACGAGCAGCTGGTACTGATCGAAGGCGCTTTCGATCCAGCCCCGCGCGTCCAGCATCTCCGCGATCTCGCGCTGCGCGATGGGGGCCTCCGGGGCGCTCGGCCAGCTGGACACCAGGGCGCGATAGTGGCGGCTGGCGCGGAAGACATGGCGCCCGGCGCGCAGCGCGCGGGCGTACGCCAGCTGCTCCTGCGGCGTCGCCTTGGCGGGCCGCATGAAGCTGAACCAGCTTCTCCGCTTCTGGACTTCGCGGTATGGTTCGGCCGCGGCGAGGGCGGTTCCGCCGACGAGACAGAGGGCCGCCGCGACGCCGGCGGTCCGGATGAATGCACGTAGGGTCACGGGTGGAGACATTAGAAGGCGCGAAGAGGGCGGTCAAGCGCGGAGCCGTTCCCCCGACGGGGCGCCGGAAGGCATGACGCTGTTCGCCACCTGCGCGCGCGGCCTCGCGGATGTGCTCCGGGAAGAGGTCGCGGCGCTCGGACTGGAGGCGGCGCCCGCGGCCGGCGAGTCGGGCGTCCACGCCCGCGGGGGACTGGCGGAGGCGATGCGCCTCAACCTCCATCTGCGCACCGCTCATCGCGTGCTCATGCGGGTGGGGCGGTTCGCCGCCGCCACCCCGGACGATCTTCACGCCGCCGCCGTCCGGTTGCCGTGGGAGGACTGGCTGCGCGGCGACGTGCCGTTCACCGTCCGCGCGTCCGTGCGGACGCCGGCCGTCCGGGATTCCCGCTACGGGGCCCTCAAACTGAAGGACGCGGTGGCCGACCGCCTGCGCGCGCGGCTGGGCCGGCGGCCGGATTCCGGACCCCGGACGGCCGGCGCGGCGCTTTTCCTGCGCTGGGAAGACGAGCGGGCCGACGTGTACCTCGACACCACCGGGGTCTCCCTCTCGCACCGCGGCTACCGGCGCGCCGGGCTCGCGGCCCCCCTGCGCGAGTCGCTCGCGGCCGGCATCGTCCTCGCGACGGGCTGGGACGGGAGCGCGCCCTTCGTCAATCCGATGTGCGGCAGCGGGACGCTGGCCATCGAGGCGGCCCTGATCGCCCTGCATCGCGCGCCGGCCCTCGCGCGCAGCGACTTCGCCTTCCTGCACCTGCGCGGCCATGATCCGGACGCCTGGGAGGCGGTCCGGCGGGAGGCCCGCGCGCGGCTGCGGCCGGCGCCGGCGTCGCGCCTCGTCGCCGCCGACCGCGATCCCGGTGCGGTGGCGGCCGCCCGGCGCAACGCGCGGGCGGCCGGGGTCGAACCGTTCATCGAGTGGAAGGTGTGCGACTTCGCCGATACCCCGGTTCCGCCGGGCCGGCCGTGCATCGTGCTGAACCCGGAATACGGGGAGCGGATGGGCGAGGAGGACGAGTTGATCGAGACCTACCGCCGCATCGGCCGGTTCTTCCGCGCCCAGGCGACGGGCGGGGCCGGGTATCTGTTCACCGGCAACCTGCGGCTCTCGCGCCGCATCGGGCTCAAGGCCGGCCGCATCCGCACGCTGTTCAACGGCCCGATCGAATGCCGCCTGCTGGAGTTCCCCATCTACGGGCGGGAGCGCGGGGAGGGCGCAGCCAACCGCGCGTCAGGCCCCTGAGGAACACGGACGGACCAGGAAGGACGAGGTGGTTCAAACCGCCCCGTTCCTTCGGTCGCCGATGAACTCCGAACACTGAACACCGAACACTGAACACCGAACACTGAACACTGAACACCGAACACTGAACACTGAACACTGAACACCGAACGCTGAACTCCGAGGTGCGATTGGGAGTTCGAGCGGAGGGGGGAGTCTGGTACGATGGGGGCCGGAAACGGGTACAAGCATGCGAACGATCGAATGCGATTTTCTGATCCTGGGCAGCGGGCTGGCGGGGTTGCTCACGGCGTACCACCTCGCCCCGCACGGGCGGGTGGTCGTGGCCACCAAGCGCGAGCTGACCGAGAGCAACACGAACTACGCCCAGGGGGGCATCGCCTGCGCCATCGCGCCGGGCGACAGCGTGGAATCGCACGTGCAGGACACGCTGGCGACGGGCTGCGGGTTGGGCAACGAGGCCGCGGTGCGCGCGATCATCGGCGCCGGCCCCCGGTGCGTGCGGGAGCTGGAGAAGCTGGGGATCTCCTTCGAACGCCTGGAAGGTTCGGGCGAGGAGTATGACCTCGGCAAGGAAGGTGGGCACTCGCGGCGCCGCGTGCTGCACGCGGGCGACATCACGGGCCGCGAGCTGATCCGCGTCCTGCTCGACGTCGTCGAGCGCAGCCCGGGCATCCAGCTCCGGTCGGATGTCCTCGCCATCGACCTCGTCACCACCGGCTGGCTCCGGCGGCCCGGTCCCAACCGCTGCATCGGCGCCTACTGCATCGATCACCAAACGGGCGAGATCCTCGCCGTGCGCGCCGGATGGACCGTGCTGGCGACGGGGGGGGCGGGGAAGGTGTACCTCTACACCAGCAACCCGGACATCGCGACGGGCGACGGGGTGGCGATGGCCTGGCACGCGGGTCTCCCGATCAAGAACATGGAGTTCGTCCAGTTCCACCCGACCGTGCTCTACCACCCGGCCGCGAAGTCGTTCCTCGTCAGCGAGGCCGTTCGGGGCGAGGGCGCCCGGCTGCTCAACGCCGCCGGCGAACGCTTCATGCCCCGCTACGACCCGCGGGGGGAGCTCGCCTCGCGCGACATCGTCGCCCGCGCGATCGACAACGAGATGAAGACGCGCGGCGACCCCTGCGTCTATCTCGACATCACCCACCAGAGCGCCGACTTCCTGGTCAACCGCTTCCCGAACATCTACGCCAACTGCCTGCGGCACGGCATCGACATGGCGCGCGATCGCATACCGGTCGTGCCCGCGGCGCACTACTTTTCCGGCGGCGTCGAGACGGACCCGGACGGCCGCACGGCCATGCCGAACCTGTTCGCGGTCGGCGAGGTCGCCTGCACCGGCCTGCACGGGGCCAACCGGCTGGCGAGCAATTCGCTGCTGGAGGCGGTGGTCTGCGCCTCCAACGCCGCCGCGGCCATCCTCGCCGAGAGAGGGGCGGGCGGAGGCGCGTCGCGGGTGGAGATCCCGGACTGGAAGAGCGGAGACGCGGTGCCGAGCGACGAGGCCGTGGTGGTGGAGCACAACTGGAACGAGGTCCGCACCTGCATGTGGGACTACGTCGGCATCGTGCGCACCGACAAGCGACTGGAGCGGGCGCTGCGGCGCATCCGGAACCTCCGGCGCGAGATCCGGCAGTACTACCTCCAGTACCTGGTCACCCCCGACGTCATCGAGCTGCGCAACATCGCCTGCGTGGCCGAGCTCGTCATCCGCTCCGCCATTCAGCGCCACGAGAGCCGGGGTCTCCACTACACCCTCGATTATCCCGACACCGATCACCGCCTCGACGGGCGCGAGACGGTCATCCGCGACGTCCCCGGCGGGCCGATCGAGGACTGATGGCGCCTTGCCGGACGTTGGGCACGCCTCGGCAACCCCCATCCCGGTCGCAATCCTCAAGTCTCGATCCCAAACGCCAACAGCGGATTCCCCCGTTCGGCATTCCGGTTTCCTTCGGATTTCCTCGGCCTCGCGGCCGGACCGGGCGCTCGCCAACGCGTCCGGGCTGCGGTACGCTGCGCCGCATGAGCGATTTTGCCAACGAGCCCCTCCTCGTTCTCGACGGCGCTTGCGGAACGAACCTGCAGCGCATGAGCATCCCCGCGTCGGCCTGGGCGGGCCGGGAGGGTTGCAACGAGTGGCTCAATGTCGCCGCGCCGGATGTCGTCGAGGACCTGCACCGCTCGTTCGTCGATGCCGGCGCCCGCGTGCTCGAGACCAACACCTTCGGAGCCAACTCGATCGTCCTCGCGGAGTACGGTCTGGAGGGGCGGGTGGCCGAGATCAACGCCGCCGCGGTCGCCCGCGCGCGGAAGGCCATCGCGGGCCGGCCGGGCCGGTGGGTGGCCGGGTCGGTGGGTCCGACGACCAAGCTGGTCTCGCTCGGTCACACGACGGTGGACGCGCTGGGGGCGAGCTACCACGAACAGATGCGGGCGCTCCTGGACGCGGGCGTGGACGCGCTGATCGTCGAGACCTGCCAGGACCTGCTGCAGGTGAAGACCGCCGTCATCGCGGCGCTCGGCGCGATGCGCGAGCTGCGGCGGGAGGTGCCGCTGATGGTCTCGGTGACGATCGAGCAGACGGGGACGCTGCTGGTCGGGTCGGACATCGGGGCGGTGTGCGCGACGCTGGAGCCCTTTCCGCTGTTTTCGCTGGGCCTGAACTGCGCCACCGGTCCCGAGGCGATGGAGTCGCACGTGCGATACCTGTCGCACCACTGGCCGGGGCGCATCTCCTGCCTTCCGAACGCCGGCCTGCCCGAGGTGCGCGAGGGCCGGACGGTGTACCGCCTTTCCCCCGGCGATTTCGCCCGCCACCTGCGCGCGTTCGTTACGCGTTACGGCGTCAGCGTGGTCGGCGGCTGCTGCGGCACGACGCCCGAGCACATCGGGGCCCTCGTGGTCGCGCTCGCCGACACGGCGCCCACCGCGCGGCGGTGAGGGGGGCGATTCGCGGCACATCCGAACGCGCGCGGGCTTCCTGATCTCGCCGCTTGACGCGGCCAAACACCCGGGAGACGTGCGCACGCCATCCTCCGGTGCTCCCATCGCGGTTGAGTCGCGGACACGCACCCGGCGGGTCGCGGCGGATCCGACGGAGCGGCAAGGGCGCGCCTGCCGCTTTTGGGCGCCGCGGCATTGAACGCCGGTCCACTCCGTCGTGTCCTGTTCTTCGTCATCCCCTGAAGAAGGGTGGGGTATAAAGCGTTTGATGTAAGGGTGTGGGTGCGATACGTTCGCACGCAACCGAAAGACCCGGGAAAGGAAGCGTCACCTATGTCGGACCCAGCGGCCGTCGTGGAAGAGAAACCCCGCCCTGAGCGGGAGGATGCGGACGTGGAGGCGATCGACCGTCTCCAGGCCTCCTACGCGCAGCTCAAGGCGGAGATGGCGCGCGTGATCATCGGGCAGGAGCAGGTGATCGAACGGCTGCTGATCTGCATCTTCTCGCGCGGGCACGCGTTGCTGATGGGCGTGCCGGGGCTGGCCAAGACCCTCATGATCCACTCGCTGAGCGATCTGATGTCGCTCAAGTTCAACCGGATCCAGTTCACGCCCGACCTGATGCCCTCGGATATCACGGGCACGGACATCCTGCAGGAAGGCGCCCAGCCGGGCCGGCGCGCGTTCGAGTTCGTGAAGGGCCCCGTCTTCGCCAACATCGTGCTGGCCGACGAGATCAACCGCACGCCGCCGAAGACGCAGGCGGCGTTGCTGCAGGCGATGCAGGAGAACAGCGTCAACGCCGGCGCCCATCACTTCAAGCTCGACCCGCCGTTCTTCGTCCTGGCCACGCAGAACCCGATCGAGCAGGAGGGCACCTACCCCCTCCCCGAGGCCCAGCTCGACCGCTTCATGTTCCTCATCCATGTCGATTACCCGGGCGAGGCCGAGGAGCTCCGCATCGCGCGGGAAACGACGGGCGGCGCGACGGTGCGGCTGGAGCCGGTGCTTTCCGGACCGCAGATCCTGGAACTGCAGCAGGTGGTGCGCCGCGTCCCCGTGCCGGATCATGTCTACGAGTACGTCGTGCGGCTCGTGCGCCGCTCGCGGCCCACCCTGCCCGATGCCGCGGAGTGGATCCGGCAATGGGTGATGTGGGGCGCCGGCCCGCGCGCCGTGCAGTACCTGGTGCTGGGCGCCAAGGCCCACGCCGTTCTGCGCGGAAGCTACCTGGTGCAGACCGGCGACGTCGACGCCGTGGCCGAGCCGGTGCTGTCGCACCGCATCCTGATCAACTTCCACGCGGAGTCCGAAGGCATCTCCAGCCGCGAGATCGTCCGGCGCCTGCTGGAGGAGCTTCGGGAGAAGTAGCCCTTGCCCGCCCCTCCCCATCGCGAGTTCCTCGATTCCGCGGTGCTCGCCCGGCTGTCCCGGCTGTCGGTCAACGCCCGCGCGCCGATGCTGGGGACCGTGACCGGCATCCACCGCAGCGCCACGCGCGGCTCCAGCGTCGAGTTCGCGGAGTACCGCAAGTACGTGCCCGGCGACGACGTGCGGCACGTGGACTGGCGCGTGTACGCCCGCACGGACCGGTTCTACATGAAGGAGTTCGAGGCGGACACCAACCTGCGCTGCATGCTCGTGTTCGACACCAGCGGGTCCATGGCCTTCGCGGGCCGGCACGGATCGCGCCTGGCGTACGCGCGGCGCCTCGCCGCCACGCTGGCCTACCTCCTGGCCCACCAGGGCGACGCCATCGGATTGCTCTGCGTCGGGGCGAAGGACGCCCGCGAGATCCCGCCGCGCCGCTCGCCCGCGCACCTCAAGGTCCTGTTCGATGAGCTCGCCGGCCTGAAGCCGCACGGACAGGCGGATCTGGTGACCGCGCTGCACGGCCTGGCCGACCGGCTGCGGCGCCGCGCGCTGGTGCTGGTCTTCTCCGATCTGTTCGCCGAGGTCGAGCCGCTGATGCGCGCCTTCCGCCACCTCCGGTTCCAGCGGCACGACGTCGCGGCCTTCCACCTGCTGGACGACGAGGAGATGGCGTTCGAGTTCGACCGGCCAATCCGCTTCGTGGACCTTGAATCGCCCTTTCAGCTCGTCACCGATCCCGCCGTCATCGCCTCCGACTACCGGCGGGAGCTGGACGGCTGGCTGGGCGGCCTGCAACGCGGATGCCGCGAGTTCGGCGTCGACTACCAGCGGGTGACCACCGACCAGGACTACGAGAAGGTGCTCGCCGCGTTTCTCCTGCCGCGCATGCGTCGGCGTCAGGGTCCGGGAGGCCGGGCATGACCCTGCTTCAACCGGTGATGCTCTGGGGGCTGGCGGCGGCATCCATCCCCGTCCTGATCCACCTGCTCAACCGCCTGCGGTACCGGTCGGTGAAATGGGCGGCCATGCTCTTCCTCATCAAGGCCGCGCGCAGCTCCACGCGCAACGCCAGGCTGCGCCATTACCTGATCCTGTTCTGCCGCACCATGGCCGTGCTGCTCTTCGCGTGGGCGCTCTGCCGTCCGCTCACCGGCGGCTGGCTGGGAACGGTACTGGGGGGCTCGCCGGAGATGGTGATCGTGCTGCTCGACCGGTCGGCGAGCATGGAGGCCACCGACCCCCGCCAGCAGGCCAGCCGCCGGCAGATGGCGCTCCGGATGCTCGCCGAGGCCGCGCGCACCGTCGGCCGCACGACCCGGTATGTCCTCATCGACAGCGCCCGCGTCGCGCCGCAGGAGGTCGCGTCGCTGGAGGCCCTCGCCGCCATGGCCTCCGCCGGGCCGTCGGACACGGCCGCCGACTGGCCGGCGCTCTTCCGCGCCGCGGCCGACCACCTGCAGCGCCACCAACCCGGGCGCCCCGAGATCTGGGTGGCGTCGGATCTCCAGGAATCCAACTGGAAACCCTCGGCGGGCGAGTGGAGCGCCCTCGCGAGCCGCTTCGCCGCCCTTCCGCAGAAGATCCGGATCCGCGTCCTCGGCCTGGGCGGCGCGGCCGCGCGCAATTGCTCGCTCTCGCTGCGCGACGTCCAGGTCGTCCGCGCGGCGGGCCGGCCGCGGGTGCAGGCGGCGCTCACGTGCCTCGGACCGGCCGCCGCGGGCGCCGATGTGCCGCTGGCGGAGGTGATCAACGGCCGCCGGGCGACCTACGAATTCGAACGACGGGCCTCCCGCGTGGACTTCACCCGAACCCTGGACGTCGCCGAGGACGAGGTTTCCCAGGGCTGGGGGATGTTCTCCCTTCCGGCCGACGAGAACGCGCGCGACAACGAGGTGTACCTGGTCTACGGCGGCGCCGCCGAGCTTCGCGCCGCGGTCTTCGCCGAATCCTCCGCGATCGGCCGCGTTCTGCAGCTGGCCGTCGCCCCCTCCGCCGCCCTGCCGGGCGTGGGCGAGCTCCACACCCCCACGACGACCCTCCCGCCGCTGGGCGCGCATGCGATGGTCGCATGGCAGGGGGCCCTGCCGGCCGGCGAGGCGGCGGCGGCGCTGGAGCGCTTCGCCGGCGACGGCGGATCCGTTCTGCTGCTGCCGCCGTCGGGGGACGGCGGCAACCCGGCGTGGGGCCTTGCCTGGTCGGCGGCCGAACCCGCCCCGCCGGAGCGCCCCTTCCGGGTGGCCTCGTGGGAGGAACGCGAAGGCCCGCTGGCCGACACGGCGGACGGCCGCCACCTGCCTGTCCCTGAACTCGCCGTGACGCGGAGGGTCGTGCCCACGGCGTCCGGCGACAGCCCCGAGGGCGGTCGGTGGACGGCGCTCGCCGCCTTCGTCGACGGCAGGCCCTTCCTGACGCGTCGCCCGGTCGGGCGCGGCTGGATGTATGCCGTCGCCGCGCTGCCGGACCCCGCGGATTCCAACCTCCACGAGGGCTGGATCCTGGTGCCGATGATCCAGCGATTGCTGGCGCAGGGCGCCCGGCGGCTCGCGGGCGTGGAACTCGCGTGGTGCGGCGAGTGGCGGCCGGGATCGGTCGGCGAGATCTGGGCCCCGGTCGGCGGCGGCGAGACCGCCGATCCGCTCACGCGGGCGGGGGTGTATCGGTCCGGCGCCCGCATGGTCGCCCTGAACCGCCCGCCCGCGGAGGACGATCCGGAGACGGTGGATGCGGCGCGGATTCGCCGCCTGTTCCCGGGAGTGGATGTGACGGTCTCCGACGTTCTGGCCGGGGGGAAGACGCCGATGCCGACCGAGATCTGGCCCGCGATGATCGTGCTCGGGCTCCTGTTCCTGGCCGCGGAATCGCTGCTGATCCTGGCTGAAACGGTGCCCGCCCGGACGGCCGCCGCGGGAGGAACGGGGCCATGATCCTCGGCCACGCGCGCCGCGCCGACCCGGTGCGGCTTCTTCGCCGCCGGTCTCCGGCATATGGCCGCGTCACACTTTTCAAAGTGTGTCCATCTGAGTGTGCGCTTCCGGGTGACCGACCTGGAGGTGTGGCGATGACGAATCGTCGCACTCCGCAAAGCACATTCCGGACTGCCCGGCCGCGACGCGACATGCGGGCCGCGGCACCCTTTTCAAAGTGTGGCGTGAGCGCGGCGGGGCGCGAGTCGGTGATCCCGGGCGGATGAGCGATGGAAGGCTTCTGGTCATTCGATCTGGCGTCGTGGCGCCTGGCGGCCGTGGCGGCGGCCCTGCTGCTGGCCGTCACGCTGGCCGTCCGCCAGGTCCGTCGCGACCGCGTCCGTCGCGGCATCCGGTGGACCGACGCGCTTCGGGTGGCCGCCGTGGCCGCCTTCGCTCTGACCCTCCTCCGGCCCGAGCGCGTCCACGTCGTGAAGCGGGAGCGGAAGCCCGGCATTGTCGTGCTCGCCGATCGTTCGGGGAGCATGGCGACGAAGGACGTGGCGGTGGCCACCGGGGGGGTGGCCGGCGTCCTTGCCCGCGAGGCGTGGCTGGCGGAACAGCAAGCCCGCCGTTTCTGGACCCCCCTCGAATCCCTCTACGAGGTCCAGACGGCCGATTTCGCGGCCCCGCCCCAGGAGGAGGGGGCCTCGCCGGATCCGGGCACCGACATCAATGCGGCCCTTGACCGGGCCGTCACCCTGCACGGCAATCTGCGCGCCGTCGTGCTGCTGACCGACGGCGACTGGAACGAGGGGCTCTCGCCCGTGGGCGCGGCGACACGCCTGCGCGCCCGCGAGGCGCCGGTGTTCTGCGTGGCCGTGGGCAGCGAGAAGCATCTGCCGGACCTGGAACTCCAGGCGGTGGCGGTGCCGGCCTACGGGCTGGTCGACGAGCAGATCAACCTCCCGTTCACCGTCCAGAGCCGCATCCCGCGCGAGATCCGCGCCACCGTCGAGCTGGAGGGCGGGGCGGGCGTGGTCGCGCGCAGGGAGATCGTCGTCCCCCCCATGGCGCAGGCGCAGGCCAGCGTGGTCTGGGTGCCGTCCGCCGAGGGCGACCAGGCGCTCAAGCTCCGGCTTCCCGCGGATCCCGAAGAGATCCGGCGCGACAACAACGAACGCGCGTTCCACATCGCCGTCCGCCGGGAGGTGCTCAAGGTGCTGCTCATCGACAGCGCGCCCCGCTGGGAGTACCGCTACCTGCGCAACGCGCTGGTGCGCGATCCGGGCGCGGACGTGGACTGCCTGCTTCTGCATCCAGGCCTCGGGCCGGGCGGTGGACGGTTCTACCTCTCCGCGTTCCCGGGGACCCGCGACGCGCTGTCGAAGTACGACGTCGTGTTCCTCGGCGATGTCGGCATGGGGCCGGAAGGCCTGACCGAGGAGCAGGTCCGGCAGATCCGGGGCCTCGTCGAGCAGCAGGCGAGCGGGTTGGTGTTCCTGCCGGGGCCGATGGGGCGCCAGTCCAGCCTGCGGACGTCGCCGCTCGCCGATCTGATGCCGGTGGTCCTGGACGAGAGCGCCCCGGGCGGGTTCGGTTTCTCGCTCGAATCGCGGCTGGCGCTGACGACGCGGGGCCGGGGCCACCTCCTGACCCTGCTGGCCGGCACGGCCGAGGAGAACGAGTCGGTCTGGCGTGGCCTGCCCGGCTTCTTCTGGTATGCGCCCGTGGTGCGCGCCAAGCCGGGCGGCGATGTGCTGGCGGTTCACTCCGACGCGCGGAACGTGTCGGGGCGCATCCCCCTGCTGGTTACGCGCGCGGCGGGCAACGGCAAGGTCCTGTTCATGGGCACCGACAGCGCCTGGCGCTGGCGCCGCGGGGTGGAGGACTTCTACCACTACCGCTTCTGGGGCCAGGTCGTCCGCTGGATGGCCCACCAGCGCCATCTCGCGCACACCGAGGGCATACGCTTCTTCTTCGTGCCCGAGGCGCCGAACCGCGGCGATCGCGTGTTCCTCCACGCCACGGCGTTCGACGCCGGCGGGGCGCCGATCGACCAAGCCCGCGTGCAGGTCCATCTGCGGACGCCCGGCGGCGCGTCGCAGATCGTCGACCTGCTCCCGGACCCCGGCGGGTGGGGCGTCAGCGGAGGATCGTTCGTCGCGACGGAGGGGGGCGAATACGCGGCGGAGGCCGTGTGCCTCGACACCGGCCGGCGCGTGACGGCCGCGATCCCCGTCCATCAGCCGCGGCGCGAGCAGATCGGCCGCCCCGCGCGCGCCGAGGTCCTGCGCGAGGTGGCGAACATCACCGGCGGCCTCTGCGTCGGGACGCCGGACCTCGACCGGCTGATCGAGGCGGTGCGGGTGCTGCCGGACCGGAGGCCCGAGGAGCGGCGATTCCGCCTCTGGTGTCACCCCCTGTGGGCCGCGCTCGTCGTCGGTCTGCTCGCCGCCTACTGGGTGGCGCGGAAATGGCAGGGACAGATATGATGGACAACTCGGAACGAGGGTGGAGAATGCAACCGGGAATGGGCCGTTCGCTGCCCGCGCGGTGACGCGGGTGAATGGCGCGAATACGTGAACAGGTGGCCCCCAGAGCTTCCGGACGAACTGAAGCAGCAGCTGCGCACGTTCGAGGGGCGGCTGCGCGGGATGGAGACCGTCGCCGCGGCGGGCGCGGGCGTGGCGGGGCTCCTCGCGGGGTATCTGCTGCTCTTCGGCTTCGACCGGCTGGTGGACACGCCGCGCCTCCTGCGTCTGCTGTTCGCGGTCGCGGGCCTGGCGGCTCCCCTGGCCGTCCTGCTGTGGTGGGCGGGGCATTGGGGATGGGCGCGCCGGGACGCCCGTGCGCTCTCGCGGCTGGTTCAGCGGCACTTCCCGCGGATGGGCGACCGGCTCCTCGGGGCGGTGGAGCTGGCCGGAAACGGGACGGACGTGGAGGTCGTCTCGCCGGCCCTGCGGCGCGCGGCCATCCGGCAGGTGGCGGCGGAGACCCGCGCCTACGATTTCCGCCGCGCGGTCGACACCCGCCGGCCGCGCCGGCTCGCGCTCGCCGCCGCGGCCGCGCTCGGCGGGGTTTCGGTCCTGGTGTGGGTCGCGCCGGAGGCGGCGCGCAACGCGCTCTCGCGGTGGTTCCGGCCGCTCGCGCCGCTCGAACGCTACACCTTCGTCGGCCTCGACGCGCTGCCCGCGGAGCTGGTCGTGCCGCACGGCGAACCGTTCGAGATCGCGTGCCGGCTGAAGGACCGCTCGCGCTGGAAACCGGCGGCCGCCCAGGCGCGCATCGAGGATCAACCGGTGGTGAGCGCCGTGTTCCGCGGGGGCCTGGCGGTGTTCAGGTTCCCGGGGCAGACACGGGCCGGGCGGCTCAACGTCCGGGCCGGCGACGCGACCCGACACCTCTCATTGAGGCCGATGTACAGGCCGGAGCTGGCGCGCCTGGCGGCCGACGTTCAGTGGCCCGGCTACCTGGGACGCGCGCCGGACCGGCTGCCCGTCGAGAACGCCTCGATCCAGATCCTGCAGGGCGCCACCGTCGCCTTCGAGGGGCAGGCGAACCGGCCGGTGTCCGCGGCGGAGGTCAGCCGTGCGACCGTCCGGCCCCTGGCGGTATCCGGCGCCGTCTTTCGCACGGAAGCCCTGCCGCTCGATCAGTGGTTGGGCGGCCCGGCGCCGGCCACGGGCGGCCCGCCGCGGGCGGCGGCGATCGAGTTCCGCTGGACCGACACCCATGGCCTGCACTGCACCACGCCCTTCCGGCTGGAGCTGCGGGGACGGTCGGACGAGCCGCCCCTCCTCCAGTGCGAAGGCCTGCGCGGCTCGGTCGCGATCCTGGAGGACGAGACCGTGACGATGAAGGTCATCGCGACGGACGATTTCGGGGTGCAGCGTCTCTGGGTGGACTGGTGGGAGGAGCGGGCGGAAGGCGGCGCGGCGCCCGCCGTGCGCTCGCGGGCGCCGGCCGCGGGCGCCCCGGACCGGACCCGTCTGGAGGGCTCGACGGCGTTCTCCCCCGTGGCGCTGGGGATTCGCGAGGGGAGCACCCTGAATGTGTGCGCCCGGGCGATGGATTACTTCCCGGACCGGACGCCCTCCGAATCGCCCGTGTACCGGATCTTCGTGCTCAGCCGCGCGGAACACGCCCGCCTTCTGCAGGAGCGTTTCCGCGATCTGCAGACTCGGCTCGAGGAGGCGGTGCGCGAGGAAGAGCGTCTGCTGAATGCCAACGCCGGCCTCGCGGAGGACACCCACGCCCTCGCGACCGCGCGGGCGGAGCAGGCGCTGGCGGAGAACGAGCGCGGCGAGCGGATGAACGCCGCGCAGGTGCAGCGGCTGGCGGAGGATCTGGCCCGTCTCGCCCGCGAGGGCCTGCGCAACCGCGACGTCGCCGCCGCCACCCTGCGCGAGTGGGCGGAGATCGCCGCCCGGATGCAGTCGACCGCCGGCGGGCCGATGAACAGCGCCGCCCAGGCGATGCGCCAGGCGGCCATGAACGCCGCCCGCCGGTCGGAGGATCTGCAGCAGGCGATGGAGCAGCAGGCGGCCGCCCTCGAGGCCCTGCGCGGCATGATCGAGTCGGGGAGCGACTCGCTGGATACGTTCACGGCGCGCAACTTCATCAACCGCCTGCGCGAGGCGGCGCGCCGCGAGGAGGACCTGGGGGCCGGCCTGCGTCAGATGCTTCCGCGGACGGTGGGCATGGAGACGGGCCGGCTGGGCCGCGCCGAGGTGTCGGCGCTGCAGCGGCTGGCGGGCGCGCACGAGGAGAACCGGCGCGAGGTGAAGTACATCCGCGACGATCTCGGCGGCTTCTTCGCCCTCACGCGCAAACCGATCTACGACGAGGTCCGGCGCGAGATGTCCGATCCGGACGTGGTCGAGGATCTTCAGGGGCTGACCGCCCGCGTACTCCGCAATCTGGCGGGCGAGTCGATCGTCATCGCCCGCGCGGCGACGGACCGGTTCAATGCGTGGGCCGACCGGCTGGAGAAGGCGGCGGGCGAGGGGGGGGGCGGCGGCGGGGGAGGCGGGGGAGGACAGGGCATCGAGGCCGACGTGCTGCTGGGACTCATGCGGGCCCGCGTTCGCGAGGAGAGCCTGCGCGAACAGACGCGGGGTGTCGACGAGGCGCGGGCGGAGCATCCGGACTATCCCGGCGCCGCGGGCAAGCTGTCGGACCGCCAGCGCGAGATCGGGCAGGACGTGCGCCGGCTGTCCGAGAAGACCGCGAACCGGCAGGTCGCGCAGTTCGCGGGGCAGCTGGGCGACGCGATGGACGAGATCGCCGGGCTTCTGAAGCGGCCGGACACCGGCGCGATGACGATCGCCGGGGAGACGGCGATTATCGAGGCCCTCGCCGGCGCCATCCAGTCCTGCGCGGGAAGCCAGGGCGCGGGGGCGCAGCAGATGGCGCAGATGATGGGACAGGGTCAGTCGCAGGCCGGCGGGGGCAGCCGCGCGGGGGGCGCGACGGACCGGGACAACATCGCCTCCGGCGGGGCCGCCGCGGGGAGCGGGGATCCTTCGCGCCGCGTCGAACGGGGCAGCGGCGTCGATGCGTCGCGGCTGCCGGAGGAATTCCGCGACGTCATGCAGGCCTATTTCAACGCGCTGGAGGTGCCCAAGTGAGCACTCGGCAGCATGCCATTCCCTCGCCGGGCGGGCGGCCGGGCGTCCGCGGGTTCGCCGCCGCCGTGCTCGCGGCCGCGCTCGCGGCCGGCGCGCGGGCGCAGGACGCGGACGGCTACTACGGCGACCCGGTGCGCGCCGACATCGAGAACGCCTATGTGCGGGGGCTCGGGTATCTCGCCAAGAGCCAGGGCGGCGACGGCACCTGGCAGAACATGGGGGGGGAGAGCGGCGCGCCCGCGGTGGCGGGGCTCGCGGTGCTGGCCTTCCTGGCGCACGGGGAGGATCCCAATCACGGGCCCTTCGCCCCCGCGATCCGCCGGGCGCTGAAGACGATCGTGGACGGCCAGAACGCCCGCAACGGCTACATCGGCAGCTCCATGTACAACCACGGTTTCGCGACGCTGGCGCTGGCGGAGGCCTATGGCGCGGTGCAGGATCCGCGCATCGGGCCCGCCCTGAAGAAGGCCGTGGACCTCATCCTCAGCTCGCAGGAGCGCAATGCGCACGGCGCCTGGCGCTACAGCCCGGAGAGCACCGACGCGGACACGACGGTCAGCGGCGCGTGCTTCGTCGCGCTCATGGCGGCCCGCAACGCCGGGCTGGCCGTGCCCGACGCCGCCGTGGACCGCGCGCTGGAGTTCTACCGCTCCTGCCAGACGGCGGACGGCGGCATCGGCTACACCGGCTCGGACAGCGGCAACGGACCCCGGACGGCGATCGGCACCCTCGTCGCCGCCCTCGCGCGCCAGCAGCAGTCGCGCCTGTTCGAGGGCGCGTGGAAGTTTCTTCGCCAGAACAACGACGCGGGCGGGTACTTCTTCTACTACATCTACTACGCCGCCCAGGCGTATTTCCAGGCGGACATGCGGATCTGGCGCGACTGGAATGAGCTCAACTGGAAGCGCCTGGAGGAAACCCAGAGCTCGGACGGAAGCTGGCAGGGACCCCACGGGGCCACGTTCTGCACGGCGACGGCCCTGCTGTCGCTCGCCTTGAACTACCGGTTTCTGCCGATTTACGAGCGTTAGATTGTATCGAGCGGCCGGGGCCGTGGGGTTGCGGCCCGCCGCCTTGGATGGGATGCGGGACGAGAAAGGGAGTACGGGCCATGCATGCAGGATGGAAGTGGGTCGCGGGAGCGGGGGCGGCGCTGACGGTCGGCGCCGTCGAGGCCGCGCGGGGCGAGATCGTGATCGGGCAGAAGGCCGCCGCCGCGGTCTCCGACGCCGCGCGGGGCACGATCAGCGTGCCTCCGCCGGGCGCGGGGGACCGCGGCGCCGGGACCGCGGCGACGGCGGACACGGACGTGCTGTCGTTCCTCAACGGCGACCGGCTGCACGGCCGCCTGATCGCCGTGGAGGGCGACGGGCAGCTGGTCTGGAAGCATCCGGCGGTGGCGGACGCGATCCGGTTCCGCGCGGACGGCGCGTCCTTCATCGCCCTCGCGGGCGCGGCCTCTCCGGGAACGGCGGCCGCGGCGCCGCGCGCCCACAAGGGCAGCGTCCGGCTGACGAACGGCGACCATCTGCGCGGCGACCTCGTCTCGCTCGACGCCACCAACCTCGTGCTGGATACCTGGTATGCGGGGCGTCTGGTCATCCAGCGGGTGATGGTCGAACGCGCGGAGCCGAACACGGGGGTGTCGTCGGTCCTGTACGAGGGGCCGAAGGACCTGACGGAATGGACCACGCGCGGCAGCGGCAACCGCCGCTACTGGGAATGCCGCAACGGCGCGCTGTATCCCTCGCAGTCGATCGCCATCGGCCGCGTCATCGAGCAGATGCCCGACCGGGTGCGGATCGACTTCACGGCGACCTGGCGCGCCACGCCGTACTTCGGTTTCTGGTTCTTCAACGAGAACCCCGCCAATCCCGAGGGCGACGCGTACTTCATGAACTTCATGAACGGCAACCGCGTGGACTTCGGCCGCATGAGCCGCAACGAGGGGACGCAGAACTTCGGATTCGCCCAGCTCGGGGAGGAGAACGACGCCAGCGGCCGGAAGCAGTTCACCATGCTGGCCGACCGCAAGGAGCGGAAGTTCGCCCTGTTGGTCGATGGCGGCCTCGTGCGCGAGTGGACCGATCCGCGCGAGTTCAAGGGGACGGGCAAGGCGATCCTGTTCATGCCCCATTCCGGCGGGAATATGAAGTTCTCCGCCATCCGGGTCTCGCAGTGGGACGGCAAAATCCCGAAGAAGGGAGGCGGCGAGGCCAGCGAGGAGGACATGCTGCTGTTCGCCAACGGCGACTCGCTCTCGGGAGAGCTGGTCTCCGTGGACAACGGGCAGGCGAAGATGAAGACGTCCTATGCGGCGCTCGACATACCGCTGGACCGCATCTCCGACATCCGCCTGGCGGCCGGGCAGGCGGCCCGCGCGCGGCGGAACCGCGGCGATGTGCGCGGCACGTTCCGGGAGGGCGGATCGCTGACCCTCAAGCTGGAGGCCGTTCGCGAAGGCCGCCTGGCCGGGGCGAGCGAGAATCTCGGCGCGGCCCAGGTCCCCCTGGCGGCGTTCGGGCAGCTGGAGTTCAACATCTACGAGAAGAAGGAGACGCCCGAGGAGGATTTCTGATCCCCGGTCGGTGCACCGCTCGGGGATACCTCCAGGCGGCGAGCCGCAACCGAAAGGTCTTGGCCGTTCCATGCATTCACTCCATGCCTTCCTTTCCTCCGTGCAACCGCGCCGCCTTCTGAACGGAACGCGCCGGGCGTGGACGCTGCTGGGCCTGCTGGCGGTCCCGGCGTCGCCGGCGGCCGAGGCTCCGCCTCCCGAGCGCGTGTTCCGCGGCGAGGAGGCTTTCACGCTCTGGATCTCGACGCCGCGCAGCCGGTTCAAGGCCGACCTGGCCAACGGCACGGTCTTCGACCTCGACTCCCCCACGCTGGGGCTCATGGCCATGAGCGACATGGCGGCGCGGCTCAACACGAAGCCCGCGGGCCTGACGCTGCCGCTGCGCGAGGACGGCCCGCTCACCTTCAGTTTCACCGCGTCGAACCGGACGCTCAGCGTCGATCTGCGGGGCGGCGGGTCGCTGGCCTCGATGACCGTCGGAGGGAGCGGGTCGACGGTGCGGGTCTGCCTGCGCCAGCGCGACCAGTTCGCCCTGCTGCCGGTCGCGCCGCGCGACGGACCCGCGGGGGCGGTGTGGGTGGCTTCCGTGGACTACCGCCTGGTGCCGCGCGAGGGAGAGCAGTACCTGCTCTGCCGGGACCTCGCCGTCGAGATGGAGGGGCGCGCGCTGACCGGCGCCGACTTCATGAAGGGGGTCACCCTGGATGCGCTGGACGAGGCGAAGGACATTGTCGTCAGCGGTCTCGCGCCCGACGGCCGGCCGTTCCGGCACCGATACCGCCTCGACGCGGACGAGCTCGACCGGAGGGTGGAGATCGGGCTCGGCCTGCTGTTCCGCACCCTGCGCGAGGGCGGGGGCGAGGCGGCGGGAGGGACGGCGCCATGAGTCCTCCCCGCGCCAGGCGATTCCCGCCCTTTACGGCGCGCGCGTCGCTGGGCCTGGTCTGCGCGCTCGCGCCCCTGTTCCCGCCGGCATCGCCGGCCCGGCCGATCGCCCGTCAGGCCCGGGCGGATGCGGACGACCCGGCCCGCTGGGTCGAGAAGCTCGGGGCGAGCGAACCGGCGCGCCGCGACGAGGCGGAGAAGAAGCTGCGCGAGAGCGGAGCGGCGGCGCGCGCCGCGATTCGCCGCGCGGTCTTCTCGGACGATCCCGAGATCCGCCTGCGCGCGGAACGCTTGTGGGAGGAGCTGCGCTGGCAGGTCGTGCCGGATATGCCGGAGGAGGAGCTGGCCGGACTTCAGAAGTCGTTTGGCGAGCCCGAGACCCGGCAGCGGTGGCAGACGTCGATCGCGCGGCACGGGGCGGCCCTCTTCCCCCTGATCGTGGAGATCGCCCACAGCGCCGGCGGGCAGGATGCGGCCCGACGGGCGCTCGAGATGCTGCTGGAGGCCGTCCCGTCGCGCGAGGTCGGGCGCGTGATCGCGGACGGCCTGGCGGAAGGGCGGAACATCGATGCGGTGATCGACCTGTTCCACACGGCGTCGGAGGGCGACCTGGGCCGCGTGGCGTGGATGCGCGCGGTGGAGGTCGAACTGCTCCTCTGGCGGTACGCGGAGGCCTTCGAGACGGCCCGCCGCGGCTGGATGCGGCACCGGGACGAGGGGATGGTGGAGGCGGCCGCGACGGCCGTGCGCCGGGGCGAGCTGGGCGACCTGCCGTGGGCGCCGATCGAGGCGAAGGGCGAGGAAGAAGCCCGCGCGCGGCTGCTCTTCATGGTTCGCCTGGCGCAGCGGCTGGCCGCCGCCGACAAGCTGAAGGAGAAACTGAGCCTGGAATCGCCCGACACCTGGGCCGCCTCCGACGTCTATGACCTGTGCGAGACCCTCAATGCCCTGGGCCTGGCCTCCGAAACGGTTCGCATCCTGTCCCGGGCGGAATCGCCCCGGCTGCTGTACCTCCGGTCGCGGGCCCGCGGCGCGGCGGGCGACAGGGAGGCGTCGGCGGCGGACAGGGCCGAGGCCCTCCGCCGACTGCGCGAGATGGACGGGCCGACGGCGGAGGAGGCGCTCTTCGAAGCGGGAGAGATCATGGACCGCGCGGGGGACAGCAGCGCCGAGGAACTCTGGCGGCGCATGCTGGAGATCGCACCCCACGACTCGATCTACGATGCCAATGCCATGCTCCGGCTGGCCCGTCGCCGCGAGGCGAGAGGGGCGTGGGCCGAAGCGGCCGACCTCTTCGAGAAGGCGCTCCAGATCAGCATCAAGACCGGCGGCGCCCTCGTCCTCTCCGCGACACCGGGCGTCGACGCCGCCGGCGGCCTGGACTGGCTCCGCCGCCATGTCCGCGACCTCCGCCGCCGCGACGCGGAACCCTGAAGATCCCGGCCGCCCCGCTCATCCGCGCGCCCCCGGATGTGGCGCGCAACCGCGCAGGGGGCTTGAGGAAGCCCGGCGTCAGGGCTCGACGCGGACGCGGTAGAATCGCGGGGTCTTGTTCGTGGCCGCGCCCAGGTCGACGTAGTTCATCGTCGTGTCGCCCGGCGTGGCGATGATCAGCCGCGCGCTGACGTCCGTGAAGACGCCGGATGCGAGATTGGTGGTCACCTGCAGCCGGTTGGTGCGGATGCCCGCCGCCGTCCAGATCACCGTGTAGTTGTTGCCGTTCTGCTGCGCGCGGGTGATGATCAGGGCGGACAGGCTGTTGGTCGGATTCGTGTTGGCGCCGAACTCGGTGTCGTTGTTCGTCCGGTCGCCGTCCGGATCGGCGTCGGGCGCGGCGTTCGGATCGTTGGTGCTGCCGAAGTAATCCATCTGCCATTGCTGGAAGGGCGTCAGCGATGCGCTGCCGACGATCAGCTGCACCTCGCCGGGGGTGGTCGTGCTGATCGTGTAGCTGAAGCCCGCGGGCGCCTGGTCCACGACCGGCGGCGTGCCGCTGAGGGCGCCGTTGTACTGAATCAGCGTATACACGCCGATGCCGAATCCGCCGCTGTCGATGATGCGGAGCTTGCCTCCGAGCTGCACGCCTCCGGTGACGACCACGCGGTCGCTGCTGGAGCCGAGTTCGAAGGCCAGCACGGCGTTCGCGGACAGGGCGAGGCTGCTGTCGATCGTGAGCACGCCCGCGCTCTTGCCGGGGGCCAGGATGCCGTCATCCGTCACGCTGACCGGCCCGTTCAGGACGCCCACCCCGCCCAGGGTGGCGCCCGGCAGGACCGTGAAGGCGCCGCCGCCGCTGTAGTAGGCGTTCACCCGCAGCACCCCGCCGCTGACGATGGTCGCTCCCGAATAGGAGTTGTTCCCCATCAGACTCAGAGAGCCCGCGCCGAGCTTCACCAGCCCGCCTCCGACGTTCGGAGCGATCGTGGCCTGGTCGGCGATCGCGCCGATTCCATCGCCGCCCAGCAGTTCCACGATCGGCGCCCCGGTGTAGCCGAATCCGGGGTTCGTCACGACGATATTGGTCACCGACCCGCTCTCAGGATCGATCTCCGCGAAGGCGGTCGCCCCCATCCCGCCTCCGCCGGTAATCCGCACGATGGGGGAACCGTTGTATCCCGTTCCACCGTCCAGAACCGGGATGGAGGTCACGCCGTTCCCGACGGGCGCCGAGAGTACCTGGGGGATCATGATGTTCCATCCGGCCGTGTCGATGACCGCCCCGCCCGCATGGACCGCGGCCACGTCCATGCCGGTCAGGAACGTCGCCGACCCGGAGGAGGCCCGGAGCACCCCTCCGTTGAAATTGAACACGCTCGTCGCCGCGGCGTTGTTGGGATAGATGTTCGGGACGGTGAGCGAGCCTCCGTTGAGGTTGAGGACGCCGACGCCGGTCGCCGTGTGCCCGATGGACATCGGGGGAACCGAGACCACGGCGGCCGTGCCGGCGATGGTCACCACCCCCGTCCCCGCCTCGCCGACGATCAGTAGTTCGTTCGCGGCCCTCGTAAACGTGCCGCCCGTCAGATGGCCGACGCCGACGCCGGTGGCGAACCGCCCGAAGACCGGATACCCCGCGGCGTGGTAGAACGAACCGCCGCGCTGCTCGAACACCCCCAGCCCGCCGCCGCCGACCTGGAAGTTGTCGTAGTGCTCCATGGCCCCGCCGCGGATGACGATCGACCCGTACGTGTTGGCGTTGCCGCCGAATCCGCCGACGACCGAGTCGCCGCTGCCGTCCCGGTCGACGAACAGCCCGCCGGTCAGGGTGAAGAACCCCGCCGTCCCGCCCGTCCCGTTGTTCTTGCCGATCAGCAGGCAGTTGACGGAGGCGGTGCCGCCGTTCTGCACATAGTACCCCCGGCTGGCGCCGATATCCGCGATGTTGAAGTCCGAGGTGGCATGATAGAGCTGGCCCCCGTTCAGGACGAACGTTCCGCGGCCCGTACCGTTCTCGCCGATGGACATCCAGCCGTTGGAGACCGCCGTTACGGCCTGCGCGCCGTTCTGCACGTACACCCCCGTCGCGCCATCGGCGCGGCCGAGGCCGAACACGCCCGCCGCCCGCTTGATCAGCGTGCCTTCGTTGGTCACGATGCCCGCGCCCGCCATGGCGCCCGCCCCGAACGCCCCGACCTGCAGATCGACCAGGGCGCCGGAGGCCACGGTCAGCGTGCCGGTCGAGTCCGTCTCGCCGATCAGGGTCCAGTTGGCCCCGCTGCGGACGAAGGAGCCCGCGTTGACCGCCAGACGCGCGGAGTGGCCGGCCCCTGCGCCGACGACGGTGTGGAAGCTGGCCTCCACGCTGCCGCCGTCGATCCGGAGACCGCCGTCCTCCACCACGAGCATGCGCGCCGTCGCCGGCGTCGTGACCGCGACCGTGCCGCCGCCGCCGACGATCACGGTCTGGCCGGCGGGGGCGACGCCGTCATGCCAGCTCGGTCCGTCGTTCCAGTCCGCCGCGCCGGGATTCGTCCAGTAGGCGTCATCGGCCGCCGCGGTCTGGCCGTAGGACGTGTTGTCGTTCCAGTAGTTCGTGGAGACCTGCCGGCCCGACAGGACGTCGCCGTGCAGACGGGCGGCGCCCATGGCGCCCGAGAAGGGCGCCTCCATGCCGTTCATGTTGCCATTGAGCGCCGCGCCGAGCACGTAGTAGTAATCGCCCTCCCACAAGTTGAGGTGTTTGCCCTCGATCGCGGAGAGCCGTCCGTCGAGGTATACGCGTTCAGTGGAGCCGTCGAACGTCGCGCAGATATGATGCCAGGCGTCGGTCGACGGGTTGCCCGTGTCGAAACCCATGTCGGGCCAGTCCCAGTGCCCCATGGCGCCCCACGTCGCGTGACTTCCGAAGCTGAGCCCCGCATACCGCATCGTCGTCCCCCGGTGCGCCCAACTGACCAGGATCTCGTGGTCGAGCAAGTTCGTGTTGAAGGCCCAGGCCTCGACGCTGTACGAGCCGTTGCCCGTGATGTCGGGATCGGGCGAGCTCATGGCCACCATGCACTCGTCCGCGCCGCCGCCGAAAACCACGGCCGGCTTGCCGGCCACGCTGGTCCAGTACGTCGGGTAGACCAGTCCATAGGGGTTGAATTCCGCCACCCCGCCATTCCCCGCGTTGGCCCAGGAGAAGACGGGATCGCCGTCGTTGAGCCCCGCGATCTGCGAGGCATCGACGCTCACGTAGAGCGTGCCGGCGGTGACGATATCGGACACGGCCGTCCGGGCGAGCAGGGCGGTCAACAGCACCATCAAACCGATCAGCCTTTTCATGATCGCTCCTTCCCGTTTGGCGATCTCACCGGCATGCCATGATGCATCGGTGAAGATCGAAAGAGCAAGCCCTCTTGTGCGGAGGCTGGGTCCGGTCGGGGCTCGACCCGGTCCCGCGGGCTGCCGCCCCGCCCCGTCATTTCCGCGAGAGGAGGATTTGCGCGACGGCCGCGGCATCGATGTCGCCGCGCTCGCCGAGGACGGTCCCGCGCTCCTCGAACCGGGCGCGGACCTTCTCCGCCGCCTCCTCCGCCTTGATCTTGTAGTCGCTCAGGCGCGTGGGCATGCCGACGGAATGGAAGAAATCCTCGGTCTTGGCGATCGCGGCCTTGGCGCTGCGCACCAGCCACACGCGGCGGCCGTACTGTTCGAGCTTGGCCTGCTTCTGCGCCTTCTTGTACTGCCAGACGCCCGGCAGCACGATCGCCAGGGTCTCCGCATGGTCCAGGCCGTAGAACGCGGTCAGTTCGTGGCCGATCATGTGCGTGGACCAGTCCTGCGGCACCCCGCAGCCGATCAGCGTGTTGAGCGCCAGCGTGGCGCTCCACATGTAGGTCGCGCGAGCCGCGGCGTCCGGGGGTTTCGCGAGGGCAGCCGGCGCCACCTCGATGAGGGTCTGGTAGAGGGACTCCGCCAGCCGGTCCTGGAGCGGCGCGGCCGCCGGGAACGTCATGTACTGCTCCGAGACGTGCACGAAGGCGTCGACCAGGCCGTTCCGCACGTACCGGGCCGGCAGCGAGAAGGTCGTGTCGGGATCGAGCACGGAGAAGGCGGGGAACACACACGGCGAGAAGAAATGCAGCTTCTCCTGCGTCGCCGCCCGTGAGATGACCGCGTTGCCGTTGGATTCCGACCCGGTCGCCGGCAGGGTGAGGACGGTCCCCACCGGCAGCGCCTCCTTCACGACCTCCCCGTGGGTCCGCAGGATGTCCCACGAATCCCCGCCCTCGAAGCGCGACGCCGCGGCAATGAACTTCGCCGCGTCGAGTACCGAGCCGCCGCCCACGGCGAGGATGAACTTCACGCCGCTCTTCTTCACCACGTCGACCGCCTTGAGGCAGGTCTCGAACAGCGGGTTGGGCTCGATGCCGCCGAACTCGATCACCCGGTGCTCCTTCAGCGCCGCCATCACCTGGGCGTGGACGCCGTTCTTCTTGATGGACCCGCCCCCGTACACCAGCAGGACCGTTCCACCCGCCGGCACGCGGCGGGCGATCTCCGCGATCATTCCCTTGCCGAACAGGATCGCGGTCGGATTGCAGTAGACAAAGTTGTCCATGACCTCTTCCCTTCGTGGTTTCGCCAACAAGAAGGCGGGCACGCCCCGGCGGCGCACGCATTTGAGGACATACTACCCTCCGTTCCCGCCTGTCGCAAGCGCCCTGCGAGCGCTCCCGGCAGTTCTCGCTATGGCGCAGGGACCCTCGGCGTCGGAGTCGAAATCGGCATCGGTATCGGCAGAACCGAGCGGATTTCGATCCCGACTCCCACCCCGAAGGCGCAATCGCCTCATAATGCGAATGGCTGGGCCGCTCCTCATCGCGCCGCGGAGGGAGGACCCCCGGTGTCAGGGGGGAGGCGTCCAAGGGTCGGACAGAAGGCCCCACAGCCCTTCCGGTGTCCGGATGGCCGACCGCCGGGGCCGCGGCGGCCGCCCGGAAGGGAAGGGCGCTCGCGGCGCCGCCTACGTGAACTTCACCTGCGGCGGCTCGCGCTCCTCGGCCCGGGCGAGGTCCCAGAGCGCGGCGGGCGCGAAGCCGAACACCGAAGCGACGAGGTTGGAGGGGAACTGCTCGCGCGCGGTGTTGTACGCCATGACCGTGTCGTTGTACGCCTGCCGGGCGGCGGCGACCTTGTTCTCCGTCGAGGTCAGCTCCCCGCTCAGGTGCATCATGTTCTCGTTGGCCTTGAGGTTGGGGTAGGCCTCGGCCAGCGCGAACAGGCGGCCGAGCAGGCCGCTCAAGTGGCCCTCGGCCTCGGCGAGCCCTTTCATGGCCCCCGCGTCGCCGGGAGTCGCCGCCGCCGCGCGGCTGGCGTCCACGGCCTTCGCCCGCGCGGCCACGACGGCGTCCAGGGTCTGCCGCTCGTGCGCGAGGTAGCCCTTGACCGTCTCGACGAGGTTGGGGATCAGGTCGTATCGGCGCTTGAGTTGGACGTCGATCTGCGCGAAGGCCGCCTTGAAGCGGTTGCGCAGCGACACCAGCCGGTTGTAGGCGCCTGCCGCCCATGCCGCGATCAACAGGGCGGGCCCAGCGAACACCAACAGCAGAAACGGCATGACACACCTCCGACAAATCCAGCCGATTATGGGGAGCCGGCGGGAGGTGCGCAATGACATTCGGGCGGCTTGTCAGGAGCGGGCCGCGCCGGTACTCTGGCGGGAGAACAGGTGCCGTCATGAGACTCCATCCTCCGAGCCTGCGATCCGCCGGTCTGCCGGCGGGGCTGGCCCTGGCCGCGGCCCTCGCGGCAGGGGCGCAGTTCAACCCCGTCCCCTCCGTCAAGCCGGCCGCCGGGTCGACGTACAGCGAGAAGTTCCGGTCGGCCTGCGCCGATCTCAAGGACGACCCGGACGACGGTCTGGCGATGGTCCGCCTGCGCGACAGCGTCGCGCGCTCGGCGGGCGACGAGCGGGCGCGCGGAATGGTGATCCTGCGCCTGGCGGCCCTGCGGGACGGCCGCGCCCGGGAGGCCGAGACGCTGCTGCGCGATCTGAAGCGGGCCTTCCCGAACTCGCCCTGCGTCGAGATGGCCGGCGACGAGCAGGTCTCGGCGCCCTGCGCGGCCTGTGGGGGCAAGGGCGGAGACGAGAAGGTCTGCGCGTCGTGCAAGGGCTCCGGCAAGTGCTCGCACTGCAAGGGCACCGGGGGCCGGCGCGGCGCCCACCAGCGCCCCTGCGGTTCCTGTCACGGCACCGGCCGGTGCGACGCCTGCGGCGGCCGCGGCAAGGACGTCACCAAGTGCAAAACCTGCAAGGGGAAGGGCGCGCTCGTCTCCGGCGACAAGATCGCCGATCAGATCAGGAAGCTGGCGGACCTGGGCCAATGACGTTGTTCGGACGCGCGCCACGGCGCCGCCGGCCCCCTCGTTCCATGTCCGTTTTCGGGTTGACGCGGGAGGCGGATTTGCCCATCCTCTAGGCTCTTTTCCACCGCAGGGCGCTTCCTGTGGCGGGTTCCTGAGAGCAACACGGCAAAGAAAGGGACAGGGCACATGGCGATCAAGGTCGGCATCAATGGCTTCGGCCGCATCGGGCGGTTGGTCTTCCGGGCGGCGGTCGAGAATCCGAAGATCGAGGTGGTCGGGATCAACGACCTTTTCGATTCCAAGCAGCTCGCGTACCTGCTGAAGTACGACAGCCTGCATGGCATGTTCAAGGGGACGGTCGAGGCGGCCGAGGGCGCGCTGATCGTGAACGGCACCAAGATCCGCCTGACCGCCGAGAAGGACCCGGCGAACCTGAAGTGGGGCGAGGTCGGCGCCGAGTACGTCTGCGAATCGACCGGCTTCTTCCTCGAGAAGGCGAAGGCCGAAGGGCACGTGAAGGCCGGCGCGAAGCGCGTGGTCATGTCCGCGCCGTCCAAGGATGACACCCCCATGTTCGTCATGGGCGTCAACCACAAGAGCTACAAGGGCGAGTCGTACGTCTCCTGCGCCTCCTGCACGACCAACTGCCTGGCGCCCGTGGCGAAGGTGCTGAACGACAACTGGGGCATCGTGGAAGGGCTCATGACCACGGTGCACGCCACGACGGCCACGCAGAAGACCGTCGAC
The DNA here is from genome assembly GCA_964610105.1 of uncultured Verrucomicrobiota bacterium. Lineage (GTDB taxonomy): Bacteria > Verrucomicrobiota > Kiritimatiellia > PWTM01 > PWTM01 > CAZSUU01. The sequence continues at coordinate 84,767 of CAZSUU010000005.1, read as the reverse complement.
GGTCCGGGCGGCAAGAAGGACTTCCGCGGCGGCCGCGCGGCGGCGGGCAACATCATCCCGTCCTCGACCGGCGCCGCCAAGGCCGTGGGCAAGGTCATCCCGGCCCTCAAGGGCAGGCTGACCGGGATGGCCTTCCGCGTCCCGACGCTCAACGTCTCGGTGGTCGACCTGACCGTCCGTCTGGAGAAGGCCGCCGGCGCCGATGCCGAGAGCGCCTACAAGGCGATCAAGGCCGCGATGAAGGCCGCCTCCGAGGGCGAGCTGAAGGGCATCCTCGGCTATACGGAAGAGGACGTGGTCTCCACGGACTTCAACCACGATCCGCGGACCTCGATCTTCGACGCGGGCGCCGGCATCATGCTGAACCCGAACTTCGCGAAGATCGTCTCCTGGTACGACAACGAGTGGGGCTATTCCAACAAGCTCCTCGACTTCATCGCGCACATGGAGTCGGTGAAGTAGTCCGCCGTCCGGCTTGAACGAAAACGCGGCGGGGTCCTCGCGGATCCCGCCGCGTTGCTCTTTTTCGAAACAGCGGGTCTCTGTCCGCGGATTCCTTGTGCGGTCCCCGCAGTCCGCCGCGTGCCACTTATAGTCTGTAGATAAATAGTCGGCAGTCTGCCAACTTGCCTCCGTGAAATCAGCATCCAGCAATCTTGCCGTGGCCAAGAACTTGCGGCGGTTGCGCAGACAGTCTGGCTTGTCTCAGGAAGCCTGCGCCGAGAAGTGCGAGCTGCACCGGACCTACATCGGCGCCGTCGAACGGGGCGAGCGCAACATCACGCTGGAGACGCTGGACCGGATCGCCTTGGCCATGGGAACCACCGCGGTGGAACTCCTTTCCTCGCAAGGTGGAGAGTGAACTACCCGGAACGCATACTCCAGTCTGGGAAGACCATTTACGATGGCATCCGCGAGAATGAGGATCTCTTCCTGCCTGTGGAGGCCCTGGAGGCCGCGTTGTGGCGGGGACTGCGTGGGCTGAATCTCGACTACCCGCTGAGGACACGGTCGAAGATCCTCAAATCCAGCGTCTGTGCGATTCTGGGTTACCCCGTGCCGCGAGTCTTTCGCAAGACGCGTCCGCGCTTTCCGGGGCAGAACTTCGACACGTATATCCAGAAATCCAACAACCTGCAGATATGGAACGAGGAAGTCATTCCTACTCGCCGCTACGTCATCGTTCGGGTCAATGATCGGTCGGTGGTCACTGCTGTCCGCGTTGTGACCGGCGAGTATCTTGCGCGGCTCGATACGACGGGAACACTGACGCGGAAGTTCCAGGCAAAGAGCAAGGCTGCCGTGACGGCGTCGGAGCTTGTCACGAAAAGCGACCCCTACGGCTTGGTCGATCGTGTTCGCGCATTGGGGCCGCATACTGTGGGCGGAATCCGGATCGACTTCGGAGCGTTTCTTCCCATTGCCGATCTCTATGGTCAGTTGGTCAAGCTCACCGGGACCTCAGTATACGACCCGGGGAGTGACCAGGAGCGCGCCCGCGGCGGAGCGCTTCACGAAATTGTATGCCTATCTCTCGGCATGGCGGGAAGACAAGACACGGGAACATGTCCGGACGTCCCAGGGCAGCTCCTCGAGATCAAGCTACAAACTTCGCCAACGATCGATCTCGGCCTCGTTTCACCGGATGACCCGACTCCCTTGGAGACCATCGCATTCGCCAGGCACAGCGACATCCGCTACGCGGTCTTCTATGGAGAGAAAGACGGCAGCCGGATTTGCCTGCGGCACCTGGTCATGTGTTCGGGGAGAGACTTCTTCGGTCGCTTCCAGCGGTTCGAGGGCAAGATTCTCAACGCGAAACTGCAGATTCCTCTACCCGCCGATTTCTTTGGCTAGACCGAAGCTGTGCCAGACCAGATCGTCGAGTTCCCGTTCAAGACCGGAGACGGTCTCCTCGTTCTTCCGACTCTTCGCGGCCAGCAGGTGAGTCACCATCGCAGCCATTTCCATGGCCGGTCCGGATTCTGGCATGGGGAAACGGCGGACGTATTGGCTCATGAACCGTCTTCGCCCCGCGTATAACTTGTTGTGAAAGAGGACATCATAGTACCGAAGCGCGAACGACGAATTGGCCACGGCGAGCATTGCGTTCAAGGTATGCGCAGGCGCGGAGGCGTTTGTCGAGATCCAGTAGCAGTCGCCATTGACGATCCAGCCCGGCGGGCAGAGGAAGAAGGTCCTCCCCTCGCTGATATCCGGAAACGCCAGTTTCTCGGTCGACCAGGCGGAAGGATTATGTGGAACCCAGATCTCGAACCAAGCGCGTCCCGATTCAATGACATACCGACGGTTTTCAAGAATCGAACGCTTTGACTCCAAGTAATGTCCGGTTCGTGGGTACTCCGCGAAATCGACTGCTTTTCGGCGGCCGTTCTCCTGCAAGTACGGGTAGAGCACCCGCCTCCGACCACAGGCTCCTTCTCCAAGTGACCACCGCGCTGCGACGTGGTGTGTGACAAGGGGATGCAACAGAGCCGATTCGGGTCGCCGCGCGGCGGGCAATGACTCCCAGTCCTCGCGAATAAACACGCGGTCGGCTGTTGTCTTGATTCCGACCTTCACGTCGCCGAGATCCCCAAACAGGGCATTCGTGTGTCTCCGAATAGTGCCCAACCATTTCTCTGTGGCTGCGCTGCAGAGAATCCATGGCACCGATGGATCAGACTCCGCGCGCAGGGTGCCGGACTCGATGCGATAGCGCTTGCCCGCCACATCCACTGTGCCCGATGACGTGGACGACAACGCCGCGAGCACGGACCTGTGCGTGGCGCCCGGTGACGGAGCGGCCTCGGTTTCATAGACGCGACGGAAGACGCACACCCCATGTGCCGCAGGGGTCTTTCGCTTCCGCGCGACCAGGATCGCTGGCAGCACTGCTGCGTCGAACAGCTTCGTGTCACCCAAGTCGATGAGCAGTTCGGGGTCGTATTCCCGCAGCAGCCATGCGCGCAACGATGCGCCGGCTTGGGTGAACAGAAAGCGATTCGACGTCAACAGTCCAAGGAACCCGTCGGGCTTCAGAGCTTGCGACATCGCGACAACAAACGCGTGATACAAATCAACGCGACCTGTAAGACCGAACTGCCGCGCCAACGTTCCAGCCTGAGAAGCACCCAACACCTGTGTCCGAACGTAGGGTGGATTGGAGATGATCAGATCCGCCTTCTCCTCTGCGGTTGACGCCCATCGCTGAGCCCCGTCGAACCCAAGGTCGAGTTGGACGCCTTCTCGCCGTGACAGCCCCGCCAGAAAGTCTGCGCAACGAATATCAGTTCTGTCGACGTGGCACGCCTCCAAGCGACGGACGGCTTCGGCAACAGCGTCCTCATCCTTGTCGAACCCAGACACGTGTGCGCGCTCACGCGTAGCGGCCGGCAGGGCGCGAAGCAAAGCCAAAAGCAGTTCTCCATCACCGCAAGCCGGATCGAGGACCTTCACCGACCCTTTTGGCGAGCAGTTGTCCAGAAAGCGGGCAACCAACGCTTCCGCAAGGAACCCCGCAAGTTCAGGTGGCGTATAGTGAACGCCATTCGCCTTGACCTCCGGACACGTCCGTGAAGTGTTTCTCCCACCTGCAACTTGCATCATGATGCTACTTATAGTCAGCAGCTCGGCCGATGTCAACTGCATTTGATGCCTCTGCCTGCTTCTGTTGCCCCTGACCGCGAAGGATGCCGGTCCTGCAGGTCAAGGCTCCTGCATTTCGCCCAATTGTCGTCGGATGGAGCGGCGTTCATAGGTTGACTTCCTTTCGCGCATGGACCAAGGCTCTAGCTGCCGAAGGCGAACAAGCCCGTTGCGCCGCCGCTGGACACGGGGTGGGGGGCGTGGTATGTAGGACGGGTTTTCCGGCTTTCAACCAGACCGCCAGGGATGGCGGGCGATAGCAGAAGAGGAGACAGCAGGATGAACAAGCTGACGGTTCGCGATGTGGATGTGAAGGGGCGGCGGGTGCTCAGCCGCGTGGATTTCAATGTGCCGATCAAGGACGGCAAGGTCGCCGATGACACGCGTATCACGGCGGCGCTGCCGACAATCAGGCACGTGCTCGATCACGGCGGCGCGCTCGTGCTGATGAGCCATCTCGGCCGTCCGAAGGGCAAGGGCTTCGAGGCGGACTTCAGCCTCAAGCCGGTGGCGGATCGCCTGTCCCAGCTCCTCGGCAAGCCGGTCAAGTTCGGCTCCGACTGCATCGGCGCCGGGACGATCGCCATGGCCCAGGCCCTCCAACCCGGCGAGGTGATGCTCGTCGAGAACACCCGCTTCTACCCCGACGAGGGCAAGGCGAAGGTGCCGGACACGGCCACCGAGGAGGAGAAGAAGGCCGCGAAGACGGAGATGAAGAAGAAGCAGGCCGACCTGGCGGAGAAACTGGCCCCGCTGGGCGACGGCGAGATCTTCATCAACGACGCCTTCGGCTCCGCGCACCGCGCGCACTCCTCGACCGCGCTGGTGTGCAAGTACTACAAGAAGAACGTCGCCGGCTTCCTCATGGAGAAGGAGATCGACTACCTCGGCCGCGCCCTGGCGAGCCCCGAGCGGCCGTTCGTCGCCATCCTCGGCGGCGCGAAGGTCAGCGACAAGGTGAACGTCATCACCAACCTGCTCACCAAGGTCAATGCCCTCATCATCGGCGGCGCCATGGCGTACACGTTCTACCGCGCGAAGGGGCTGCCGACCGGGAAGTCGCTGGTGGAAGAGGACAAGATCGACTTGGCGAAGCAGATCCTGGCCGACGCCCAGACCAAGGGCGTGAAGCTGCTGCTCCCGATCGACCACGTCATCGCCGACAAGTTCGACGCCGCGGCGGCCACCGAGGTGGTGGGCGAGGCGGGGATCAAGGACGGCCGGATGGCCCTGGACATCGGCCCGAAGAGCGCCGAGGCGTTCGCCGCGGTGGTGAAGACCGCCAGGACCGTCGTCTGGAATGGGCCGATGGGCTGCTTCGAAATGAAGCCCTTCGCGGGCGGCACGCTGGCGATCGCCAGAGCGGTCGCCGAGACGAAGTGCCTCTCGATCATCGGCGGCGGCGACAGCGTCAGCGCGGTGAATAAGAGCGGCCTGGCCGACCAGATGACGCACATCAGCACCGGCGGCGGCGCGAGCCTCGAGTTTCTCGAGGGCAAGGCCCTGCCCGGCGTCGTCGCGCTGACGGACAAGTAGGCGCCGCCCGGATTCGCGCCCAGGATTGTGCGCGGTACGAGCGGGGAAGGGCACCGCGCGCAATCCTGCCCGCGATCGCGGGTTGACCGCGCCGGCCGGTCGAATTAGTCTTCATCGTCACACTTCACGAAGGGACAGCGAAATGAGTGCTACGACCAGCCGCCGCGCGTTTCTCCGCAATGCCACCGTGCTTGGAGGGGGACTGATGATCCTTCCGTCCGGCGTCGCGCGTGCCCGGCCCGGCCGGTCGCCCAACGACAAGCTCAACATCGCCATCATCGGCTGCGGGGGGCGCGGAGGGGCGAACCTGGGCGAGGTCAAGGGCGAAAACATCGCCGCGCTATGCGACGTGGACGCCAACCATCTCGCGGCTGCCGCGAAGCAGTTCCCGTCCGCCAAGACCTACGCGGACTGGCGGCAGTGCCTCGATCAGAAGGATCTCGACGCCGTGGTGTGCTCGACGAGCGACCACACGCACGCCTTCGTCAACATCTGGGCGATGAACCGCGGGCTGAGCGTCTACTGCGAGAAGCCGCTGGCCAACGGCGTCCACGAGGCCCGGATGGTCCGCGAGACCTACCTGAAGCACCGCGACAAGCTCGCGACCCAGATGGGCACGCAGATCCATGCGTCGGACAACTACCGCCGGACGGTGGAACTGATCCGCGGCGGCGCGATCGGGACGGTGAAGAGCGTCCGCGTGTGGTGCAGCCGGACGCCGAAGGGCGGGAGCTACCTGCCGGACGGGGGACCGGCGCCGGCCCACTTGAACTGGGATCTCTGGCTCGGCCCGTCGCCCTCGCACCCGTATAACGCGGGCTACTTCGGCGAGGGCTGCCTCGGCTGGAACCGGTTCTGGGACTTCGGCAGCGGGCAGATCGGCGACATGGGCAGCCACATGATGGACCTGCCGTTCTGGGCGCTGGACCTCAAGCTGCCCACCTCATGCCAGGCGGAGGGCACGCCGGTCAGCCCCGACACGCTGCCGGAGTGGTTGAAGGCGGAATGGGAGCATCCGGCCAACGACTGGCGGCCGGCGGTGAAGGTGTACTGGTACGACGGCGGCAAGAAGCCGGGTCTCCCGACCAAGGTCTTCAGCGCCGACGAGCTGTTCAAGGGCTGGCTGTTCGAGGGCGATCAGGGCTACCTGCTCGGCGACTACGGTTTCCGCATCCTGATGCCGACGAAGGGCGACATGACGCATTACCGGTCGCCGAAGGCGGAGGACCTCATTCCCGCCTCGCCCGGCCATCACCAGGAGTGGATCGTCGGCTGCAAGACCGGGAAACCGACCACGTGCAATTTCGATTACTCCGGGATGGAGATCGAACACAACCTGCTCGCCCTCGTGGCGTACCGGACCGGGAAGAAACTTCAATGGGACGCCGCGGCACTCAAGGCGACGAATGGCCCAGAGGCCGACGCGTTCATCCGCAAGACCTACCGCGACGGGTGGACGTTGAACGGCTGACGGCGCGTCAGGGATGCCGCGTCCTGCCCGCCGTCGCCTTCGCCGCGATCATCGATGCGTCCTCCCTGGAACCCATCGTGCCCGATGAGCCTCCAGCGCCCGCGGACAACTCCCGCGCGACGCGCTCGCGCGTGGCCAACAGCACGGCCGGATCGTGGGTGAAGGCGGTCAGCGAGGTGGTCACCGGCTCGCAGTCGGCCCGCGCGGACCACGGATCGCCGCGTCTCCGTCCGAGGGCCGCGAGGTACTCGTAGTCCTCGAGGCCATCGCGCAGGTTGGCCAGCCGGATGCAGCCCGCGGGGCCGTCGGCCAGCGGGTAGAGCAGGACGCCGTCGCCATGCAGGGCGGGCCAGTCGGGTCCGCCGGTGTTGATGGACCAGGCCAGCCTCGCGCCCTGGCCGGGGTCCAGCGGGGCGTCGTTGTTCTTCTTCGACCATACGTTCACGCCCCAATACAGAAACCCGTCCATCTTCTGGTGGAACGCCTGCCACATGATCAGCCGGGCCTCGATGAGCGGATCGTCGGCCAGGAAGTTGGCGAAGGGATCACGCGGGCCGCAACATACATAGGACCATACCTGCCGCCCCGCCGCCCGGCATCGTTCGGCGTCCTCAAAGGCATACTCGCTGCTCACCGGGCACAGCCAGTCCACGTTCAGGTCACGCATGGCCTCCGGATCCTGGGGGATCTTCGCCGTGGTCAGCGTCGGCAGGCCGTAGCGCTCCTGGATCATGCCGAAGTATTCCCGGATGATCGGATGGAACTCCGCCGGACGCTCGTCGAAGCTGTACACAAAGGCCCTCTCCGCCAAACCGTGCTCTTTCAGATCGGCCACGAACGGGTCCAGCTTCGCGATGAGGCTCCGCTTGAACTCCGGGGTGTAGAACTCCACCGGGCTCCAGCACCGCCAGGGCGCCGACCCGCGCGGCTGCACCATGTTCAGCACGTTGAAGGCATTCAGCCCGCGGTCGCGATAGCGGACGAGGTCCTCGATGCGGGGCAGGTCGGTGCGCGTGATGTCATCCGGGTTCAGGCGGTGGGCCAGCAGGCAATCCCCGTAGGCCTGCCGCAGTTCCGCGGTGACCTTCCCGGCCCCGTAGACCTTTTCCAGAAAGCCCTGCATGAGCGCGAAGGCGGTCTTCAGGCGCCCCCGCGGGGGGATGGCGAAGTCATGCACCCGCAGGCTCAGCGGCACGGCCGCGTCCGGGTGGCCGTCGGCGGAAAGGATCACCCGGCCCGTGTATCCGCCCGGCGGCGCGTCCTCGGGGACGTGGACCGTGATCCAGACGGGCTGCGCCCAGCCGGGGTCCACATCGAAGCTCTTGATCGGCAGCAGCGGGTCCGGCCACCAGCAGGGACCGTAGCGCGGAACATCCGGCCGCTCGTGCTGATGCTCGATCCACACATAGCCGACCTGGTGCCCCTGCACGTGGTCGGCTGCGATGCGGGCGCCCTCCGGCCCGGCCAGGTCGGACACCGTCGCGCGCACGTTTCGCAGCGCGACGTCCGCCGGGGGCATGATCACGATCTGGCCGCTCTCGTACTCGTTGCGCGCGGCGGAGAGGGTCAGCGCGGCCGGCGGGTCGGGCGTTTCGGGCAGGTCCACCGGCATGACGCGCCGCATGCTGCTCTCGGTCCAGAGGGCGTAGGCGCGGCCGGGCTGCGCCCCGGTCGTATCGATCTCGCGGCTCCAGGCGATGGTCTCGCCCAGCAGGCGGTCGGTCGCGGCAAAGCTGACCGTGCAGGTGCCGGGCGGCACCGGTTGACCTTCCGGATCGCAGCCGTTCCAGGAGATGCGCTGGGACAGGCCCTCGCCCTGCCGGGTGAAGACCACCCGCCCCCGATGGCGCACCTGCGACTGCCAGGTCGAGGGCAGGGAAACCGAGGCCAGCGCCTCGAGGCGGCCCGCGCCCGTGAAGCCGCCCAGTGCGGTGGCGCGGGTGAACCGCTGCGGCGCCATCGACACCCGGATGTCGTCGAACCATGCGGCGCCCTTCGCCCGTCGGAACAGCACAAAGGTCTGGATGCGCGCCACCGGCTTGGCGGGCGTGAAGACGCTCTCGGCGCAGGCCCAGTCGTGCGTGCCGCGATGGAAGAGCGCCTTCTGCCCCCACAGGGGCGTGCCGTCGGCGTAGTGCACATCCAGGTAGACGCAGTACTCGCCGCCCTCGACGCCGGCGGCTTTGCTCCATCCGGAGACCAGGAACGGATGCTGCACCGGCGGATCGAAGACGATCTCCTGCGCGGCGCCCAGGGTCTGCCCGCCGGCATCGGAGCGGCACCGGATGCACCAGCCGCCCGCCCGGCCTTCGCGCACCCGCTCGTAGCCCTCGCCATAGCGCGACCACCCTCTGGCGTGACCGTCGGCGTGATCCTCGAAGCCGGGATTGACCACGTGATTGGTGTCGCGCGGGCCGGCAAAAGCCCGCGCCGGAAGCGCGATGGACAGCAGGGCGGAGAGAAGCACGAGGATCGTTTTCATGGTCGCCTGTTCCCGCGGGCTGCACGTCACCCGCTTGCCGTGAGGCGCCTCCTGCACGCCTACCGCTGCTGTTTCGCCTCCCAGTCCCGCCGGCCCTCCTGCATGTCGGCCCAGATGCTGCCCGCGAAGACAGCGACGCGCTGCTTCTGTTCCGGTGTGGCGGCGGCGGCCCGGGCTTCTTCAACCAGCTTGCCCCAGGCGGCCATGCGTCCGGCCGTGCCGAGGTGCCCCCACGCCATTTCGGCCGTCTGGTGGAAGTGGACGTCGTCGCGCTGCACGGTCTCCGGATAGTTGGCCGGGTTCATGTAGGTCTCTTCGACCTCGAGGTAGAACCGCTTCATCGGGGCGGCGGCCGGGCCGTAGTAGCGGGTGAAGAACTCGTCGAGCGCGCGGTCCATGTCGAAGAACGGATCGTCCAGCGAACGGAACGTGAGGTAGCCGTCGATGTAGCACGCCACGCCACACAGGAAGAAGCCGCGCACCCCGTCCTTCGCGAACATCCGAAACTGCCGCGAAAGCGTGTGCGCATGGAAGCCCGGGAACGGCTTGAACTTGTTGTTCTCGGCGATCTCGTCGGGGAAACACTGGTAGAGCCAGACGCCGTGCAGTCGCCCCGGCGCCTTGCGGAGCCAGCCCCGGTAGAACGCCAGATCGTTGCGCTCCATCGAGGGCGACCACCAGTTGCGCGTGTGCAGGCACGGCCCGACGAGAATGTTCGGCTCCACGTCGAAGCGCGGCGGGAAGGCGTAGTCGTAGTAGGCGAGCGCGCCGACGAACCTGTCCGGATGCGACGCGCGCACCTCGCGCGCGACGGCGTTGGCGAAGGTCCAGAAGAGGCCGCTGGCCTTGCCGGTGGAGAACTGGCGGCTGTGAGGGTCCCTGTCGATCAGCGCCTGGCAGCCGGGACACGTGCATTGCCGGTCGTTGTCCATCGGGACGAGCTGAACATAGTCGGCGCCGGCGTCGAGCCGGGCGCGGGCGTCCTTGACGACCTGGGCGATGAGCTGCGTGCTGGTGTAGCAGAGCTGGGGTGGCCGGTCCGCGTATCCTTGGGCCCAGAATTCCTCGCGCCGGCCCTCGAACAGCTCCGGGCGCCGCGGATTCCTCTCCCAGAACCGGTCGTAGTAATCGTAGAAGGAATGGTTCGTGAGGAAGTCCTTCCCGCCCAGACGACGCCGGACCACGAAAAGGCGCTGCTCTTCGGCAGTGGGTTTGACGGAAAGCCCGACGTAGGCCTTGCCCATGCCGCTGGGCGCGTGGTGTCGAAACTCGAACGTCGGTTGGCGGCGGATGTCCGCGCCGCTGACTTCGAGCGTCGCGCGCGTGGGGAAGACCATGCCCAGCTCCGTCGGCGCGTACCACCGCACATCGCAGAAGCGTTCCAGGAAATCGTACACGGCATAACAGGTGGCTTGCGGGGTCATGTTCTCTTCGAGCGCCGGCGGCGCGGCGGCCCGCGGACGGCCGCTGAGTTCCCGGGGCGGGCCGGAGGATTCGTCGAACGACAGCCGCGCCAGCGTGTCGGCGTCGGTGGCGCGGACCCGCGTGGCCCAGTCGGCCGCGGGCGGATGCGCGGCCCGCGAGACGTGGACTTCATCGATCCGTCCGCGAAAGACGTTGGCCGGCCTGCCATCGGCGAGAAAGGCGCCGATCAACAGCGCCGGCGCGTTGCTGCACGACGTCCGCGCGTAGACCGCCGCGCCGCAGTTCGCGCCGTCTACAAAAAGCTCGATCTTCCCCGCATGGGCGTCGTGGGTGGCGCAGACGTGGTGCCAGCCGTTGGAGAGCCGCGCGGACGCGACGCTGCGACCGGTCTTCCCGTCATAGACCACGTAGCGGATCGCGCCGCCTTGAAGATCGACGATGTGATACGTCCACGGATGGCCATCCAAACGGAAGATGGTGCCGGCGTCGGGCCGGTCGTCGCCGAGCCACACCCATGCCTCCAACGTCCCCGCTTCGTCCGAGAACCCGTGCGAGGCAACCGAGACGCCTTGCGCGCCCGTGAATTCCAGCGCCGGGCCGAACCGGCCTGCGACCCGCTGCACCGGGCCGGTGACGCGGACAGGAAAGGCATCGTCCTCCCGGTCGCGACCCATGAGGATGAGCGTGTCGGGCCGGAAGCCGACGAGATACTCCTGCGTCTTGAAATCGGCATGGCGGAAGCCCAGCGCCTCGGTCAGCCGGCTGGCGCCCACCAGGATGCGCGGGCCGCGCACGTCCGCGTCGTCCGTGAGAATCGGCAGCGTGGCGCCCGTGATCTTCCGGATGTGATACTGCAGCTCCCCCGCGGCGAACCTCGCCACATGACCCGCCGACCCGGCGATCACGATGGTGGCCGCGGGCGTTCCCTCCCGGGCCAGCGCGATCCTCGGTTCGGGACCGCCGGCGGCAGCCGCAACGGTCAACCGGGGAAGGAGCAGCAGACCGAACAGATGCATCCAGTTCTTCATGACGTTTGACGGCTTTCGGTTTTCGGGACTCCTGGAACCCTGCTCCGCCGTCCTTAGCGCCTTTTCCGACGTTATGCACGCTTTTGCGCATCATCCCGGCGATCACGCGGGCCGTATTCTGGTGTCTTGCGCCCGCGGGGGTGCTAACTTGACAAACGAATGGAGCCACATCCCATGAGACATCCATGGCCCGCAGATTCGCTCCACGGGGCCCGGCGCAGGAGACCGAAGGCGGGGCGCGGACGATCGTCCTGGATGGTCGTCCTGGTCGCGGTCACCGCCGGTACCGGCCTTCGGGCGGCCGAAGGGCCCGCCCCCGCGAGCGGGAACCTCCTCCCCAATCCCTCGTTCGAGGCGGCGGGGCCGGCCGGCCCCGTTGGGTGGCAGGGGCGGTCGTGGGCGGGAGGAGCGGATGGCATCCGGACGGTCGAGACGCCGGGACGGACCGGGGCGCGCTGCGTTTCGATCCGTTCTTCGCAGGGGGCCGATGTGGCGTGGACGGCGACCGTGCCGGTGAAGTCCAACGCCTTCTACCGGCTCTCCGGCTGGATCAAGACCCGGGAGGTCCGCGGCGCGACCGGCGCGCTGCTGAACATCCAGAACATGCAGGAGGTCAGGACCGAGGCCGTGACGGGAACCCGCGACTGGACCCGGGTCTCCGCGATCTTCCGGTCGGGGGCCATCCCGGAGCTGGAGATCAACTGCCTGTTCGGCGGCTGGGGTTCGTCGACCGGCGAGGCCTGGTTCGACGACGTGAGCCTGGAACCGGTCGAACCGCCGCCCGCCGAAGCCGCCATCGCGATCGACACCGATGCGCCGGGCACGCCGTACAGCCGCATGATCTTGGGTGGGTTTCTCGAGCATTTCGACCGCCAGGTCTATGGCGGCGTCTTCGAGCCCGGTTCGCCGCTGTCGGACACCCACGGCTTCCGCCGGGACGTCATGGCCGCCCTGAAGGAGCTGCGGATTCCCGTCGTCCGCTGGCCGGGCGGTTGTTTCGTGAGCGGCTACCACTGGGAGTCCGGCGTGGGGCCGCGGCGCCGGCCGACCGACGACATGGCGTGGGGCGTGGTGGAGCCCAACACGTTCGGCACGGACGAGTACATCGATCTCTGCCGTCTCCTCGGTTGGGAGCCCTACATCTGCAACAACGCCGGCAACGGCACGGTTGAAGAAATGCGGAACTGGGTCGAGTACTGCAACGGCGCCTCCGGCCCGTACGCCCGGATGCGCCAGGCCCATGGCCATGCCCAGCCGCGCCCGGTCCGCATCTGGAGCATCGGCAACGAGAACTGGGGACAGCATGAGATCGGGCACAAGCCGATTGCGCAGTGGGCCCCGCTGGTGCGGGAGGCGGCCCGGGCGATGAAGGCCGTCGACCCGGACATCAGGCTGTCGGCGGCGGCTCTGCCGAGCCGGGAATGGACGCTGCCCCTGCTCAAGCAGGCGGGACCTTACCTGGACTACATTTCGATCCACAACTACTGGCTTCCGCTCTGGAACCGGAACGACATGCCGGGCTACCTCGCCTGCATCATGGAGTCCGAGGGACCGGAGGAGAGCATCGCCCGGTTCCTCGGCGTGCTCGACGAGTCGGGATACCGCGGCAGGATCAAGATCGCCTACGACGAGTGGAACCTGCGCGCCTGGCATCACGAAGGCTTCCCGCGCAAGACGGTGCAGGATTACGCCGATCCCGAGGTGGTTCGGCTGGTGAAGGCCCGCGAGCTGAACGACATCGCCTCGCAGTACACCATGGCCGACGCCCTGTTCTCGGCCTCGTTCTTCAACGCCTGCCTCCGCCATGCGACGGACATCGGCATGGCCAACATCGCGCCGCTCGTCAACACCCGCGGGCCGCTGTACGTGCATCCGAAAGGCATCGTCCGGCGCACGCACTTCCACGCGATGGCGATGTACGCCCGTGAGCTGGAAAGCCGGGTGGGGCGGTTGAGCCTGGCCTCCCGTCCGCCGCTGTACCAGGGACCCAGATCGATGGCCGTGGCGGACGCGGTCGCCACCGTCGACGAGTCCGGCCGGCGCTGGGCCCTCGCCCTCGTCAACCGCCACCCCGACCGGGCGCTGGCCTGCACCGTCCGGATGAAGGACGCGCGGCTGGAAGGGGAGTATCCCGCCGTGACGCTCGCCGGCGATTCGCCGGAGGCATTCAACGATATCGACCATCCGGACCGCGTCGCGCCGGTCAGGACGACGTTGACCGCCGTGCGGGGCGTGGTGGAACTGCCGCCGCATTCGCTGACCGTAATGAAGGTGTCACTCCCCCCATGACGTCGAACGCGCGGGAGGGACCGCGGCCTCGCGGTCCGCCGGCCCCACCCGCCGTCGGCCCGATCCGCCGGCAGGGCGGGGCCTCCGGACCCGCCGGTGTTGGCGTTGTGGTCTGAGACGCGCAGCCTGAGGATCGCGGTTGCGATCCCGATTTCGATTGGGATGGCCGATTCGACTGCTTTCCACGTTCGCGCCGCGGTAGAGTGGCCCGTCGATCACGGCGTTTCACGGCGCCGGTCATGGCGGGAGGGTCGACGAGTTCGCGCGTTCCGGCCGCTGGACGCACGGGCGTCGGCAGGTTCCAGACGTTGGAGAGCGTACGGTGTTGGTGCGAAGAGGGCGCATGATGAAACGCGAAGCCTTGCTGTCCCTGGTCGTGTCGTTGACGGCGGGTGGTCTGCGGTCTGCCGAGAGCGCCGCCGCGGCGCAGGGAAGGGGCGCCCCGCCGCCCGCGCCGAGGCCCGAAGGGCAGCCCCTGTTCGTCAGCGGCAAGGACGGCTACCACACCTACCGCATCCCCGCGCTGGCGGTCTCGACCTCGGGCACAGTGCTGGCGTTCTGCGAGGGACGGAAGAACGGCGCGGGCGACAGCGGCGACATCGATCTCCTGCTCAAACGCTCGACGGACGGCGGCGGAACCTGGACCGCTCAGCAGGTGTTGTGGGACGACGCGGCGAACTGCTGCGGCAACCCGTGCGCGGTCGTGGACCGCGATACCGGCACGATCTGGCTGCTCTCCACCTGGAACCGCGGCGACGATCACGAGGGGCAGATCATCGCCCTCAAGAGCAAGGACACGCGGCGCGTATTCGTGCTGCGCTCCGACGACGACGGCGTCACATGGGACAAGCCGCGCGAGGTCACCGCCGCGACGAAGCAAACGAACTGGACCTGGTACGCCACCGGTCCGGGCAGCGGCATCCAGATCGAGAAGGGACCGCACAGGGGCCGGCTCGTCATCCCGTGCGATCACATCGAGGCGGATACCCGACACTACTACTCGCATGTAATCGTCTCCGACGACCACGGCGCGACGTGGCAACTCGGCGGACGCACGCCGGAACACAAGGTCAACGAGTGCGAGGTCGTCGAACTCGCCGGCGGCCGGCTGATGCTGACCATGCGCAACTACGACCGCGCGCAGCGCAGGCGGCAGGTGGCGGTGAGCGACGATGGCGGAACGACGTGGACAGGCCAGCGGTTCGACGACGCGCTGATCGAGCCCATCTGCCAGGCCGCGATCGAGCGGTACCGCTGGCCCGACGCGAACGGACGGGGCGGCGCGATCCTGTTCAGCAACCCGGCCAGCACGAACGGCCGGGTGCGCATGACGGTGCGGACCAGCCTGGACGAGGGGAAGACGTGGCCGGTTTCGAGGGTCCTGCACGAGGGTCCGAGCGCCTATTCCGACCTCGCCGTGCTCGCGGACGGCTCCGCCGCCTGCCTGTACGAGGCCGGATCGGCCCATCCCTACGAAGCCATTGTCTTCGCGCGCCTCGCCGCCGAGGCGCTGGTTCCGCCACTGCCGGTCGTCGATCTCTCCGGCGAGACGAACAGGCATGTGATCGTCGCGGCGGGAACGACAAACGTCTACCAGGGCCACCCGACGACCCTGCTGATGCCGGACGGCAAAACGATCTTCTGCGTGTGGTCGACGGGGCATGGCGGTCCCGCCGGCACGATGGCCCGCAGCGACGACGGCGGACGGACCTGGACTCGCCTCGACGACACGCTTCCGGCGAACTTCAAGAACCATCGCAACTGCCCCAGCATGTACCGCATGGTCGATCCCGCGGGAAAGGAGCGGTTGTGGGTATTCTCCGCGCATCCGGACATGCCGCGCATCGTCAGCGAGGACGCCGGGAAAACCTGGCGCGAGATGGACCCGCTCGGTCCCGCCTTCCGCTGCGTGATGACGTTCAGCTCGGTCGTCCGTCTCAAGGACGGTCGCTACGCCGGTTTCTACCACCGCGGTCCGGGCGGGAAGGACCGCACGCCGCTCGAAGTGCTGCAGACTTTCACGGCGGACGGCGGCATGACGTGGAGCGAGCCGGCGGTCGTCGCCTGCGCAGAGGGGAAGAACCCCTGCGAGCCGTTCGTCTTCCGCTCGCCGGATGGCGGCGAACTGTGCTGCCTGATGCGCGAGAACACGCACAAGGGGCGGAGCCTGATGATGTTCAGCCGCGATGAGGCGAAGACCTGGTCCGCGCCGGCGGACACGCCGTGGGGCCTGACGGGCGACCGCCACACGGGCGTCTATGCGCCCGACGGCCGCCTCGTCATCGCCTTTCGCGATCAAGCCGTCGGCAGTCCGACGCGGGGCCACTTCGCCGCGTGGGTGGGAACCTACGACGACATCCGGCAGGGCCGGTCCGGACAATATCGGATCAAGCTCCTGCACAGTTTCGCGGGCGGCGACTGCGGCTATCCCGGCATGGAGTTGCTGCCCGACGGCACCATCGTCGCCACGACCTACATCAAGTACCGCGAGGGCGCGGAGAAGCACTCGGTGGTCAGCACGCGCTTCAAGGTGACCGAGGTCGATGGACGGATGAGTTCCTTGCCGTCCCCCGCCTCGATCGCCGAGCCGAGCGCCGTCGCCGCCGGGCAAGGACCGGAAGCGGGCGACGGGATGGACCGTCCGCTGGTTCGGCGAACGCGGGTGGTGGCGGATGGGGAGCGACGGCGGCTGCGCGCGCTCGACGCGGCGGGCGTGCAGACGATCCGTCCGCTGGCCGAACGGACGCAGACGTTCTCCGTGGTCACTCCCGGGCTGTCGCTGCACCTCGATTCACAGGGACGCATCGGTGCCGTTCTGCTTGCCGGCCGGAGCCTGCCCGTGACGGGCGGGACGACGCTGGAGGGTTGCGCCACGTCCGGCGCTACGACTGCAAAGGAACTGCCTGGCGGCGGCTGTGAGTTCGTTCGCCGCGTCGAAAACAGCCGGCAACGCGCAGCCGTCGTTACGGAGCGACTCCTTCCGGCGCCGGACGGCATCCGCTGGGAAATGGAGATCCTCTCCGATGGCGACCCCTGGACGACTCCCCTGGTGTTCCAACTGAAATACCCGGCGACGGCGAAAACCCGGTTCTGGACGGCCTGGGTCAACGGCCATCTCCTGGACAACTCCACGCCCGGTTTGAAGCAAGGCGACCAGGCACCGACGATCGCCGACGGCAACCGCTGGGGCGATCCGCTGACGGTGACGCCCCTGACGAAGCGGATCTGGGACTACGGCAACGGCAAGGGCACGATCTGCATTCCCGTGGCCAGCATCCTGGAGCCGGAAGCGGACAAAGGCTTGAGTCTTGTCGTGGCTCCGGACCAGCCGCTGCTCTGGCTCCAGTTGGGCACCACCCCGGACGGATCGCTGATGTTCTCTCACCGGCTGCTGCGGTTGGGCGGCGGGCGGAAGGTGCGTTTCGCCGCCTTCCTGACCGCGCACGAAGCGGATTGGCGCGGCGGCTTGCGATGGATGGTCTCCCGCTACCCGGAATACTTCAATCCGCCCAATCCAAAGGCTGACGGGATGGCCGGGACGGCGTCCTATTCCGCCCGGAAGGCGAAGCTCGATCCCGCGGAGGTCGCTCGCCTGAAGCAGATGGCCTATCGCTATGACTGGGACGCGGCCTTCGATTGGCCCTACTTCGGCCTGTTTCTTCCGCCGATGCCCGACGCCGACGCCACCTGGACAACGTCGGGGCATGCAGGCAGCGGCCAAAGCGACCCCCGCCGGATCACGCAGATGTCCTGGCGGAGAATGAACGAAAAGGCACGGGGACGCAAAGCGAACGGCTTCTACACGATGGCGTACTTCAATGTCACGGAGTTCGGCTCGCAGATCAAAGGCCCTGATGCGGCGAAGACCGACCTGCCCGAGGCCGAACTCTGGCGCGATGCCAATTCCTATCTTTACGGGAAGATCTCCGATGGCATTTTCCGTGATGAAAACGGCAGGACCATCGGTTCGTGGTCGGGTTGTGTCGTAATGGACCCGGGCGGGCCGGCCTATCAGCGTCACCTGCTCGAACAGGCCGAGCGCCATGCCGTGCAGTTGCCGGACTACGACGGCATTGGCATCGACCGCATGGACTGGCTGACTCGCATCAATTTTTCCGCCGGTGCGGATGATGGCGTCGGTTGGTACAGCGATGGACGGCCCGGCCGCTTCGGTGGCCTGTCCTGGATCGACACCCTGGCGAAGATCGGCCCGATCATGCACAAGCACGGCAAGGCCATCTTCGTCAACTTGTGCCTGCGCAGTCACCGGCTGGACTACCTGCGCGAGGTGGACGGACTGTACGACGAGTTCGGCGATCTCGGCTACTCGCTCAATGGCTCCAGTATGCTGGCACTCCGCAAACCCGCGCTGATGTGGACCCGAAGTGCGGAAAGCCTCAAGCCCGACCCCGAAGCGTATTTCCAGCGGCATCTCCACATGGGCGCGTACCCCACCGCTCCGTTTCCCGGGAACGATCACACCATCTTGCCGGATCCGAGGGTCGATCCATATTACCTCGACTACGGGCCGCTCCTGGACGCGATGCGGGGCAAGAAATGGGTGCTTGCGCCGCACTGTGTCGAGACTTCGACGCCCGGCCTGAAGGTAAATCTGTTTGAGGTTCCTGGAGGCTTCGCGCTGCCGGTGACGTTCGGCGGGAAAGCGGAATCGGCGGTCGTGCGAGTCCGCAATATCCCGGGGCTGGCAACGGTGGAGTGCGAAGCCCGCCATCCCGGCAAGGAGGGGGCGTCGCCCGTGAAGGCGACTCTCCACGAGGACGTACTTGAGCTTGCCGTCCCGCTATTCCGGGGTTGCGCCATGGCGCAACTGCGGCAGCGCCCGGAGAAGTGATGCGATCTGATATCTCGTGTACGCACCCCCTGTTATGAGAACGCAGCCACGCCACACCGTCTCGGGCATGATCGCCCTCGCGGCGACTGCCATGGGGACGAGCCTCCAGGCGGCTGACCTTCCACAAGAAGCCCGGTCCATCGAGGAATGGCGTCAGCGCTTCGGCGCATACCGGCGAGGCGAGCGCTGAATGCGCATTCGCGGCATGAGACCGCGGCTTGACGCGGAGGACTCCACCGGGGCATACATCGCTTCCCTACAGCAACCGGGATCGTCGGGGATAAGGGGAGAGCCACGATAGTGAACATGGCTTCACTTCTGATTGCCACCTGCACGAGCATAACCGTCACGCACGCCGGGACCGTCCTCCGCGTGCCGGAAGGACCCGCTCGCGCCGTGGAAGAGCTTGCCGGCGTTCGATGCGATCGTCCGCGCGAAGTACCTGCATGCCCGCACGCGGTTTCATGACCGCCCGGGTGACCCCGGGTTTGCGATGTACGGCCATGGCCGTCCGAACTACGTGATGGGCTGGTGCGGGCAGGCGGATGCGGCGGGGGCCGCGCTGCTGACACTGGCCTCCCGGCTGGGCGACCCGAGGGCGCTGGAGATGGCGACGCGGTCGCTGGACTTCCTTTCCACGGCGCCGGTGGACGCGGGGGGCTTCCCCGTGTCCTACGACGGCGACGCGGGCCGGTGGGGCGGGCGGGATCACGTGTCCATGGGCCAGGCGATGGAGAGCATCGCGCGGGCGGTCCGCACCGGACGGGCGATGAGACTCGATCATGCCGGCCGGTGGGCGGCGTTCCTGCGGAAGGCCTGCGAGGCCCATGCCGCCCGCATCCTCGACGACCGCTGCCGCCAGAGGGGCGCTGCGCGGCCCTGGGGGATGTGCGGCGGGATTGGAGGCGCGGATCGGATTCGAACCGATGCATAGAGGTTTTGCAGACCTCCGCCTTACCACTTGGCTACCGCGCCGCCCGGACCGGGCCGCCGGGCGAATCCCGGCGGCTCCCTAGCATACGTCCTCGCATCGGGTGTTCCAGCAAAAAAGACGGCGGCCCCCCATCGTTCGCGCCCGCCTCGACCCTGGGGCCATTCGCAGTACGAGGCGAGTGCGCCTTCGGGGTTGGGGTCGGCATCGGAATCGGGATCGAGATTCCCTCGGTTCCGCTGATACCGATACCGATACCGACTCCGACGCCGATGGTCCCTGCGCCATGATGAGAATGGCTGTCGGGCTCGTCAGGGGTATTGCCCCCGGCGCGCGGGTCGCGTATGCTCTGCGGCCTTCGGAAAGCGCATCGGGGATGAGCGAGCGAGCGAAACACATTCTGTTCGTCTGCACGGGCAACAGCTGTCGGAGCCCGATGGCGGAGCACCTGTTCCGCCATCGGGCGGGTGCCGGCACGCGCTGGCAGGCGTCGTCCGCCGGGCTCTACGCGATGAACGGCCGCGCGGCCACCGCCGAGGCCGTCTCCGCGCTCGCGGAGGGCGGCATCGACCTCCTGCCGCACCGCAGCCGCATGCTCACCGCCGAGATGGTCGCGCGGGCCGACCTGATCGTGGTGATGACGAGGAATCACCTCGACGACCTGGTGCAACGGTTTCCCGACGCGGCATCCAGGACGCGGCTGCTGACGTCCTTTGGGACCGCGGCGGCGCCGGGCGGCGAGGATATTGCCGACCCGATCGGACAGACCGTCTTCACCTACCGCCGTGTGCGCAACGAGATCGACAGCGCCATCGCGGACCTGATTCTGCATCTGATGGAGCAGGAGGGGCCCCGCCCCTCGACCAGAGGAGTATCGCCCATGAAGATCGCTCTTGGCGCCGACCACGGCGGATTCGAGTTGAAGGAACACGTCCGGGAACGCCTGCGGGCGCGCGGACTGGCCGTCGAGGACGTCGGCTGCTTCAGCCGCGACTCGGTGGACTATCCCGATTTCGCCGCGCAGGTGGCCGAACGCGTGGCGGACGGGCGGGCCAACCAGGGGGTGCTCGTGTGCACGAGCGGCAACGGGGTCGCCATGACCGCCAACCGGTTTCCGGGCGTCCGCGCCGCCGTGGCCTTCAGCGCCGATCTGGCGGACATGGCGCGGCGGCACAACGACGCGAACGTGCTGGCGCTGAGCGGCAAGCACCTGGCGCCGGCGCAGGCCGACGCGATCCTGGACGCCTGGTTCGCCGCCGCCTTCGAGGGCGGGCGCCACGAGCGGCGCGTCCACAAGATGGACGTGTACGGCAACGAGGCGGCCGAATGGGCCGTCCTTCGCGCCGCCGATCCCGAGCTCAGCGAGGCCGTGCGCGGGGAGGGCGTGCGCCAGCGGCGGAACCTCGAGCTGATCGCGTCGGAAAACTACGCGAGCCCCGCGGTGCGCGCCGCCACCGGATCGGTGCTGACGAACAAGTACGCCGAAGGCTACCCCGGCAAGCGGTGGTATGGCGGATGCGAGCACGTCGACGTCGCCGAACGCCTCGCCATCGAGCGCGCGAAGAAGCTCTTCGGCGCCGAGCACGCGAACGTCCAGCCCCATTGCGGCAGCTCGGCGAACATGGCGGTCTACTTCGCCATGATGCAGCCCGGCGACACGCTGATGGCCATGAGCCTCGCCGACGGCGGACACCTGACGCACGGGCACAAGATGAATTTCTCCGGACGCTTCTTCAACGTGGTGCCCTACGGGGTCAGCCGCGAGAACGAGCGCATCGACTACGACGCCCTCGCGCGACT
Organism: uncultured Verrucomicrobiota bacterium; assembly: GCA_964610105.1. GTDB lineage: Bacteria > Verrucomicrobiota > Kiritimatiellia > PWTM01 > PWTM01 > CAZSUU01. Next base: position 63,305 of record CAZSUU010000005.1, on the reverse strand, counting down.
GGCGGCCGAGCACAAGCCGAAGATGATCTGCGCCGGGGCCAGCGCCTACCCGCGGATCATCGACTTCGCGCGGCTGCGGCAGATCGCCGACAGCGTCGGGGCGCTGCTGATGGTCGACATGGCCCACATCGCCGGGCTCGTGGCCGGCGGGCAGCACCCGAACCCGGTGCCCTTCTGCGATTTCGTCACGAGCACCACCCACAAGACCCTGCGCGGGCCCCGCAGCGGCCTGATCCTGTGCCGCGAGAAGTACGCCGCCGACATCGACAAGCAGGTCTTCCCCGGTCTGCAGGGAGGTCCGCTCATGCACGTCATTGCCGGCAAGGCGGTCTGCCTGCGCGAGGCCCTTCAGCCGGCCTTCAGCGACTACGCGGCGCAGGTGGTCCGGAACGCGAAGGTCATGGCCGATTCGCTCGCCGCCCAGGGGCTGCGGATCGTGTCCGGCGGCACCGACAACCATCTCATGCTCGTCGATGTCACTTCGGCGGGCATCACCGGGAAAGAGGCGGCCGCGGCGCTCGACCAGGCGTCGATCACGGTGAACAAGAACGCGATCCCGTTCGACACCAGGAGCCCCTTCATCACGTCCGGCATCCGGATCGGCACGCCCGCGGTCACCACGCGCGGCATGAAGGAAGAGGAAATGCGCGCCATCGCGGGGTTCATCGGCGAGATCGTCCGCGCGCCCCAGGACGCGGCGGCAATCGAGCGGGTGGGGCGGCAGGTGCGCGACCTGACCGACCGGTTCCCCGTGCCGTAAGACGGCGCGGTTGCACGGAGGAAAGGAAGGCGCGGAATGGGCGCGTTGAGCGGCCAGAACCTCTCCGTTGCCACTCACCGCCTTGGGCGAGCCTCACCCTCGGGCGGTCCACGCGGTCGCGCCCCGCTCTCCAGCGGACTGCGATTCCGACGGCCGGAGGTTCAGCGCCCCGCGCCGTAGTAGGCCTCGTTCCAGCGCAGCTCGCGCCGGATGGCGGAGACGTCGGCGTCGGCCCCGATACGCACGAACTCGATGCCGGCCATGTCGGCGAAGGCTTCCAGGTGCGCGGCGGTCACCGCCTGGGAGAATCCGGTGTGGTGCGCCCCGCCCGCGTGAATCCACGCCGCCGCGGCGACCTTGAGATCCGGCCGCGGGGCCCACAGCGCCCGCGCGACGGGCAGCTTGGGCAGCGCGTGTTCGGGCTCGACCACATCCACCTCGTTCACGATCAGACGGAACCGGTGGCCGAGGTCGATCAGCGAGGCGTTCAGCCCCGGCCCCGCCGGGACGTTGAACACCAGGCGCGCCGGGTCCGCCTTGCCGCCGATGCCGAGGGGGTGGACCTCGAGCGAGGGCCTCCCGGCGGAGACGGTCGGACAGACCTCCAGCATGTGCGCGCCCAGGACCCGCATGCCGCCGGGGACCAGGTGGTACGTGTAGTCTTCCATGAACGACGTGCCGCCCTTCAGCCCCGCCCCCATGACCTTCATCGCGCGGACCAGGGCGGCGGTCTTCCAGTCGCCCTCCGCGCCGAACCCGTAGCCGTCGGCCATCAGCCGCTGGACCGCGAGGCCCGGCAGCTGATCGAGGCCGCTGAGGTCCTCGAACGTGGTCGTGAACGCCTTGAAATGACCCGCCTCCAGGAAGGCCCGCATGCCGAGCTCGATGCGCGCCGCGACGCGCAGGCTCGGCATCCCGACGCCTCCCTCCACGCCCGGGCCCGGCGTGTAGGACGAGACGTATTTCCTGGCGAGGCGGTTGGTGTCCGCGTCGGTGACCTGGTTGACGCGCTTCACCAGGTCGCCCACGCCGTAGCCGTTGACGGAATAGCCGAAGCGCATCTGGGCCTCGACCTTGTCGCCCTCGGTCACCGCGACCTCGCGCATGTTGTCGCCGAACCGCGCGACCCGCGCGCCCTGCATGTCCGCCCAGGCCACGGCGGCGCGGCACCACACCCCCAGCTCCGCCTGTACGTCGGCGTCCTCCCAGTAGCCGACCACCACCGTGCGGTTCTTGCGCATGCGGGTGCAGATGAACCCGAACTCGCGGTCGCCGTGCGCCGCCTGGTTGAGGTTCATGAAGTCCATGTCAATCTGGTCCCAGGGGATCTCACGGTTCGCCTGCGTGTGCAGATGCACGAACGGTTTGGAGAGGCTGGCCAGTCCGGCGATCCACATCTTTGCCGGCGAGAAGGTGTGCATCCAGCAGATCAACCCCGCGCACTCCGGCGCGCGGCTGGCCCTGCGGCACAGCTCGGTGATGGCGTCGGGCGTGGTCAGGACGGGCTTGAAGACGACCTTGGCCGTGAGCGCCGCCCCCTTGTTGAGCCCGCGGGCGATGATCTCGGAATCGGCGGCGACCTGTCGGAGCGTCTTCGGACCGTAGAGGTGCTGGCTGCCGGTGACGAACCACACTTCGTAACTCTTCAGCTCGATCATGTTCTTCTCCTGAGTCAGGCGTTCACCCCGCCTTTATCCACCACACGGGCCTTATTAAGCAATCCGATAATAGTGCATCCGAGAATCGTGCGCGGCGGGTCGCTCCCGCAGCCCCACTCGGATTCAACCGAACGTACGGGAGAGATCGAAGGGCAGAGTCTCTGGTCTCTCCACCGTGCCGCCGGTATGCACCGCGGGCCGCGATCTCTTTCTCCTGCGGCGCGTGAGGATGCTACGCTCCACCCGCTGTCGGTTCGATTCGCGGGGTAGCGCGGGGCCTCCGGATTCGCCGATCGACCGACCGATCGCGCGCGGGGAACGCGGGCAGGATGGCCCGCGGTACGGATGCCGGGCGTACCGCGCGCAATCCTGCGCGCGATCAGGCCGACGGCGCGTCAGGATGCTCGACACGGCGCTACAGCGTCCACGGCGGACGACAGGTCGGCGCGATGAGCGCGTTGGCCTCGCTGCTGTTGGTGAATCGCATGTTCGCGCCGTCGTATGCAAGGCGGGTGCCGTTGAGCTTGATCGCAATCACGCCGAGCATGGCGATTTCCGTCAGCGGGCCCCCATAGTCGGCGAAATCGCAGCCGGCCTTCTTCCCCTGCGCGATCGCCTGCAGCCAGTCGCCCTGATGGCTGCCCCCGGGCACGCGGGGGATCGTCTTGTCCGGGCGTTTGTAGGCCTTCATCTTCGCCTCGGGGATGATGCGCACGCCGCCGGCCCCGTGCGAGCCGTAGGTGATGACGCCCTTCTCGCCGTACACGGCCGCGCCGATGCCGATGTCGTCCTGATCGGCCGGCAGGTCGGGGGGGCGGGGGATCTTCTCGGTGCCGGTGTACCATTTCATGGTGATCGGACCCCGACCGGGCTTGGGCGGGAACTCGTAGGTGATGACCTCGCCCCTGGGGAAGGCATCGTCCTGGGTCCGCGCATCCCAGCCCTTCACCTCGGCCCGAACGGAAGTGGGCAGGCCGAGGTCGAGCGCCCAGAACACCGGGTCGACCACGTGGCAGAGCCAGTCGCCGACCGTCCCGTTGCCGAACGGCACCCAGTGGCGCCAGGCGCCGGGCAGGTAGGCCGGGTGATAGGGCCGCTCGCGCGCCGGACCGAGCCACAAATCCCAGTCGAGCGTGTCGGGCACCGGATGCTGCTCCTTCAGACGGGGCAGGTCGTCCAGGGCCGAATTGACGCTCCGGCAGCCGCAGTCGATGCGGTTCACCCTCCCGATCGCCCCGTCCCGGATCCACTCGCAGAACACGCGGATCGACTCGGACGAATGCCCCTGGTTTCCGAGCTGGGTGACGACCCGGTACTGGCGCGCGGCCTTCATCATCTCGCGGACTTCCCCCACCGAGTGCGCGAGGGGCTTTTCGCAGTACACATGCTTGCCGCGCCTGATCGCCGCCATGGCGGCCACGGCGTGGGTGTGGTCGGGCGTGGCGACGACGACGGCGTCGATCTCCTTTTCCATCTCGTCAAACATCTTCCGGAAGTCGCGAAACCGCCGGGCCTTCGAATACTTCGCCAGGGTGCGGCCGCCGCGCTTCAGATCGACATCGCAGAGCGCCACGATGTTGTGCCCGTGGCCGGCCACCGCATCGATGTCGCCCGCCCCCTGTCCGCCGACCCCGATGCCCGCGACGTTCAGTCGCTCGCCCGGCGGGCGCGGTCGGCCTTGTGCGGCCGCATGCCGGGGCGCGAAGGCGAAAGCGGCGGCGCCCCCCGCCGAGGCCAGGAATCTGCGGCGGCTCATCTGCAGGTGCGTGGACATGGGCTTGTCTCCGGTGCAGTCATGCGACCGTAGTGAACGGGAAAGCGGGAAGCAAGAAGAGAATCCCGACCCTCAGGCGGAATCGGCCCCGGCGGGATCGCGGGCCTTGGCGCGGTCCCTCTGTTCGATCTCCCGGATGAGCTGGTGGATCGTCGACCAGCGGTAGATCGCGGCGGTCATGATGATCGTCACGATCAGGGGGGCGACGTACTGGTAGGGAGGATGCAGGAGCACGATCGACGCGATGAACAGCAGCAGCAACACGAAGGCGCCGCCACAGGCCCGCTGCACGAATCGCCGCTCCCGCGGCCCTCGTGCGCCGCGGATGTTGAGCCACCCCACGATCGCCGCGGCCATCAATACAACGACCACCAGCAGGGCGGCGGCCAGGAATCCGGGATCCAGCATCCCCGCATTCTACACGAGCGCCGCGACGCGTCAAATGCCGCGCGCCTTCACTCCCCCGTCTGCGGTCTTCCGCCTCTCGCCCGCCTCCTCCGCATCGCGGTCGCGAGGACGAGCGGCCGGCCGGGAGGGCGGCCGCCGAGTGCCCGGCGCCATCTCCCCGCGGCGGCCGCCTTGGGCGGACGGTCCGCTCAATATGGCATGGGAAGTGCTCAGAATCAGGATAATGCAGCGATGGACAATCAAGGCGGAGAATCCGCCGACGGAGGTTCTGACCGGCGAATCGCCCGGAACGGCGGGCGGGGGGAGCCGGGTGTAAGGTGAACGGCACAAAGAGATTGACTTTCAGATGGGCCGCGCTAAACGTACAAGCAATGAAGGGAGAGCAGTCATGAAGAATGCCCGTAGTGGTTGGTTCGCCCTTGCCGCCTGCCTGGCGCTGGCGGTGAGCATTCAGGCCGGTACGGTGGCTCCACCGGGAGGAAGGGACAGCCTCTTCGACGTGCAGAGCATCAGCTGCTGGTCGATAGGCGTGGACTACCAGTCGGAGGGCCGCGATGTTCTCTACGATGGCGAGCTTGAGGGGATGAACGACCATTTCGAGACCGAGGAGCTGGTGGCTTACCTCGGCCTGAGGCTCACCCCGTGGCTGACCGTCTTCGGCACGGTCGGGATGGTGGACCTCGAGATGGGCGACGTGGATGCGAGCCATGACGGGCGGTGGTCCGCCGGCCTCCAGGCTTCGCTCTGGCAGTACGACCTGCAGGATCCGGAGTTCCTGGCCGGGCGCTACACGGTCCGCGGCATCGTCGAATACGGCGAGGCGGAGACCGAGGACGATTACGCGAGCGGCGACTGGTCGGAGCTCAATGTCGCGCTCCTGCTCAACTGGGAGATCTTCGTCGACACGATCGACAGCCTCGACCGGTATCCCTACAGCCTGAGTCTCTACGCGGGCCCGATGTTCTCCCTCATCGACGGTGACATCATGTCGATGGGCGTGGACGTGGATTACGAAGAGGATTCGGAGTGGGGGATCGTGGTGGGCGCCTCGCTGAACATCTCCCACAATTTCGCGGTGGATTTCGGCGTGCAGCACTTTGACGACACCGGCTACCGCGGCGGCCTGCGCTATCATTTCTGAGCCTGACCCGCGCGAGTTCGTGAACAAGAAGATCGTGTACGCCCTGGTCCTGATCGGGCTGACCGTGATGGTCCTCCTGATGAACCATGGCCAGTCCGTCGAGATCCGGCTGTGGCGCGGGGTCAGCCCCGATATGCGCGCATCCTTTGCCTACCTGCTTTTCACGGGGTTCGGTGTGTCGATCGGCGCGTTGTTGAAGTAGAGGGTCGCGCCGCACGATGCCACGCGCATGCGCGTGATCCGTTCTCGTGCGGGTTCTTCGTCGCGAAGGGCGGGGGAACAGCCTCTGAAGGCCGCGCCGTTGCGGGAGGAACGGGCGGACTGGAGCGGAGGCGTTGAGCGGTCGGGGCCGTGGGGCCGCGGCCCGCCGCCTGGGCGCCTGACGTGCGCGGCGGCAGGGGTATGATCAGGCCTCGAACGGATGGGCGATGGCCGATTCGAATCGCGGGATTCGCCGGTGCGAACCTGTTTCCCGCGACGGGAGGCGCGCATGCCGTGAAAGCGATGCTCCTGCGGAAACTCGGGCGGTTGGCGGACCACCCTCGGCCGCTGGAGGAGGCGGATCTCCCCGTGCCGACACCCGCCGCCGGCGAGATCGTGATCCGCGTCGTCGCGTGCGGCGTCTGCCACACCGAGCTCGACGAGATCGAGGGACGCACTCCGCCGCCGCGTCTGCCGGTCGTGCCCGGGCACCAGGCCGTGGGGTATGTGGCCGCCATCGGGCTCGATGTGGCGGGGTGGAGCGAGGGCGACCGCGCCGGCGTGGGGTGGATCTACTCCGCCTGCGGCCATTGCGCGGCCTGTGCGGCCGGCGACGAGAACCTCTGTGCGGCGTTTCGGGCGACGGGCCGCGATGCCGATGGCGGCTACGCGGAGTGCCTGCGTGTTCCGGCGGCCTTTGCGCATCCCGTCCCCCGCGCGCTCTCCGATGTCGAGGCCGCCCCGCTGCTCTGCGCCGGGGCGATCGGGTACCGGTCGCTCCGCCTCACCGGGCTGGGCGACGGCGGCCGGCTGGGCCTGACCGGATTCGGCGCCTCGGGCCACCTCGTGCTCAAGATGGTGCGGTACGTCTGGCCGTCCGCCCGGGTCTTCGTCTTCACCCGCAGTCCCGCTGAACGCGAGTTCGCGCGGCGGCTGGGGGCCGTTTGGTCGGGCGACACGGCCGATACGGCGCCGGAGCCGCTGGATGCCATCATCGACACCACCCCCGCATGGAAACCGGTGATCGAGGCGCTGCGGAATCTGCGTCCCGGCGGACGGCTGGTGATCAACGCCATTCGCAAGGAGGACGCGGACCAGTCCGAGCTCCTGCGTCTGAGGTATCCCGACCATCTCTGGATGGAGAAGGAGATCAAGAGCGTCGCCAATGTCGCGCGGCGCGATGTGCGCGACTTCCTGGCGCTGGCCGTGGAGGCGGGGCTTCGGCCGGAGGTGCGCGAGTACCCTCTCGCCGATGCCAATGCCGCCCTGTGCGATCTCCGGCGGGGCGGCGCGACGGGCGCGAAGGTGCTGAGGATCGCATGAGGGATGAAGCTCGGACTCCCAGATACCGACTCCAGATCCGAAGCGCGAAATCCGAGGGAATACCGCGGACCACCCTGCCCGCGTATCCTGCGCTGCCGCCCCATCGCTCCCGCGCAGGATGGCGGGCGGCGTGCAGGCCATGCGACGGACGGCGCCGCGCGAGCGGCCTCTTGTTCACCCGGCCCCGTCCCGCTATGATGCGGGTCCGCTTCTGAGACGGCGCCGGCATAGCTCAGTGGTAGAGCAGCGGTTTTGTAAACCGCTGGTCGGGGGTTCGAGTCCCTCTGCCGGCTCTCTCAAAATCCCCACAAAACCCAATGAAAACGCGATTTTGACGCCAAAAGCGCGAATCCGGCACGATGACCCATTCGGACCCATAAAAACCCGTAAAGGCCACTTTTGGGCGGTACGTTTCCGGTACGTCGGCGGTCGGCGGTTTGTTTGCGGCGGTCGCGTACCGTTCATGTACCGTCGGAAACCGGCCCGCGGGGCGGCCAGGACGCCCGCTATTCCCTCGCCGGCGCCGGGGGGGCATCATCTATCAGACCGGGTGCCGTTCGGGCCGTGGCGGGCAACGTGGCGCGTTTCTCGCGGTGCGGCGCCGGGCCGCTGTGCGGTGCGGCAGCATCGCCAGTGCATCGGGGCCGGCCGGGTGCCAGCGGGCAGGCGGGTCGCGTCGCAGGGTCGGGATCGCCCGCGGTCCGGTCACAGCGGGGCGGGCGGGGGCGGCAGCGTCCGCGATTGCGGGAGTTCTCAGACTGGTAAGGGAGTCTCTATTGCAGCGGCGCGCCGGGGTGCGCCTTCGCGTACGCGGCCGCAAGCATGTCGGAAGCAAGCTCCTCTGGCGCCACGCCGCGCCGTTGCGCAAGACGGTAGAAGGCGTCGGGCAGGGTCACCGCAATCCGGTACCGCCTCCGGGCGGACTTCGCAAGGGGTGCTTTCGCGCGGGGCTGTCTGGTCGTCGTTTTCGTGCTCATGTTCTCACCGCAAAGAGGCCGGCCCGCACGGGGTAGGAATTGCGGCCGCAAGCAGCCGCTCCCGTCGGTGCCAGCCTCAAAATGGGTCTTGCGTTTGTCATGGGCTTCCTACGGCCCGTCACCGGCACACGCCGGCGGCACGGGAAACATGCCCCCGCTCGCGGTGCCGTGCAAGCGCAAAGGCGCGTCACAAGCTCGGGTGTTAGTCAATTGGGCGCCGGGGGTGTATCCCGCAGGGGGGCGGGTGACTTGCTTGGAAGTACCTTGGCGATTTTCTGGCGTCGGGCCGGGCGGCCGGATGAAAGTTAGGCGGGGCTAACTCTCAATTGACGCACAACGGCCAAGGTACTTTTGGCGCTCCGTCATGACCCCCGCCGTGTGCTCTCACGGGGTCAATTTGCGTAGCACGCGAAAAGGCCGGCCAGGTTGCCCCGGCCGGCCTCGCGTCCGCCGTGTGGTGGGTCACGGCGTCGCAGTCTCGGGCGTGCTCGGTCGGACGGCGGCCGTCGCCTCTTGAAGCGCGGCAGCGGCCCGGCGTGGCGGCGAGACGGGCCGCCGCGGCGGTGTCGGCTCGGGGGCGGCCGGGGCCTCGGGGGGCAGTGTTCCCCACGGATCTTGAATCGTCTTTGCGCTCTCGGTGTTCATGCGGTCGCCCTCCACTGCCCGACGTGTATCTTCCGCGTGTACTCGGCCAGGGTGTCGGCCGAAACCCTCAGCCGTTCGTTGTCTCGTTTCGCGGCGGCAAGGCGGTCAACGGCGGCGGCAATCTCCGCTTCCGTAGCCTTCGGGTTTTTCTGCCGTACGTATGCCAGCCAAGTATCGGCATCCACGTTGAACGGGAGCGCCGCGCGGAGTCGGTTTTCAAGAGAGAGATTTTCAATGGCGGGGGGGTCGCCCGCTTCCCCCTTCTCTTTTCCTTGTAGATTCCCTTCTGAGTTAGGGGGCACGCCGTGCCCCGGTCGGCGGCATCCCGTGCCCCCGTCAGTGGATTCCCGTGCCCCCATACCGGGGCATCCCGTGCCCCCATCGTCGGCCGGGGCGGCTTTATAGATTAGGGGGCATCCCGTGCCCCCATCGGGCAGAAGTAGCTGGTATTCCGTGGCGGTCTTTTCCTCGCCTCGGATTCCCCCTCGCCTCAGTGCGCGAATGAATCCCGCGCGCTCCAGTCGCCGCAGATTCGACCGGACCGCACGTTCCGACATACCGCCGGAAGCATTGCACAGGCGGCAAATCGACGGCCAGGCGCGGTCTGGGTGTTCCCGATTGAAAGCGAAGACAAGCAGCCCGCGAAATACCGCGTAGGCGGCGGGCGAGGGGAAGGCGGGCAGTGCGCCACGAACGGCGAGGCAGTCTATCGTATAGCGTGAGGTCGGCCGGATGATCGTTGCCTTGCCCTCGCGCCCGTCGGCTTTCGGGGCGGGGGGCGCGGGCGCTACGGGCGCTTGCGCCGGAGCGGCGTCGGCCGGGGCGGGTGCGTTGCCCGCGGGCGCCGCGCACTTCTGCCGTGGCTTCCAGGTTTTCAATTCCGCCACGGCCTCGCGGATCGTCGCGGCCATCGCCGGGGCGGTCGGTTCGCACAGCAGCAAACGAAAGCCGAAGCATTCGACCGCCTTGCACACGTCGGTGCGGGGCAGGTCTGAAAGCGCGGCCAGGACGGCCTCGGTCTGGTGGCTGCAAAACTCGCCGACTACTTCGGCGGTGCGCGCGGTATCGTCCGCGGTCACAGTGCCCGGCCGGCCCGGTTCGCTCCCACCAGCGGGGCCGTTCATTTTCCCGGCTCTCCAAGCGCCGGCATCGTCCGCGCGGCGATCCACTTTTCCACGCTCGGCACAGAGATTAGGACCGTCCGATGTCCGATCTTGGCGAACGTGACTTGGCGCCGCTTGCGCGCATCCTTCAGTTGCCGCAGCGTCACGCCGTAGCGGTCACGAATGGCCGGCGGCGGGGCGAATAGTTGCGCGTTCATTACCAGGGCCTCAGCTCAGTGAATGTCGGGAATACAGTAGCGGGCGACTTTCCAAGCGCCGCGGCCAGGCGGACGGCCGTTTGACGGTTGCACTTGACGCCCGATTCAATGTTGCTTATCCGCGACGGATTCACGCCAGACCGGACGGCCAGGGCCGTTTGGGACATCCTCGCCGCGGTTCTCAGTTCACGTACTCTGCTTGTCATCTTCGCGCCTTTCTATTTTTGCTTGTAGTGGTTCTACTTTAGGCGTAGATTATGAACGTGTCCCAAACTGCGACAGTCAGTCAGACGGTAGCGGCGGCCCGGTGCGGTGTCCCGCGGCGGCGGGTGTTCCGGCTCATTCAGTGCGGCGCCGTGCGGACGTTCGGCGGCTCGCCCCGTGCGCGCGGGCCAGGTGCGCCGCGGGTCCGGCTCGCCGATGTCAAACGCGCCCTTGCCCGGCCGGACCGTCGGGGCCGCAAACGGGACGTGTCCGATTCGCGGAAAAGCACGTTGCGCGGTCTTGTGAGCTGGCCCGACGTGGCCACGGCCCGGCGTTCTCTCGGGGTCATTGCAGCGGCGGCCGCCGGCGGTGCGTGCGTCGACCTGGTAGCGGCCGCCATCCGATTTCTACGCGACCATGACGGCGGTTTTGTGTCCGCTCTGCTTGCGCCCGCGGCCCCGGCGGCCTCGGATACACTCGCAAGGGGGCCGCTCGCCACATTCGCGGCCGCTCAGATTCGACACCATGCGGACGGCGCGGCGGTTGACCGTGCGGCCTCGGGGCGGGTGCTACTGGCGCGACTCGCCCGGCACATAATGCGCGGCCCGCGTTTGGTCGACGTTGACGCGGCGCTCGATACTCCGCTCGCGTTTCTGCACGTGCCCGTTTGGATCCAAACTTGGCGCGCGCACCATGCGGGCGGGCGGGTTTTCTTCGGTGCGCCTCGCCTCTCACACGCTTCGGTTGCGTCGATTGTGCGGCCGGTGGACATGGGGCGCCGGCCGCTCGATATGGCCCGCGGCGCGGTCGCCTGGCGAGACTTCACGGCTCCGTTGCCGTTTGAGGATTTGCGCGCGGCGACGATTGCGCGCGTAAACGGCGATGATGCCCCGGCGTCGAAACTGGAAGCGGCGCACCGGGCCTTCGATGCGGCCGGCCAGGGGGAAAAGGGGGCGGTCGGCTTGTTGGCCGATCTCGGCTTGCCGGCCGATGATGCGCGGCGGGTCGCCCGGCTGGCCCGCTTGCTCAGGGGCGGCGAACGTGTGACCGATCACGAAACCGGCGAGGATGGGCTAACGGGGAAACCGCGGCATGATATCGGCGATGTTATGCAGCCGCGGGTTGCGCAGCTTCGGGTGTTCGCGTGCGACGTGGCTCGTCTGTTCGGTGTCAGTACGTCGGCGCTTGCGAAACTGCTACGATGCGCCCGGCCCGTCACGGCGCGCCCGGCAAAGGTCACGGGGGAATGGTGCCCCGTTTGTGGTGCGGCGCTCAATCCACGGTCCGATCGTTGCCCCGATTGCAGGGCCTTCGTCTTTTAGCTCGCGACCGCGCGAAATGGAATGACGTTGCCGGCCGGTTCCGGCTCGATACTCCAGTACTCGCGGGCGGCCTCGGGTGTCACCAGGGCCTTGTAGTGGTCGAACAGAACGGCGGTGCTTCCCGCGTGCCCCATCTGTGCGGCGGTCCGGCCGGCGTCATTGTGTTCTGCAAGGTGGTAACTGCCGAAGCTATGCCGTGCCACGTTTGACGGCCACTCGACACCGGCGGCCGCGCGAATCCGGTTGAACATGCGGCGAGAGTAGAAAATCGGCCCTTCGGTTTGCGCGTGGGGCGCCAGCCATTGCCGCAGGTTCGCGGACATGTCAACATAGCGGGTCCGGCGCTTCTTCGCAGTCGCCGCTTCAACCTTTATGCGCCCGGCGGCCAGGTCGACATTTTTCCAATCCAGCCGCGCAAGCTCGCTCTCGGTTCGCAAGCCGGCAAAGAACGCGACGCACAGCCGCGGCACAAGTGCCCCGCCGGATTCGGCCGCGGCGGCGGCGAGTAGTGCGCGCACTTGTGCGGGCCGGAAGATAGCCGGCTCGGATTCGTCGGCCGACGGCGGGTCGATCTGTGCGACGGGGTTTGAGTCCCGCAGTCCGCGCTTCACGGCAAACGAGAACAGACGAAACAGGCAGCGCCGGTATGCCGCGCGGGTCAGCGGCGCCGCGCCACGGGTCACACGGGCCAGCCATTGCTCCAAGTCTTGCAGCGTCACGGTCTGAATGGGTGTCTGTCCGAAGTCAACGGCGAACGCGCCAAGGCGCCCGGCCAGGTCTCGCACCGTGCGGGGCCGGCGGTTCGCGGCCTCAGTGGCGGTCACAAGGTCGGCCAGCACTTCGGCCACGGTACGCGCCCCGGTTGTCGGATGGTGCTTCAAATAGAAGTCAGCGGCGGTTGTCAACGTGCCCCGGCCGGCGAGTCTGGAAAGGGCGGTGATGATGTCCATGCGTTGCCCGTCGGTGATGTTCGTCAACCGCACGGCCCGGTTTCGGCGCTCAAACCGGACGGCGGCCGCGGTAGCCTGCCGGCTCGCCCGAAGGTCGGCAGCGTATTCCTCGGCGTCGGCTTGCGTCGCGAATTGCCTTTGAAGCCTCTTTCGGGTCTGGGGGTCAACGCCAGCATCGACGCGCCAGGAATTGCCCCGGCGGCGGATCTTCGGCCATGCGGTTTTCTTCATTGCGCGCCCTTCCATCCGGCCCGAATGGGGCCTCATAAGCGGGACTTTAGGCGGTACGTAGGCGGTACGTCAAACACGAATTTGCGATATTGGCCGTAAATCTGCAAACGGTCCGCGTATTTGTAAACCGCTGGTCGGGGGTTCGAGTCCCTCTGCCGGCTCCACCCTGCGCTCCGATGTCGCAGGCGGGCTGATGCCGCCCGTATCCCGGTCAAGGAGGCGCCCGGCGCGACGCACGGCCGCTCGTGTTTCATTTGACGCCCGTCGCCGATGAATGGATACTGCGACGGAGCCCAACGCAGGGCGCAGAAGCCGGGATCGGATCATGGCGAAACATGCGAGCAGTTTCTACCATCATGGCAAGCATCGGGCACAGCCGATGTATCACCGGCACTCCGGCCTCCGCTCCACCTCCTCGTCCCGCCGTCACCGGCATCACCGCGGGGGAGGCTGGCTGTGGCTCATCCTTCTCCTGGCCCTTGGCGCGGTGCTGGCCGCCGTGATGCTGTTTCTCTCATCGCGCGGCGCCCTGCGTTTCGGGCGCTGACGCCCCTGTCGCTCCGCCGCGATGGGGCCCGACCGGCGCGCGGCCGGGGCCGGGGGAGTCCGCGGACTCAGGCGATCGTGCGGCGGGTGACCTGGCAGAGGGTCTTCCACAGCTTCTCGGCCGTGTCGGAGTCCATCAGCTTCTCGCGGTTCTGCTCGTCTTCGAACGTCTTGGTCAATCCCGCCAGCAGGCGCAGGTAGAACGCGCTGGCGGCCGTCGGAATCGCCACGAAGAAGACGATGCGGGTCAGGTTGCGGCTGTCCGGCGCGAAGCGCACCCCCTTGCGGCTGAGGCCGAGGGCGAGGGTCAGGCCGCCGCCCTCGACCCCGCGCGCGTGGGGGAAGGCGATGCCGTGCTCGAAGGCGGTGCTGGCGATCGCCTCGCGTTTCAGGGCCTCTTCCGACAGGCGGGCGCCGTTGTCGACGAATCCCTGCTGCTCCATCGCGGCGCACATCTCGACGATGATGTCGTCGCGCGTCACCGCCTGGAGGTGCGGCAGCATCAGCTCCGGCGCCGAGAACCGCGCGATGCCGACCTTCATCGGCTCGGTGTGGCGGCGGGTCTTGGACAGGCGGCGCGGGGCCGTCGCCTCGGGGTGGAAGAGGAACCGCGTGCAGTTCGGACAGTACTGGATTTCGCTGGCGGCATGCACGGCGTGGACCTGGCTCACGGGCAGCGCCATGCCGCAGCCGGAGCAGATGCCGTTCACCACCGGCACAATGGCCACATGGCCGCGTTTCTGTATGCGCTGGAACTGGGCGGCGACCGGCGGGGGGAGTTCCTGGATCATCCGCTGGATCGCCTGCTCCAGCGGTTCCAGGCGCGAGCGGGCCTCCAGCGTCTCCTGCTGGGCGCGGGCTTCGATGAGATCCTGCAACTGGATCAGTTGATTGATCACTTTCTTCATGCGGAAGACCCTTCGTTGCGGCTGCGTGAGGGGATGACCGTCCCCTCCGGACCGGACGCGCCGGACAACCGCGGCGGACTCTAGCGCAACCCCTCGCGCGACGCAATCGCCGAAAATTCCCCCGCCGGCCCCTCCCGCCGACGCGTCCGCCGCGAAAAAAGATCCAAAAGGGGGTTGATTCACCGAGGCCGCCGACTACACTTCTCGCCTCGATCGAACGGCGGAGCGCCGAGGGCATGAATCTCAAGAAAGTCCTGACGGAAGACACCGTGCGTCTGACGGTGAAGGGCCAGACGAAGCAGGAGATCATCGAGGAACTCCTCGACATCCTCGTGTCGTCGGGGCATGTCTCGGACCGCCGCGAGGCCCTCAAGGCCCTGCTCGATCGCGAGAACAAGATGTCCACCGCCCTTCAGAACGGCCTGGCGCTGCCCCACGCCAAGGTGGACAGCGTGGACCGCCTCGTCGCCGCCCTGGCGCTGAAGCCGGAAGGGGTCGATTTCCAGTCCATCGATCATCTGCCGACCCGGATCTTCATCATGACGCTCTCGCCGCTCAACCGGGCGGGACCGCATATCCAGTTCCTGGCCGAGATCGGCCGTTCGATCGGGAATCCCGAGATTCGCGACCGCCTCCTCGCGGCCCGCACGCCGGGCGAGGTCATCGGGATTCTCGACGCGTGAGGCGCCGGCGGCCGGGGCCGGGGATACGCGCGGCGGGGACCTTGCCGCGCCCGGGCCCTTCCGGAGGCGGCGCCATCGCGTGGAGGGACGGATGGATGCGGGCGGAGCCGTCGAGGGGCGGGGACGATCCGGTTCCGGACCGCTGACCTGGGAGAACGCGCCATGAGCATCGTGAGCCGTGTGGATGCCGTTTGCTGGCCGCTGTTCCTTGCCGTCGCGACCGCGGCGGCGGGCGCCGAACCGCCGCTGCGGTCGCCCGAGATCGAGAAGGGCGGCGCCGTCTTCCGTCTGAAGGCGCCGGGGGCGAAGGAGGTGGCGCTCTGCGGGCAATGGCCCCAGGGGCAGAGGGTCGGCATGACGCGCGACGACCGGGGCGTATGGAGCGTGAAGGTGGACCGCCTGCCTCCGGGCGTCTGGGAGTATCACTTCTCGGTCGACGGCTTGTCGATGATCGATCCACTCAATCCCTCGATCAAACCGCAGCGGTCGCCAACGTCCAGCATCGTGCACATCGCCTCCGATCCGGCGGCACCGTGGGACGAACAGGCGGTCCCGCACGGGGTGCTCCACACGCATCGCTACGTCTCCAAGGCGCTGGGCCCGCGCGAGGTGGTCGTCTACACGCCGCCCGGCTACCGTTCGGACGGCGATCCCCTTCCGGTCCTTTACCTGGCGCACGGCTTCACCGACAGCGAGCGCACGTGGACGGTTCACGGCAAGGCGCACTGGATCGCCGACGCGCTCCTCGCCTCGAACCGCGCGGAGCCGATGCTCATCGTCATGCCCGACGCGCATGCCCTCCCGCTGAACACCGCCGTCTTCGACGAGTACGCGAAGGGAAACACGGAGGCCTTCGTGCGCGATCTGCGGGAGGACGTGCGGCCGTTGATCGAGCGCGCCTACCGGGTCCGCACCGGCGCGGACGGCCGCGCGTTCGCCGGCCTCTCGATGGGCGGGCGCCACGCGTTCGCGCTCGCGGTCAGGCACGCCGACGAGTTCGCGTGGATCGCCGCGTTCAGCCCCGCCCCGCTCGCCCCCGCGGACATGCCTCCGGCCGGCGATGCCTCCGGCGCCGGGAAGGGGAAGCTGCGTCTGTTCTGGGTGCCCATCGGGCGCCAGGATTTCCTCCTGCCGAGGACGGAATCCTTCGTCAACCAGCTCAGGGCCGCCGGCTTCGCGCCGGAATGGCAGCTCACCGACGGAGATCACTCCTGGCCCGTCTGGCGGCGGTACCTGGCCGACCTGCTGCCGCGGCTGTTCCGCTGAGGGACGCCCTCGCCTTCCGGATCGGCCCGCCGCGTCACGCCTTGTCGGGCACCTGGCGGCCGATACGTTCCAGCACCTTCTGCATGTCCTCCCACACATCCCAGTACCGCGCCTTGTTCTCGCCCCCGCCGCGCAGGAGATAGGAGGGGTGGTAGGTCGGCATGACGGGGATGCCGCGGTACTGGTGCCACTGCCCGCGAAGCCGGCTGATGCCGGTGAGGTTCAGCAGGCCTGCGACGGCCGTGCCGCCCAGGGCGACAATGACCTTCGGGTGAATGGCATCGATCTGCCGCTGGAGATAGGGAATGCAGGTGGCCATCTCCTCCGGCGTCGGCGGCCGGTCGCGCCGCATCTTGAAATCCTCGGTCGGCCGGCACTTGACGATGTTGGCGATGAACACGTCCTCGCGCGAGTAACCCATGCGCCGGATGAGGCGCGTGAGGAGCTGGCCCGCCGGCCCGATGAATGCGATGCCCTGCCGGTCTTCTTCATGGCCGGGACCTTCCCCGACGAACATCACCTCCGCCCGCGGGCTTCCCTGGCCCGGCACCGTCCGGTTGCGCGTGCGCGCCAGGGGACAGAGGCGGCACTGGGCCACCTCGGCGGCGATCGCGCGGATGGCGGCCTCGGCGTCCGGCGCGGCCGAGGAGGATGAAGAAGCCGCCGGCGCGACGCAGGCGGGGGGCGGGGCGTCCGTTGGAGCGGATGCCGGCGGACGACCCAGGGAGGTCACGACCGCAGGCTCGACCTCGATGGAGTCGCGGCC
The DNA here is from genome assembly GCA_964610105.1 of uncultured Verrucomicrobiota bacterium. Classification (GTDB taxonomy): domain Bacteria; phylum Verrucomicrobiota; class Kiritimatiellia; order PWTM01; family PWTM01; genus CAZSUU01. Next base: position 46,221 of record CAZSUU010000005.1, on the reverse strand, counting down.
GTCCTCGCGGTCAAACAGCAGGGCCTGTCGCGCGGCTTCGGCCGCCTCCGAGAGCGCCCTGCGAAGGGAGTCGCGGTCGCGCGTCGTCACAGGATCGCTCCCGGCCGGTAGGCGGAGGCGCCCGGAACCCTGCGGGCGAAGGCGCGCGCCCCGCGGGCGAACGCCTCCACCTGCGAGGCGGCGAGACCGGTCAGCGTGCCGGCGTGCGCCATCACCGCCTCGATGTCGCGCCGGTTGAGGCCGAGCCGCGCGTCCGCGGCCAGCCGGTCGGCGAGGTCGTTGCGGTCGGTGCGTCCCTCCCGCAGGTCGCGCGCGACCGCGACGGCGTGCTCCCGGATCGCCTCGTGCGCCCGCTCGCGCCCCGCGCCCCGTTTCACGGCCTCCATGAGCAGCGTGGTCGTCGCGAGAAAGGGCAGGTGCCGCTCGTTCTCCCGCCGGATGACGCCCGGGTGGACCTCCATCCGGGCCAGCACGACCAGGGTGGTCTCCAGCAGGCCGTCCGCCGCGAAAAAGGCGTCCGGCAGCACCACGCGCCGGACCACGGAGCACGACACGTCGCCCTCGTTCCACTGGTCGCCCGCCAGCGCGGCCGCCATCGTCACATGCCCCCGCAGGATCGAGTGGAAGCCGTCGATGCGCTCGCAGCTCCGGCTGTTCATCTTGTGCGGCATCGCCGATGAACCCACCTGCCCCTCCGCGAATCCCTCCGCCGCCAGCTCGTGGCCGGCCATCAGCCGCAGCGTACGCGCGAAACCCGCCGGACCGCTGCCGAGTTGGAAGAGGGCGGAGACGACCTCGAAATCCAGGCTGCGCGGATAGACCTGGCCCACGGCGTCGATGGCCGAGCGGAAGCCGAGGTGATGCACGATCCGCCGCTCGAGCTGTCGCACGCGATCGGTGCGGCCGCCGAAGAGGGTGAGCGGATCGAGCTGCGTCCCCACGGCGCCCTTGAGGCCCCGCACGGGATAGTCGCCGCACAACGCCGTCACGCGACGGGCGCCCCGCAGCGTCTCCTCGCCGAACATCGCCAGCCGCTTGCCGAACGTCGTCGGCTGCGCCGGCACGTTGTGCGTGCGCGCGGTGATCATCAGGTCCCGGTGCTGTTCGGCGCGACGGGCGAACGCGAGGACCGTCGCGGCCGCCTGCCGCCGGATCAGGAGCAGCGACCGCAGGACCTGGAGCTGTTCGACGTTCTCCGTCAGGTCGCGGCTGGTCATGCCCTTGTGGATATGCTCGTGGCCGGCGAGCGCGCAGAACTCCTCGATGCGCGCCTTGACGTCGTGGCGCGTCACGGTCTCCCGGCGGCGGATGGACTCGAGGTCCACCCGATCCCTGACCCGCTCGTACGCGGCGATCGCCTTCGCGGGAACCGGGAGTCCGAGATCCCGCTGCGCCTTGAGAACGGCGATCCAGAGCTCGCGCTCGGCCACGACCTTGCCTTCCGCCGACCACACGCGGCGCATCGCCTCGGTCGCATAACGGTCCGCCAGGACGTTGGGAATGACGGTGCGGTTCATGCCCCCTAGCATAGCGAGCCCGGCCCCGCCAGCAAGGTTGTAGTCGCAGCTCGCCAACGCAAGGGAGACGATCCGAGCGTCGCGTTCCAAGCCTCAGGGGCGGGTGGAGGCCTGGAAAGAGGCCGGCGGAGCGCCGCGGACGATGCGGACGACGCCATGGGCCTGCTTCGCGGACCGTCCCGCGGGCACGCGCGCCGCAGGGTGGACGGCGCCGGCCGTGCGGCGGTATAAAGGGGCATGGACCTCGCGGACAAGGTCGGAGTGCTGGCCGGCGCGGCGCGGTATGACGTGTCGTGCGCGTCCAGCGGGAGCCGCCGCCGCAACCGGCAGGGGGGGTTGGGCCAGGCCGCGACAAGCGGCATCTGCCACAGCTGGTCGGATGACGGCCGGTGCATCTCGCTGCTCAAGATCCTCTTCTCCAACCACTGCGTGTACGACTGCGCCTACTGCGCCAACCGCGCGAGCAATCCCATCGAGCGCGCGAGTTTCACGGTGGATGAGGTGGTCCGTCTGACCGTGAACTTCTACCGGCGGAACTACATCGAGGGCCTGTTCCTCAGCTCGGGCGTGGTCCGCAGCCCGGACTACACGATGGAGCAGCTGGTTCAGGTGGCGGAGCGCCTGCGCCGCGAGGAGCGGTTCAACGGCTACATCCACCTCAAGGCCATTCCCGGCGCGTCGCCCGAGCTCGTCCGCCGCGCCGGACGGGCGGCGGACCGCGTGTCGGTGAACATCGAACTGCCCTCGGAGGCGTCGCTGTGCGCCCTCGCGCCGCAGAAGCGCAAGGGCGACATCCTCGGCCCGATGAACGACCTCGGCCGGGCGATCGCGGCCAGCCGCGAGGAGCGGCGGCGGGATCGACGCGCCCCTCTGTTCGCGCCGGCCGGCCAGAGCACGCAGCTGATCGTGGGGGCCAGTCCCGAGGATGACCGGCAGATCCTGCGGCTCTCCGAGGGCCTCTACCGCACATTTCGTCTGCGCCGCGTCTACTACTCCGCCTTCGTGCCCGTGAACGACGACACCCGCCTGCCGCACCCCGACGGGCCGGATCTCCTGCGCGAGCACCGGCTGTACCAGGCCGACTGGCTGGTGCGGCAGTACGGCTTCGAATCGGCGGAAGTGCTGCCGGATGACACGCGCTACCTCGACCGCGCGCTCGATCCCAAGTCGGCGTGGGCGCTGCGGCACATCGATCGTTTCCCGGTCGAGGTCAACCGCGCGGACTACGAGACGCTGCTCCGGGTGCCCGGCATCGGCGTGCGTTCGGCCAAACGCATCGTCTCCTCCCGACGGATCGCGGCCCTGTCGCACGAGGATCTCGACCGCATCGGCGTCGTGATGAAGCGGGCGCGCCATTTCGTCACCTGCGGGGGGCGGCTGGACGCCGGCGTGATCCTGACCCCCGAGGCCATCCGCGGCCGGCTGGGCGGCGCGGCCGAGGAGACCGCGGGAGGGCCGCCGGCGAGACAGCTGGAGCTGTTCGGTCCGTGATCGTGTTCCGTCATGACGGCAGCCCGGCCGGTCTTCTCTGCGCCCTGGCGCGGGCCGGCGCAGGCCCGGAGGGCGAGGAGGTCGCCGTGACGGGTCCGGCGCCGCGGCAGGGCGGGCTCTTCGAGACCCTCGTGGAGGTGTCGGCGGACGAGGCCGTGGCGGTGGACCTGGCGGAGCAGATCCGCCGGCGCGTGTCGCCCGAGGCCCTGCGAAACCTCCTGCATGCCTCGGCCTCCTCGGATCCCGGAGTCGAACGCGCCCTGTCCGCCTACCTCCGCCTGGGATTCCGGCTGGGGGCCGCCGTGGAGGGCTATCATGCCCATCCGGCGGTGCGGACGATCCGGGACGCGGCCGCGCGGGTGCGCGGCGAGATGCATCGGCTCAAGGGACTCGTGCGCTTCCGCGAGATCGAACCCGGGCGGTTGTGGGCGCCCATCGAACCGGATCACGACGTGGTGACGGCCCTGGCCTGGCATTTCCGGGCGCGCATGCCGCGGGAGCGCTGGATCCTGCATGATGTGCGCCGGAGGCGCGGCGTCGAATGGAACGGCCGGGAGATGTGCGTGATCGAGGGATTGCATCCGCCGGCCGGCGGTTCGGGCGACGCCGACGCCGCGGGGGATGACTACCCCGCCCTCTGGCGCGCCTTCTTCCGCACCATCGCCGTGCCCGGCCGCGAGAATCCGCGCCTTCAGCGCCGCAACATGCCCCGGCGGTACTGGAGATGGCTGGTCGAGATGGAATCCTGAGCTGGCCCGCGGTACGGGGGCTGGGCGCACCGCGCGCGATCAGTGCGGCGGCGCGCGATGCCGCGCGCGAAGCCGCGTCGTCAGCACGGCCGTCGAGTTCCGGCGGCTGGAGGCGCAGGAGATCAAGGCGTACGTCCGCGGCGGCGATCCGCTGGACAAGGCCGGCGCCTACGGCATCCAGGGAGGCGCGTTCCACATGGTCCGGTCCGTCCGCGGCTCCTACACCAACGTCGTCGGCCTGCCCATGGCGGAGCTGTTGGAGATGCTCGATGCGGCGGTCCGGCGCTGCGTTGGGCTTCGCTTGCGAAGCCCGTTTGGACGGATGCCACCTGACAATGCGCGGAGGCACCACTCCGAATACCAATGTCCCTTCGGTGAGCGTGTGTGACCGTTCTTTGTACACATCGACTGCCCGTAATGCTTCCAGGTGTTCAGGTGGAGCGGCTTGGCCTCAAGACACTCCCCCCACCGAAGGCATGGCCGCAAGAAACGACCTTCTGCGCAAGCGACTCCCAAGCCTCAGCGGCCGCACCGATGCTGCCTTCGCAGGATCGGCCTCGGGTGTTGATCCAAGGGCTCTGCCCGCCCGAGGGAACCGGCCATTCCGCCCGCAGCTTCCCTCCACGAACCCTGCCGCTACGTTCCAGCGACACATCCAAGGCCCGCCGCCTCCTGCTCCGCCGTTGCAGTGTCACAGAGAACATCTGTCCCCTATTAGTAAACTGACTTCAAGTGCATATCCCCTTCGATCTAGTTGATTCTGGCGGCGGCTACGATTCGCGGCCCCATCCGCATCGCACCGGCGGGTGGCGGTCGCCTTCTCCATCGGGATCGGCAGGGGCCGGGTGGAGGCACGGTCACCGGCCGTCGCCCGGAAGCGCGGTGGCGCTCGAGGCGACCCCCAGCCATTCGAGGGCATCGCGCAGGTGGGGCGTCACCTTGACCACGGCGCCCCTGTTGCACATCACGTCCTCGCCGAATCCGCCCTCGGTGAATTGCAGCGGCGTTTCCAGGATCGCCAGCCTGAGATCCCGGGGAATCGAACGGGCGACATACTCGCCGATGTCGAATCGCGTGATCAGCGACGAGGGACTCGGATCCAGGCCCTTCAGCACCGTCAGGTCACAGAGGACCCTGCTGACGCCCAGACGGAGGGCCTTGTCCATCAATTCGCGAAACACGGCCTGGGCTGCCGCGAAATCGAATTCGCCCGTCGCCTTCACATACAGGTACCCGTCCCTTGCCTCGTATTCGGCATTGAGTTTCATGGGTCTCTCCCTGCCGTGTTTGCCGGAAACGAGCGGTTTCCAGGCGGACAGCCTTGCTGGATGAAGGGGATTCATGCCTCGCAGCCCCGCTGGTGTAGGACTATCTTGTAGGTAGTTGTCAGCCTTGTCAAGCGTTCAAAACGGCGTTCTTCAGCCGCCCGGTCCGGCGCGGTGAGCCACCGCGCCCTGGCCTGCGCCCGTCGCGAACGCGGCGCCCCCTGGGCCGCCCTCCTGCGAAAGCACCTGAGCGAAGCAGGGAGCTTCGGCGACGGCGGGTCACCGCGTCCATGCGCTTGACGGGTCGGCGGGTCGGCGGGTCCGGAGGTGTCGCCGGCCTTGCGAATCGAACCGCGAGCCGGCGGTGAGACGGGTTGCGGGGGGGGCGGGCTGGACGGGGTGAGGCGCCGGATTTGGACCGCGGCCGGGGACATGCTACGATGCAGCATCATGATACGCATCACCGGTGGCGAGTGGAGGGGGCGGGAGATCCGGATTCCGCGATCCGGCGTTCGGCCGACGCAGGATCGACTGCGGCTCGCGGTCTTCTCGTCGCTCGGCGACGCTGTGGTCGGGGCGCGGGTGCTGGAGCTGTTCGCGGGCTCGGGCGCCTTCGGGCTGGAGGCCCTGAGCCGGGGTGCGGCCTTCGCCGCCTGGATCGAGAAGGACGGCCGGGTATACCCCGTGCTGAAGGCGAACATCGAGGCCCTGGTCGGCCGCGGCGATCGCGGGCGGGCGCGGACCATCCGGGGCGACGCGCTGGATCCGGCCGCGCTCGCGCGGGCGGGCAGGGAGTTCGACCTGGTCTTCGCCGATCCGCCCTATGAGACCACGCGCGAACGGGCGATCCTGCCCGCCCTCCTGGCGCTGGTCCGCGACGCGCGGGTCCTGCGCGCGGGAGGACTGTTGGTTTTTGAGCAGGCGGCCGGCCGGGATCCCGCGGCGGGGGCCGACGGGTGGGAACTGCTCCGCGATCGCGAGGTGGGGGACAGCCGGTGGACGATCCACCGGAGAACGGCGGACGGCCTGGGCTGCGCGGCCGCGGCGGCGCACGAAGGCGAGGGTTTTGACTCGCGGCCGTCCGTCGGGGAGTCATAATGCCGGCATGAACAGGGCGGCCATCTATGCGGGCACCTTCGATCCCATCACCTTCGGGCATCTCGACGTGGTGGAACGGGCGGCGCGGATGTTCCCGCGGCTGATTCTGGCGGTCGCGAAGCAGTCGCCCAAGCGCACCCTCTTCACCGTGCAGGAACGCGTGGCGATAGCCCGCGAGGCCTCCGCCCCGTGGGACAACGTGGAGGTCGAGGCCTTCGAGGGCTTGCTCGTTGAATACGCCCGGCGCAAGGAAGTGCGGGTGCTGGTCCGGGGGCTGCGGGCCTTCTCCGACTTCGAGTTCGAGTTCCAGATGGCCTTGACCAACCGCAAACTGGCCCCCGACATCGAGACGATGTTCCTCATGCCGAACGAGGAATTCAGCTACGTGAGTTCCAGCACCGTGCGACAGATCGCGGAACTCGGCGGCGATGTATCGCAGTTCGCCCCGCCGGCCTCCACGCGGGCGCTGGACCGCAAACTGCGGCGGCGCTGACGCCGCGGGCGCGCGGCGGGCGGGCCCCGGGAAAGGACGGCCTCGATGATCATTGACGTGTCGAAGGTGGGCGATGAGGGATCGCGCTACCAGGGGGGCGACGATCCGGCGGTCCTGGAACTGGACCAGTTGCCGGGGGTTTCCGCCGAAGGGCCCATGGAGTACGACCTGTTCGCCTGGAAGCTGCCGGGACAGCTCTTGGTGAGGGGTCGCGTGAGCATACGACTCCGGCTTCAGTGCAGCCGGTGCGCCTGTTTTTTCTCGACATCGGTCGCGGATTCGTCTTTCCTACGCGACTATTTGGTGCGGGACGGGCAGGCGACCGTCGATGTGACCCCGGATCTGCGGGAGGCGGTCCTGCTGGAGCTTCCGCACTACCCGGTGTGCCGGAAGGACTGCCGGGGGGTGTGCCCGCGATGCGGGCGGGACTTGAATGAAGGGCCGTGCGAATGCGGCCCTCCAGAGACGCCGGGGCGTTGGTCAGCGCTGGAGAAGCTGGAGTTTTGACGACCAGCAGCGCCCCGCGCGGCGCGGTATCAGATTGTTCCGCCGAGAGACGATACGCCCATGCGTATGATGTTTTTCGTCGAGGTTCTCCGTTGCGAAGGGTGGCGGATCCATCTCAGAAGGCGGCGCGGTTGCACGGAGGAGCGGACGGATTGAAGTGGAAGCGTTGAGCGGCCAGGGCCGTTGGTTGCGGCTCGCCGCTTCAGGCAGAGGAGAAGGTCAATGGCTGTTCCGAAGAGAAGGAAGTCGAAGAGTCGCGTCAAGCAGCGGAGGACGTCGCACAAGAGGCCGCTGCCGTCGCTGGCCAAGTGTCCCCAGTGCGGCGCGCCGCGGCAACCCCACCGGGTCTGCCCCTCGTGCGGCTACTACCACAAGCGGCAGGTTCTGAGCGTCACCGCCGAGGACTGATCCGCCCATGCGGATAGCCGTCGATGCCATGGGGGGGGATCACGCCCCCCGCGAGATCGTGGCCGGCACGCTCGATGCGGCCCGCACGCTCCCCGGGATCGAGAGGCTCTTCCTGGTCGGGCAGGAGGAGGCCCTGCGCCGCGAGATGCCGGTCGGGACGGCGCTTCCGCCGACGGTCGAGATCGTGCACGCGTCGGAGGTGGTGGGCATGGACGAAGCGCCCGCCGTGGCCGTCCGGCGTAAGAAGGACTCCTCCATCGGGCGGGCGGTCGACCTGGTCAAGGCCGGGCGCGCGGACGCGGTCTTCTCCGCGGGAAACACGGGGGCGGTGGTGGCGGCCACCGCGCTCAAACTCCGCACGCTGGAGGGGGTGTTGCGGCCGGCCATTGCGACGATGATGCCCACGATGAACGCCCCGTTCATTCTCATCGACGCCGGCGCCAACACCGATTGCAGCCCGCAGATGCTGCTGCAGTTCGCGGTGATGGGGGCCGTGTACGCGCGCGAGATCATCCGGATCCCCCATCCGTCGATCGGCCTGTTGAGCATCGGCGGGGAGGAGACCAAGGGGAACCAGATCACGAAGGAGACGTTTGACCTGCTGAAGGCCTCCCCCCTCAACTTCGCGGGCAACGTCGAGGGCCACGATCTCTTCGAAGGGCGCACCCACGTGGTGGTCTGCGACGGATTCGTGGGCAACGTCGCCCTGAAGAGCTGCGAGAGCGTCGCCCATTTCATCGGCGGGTTTCTGAAGAAGGAGCTGACGCGGAACTGGATCCGGAAACTGGGGGCGCTGCTCGTCAAGCCGGGTCTGGACGAGATCCGGCGCAGGTCCGATCCCTCGATGTACGGGGGCGCCCCGCTGCTGGGCATCAACGGGGTCTGCATCGTCGCCCACGGCGCCTCCAATGCGCGGGCCGTGTTCAACGGCATACGCGTGGCCGGCGAGGCCGTGGGCCAGAGCGTGAACCAGTGCATCATTCAAGCCATCAAGGAGCTTTGTCCCGCATGACCGGCCACACCCTTCCGCCTCTCGCCCCCCCGCCGCCCGTTTCCGGGGCGGGTCTCCGCCGGGTCTCCATCACCGGCACCGGCTCGTATGTGCCGGAGCAGATCCTGACGAACAAGGACCTCGAGAAGATCGTCGACACGACCGACGAATGGATCGTATCGCGCACGGGCATGAAGGAGCGCCGCATCGCCGGACCGGGGCAGGCGACCTCCGACCTGGCGGCCGAGGCGGCCAGGCGGGCGCTGGCCGACGCGGGGGTCGAGCCGGACAAGGTCGACATGATCGTGGTGGCGACCATCACGCCGGATCTGCCGTTCCCCAACACCGCCTGCCTTGTCCAGCACAAGATCGGCGCCGGGAAGGCGTTCTGCATGAGCATCGAGGCTGCCTGCTCGGGCTTCGTCTTCGCGATCGAGACGGCCCGGCATTACGTCGCGAGCGGCGCCGTGGAGACCGCCCTGGTGATCGGGGCGGAAAAGATGAGCGCCATCCTCGACTGGAAGGACCGCTCGACGTGCGTGCTCTTCGGCGACGGCGCGGGCGCGGCGGTGCTGCAGGCGCGCGAGGCGACCCGCGGGATCATCTCCACCGTCCTGGGGTCCGATGGTTCGCTCAGCGAGCTGCTCCTCGTGCCCGCCGGCGGAAGCCGGCTGCCGACGTCCGCCGAGACGCTGGCGCAACGGCTGCACTACCTGCGGATGAGCGGCCGGGAGGTGTTCAAACACGCGGTCACGAACATGTGCCGGGCGGGCCGGCAGGCGCTGGAGAGAGCCGGCATGGAGCCCGCCGACGTGAAATGGGTGATCCCGCACCAGGCGAACATGCGGATCATCCAGGCGATCAGCGACCGGTTCCACGTTCCGATGGATCGGTTCGTCATCAACGTCGAGCGCTACGGCAACACGTCCGGGGCGTCGGTCGGCATCGCGTTGGACGAGGCGGTTCGGGATGGCCGGATCCGGAAGGGCGACGTCGTCATGTTCATCGTCTTCGGGGGCGGATTCACCTGGGGCGCGATGCTGCTGGAGTGGCACGGATGAGCCCCTCCCCCCGTCGGCCGTCCGACCCCGGCCCGCGCCGTCGTCCGGCGTAGGCTCTCCCGGAAGGATCTTCCTCGGCGCACACACGGCATCTCTCCACGAACCATGAGGCAAACATGTCGGCTCAAGCATTGATCTTCCCCGGGCAGGGCACGCAGGCGTCGGGCATGGGCCGCGATCTGGCCGAGAAACACCCGGAGATCCGCGCGCTGTTCGAGCGGGCGGGCGAGGTGCTGGGCTACGATCTGGCCCGCATCTGTTTCGAGGGGCCCGATACGGAGCTGACCCGCTCCGACCGTGCGCAGCCGGCGATCTTCCTCGTCAGCGTGGCGTGTGCGGAGGCGCTCAAGCGGGCGCGGCCGGCGCTGGCATGGGCGGCATCGGCCGGCCTGAGTTCGGGGGAGTGGGCCGCCCTGTACGTGGCCGACGTGCTGGGCTTCGACGACGCCCTGCGGATCCTGCAGGCGCGCGGCCGGTTCATGCAGGAGGCCTGCGAGATGAATCCGGGGGCCATGACCAGCGTGCTCGGCCTTGATCCGGCCGCCCTGCAGGGGGTCTGCGACGAGACCGGCGCGGAGATCGCCAACATGAACTCCCCGGAACAGACCGTGCTCTCCGGAACCCGGGAGGCCATCGAGGCCGCCGAGAAGGTCGCGGTGGAGAAGGGGGCGCGGCGGGCCATCCGCCTCAATGTCGCCGGCGCGTTTCATTCCTCGCTCATGAGGCCCGCGGCGGAGAAACTCGACGACCTGCTCGAGGAGGTGGACTTCCGTCCGCCGACGATGACCGTCCTGTCCAATGCCACCGGCCGGCCGCACGGGCAGCCCGAGGACATCCGCCGCGCGATGGTCGAGCAGGTCACCAGCTCGGTGCGCTGGGTGCAGTGCGTCCGGACGATGGGGCAGGCGGGGGTCGGGCGGTACGTCGAGTGCGGCCCGGGGAGGGTGCTCTCCGGCCTGGTGAAGCGTATTGACAAGCAGGCCGAGCTACATAACATATGCGACCTCGCCAGCCTGGAGGCGGCGGTGCAGCGGCTGTGAGGTGGGGAACCGGGAGCTCGATCGACATGGGCGTCATGGATGGCAAAGTGGCCTTGGTGACGGGAGCCGCCCGCGGCATCGGGCAGGCCGTCGCGCTGGAGATGGCCCGCGCGGGGGCGGATCTTGCCCTGTGCGATCTCCGGCGCGAATGGCTCGACGAGACCCTTCAGAAGGCGGCGGGGCTGGGCCGCCGCGCCGTGGGATGGGCCTGCGACGTCAGCAGCGCGAATCAGGTCGACGCAGCGGTAAAAGGGGCCGCCGAGGCGTTCGGACGGATCGATGTGCTCGTCAACAACGCGGGGATCACCAAGGACACCTTCCTCATCCGCATGTCCGAGGCCGACTGGAACGCGGTGCTCGATATCAACCTCAAGGGCACTTTCCTGTTTACAAAGGCCGTGGCCAAGCACATGATGCGCCAGAAGTCAGGGGCGATCGTCAATATCGCATCGATTATCGGTCTGATCGGGAATGCCGGGCAATGCAACTATTCAGCCTCGAAGGCCGGGGTCATTGCCCTGACCAAGTCCGTGGCTAAGGAGTTGGCGTCCCGCGGCATACGGGCGAACGCCGTGGCGCCCGGGTTCATACGCACAAAGATGACGGAGAAGCTTCCGCCGGATGTCCAGGCGACCATGCTGGAGGCCATTCCGCTTGCGCGTTTCGGCGAACCGGTGGATGTGGCGAAAGTGGTGTTGTTCCTGGCCAGTGACGAGGCCTCGTACGTCACGGGGCAGGTCCTGTCGGTGTGCGGCGGCATGGTGACCGCCTGAGGCAAAGGCCGTAGGACAATAAGGAAAGGGAAGAGACATGGCACTCGAAGATAAAGTGAAGGACATCATCGTCGAGCAGCTCGGCGTGAACCCGGAGCAGGTGACGCCCGAAGCCTCCTTCATCGAAGACCTCGGCGCCGATTCGCTCGACACGGTTGAGCTCGTCATGGCCTTCGAGGAGGAGTTCGGGGCGGAGATCCCTGACGAGGACGCCGAGAAGCTGACGACGGTCGGATCGGTGATCGGCTATCTCAAGGAGAAGGGTTTCGGCGCCTGACGTGTTTTCCGGGCCGGTGTCGGCGTCCGCGGGGGCGCGATCCGGCCCGGGTTGTTTCCCGTCGTGTTCCATTCTGGGAGTGGCCGTATGGCGCATCGCAGGGTCGCGGTGACCGGCATGGGGTTGGTATCCCCGCTCGGTTGCGGGCTGGATTCTTTCTGGGAGCGGTTGGTCAAGGGCCAATCCGGCATCCGGCCGATCACGCGGTTTGACGTGAGCGCGTTCGCGTCGCGGATCGGAGGGGAGCTCATCGAGTTCAACGTCGACGAGTTCGTCCCCAGGAAGGAACAGCGTCGGATGGATCCGTTCTGCCACTACGGCATGGCGGCGGCGAAGCTGGCGGTGGCGGATTCGGGCATCGACTTCGCCGTCGCCGATCCGTGGCGGACCGGCGTCCTGGTCGGAAGCGGAATCGGCGGGCTGCAGATCCTGTTCGAGCAGACGAAGGTTTTCTACGACCGCGGCCCTCATCGCTTCTCGCCGTTCATGATCCCGCAGATGATCACCAACATCCTGTCGGGGCTCATCGCGATCCAGTACCACCTGCGCGGGCCCAATTTCTGCGTGGTGTCCGCGTGCGCGACGGCCACCCATTCCATGGGCGAGGCGTTGCGGATCATCCGGAACAACGAGGCGGACGTCATTCTGGCGGGCGGCGCCGAGGCGCCGATCTGCGAGCTGGGCGTGGGCGGATTCTGCGCTATGCGGGCCCTGAGCACGCGGAACGACGAACCGACCCGCGCCAGCCGGCCGTTCGATCGCGACCGCGACGGCTTCGTCATCGGGGAGGGCGCCGCGGTGCTGGTGCTCGAGGAGATGGAGCACGCGAGGAAACGCGGCGCGAACATCTACGCCGAGCTCGCCGGCTACGGCCGCACCTGCGATGCCTTCCACATGACCGCTCCCGACGAGCTCGGCGCCGGCGCCGCGCGGGGCATGCAGCTCGCGGTGGAGGACGCCGGGCTCCGGCCGGATGAGATCGACTATATCAATGCCCACGGGACCAGCACCCAGCTCAACGACATGTGCGAGACCCGGGCGATCAAGCTCGCGCTGGGCGGGGAGAACGCCCGGCGCGTGAAGGTGAGCTCGACGAAATCGATGACCGGGCACCTGCTCGGCGCGGCCGGCGGCGTGGAGTCGATCGCGTGCTGTCTCGCCCTGCGCGACGGCGTGATCCCGCCGACCATCAACTTGGAGAATCCCGATCCGGAGTGCGACCTCGATTACGTGCCGAATACGGCCCGTGAGGCCCCGCTGCGGACGGTGTTGAACAACTCGCTCGGATTTGGCGGCCACAACGCGACGCTGTGCTTCAAGGCGGTGTGACCGCGCCCGGCGAGGAACGAACATGCGGGGGCCCCTGCGGGCTTCCGTGAAGAGGTGGGGCGTGCACCGGCGTCTCGCATGGGGCGACGGAGAAGCGGACGGTGCACGCGGGCGGGCTTGCCCGCCGAGGAGATGACGTGAAACTGGACTTCCGACGCATGTCGATGGCCGAGATCGCCTACGTCCTCAAGGGCGTGGCGCGTGAACTGGAATCCCGCGAGCCGGGGCGCGGCGGCCGTCCGCGCCGTCCCGGCTACCCGTTGACCTCCGCCAATCCCCAGTACGGAGGCAATGACTACGGTGGCCAGCCGGCGGACAGCAACAACCCCCGCTACCAGCGCGGTGGAGGCGGCTATCCGCGCGGCGGCGGCGGTTTTCACCACGGCGGCGGATACCCGCGCGGGGGAGGCCACCGCGGTTTCCGCGAACGGCGAGGCGGGAACGCACAGGCTCCCGAACCGCGCAACGAACCGCCGGCTTCGAACGACGGCGGCGCGGGCGATGGCAGCCCGACGCCGACCTGATCGCCCCGCCATGGGCGGGCCGCCAAGGGCCGGCACGCCGATGCGCAGGGTTTTCCTGCGGCCATTGTCGACGGTCTGTGCCTGTGCCCTCACGGGCACGCTACGAACCAGCGGAAGGCATGGCGGATTCCGTTGCGGCGTTTCCTTTCGGCTGTTCCAACGCGGCAGGCCAGTTCACCAACTTGAGGGCTCCGTAACTGGCCATTCGGCCGTACCACAGCAGAGGGATCAGCCATACTGCGAAGTAGGCGGCACGACGGACACGAGGGAGGGAATGCAACTGGAAGAGAATACCGAGAAGAAGATTGGTGCCGGTCAAGTACAGCACGAACGTTCGATGGTCCACAGCAGGAAGCACAACGTTCAACACAAGATCGGTACGCTCGTTCCGGATGTAGAAATGAGCCGCGAACTGCGACTTCCAGACAGCATAGGCGTGCATATGCAGTACCGTGAACATCAACAGGTTCACGATGGCGAAAGCAGCGGGAAGGACGGCCTGCCTCGCGATCCGGACGAAGGTTTCCCGGTTCATGATTCCCCAAACGTTACGCACGCTCTTCTACCGCCGCCGGCAGGGTGTGTCGAGGGGAAGCGTTCCTCTGCCTTCAGATCGCCATTGCTGGGGAGCAGGGTGTTTCCGACCTTGGTGTTGCGCTGGCTCATGTCTTTCCAACGGGAAGAGCAGAGGCGCGCCGCAGCCCGATTGGGATTGAACCGGAGGCAACAGAGAGATCGGCCCAACCCTCGACCGCTGCCGCGGCACGTCGGAAGCGACCGCGACCCCGATACCGATTCCGACAGTCTCCTCGACCCGGTCACTCCCTCCAGTCGCCAAGCCCAGGCGCGGGCAGGATTGCCCGCGGTACGGAGGTGCGGGGAATCGGTGCCGCGTGCAATCCTGCGCGCGCGATGGGTCGGGAGCGCGCCACAGGTGCGCGCGTGATACGTCTTCGCACCGCGGGCCGCGGTTCCAGACAGGCCATCCGCGGCAAGCGGCCAGGCGGGCGCTGTGCTTGAAGGGACGCTGAAGGCGGCGCGGTTGCACGGAGGTACGGATGGCATGAGGGGGTGCATTGAACGGCCAAGACCTTTTGGTTGCGGCCCGGCGCCTCAGGGGGAGCGATCCAGCAGGCGGCTCGCCCGGGCATAGGGGTAGGCCAGCAGCTCGAAGATCACCGTCTTGAATCCGTCGCTGCAGCGCCACCACGTCCGGCGGTCGTAGTTCGCGGGCGTGATCGCCAGCACCTCAACGGTGCATCCGCCCCCCAGGGCCTCCTTGAACAGAAAACCGCTCCGGCGCGCGTGCGGCGCGTGGGTCGCCAGCACGAAGGCGCCCTTTCTCTCGCCCCTCTCATCAAGATACCGGCTCAGCGCCATCGCCGACGCCCAGGTGCGATCCGTCCGCGCGCGCGGGGCGGGCACGGCCGTGACACGGTTGCTTTCCACACCGGCGCGCAGAAGCCGGACCGCGGTGGCGTCGGCATAGGTGGCGAACGGCAGCAGCGTCGCGCCGTACTCGATCGGTCCCCCCGTGGCGAAAATGTGCCGGACGGCGCCGGTCGATGCGAAGGCGACGAACGCGCGCAGGCCGTCGTCGTCAAGCCAGCCCTCCACGATGAACGCCCCCCCGCTCTTCGGAGCCGGCCCGGCCAGGAAGTCGTAGACCGCGGGCGCGGCCAGCCGGAGGGCGCCCAGGGCCAGCGCGAACAGGATCAGCCGTCCGGGCCAGGTGATCTGGCGGACCTCGCGCCGCCGGATGAACCACGACAACGCGTTCATGAGTCTTTCCGCTCCGAAGCCGCCGCTCCCGGCTGAGGCAGGCAGGGCAGACGCCCCTTCATGTAGAGCATCCGCGCATGGACCAGGTCCATGGCCTCCTCCATCCGGCGGGCCTCCTCGCCCCGGCCCAGCAGTCCGACAATCCGGACCACCGCCTCCACGGTGCACAGTTCATGCGCCTTTCGCGGACGGCGGATCTGCCACCGGCCCGCCGGTCCGTCGGGCAGCCGGTATCCGGGCATGGCGCGCAGGGCGGGAATGCGGCGCGCCATGTGGGCCGCCTGGCGCCAGCTGCCGTCGAGGATGACGAACACCGTCCGGTCCGGAGGTCCCGCGGATGCGATCTCCTCCTCCGACAGGACAAGGGCGCCGGGCGCTGGATGGAGGAGACGGTAGTGCAGGGAGGGGTCGAGGAGCGGGGCCTCGTCGAATGGCACGCCGCGCAGCCCGTACGGCAGGATCCTGCTGTTCGGCCACATGTGGGCGGCGAGTCGTCCGGTGTTGGTCGGGCGGTCGATCTCGACGGCGTGCTGGACGAGCAGAAGCCGGCAGGGGACATCCACGCGGGGCAGAAGGGGACAGACGCAGATCGAACGATGCAGTCCGCACACGCGACAGCGCGGCAGGCGGTGCCGGCGGCAGGGCAGACGCCGGGGCGCGCCGCTCATGACCGCGCCGTCTTCAAGGCCTCCGGCAAGGGCGGACGGAGAAACGATCGTCGGCTCTCCTGACATCGCCTCCGCCGCCGGCCCGGCTCCGATCGGGCCGTGAATGCGGGAAGTGGGCGGCCGCATCGGGGTGTTCCTCGCGCGCGGCGGGCTCAGGCGGCGCCGCCGCCCTGGAGCTTCCGATCCACCGCGGTGACCGGGATGCCGAGGGCCTCGGCGACCTTGTGCTTGTCGCCGCCCATCTGCTCCAGGAGAAGCCGGATCTGGTTCCGTTCCTTCTCCCGCAGGAAGGCGGAGAACATCCGGCCGCGCAGGCTGTCGGCCTTGGCGCCGGGCCGGCCCGCCGGCGCCGAGGCTCCGGCCGTGACGACGTTGGCGGGCAGGTCGGTGACTTCGACCACCTGTCCGCTGGCCTTCTCCGCGGCCAGGCAGATGGCCTGTTCGACCTCGTGGACATTACCCGGCCATCGGTATGCGGAGAGCGCCACCTGCGCCTCGCCGGAAAGCCGCAGCTTCTTCTTGCGATTCTCCGACTCGCGATGCAGGAACTGGAAGGCCAGCGGCAGGATGTCCTCGCGCCGTTCCCGAAGCGGAGCGATCACCACCTGGATGAGTCCGACGCGGTAGAAGAGCTCCGACTGGATCAGGCCCGTCTCCGCGTGCATCGCCCTCTCGTCGGTGCAGGAGGCGATGACGCGCACGTCGACGGGGATCGGCGCCGAGGCGCCCGGCCGCTGCAGTTTCTTGTCCACCAGGACGCCGGCCAGCCGTTGCTGGATGGAACGCGGCAGGGCGGGGACTTCGTGCAGGAACAGCGTGCCCATGTGCGCCTGGACCACGAGGGGCGCCGGTCCGCCCGTCCGCCCGAAGATGGCGGCCTCCAGCGTCTCCTCCGGCCGCTCGCGACAATCCACCACCACGAAGGCGGCGGCGCGCCGGTGGCTGGAGTCGTGCATGGCGCGCGCCGCGAGGCTCTTCCCCGTGCCCGACTCGCCGCCGATGAGCAACGACGCGTTCGTGAGCGCCAGTCGCTCCATCGTCTCGCAGGCCTTCTGCATGACCGGACTGGCGGCCACGATGGCGCCGAGCCGCAAGGGGCCGTGGCCGCCCGCAAACGACGTCGCCCCCCCCGGATCGTGCCGGTCGCGGTATTCCAGGGCGCGCTGGACCGTCTCCATGACCTCGGGGATGCGGAGAGGCTTCACCACGTAGTCGAAGGCGCCGGCCCGCATCGCCTTCACGGCCGTGTCGAGATCCTCGCAGGCGGTCATCACCACCACCGGCACGTAGGGCGCCTTGGTGCGAACGTGCGAGAGCAGCTCCATGCCGTTGACCGGTTGCATCATGACGTCCGTCAGCACGAGGTCGAACGGCTGGTCGCCCAGGACCTTGATGGCCTGGCTCCCATTGCCGGCCGTGACCACCTCGTACCCCCGGCCCTTCAGCATCTTGGCCAGGATCAGCAACAGGGGCGGGTCGTCGTCAACTATGAGACACCGTTTCAATGCATGCAGCCTTGTTGACCGCGAAACTAGGCGAGGACGGCGATTCTGTCAAGGAGACGGCTCCGGCGGCCCCCCTGCCTCCGGGGCCGAAGGGTTCCGGGGGCGGTGGAAGGCGGCATAGAGGCCGTCGCGCCGCATCAATTCGGCCGGCGTCCCTTCCTCCACCACGCGGCCCCGGTCGAACACGTACACGCGGTCGGCCAGGTGGGTGGCGGAGAGGCGGTGACTGATCAGGACGATCGCGCAATCGGATCGGGCCCGCAGGAGGCGGTCGAGGAACAGGGCCTCCGATTCGGGATCCATCGCGCTGGTCGGCTCGTCGAGGACGAGGATCTGCGCCGGGGACACCAGCGCGCGGGCCAGCGCGATCTTCTGCCACTCCCCGCGGCTGAGCTCCATCCCCCCGCGGAACCAGGCGCCGAGCCGCGTGTCGTACGTCGAGGGCAGCGCGGCAATGACCCCCTCGGCTCCCGACAGGCGCGCGCTCGCCGCGATCCGCTCGCCGTCGGGCGGGGCGCGGCCGTCGCCCATGCGGATGTTCTCCGCCGCGGTGAATTGATAGCGGGGGAAGTCCTGGTAGAGGGCGCGCACATGGCGGTGGATCTCGTCGGTCCGGAACTCGGACAGGTCGAATCCCTCGAGTCGGACGCGGCCCTCGCCGGGGTCGTAGAGTCGCAGCATGAGTTTGAGGCACGTGGTCTTTCCGGAGCCGTTCCGGCCCACGAGCGCGGTGCAGCGGCCGGGCCTGATTTCCAGCGTCACGTCGCGCAGGGCGGCGGTCTCGTGCCGCGGGTAGCGGAATGTGACCCGGTCGAAGACCATGCCCTCCCGGAGCCGGGACGGCCAGGCGCGCGGGGCCGCGGGTTCCCGCACGCGGGGCTCCAGGGCGAGGAACTCCCGGTAGCCGGCCAGGAAGAGGCTGTCCTCGTAAAGCGCCACCAGCGAACGCAGCAGGTCCTGGAAGACGGACTGCGCCCGCTGGAAGGCCGCGCCGTACATCACCAGATCGCCGGCCGTCAGGCGCCCGTGCAGGGCCTGCCAGGCCAGCCACGCGAATCCACCGTAGGCGATGGCGGAGGCGGCCGCCTGGATGAGGACGTGGTCGCGACCGCGGCGGCGCTCCAGGCGGACCTTCTCGTCGTGCAGGCGGTCGGCGTGTTCGCGGTGGCGCGTCTGCACCCGGTCCGCCGTGTGGAAGGTCCGCAATTCGCCGGCGAAGTCGTCGCCGATCAGCACGTGGTGCAGGTAGTGGGTCTCCCGTTCCAGCGGCGCCAGCCTCCGGTCCTGGTCGTAGCTGTGCCGCGAACCGGTCTTCCACCACGTGAACAGGAGCGGCCCCGCGACGACCATCGCCGCGGGGACGAGCCACGCGTTGAACGTGAAGAGGATGGAGGCCAGGCCGGCCAGGGTGAGGGCCGCCTGCGCCGACTGCATGCAGCCGCCGATCATCCGGCCGGGCCGATGGGGCGCCTCGGCCCGGGTCCGGTGCAGGAGGTCGCGGCAGGCGGGATCCTCGAACCGCGCCAGGTCGAGCCGCGAGGCATGCGCGCAGAGGGTGTCGTGGATGTGGCGTCCCGTGCGGTGACTCAACTCGTCCTGGATCAGGATCGAGGCGGTCCGGCCCGTCGCGATGGCCAGCCCCGCGAGGAACGAGAGCCCGATGCACACGAACGCGGTCCGGGCCAGGGCGGGGGAGAACTCCCCCGACGCCGCGGCCTGGACCACGGCGTCGACGATGCGCTTCATCAGGTAGAGCAGCGCGACGGGCATGACCCCCTGGACCGTGATCAAGGCGGCCGCCGCGACCGCCTGGCCCCGCGCCTGGGACCAAGTCAGGCGGGCGACCCAGGCCAGCAGCCGCAGCATCCGGGGCGTCCCTGTCAACATGACGCCACTCTAGCGCATACGCCGGGCCGGGTGCATTGATTTTGACGGTGGAAGGCAGATCGGCAAGATACGAGACGCTGTCGGGAACGAGGGACGAGGACGATCACAGGAATACGACCCTGAGATCACGGGTAGGAGTACTGAGGCGGCGAGCCGCAACCCAACGGCCCTGGCCGCTCAATGCTCTCACTCCAACCCGTCCGTTCCTCCGTGCAACCGCGCCGCCTTCTGAGATGGTTCCACCACCCTTCGCAACGGAGAACCCTTGCGAAGAACGTCGTTACGGCTATGGCACGGGTTCCCCCCTCGCCACCAGCCGGTCGTTGGGGCTTCTCCTCACCAAATCGCTATCGGGATCGGGATCGACTTCTGCCTCGTGCTGAGCCGTACGTGACGGTTCCTTCCCGCACCTGGTAGCCTCGCCCACCAAGTCGGCTGAGCATGGCCGCGATGCGGTCGAGTTCCGTCTTGCCGTTTTGGCTCTCGGCTTCATCCAGGGCCTTGCCGACGGCGATACACGTCCAGTTTCTCGTGTCCTGGCGACCTGTCGTCTCGATCCCGATGGCGATCCCGATTTCGATCGGTTGCCCCATCCTGCGCACCGGCGTCATGTCCTGGCGGAACAATCTACTCCCGGATCTGACCGGAGCCGTAGACCACGTACTTGTAACTGGTGAGTTCCTCGAGCCCCATCGGCCCGCGGGCGTGTATCTTGTCGGTGCTGATGCCGATCTCCGCGCCCATGCCGAACTCCCCGCCGTCGGTGAAGCGCGTGGACGCGTTGATGTAGACCGCCGCCGAATCCACCTCCTCGGCGAAGAGCTTCTTCGACGCCTCACTGGCGGTGAGGATGGAATCGGAATGGTGCGAGCCGTACCGGTTGATGTGGTCGACGGCCGCCTGCACGTCGGGGACGATCCCGACCGTGACGATGAGATCGAGATACTCCGCCGTCCAGTCGGCCGGCGCGGCGGGCTTGATCGTGCGAACGAGGGCGCGCGACGCCTCGTCCCCGCGGAATTCCACCCCTTTCGCCCCCAGCCGTTCGACCAGGGCCGGCAGGAACGAGGGGGCGATCTTCTGGTGGATGAGGATCTTCTCGACCGCGTTGCACACCGCCGGGTACTGGCACTTGGCGTTCTCGCATACGCTCAGCGCCTTGGCGGGTTCCGCGGATTCGTCCACGAAGACATGGCAGACGCCCTTGTAGTGCTTGATCACCGGCACGCGGGCGTTTTCGGTGACGAACCGGATCAGCCCCTCCCCGCCGCGGGGGATGGCCAGGTCGACGTAGCCGGCCAGCTGCACCAGCTCGCGGATGGCCTCGCGATCGGTGGACTCGACGAGCTGGATGGCGTGCTCCGGAAGGCCCTTCGCGGCCCCCCCGCCGATCATCGCCTGCGCAATCGCCCGGTTGGAATGTACGGCCTCCTTCCCGCCCCGCAGGATCACCGCGTTCGCCGTCTTGAAACACAGGCCCGTGGTGTCGGCGGTGACGTTCGGGCGGGACTCGTAGACGATGGCGATGACGCCGATGGGCACCCGGATCTTCTGGATCTCCAGGCCGTTGGGGCGTATCCACCGGCTGATGCGCGTCCCGACCGGATCCTTCAGGGCGACGACACTGCGCAGCCCCTTGATCATGCCGTCAATGCGCGCGTCGGTGAGCTCGAGGCGGTCGCGCATCGGCTTCGGCAGGTCCGCCTCGGCCGCGGCCGACATGTCGCGGGCATTGGCCTCCTTGAGGGTGGATCGTCGCGCGTCCAGCTCGCCGGCCATGGCTTCGAGAATGGCGTTCTTGCGGCGCGCGCTCAACCGCGTCAGCTCCCGCGAAGCGCCCACGGCGCGTTCGCCCATCTGCACCACCGTCTCGTGAAGGTTCATGACTCGTTCCCTTCTTCGTTGCCGAAGACCACCATGTTGTCCCGGTGGATGACCTCGTCGGTCTCGCGCGATCCGAGGGCGGCGGCGATCTCGGACGTCCGCCGGCCCATGATCCGGCGGATCTCGTCGGCCGCAAAGTCGGTCCACCCCCGGGCGATGACCGTCCCTTCGGGGGCGCGAACGTCGATCACGGCGCCGCTGGCAAAGCGGCCCTCCACCGCCCGCACGCCGATCGGGAGCAGGCTCGTGCCGCGCGCGGTCAGCGCCCGGCAGGCGCCTTCGTCCACGGTCACGGAGCCCTCCGACTTGTGGAAGAAGGCGATCCATCGGCGCCGCGCCGTCCAGCCCGGACTGGCCCCCGGCAGGCCGATCAGGGTGCCGCAGTCCTCGCCCGCCAGGATCCGCCGGATGTTCTCCGGCCGGCGGCCGTCCGCGATGACCACCGGCACGCCGGAACGCGCCGCGCTGTGGGCCGACTGCAGTTTGGAGGCCATCCCCCCGGTCGACAGCTCGTTCCGGTCGCCGAAGACCATGGCCAGCTCGCGGCGCGTCACCGAACGCAGCCACGCGACCCGGCGGGTCCGCCCTCCGGCGGCCGGCGCGCGAAGGCCGTCGACGGTCGTCAGCAGGATCAGCAGATCCGCCTCGATCAGCAGCGACACCAGGGCGCCGAGCAGGTCGTTGTCGCCGAACCGGATCTCCTCCACCGCGATCGCATCGTTCTCGTTGATCACGGGGACGATGCGGTGCCGCAGGAGGTTGAGGAGCGTCTGCCGCGCCATCAGGTGACGCTGGCGCTGCCGCAGGGCGTCATGGGTCAGCAGCACCTGGCCGACGCGGCACTGCTCGGCCGCGAAGTACTGGTCATACCGGGTCATCAGCCGCGTCTGGCCGACGGCCGCGGCCATCTGCAGATCCGCCAGCTCCTTCGGCCGCCGCGAGAGCGCGAGCGCCTCCATCCCGGTGGCGATGGCGCCGGACGACACGATCGCCATCTCGCGTCCCGCCCGCTGCTGGCGGGCGATCTCGCGGACGAGGTTGCGAATGCGGCGCGGATCGGGCCGCCCGTCGCTCCGGACGAGCACGCGGCTGCCGATCTTCACCACCACCCGCCGGGCCTGTGCCAGGCGCGAACGGTATTCCAGGAGCTTGTTCATGTCCGCCACGCCGACCCTCACCTCGCCGCCCAGGGCGCGGAAGCGCCCCACTCTACCAGACCCCCCGGCGGAGGTGCAGTCTTAACTGCGCCGGGGTTCACCCCCGATCTGTACCGCCGCGGAAACCCAGGGATACGGGCCCGGGCCTGCCATCCGATTCCACTCTGAACAGAAGGCAACGAAGAGAGCCGAGACGGCCTATCTCTTCACCGGTGTGATCTTCATCTCGATCCGCGCGCGTTGGACGGGGGTGGTGAGGCTGAGGCCGATGCGGGTGGGCTTGCGGGGGACGTCCTCTTCGATCAGTTCGCCGCGGGCGGAGAAGACGGGGCCGTCGGTCGACACGTCCACCCGGACGGCCTCGCCGCCGTCCTCGACGATCAGCGCCGCTCCGTCGCGGCTCCACCTGCCCAGCGTGATCAGGGCCGTGCCGAACTCCCGGGGACGGTCGAACTCGACCTCATCCCGCACCGTCAGGGAGCCCGCCCCCTCGCGGGCGAAGAGGAACGTGCGAGTCAGTGTCTTCAGGCCGGGCGCCTTCGAATAGGCGCTGGCGAGGTCGAACTTGATCCTGTCCGCGTCGTCCCGGAAGACGGTCTCCAGGACCTTCGCCCGCGAGGCCGCCCCTTCCTGCTGCAGCGCGCCGGCCACCACGGGCACGGGATGGCCGTACGAGTTGAGCACCCTGCTCTCGTAGCGGCGGGCGCTGAAGGTGCGCGCGGTGTATTGCTCGCCGCCGACGTCCAGCACCACGGGGACCCTGCCCACCACCACCACGTAGGAGCCGATGTCGTTGTGGTTGTGATGCTCCGCGTTGTGGCCTCCTTTCAAGGCCGCCCCGAAACGCGCCGACGTCCCCGGCGCCATGCGGCAGATGAGGACGCCCGCCTCGTTGAACCAGCTCCGCAGGGGGGAGGGGTCCAGCGACACCGCCTTCTGAACGGCCGGCCGGTCGGCGGGAAAGGCGTACATCAGGACGTCGTACAGGCTGCCGCGCGACCCGGCCGGCGCCCGCGGGTCCGACGGCTCGCCGTCGACCGGGAAGCACCGGTTGAGATACGCCGTCAAGGCCCCGCCCGGCCGCGCGCCGACGCCGCAGTCGGCGAAGGCCGGAAAGACGCCGTTCACGATCTCCATCCGGCGGGCGAAGGCGGCGATCGGCTGAACCGTCGGACTCGTCATCCAGTCGAGCCGCCCGCCGGTGGACTGCCGGACCAGTTCCGCCAGCATGACGAAATAGCCGAATCCGTAGTTCCAGTAGCCCATCCCCTCGCTGCAGTAGCCGTCCCCCGTGAAGCCATCGAAGAACGAACGCAGGTTCGCCTCCGCCGCGACCACGAAGTAGGCGCGGTCGGCGCGCGACGTCAGCGTGCCGAAGGCCGAGCCGACGACGCCCGCGTGGCAGACGGCATTCCAGTTGTGCGTGGCCCGCATCCAGCCGTTGCCGCCCCGGCGGCCGTCCTGCGTGTCGCGGAAGGGATCCAGTATTCGGCGGCGGATGTTGCCCTCCAGCAGGGTGCGGACCGAAGGGTCCAGGCGGTCCCCCAGCATCACCAGGGCCGTCGCCATCTGCCAGGCGAGCATCGAGGAGCCGAGGTCGATGTCGACGACCTTGCCGTTGAAGTTGTTCAGTTGCCGGTCGTGGGCGGGCATCACCCAGGTCCTCTCGGCGCACAGGGCCTTCGCCGTGTCCGCGAAGGCGGGAAGGAACCGGCCCTTGTGCTCCATCGCCTCGGCCAGGGCGAAGGCGGCGACACGGTCGCGACGCCGGCTGGCGACCCGCTGCCAGCGCGTGCGGTTGCCGTTTCGCGAGAATTCCAGATAGAGGTCGTCCGGCTGGTCCGGCAGGCTCTCCTTGAGGAGGCGCTCGGCGTTGCGAACCACGTCGCGAAAGGCGGGGAGTCCGCCGAGTTCCTCCCAGGCGGGCCGATTCGTGATCGAGGGGCCGAAGGCGGTCGGATGATCCGGCAGCATCGCCTCCACCTGCTGAATGCGCGCGGGGTCCACGGAATCCGCCGCCCCGGGGGCGGCGAGCACGGCCACTCCGATGAATGCCGGCAACGGTCTCATGCGGCTTCTCATACGGAGGCCTTGATACCCGCGGATCGTCTCACTGTCCAGCCCCGTGCCGCTGCGCCCTCGGTCTCGACGGGGTTCCTCGTGGGAACGGGGCCTCGCGGCCTGCGGTGCGGACCGCCCACAGGGGGAGAAGGACTCCCCCACCGTCAGGTCCGGACATTGGACAACCAGCAAGGGCGAGGGTGGGAGCTCTGGAAGGCAGATGTTCCGGAAGATCGTCGGTGCGATCCAGAGACCTCACGCGCGCCCTCAGCCGCAGCACATGAGGACGCGCCCGGATCGTGGCATCCCCACGGTGACAAAGCGGCGCTCCGTCGCAGAGGGGTCCGGATCGTGGCAGGGGATCGAGAGGACATCCTCAGACACGGTCGCCGCCTCATGGAACGAGACACCATGCTATCTGTCGCGTGGCCAGGTCATCCCATGGCGAGGCGGTGAAGCCCGCGGTATTCGCGGGGCGTCAGCCCCCGCCGCTCGCGAAACCTGCGGTTGAAGTTCGCCAGGCCCCCGAAACCCGAGGCGAAGGCGATGTCGGCGATCGGACGGTCCGACTCGATCAGCTCGGCGCAGGCGTGGCCCACGCGGAGGTCGTTGACGTATTCCGTGAACCGCCGCCCCGTCGCGCGCCGGAAGAAGCGGCAGAACGCGCCGGGCGACAGGGCCGCCGCCCTGGCCGCGTCGCGGAGACGGATCCGCCTGCCGAGATTCGCGTACACGAAGCGGCAGGCCCGGTGGAGCCGGTCGTCCACGGCCGCGGCGGCCGCCGACGCGTGGAATCCGGGGCCGGCCAGCAGCCGCGCCCTTCGGTCGGCGGCCAGGATGCCGAGCAGGCCGATGAACAGGGAAATGCGGGCGGGCCCCCGGGTCCCCGCGAGGGTCCGCAGCAGGGGCGTGACCGCGGTCCGCGTGCGTCCGCCGAACTGGAGTCCGCGGCCCGCCCTGCGGAGCAGATCGGCCGCCGCCTTCATCTCCGGCCGCCCGAAGAGGTCCGCGCCCAGGCAATCCGCGCGGAACTGCACCACGCGCGAATGCGCCACCTCGCCGCGGCGCGGGCGGCTCTGCCAGAAGTGCGGCAGGTTGCCGCCGACGAGCACGAGATCGCCCGGCCGGAACGTCTGGACGCTGTCGCCGACGAACCGCATCCCGCGGCCGGACAGGATGAGGGTCAGCTCGTATTCGGGGTGCAGATGCCAGGGCGACGGGAAACGGGGCATCCGGAATTCGCGCACGGCGAACGACTCGTTCGGGCGGGGAGGGATCACCTCCAACGCAGGCCCTCGGACTGGTCGTTCCTTCATGGGCATGGCCTCGGATTCGTGCGGTTACGGCAAATTAGTACCAGAATTGGGCAAGAGGCGAGTAGATTCGCGACGGCGGACCGGCGATGCTCCCGACGGGCAAGGGAGAGGATGTGTCCATGCGCGCGACGTGGTTCCGGGTGAGGCTGGTGGCGGCCGTGGCGGCGGCGAACGCGGGGGCGACGGAGGCGCCGCTGACGCTGCGCGCCCCGGCGGTGCCGCTGGTGGCGCACGATCCGTACTTCAGCATCTGGTCGGCCGCCGACCGTCTGACCGAGGTCGAGACCACGCATTGGACCGGCAAGCCGCACCGCCTGCATTCCATGGCGCGGGTGGACGGCCGCGCGTGGCGCGTGCTCGGCGCGGAGCCGGCGGAGACGGAGGCGCTGCCGCAGGTGTCGGCCGACATCTCGCCGACCCGCACCACCTGCCGCTTCGCCGGCGCGGGCGTGCGGCTGGACCTGGAGTTCCTCACACCGGCGCTGCCGTCGGACCTCGATGCGCTGTCGAGGCCCGTGACGTATGTGCGGTGGACGGTCGCCTCGACCGACGGCCGGCCGCACGCGGTGCAGCTCTATTTCGACGCGGGCGCGGAGCTGGCGGTGGACGCGCCGCGCCAGGAGGTGACGTGGGACCGTCCGTCGCTGGACGGATTCCTCGCCCTGCGCGCCGGCAGCCGCGAGCAACGCGTGTTGGGCCGGAGCGGCGACGACCTGCGGATCGAGTGGGGCTATGCATGGCTGGCGGCGCCGCGGGGAGAGGGCGTCGCGGGGACCGCGGGCCCCGGGGCCGACGTGCGCGGGCGGTTCGCGGCCGGCGGGACGCTTCCGGAATTCGCGCCGCCGGCGGCCCGGCAGCGCGTCGAGGCGGGCTATCCCGTGCTGGCCGCGGCGTTCGATCTGGGCGCGGTGGGCGCGGAACCGGTGTCGCGGCATGCGCTGATGGCGTACGACGACGAGTGGTCGATCCGGTATTTCGGTTCGCGGCTGCGGCCCTACTGGCGGCGGGCGGGGCAGGGGATCGAAGAGGCGATCCGGGCGGCGGAGCGCGCGCGGCCGGCGCTCGACGCCGCCTGCCGGGATTTCGACCGGCGGCTGATGGAGGACCTGCGCCGCGTCGGCGGCGGGCGTTACGCGCTCCTCTGCGCGCTCGCCTATCGCCAGACCTGGGCCGGCAACAAGATCGCGGCCGACGCGAACGGCCTGCCGCTCGTGTTCCCGAAGGAGAACTTCTCCAACGGATGCATCGGCACCGTCGACGTGCTGTTCCCCCAGGCGCCGTTCTTCCTGCTCTTCAGTCCGGCGCTGACGAAGGGGATGCTCGTTCCCGTGCTCGACTACGCCGCCTCGCCGCTGTGGCCCTATCCCTACGCGCCGCACGATCTCGGCCGCTACCCGTTCGCCACCGGACAGGTGTACGGCATGGGGGGCGGGGACGGCGGCCGGATGCCGGTGGAGGAGTCGGGCAACATGCTGATCCTGCTCGCCGCCCTCGCGCGGGCGGAGGGCGACGCGGAGTTCTCGCGACCATACCGGCCGCTGCTCGCGCGGTGGGCCGACTACCTCGTCGCCCACGGCCTCGATCCGCAGAACCAGCTCTGCTCGGCCGACATGTTCGGGCCTCTCCCGCACGGCGTGAACCTCGCGCTCAAGGCCGTCATCGGCATCGGCGGCTACGCCCGGCTGTGCGAGCAGTGGGGCCGGGAGGAGGACGCGCGGCGGTACCGCGCGGTCGCGCGCGACTACGCCGCGCAGTGGATGGAGCGGGCGAAGGACGACGGCCGGACGCGCCTCGCCTACGACCTGCCCGGCACGTGGGGCATGAAGCACAACCTCATCTGGGACCGGGTGCTGGGGCTGGGCCTGTTCCCGGATTCCGTCGGCGACGCCGAGATCGCCTGGTACCTCAAGGCGCAGGGGACATACGGCCTGCCGGTGGACCATCGCACCGACACCAGCCTCCTGGATTGGGCGATGTGGAGCATCGCGCCCGCGCGCGCGCCGGCGGATTTCGAGGCGCTCGTCGAGCCGCTCTTCCGCTACGCGAACGAGACGCCGTCGCGGGTGCCCCTGAGCGACTGGTTCGTCACGTCCGACGCCCGGAAGAAAGGCTTCCAGGCGCGTCCAGTGGTTGGAGGGATCTTCATCCGCCTGCTCGCCGACTCCGCCGGCGGGGCCCGGTGGCGCGCGGAGGCGGAGCCGGTGAAGGGCCGGTGGGCGCCGCTGCCGCTGCCGGCGCCGGTACGCGAGGTGGTGTCCACCGCGCGCAAGGCGCCCGTGGAGTGGCGCTACACGCTGGAGGCGCCGCCCGCCGACTGGGCCCGGCCGGACTTCGACGACTCCGCGTGGAAGACCGGCCCGGCCGGTTTCGGGCGGAGCGAGGGGGAAGGCGTCGCACGCACGCCGTGGGCGACCTCGAATATCTGGATCCGGCGCGCATTCACGTTGCCCGAAACGCCGCTCCGCAACCCGCGTCTGCTGGCGTTCTACGACGAGGATCCCGAGTTCTTTGTCGACGGCGTGCCCGCCGCGGCGCCCGAGGGTTGGACGGGAGGGGTCTACGCCGAGGTCGAGCTGGCCCCCGCGGCGCTGGCCGCGCTGAAGCCCGGCCGCCATGTCCTGGCCGTCCGCTGCCGCCAGACCTGGGGCGGGCAGTTCATCGACGCGGGGCTCGCGGCCGACGCCGATGCGGCCGCGGCCGAGCCGGGCCCGCCGCCGGGGCTGCGCAAGCTGATGGACGTGCCCCTGCGCGATCCGATGATCTGCCGCGCGCCGGACGGGACCTACTACCTGACCGGCACCAGCGAACCCTTCTGGGGCTTCAACAACGAGAACGGGATCCGCGTGTGGACGTCCAGGGACCTGGTCGCGTGGAAGCCGCTGGGGACGGTCTGGCGCTACGGCGGCAGCCCGTGGCACGCGAAGTACCTGGAGGCGAAGAAACCGCTGTGGGCGCCGGAGATCCACTACCTCAAGAACACCTTCTGGCTGACCTACAGCATGCCGGGATGGGACGGCACCGCGAAGACGTCGGGCAGCGGACTGCTCAAGAGCGCCAGCGGGAAGCCCGAGGGCCCCTACGAGGACGTGCAGCCGGGCGAGCGGCTGGGGGACGAGATCGACGCCTCCCTTTTCGAGGACGACGACGGGACGGTGTACTTCCTCTGGCACAGCGGGAAGCTCGCGCGGATGAAGCCGGACATGAGCGGCCTCGCCGAGCCGTACCGCTGGCTCCGGACCGTGGAGAAGGACCCGGACCCGAAACACCACTCCGGCCTGTGCGCGGGCATCTTCGGCAAGGACTCCTTCGACCACGTCGGCTACGAGGGCATGTTCCTCTTCAAGGCCGGCGGGCGGTATCACCTCTGCGTCTCGGACACCTTCCACGGGCGCTACAGCTGCGCCGTCGCCTCGTCCGCGAACCTCTTCGGTCCGTACCCCTTCCGCTACGAGGCGATCCCCCATGGAGGGCACAGCGCATTCTTCCGGGACGGGGAGGGGCGGTGGTGGTCCACCTACTTCGGCCCGCCCTGGAACGAGCGGCCGGCGATCCTGCCCATCGAAGTGGCGGCCGATGGGCGCGTCCGGCCCGCCGCGGAAAGGGAGTGACGGGTGGAGCGGCGGTCCAGTCCGATCGGATGAGGAGAAAGCCGGAAAAGGCGTGGCGACGCACGGACGGATCGAAGTGGGAGCATGGGCGGACTGATGCCGCCGGAGTGCGGCTCGCCGCCCCGGGAGGCGCGATGCAGAAGAGGGACGTGGTGCGGATGGTGTTCGAAGGGCGGCGTCCGCCCTACGTGCCGTGGCATTGCCAGTTCACGAAGGAGCCGTGGGCCGTGCTGTGCCGCCATTTCGGCGGCGAGGCCGCGGCCGAAGCGGCGGTGGACAATCATATCCTGGAACTCGGGTCCGCCATCGGCTTCTTCGAGGACGTCGGGAATGATCGCTTCCGCGACGCGTTCGGCGTGACGTGGGACCGCCGGGTGGACAAGGACATCGGCGTCGTCGAGGGCTGTGTGCTGCCCGAGCCGACCCTCGCGGGCTACACGTTCCCCGATCCGCTCGACCGGCGGTTCTTCGCGGACATCCCGGCGCGGATCGACGCGTTCGCCGACCGGTTCCGCGTGTTCTACCTGGGGTTCTCGCTCTTCGAGCGCGCGTGGACCCTGCGGGGCATGGAGAGCCTGCTCCTGGATTTCATCGAGCATCCCGCCTTCGTGCACGAACTGATGGGCGCGATTGCCGACTACAACCTCGCGCAGGTGCGGGAGGCGATGAAGCAGGAGATCGATGCCGTCTACTTCGGCGACGACTGGGGCCAGCAGCGCGGCCTGATCATGGGCAAGCGGTGGTGGGACGAGTTCATCCGGCCGCAGCTCGCCCGCCTCTACGGTTTCGTGCGGGGCGCCGGCAAGTTCCAGATGATCCATTCGTGCGGCGACGTCGACGAGCTCTTCGACGACCTGGCGTCGCTGGGCGTGAACTGCTTCAATCCCTTTCAGCCCGAGGTGATGGATGTCGCCGCCCTGCTCCCGCGGTTCCGCGGCCGCCTGGCCTTCCACGGCGGCCTCTCCACGCAGCGGACCCTGCCCTACGGCGCCGAAGCCGATGTGCGGCGGGAGACGCGCCGCCTGCTGGAACTCGGGCGGGAAGGCGGCTACATCTTCGCCCCCGCCCATGCCGTCGAGGGCGATGTCCCCCTCGCGAACATCCTCGCCTTCCTGGACGAGCTGCACGCGCAGGGTCGGTAGCGCCTTCTCGAGCGTCGGGCGCGGCTCTGCGTGACATCGGCCCTCTCGTCCGTGGTCGTTCTCGCCCTCGAACGCGTGTCGTGCAGCCCGCGGCGCGGTGCCGCGACACAGGGGAAGGCGAGAGCCTCGGCTCCCTGTTCGCTCCGTCGGCTTCTGTTCAACTGGAATGGGGTCGCGGCTCGCCGCCCGGGCGTCTTCCCTTCTTTCCGCCCCGCGCGCGTTTCGCGACGGGCGCGGCGGCGCGCTGCGCGTCCTCCGCGGCGGCCGCGCGCATGATCAGCGCGGCCGGATGGCCTTCGCGCATCAGGTCGGCCATGGCGCCGAGGTAGGGCTCGGCGTGGCGGTAGAAGCGCCGGAGGCCCCGGCAGAGGTAGGCGTGTCCGGCCTCGCCGTCGGGGGCGTGAGCCAGCCGGTGCTTCGGGCATTCGCCGTGGCAGGCGAACACATAGGGGCATGCCCGGCACGTCCGCGTCAGGCGCTCCCACTTCGCGCGGCCGAAGGCGGTCTGCTCGGGCGCGGCGACCATCCGGTCCAGCGGCTGCTCCAGGATGTTGCCGCGGCGGAACTCGGGATAGACGTAGTGATCGCAGGCATAGAGGTCGCCGTTGTGCTCCAGCACAAGGGCGTTGCCGCATTCGCGCGCGTAGGTGCACAGGGCGGGCGGGTGGCCGGCCCAGGCGCCCAGGGCGACCTCGAAATGGTTGACGAACACCGTGCCGACATCGCGCCGGACCCATTCGTCGAAGAGGCGGACCAGAAACTCGCCGTAGTCGCGGGGATCCACCGATCCGGAGGTCATCGACGCCAGGTCCGCCGCCTCGCCGGGCGGCAGCGGCCCCGCCAGATCGAGGCCGAGCGTGCGCGCCGCCGCATCGGGCCGTCGCTCGACGATCGGGATGAACTGCATGTGGCGCACCCCGTGGTCGCGGAGGAACCGGTAGACCTCCAGCGGGCGGCGAGCGCCCTCGCGGGTGACGCAGGTGAGCGTGTTGAACTCGACGCCGTGCCGGACCATCCGCCCGAGCGCCTCCATGACCCGGGCGTGGGAGGGCTGACCGCCGCGGTCCCGCCGGTAGCGGTCGTGCAGCTCCGCCGGGCCGTCGAGGCTGAGCCCCACCAGAAACCGCTCGCGGGCCAGGAACTCGCACCACGCGTCGTCCAGCAGCAGGCCGTTGGTCTGGAGGGAATTCTCCACCGCCCGGCCGCCGGCGTACCGCTGTTGCAGCTCCACCGCGCGCCGGAAGAAATCGAGCCCCATCAGCGTCGGCTCGCCCCCCTGCCAGGCGAAGGGCACCGGCGTGGCGGGGCAGGCGCCGATGTACTGGCGCACGAAGGACTCGAGCACGGTGTCGGTCATGCGACGCGGGCCGGACGGCGTTCCGAAGAGCGCGTCCTTCTCCGTGTAGAAGCAGTAGAGGCACTGCAGGTTGCAGCGCGGCCCGGCCGGCTTCGCCATGATGGAGAACCATCGCGGCGCCGCCGGAGGGGGTCCGGTCGGATCCGTGCTCATGCGGCGCATTCTGCGGGCTTCGCCTCCCGGGGACAAGCCGGCGATTCTTCGGCCCGATTTCTCGGTTTGATTTGAAATCTCCGCCCGACCCGCTATTGTGTCGGCGATCGTTTGACAGGATCATCGGGATTATGGAGCGCGATCTTCATTGTCATACGTCGTTTTCGCCGTGCGCCGACCCTGCGATGAGCTTCGCGGCCGTCCTGGAGGCGGCCGAGAAGGCTGGCGTGAAAGAGATCGGGATGACGGACCATCCGCACCGGCGCGGGCTGGCCCAGCATCACGAGGCGATGGACGCCGCGCGGCGCGAAAGCCGTTCCGCGGTCAAGGTCTGGATCGGCGCGGAGCTTGAGGTCACGGGCATAGAACGTCTGATCGTTCCCCCCAACGAGCTTCCCCTGGCCGACTACTTCATCGCGGCGCCCTCGCACTACGACGTGATCAACTATCCGCCGGTGCCGCACATGTGGGATCCGGTGGAATGGGCGGACCGCATGATGACCGACATGGAGAACGTCCCCGGCGCCGGGGCCCGCTGCCTGGCGCACCCGTTCTTCACCTACCCGATCGTGGTCCGGCCTCCCGACGGCATGCAGCTGCCGACGATCGGCGAGATCTTCGACGAGGTCCGGCCCAAGCGGCTGGACCATCTGTTGCAGCGCCTCGCCGCCGACCGCGTGGCGCTCGAAATCAGCCCCCGGATGTGCTGCACGGCGATCTTCGAGGAGTTCATCGAGAACATGTACCGACGGGCGCGCGAGGTGGGATGCCGGTTCTACACCGGTTCGGACGCGCACCGGCTCGATTCCGTCGGCCGGACCACGCCGAAGATGCAGGCCCTGATCCAGCGCCTGAGCCTCAAGGAAGAGGACTTGTGGCATCCGGCGATGGAGGGTTCCGAGACCGCTCTGGATCGGAGACCGGTTCGGGCCTGACCGCGCGGGGGCCGCTCAGTCGCTTCCGTCGCCGGGCGGGTGGTAGAGCAGGATGTCGAGCCACGTTTCGCCGTTACTCCCCAGCCGCCAGCCGCCGCTGTCCCGCACCACCAGCCGCCGGCCGTTGCGGCCGAGGGCCTCCTCGCTCACGCCGAGCACGAGGGCGCGCGCCCGTCCCAGCCGGGCGTCCTCCTCGGGCGTCGCCGCGCGGCCGCGGAGCGGCACGCCCCCTTCGCTGACGGAGAGGCGCGCCGCGCCGCCGGCGGCGGGCGGATTTCCGTCCCACAGGGCGGGGTACTGGCCGAAGAACGCGATCGGCCGCGGCGTCTTCGCCAGCAGCTCAAAGGCGGCGGGCACCCCCCGCAGGTGCGCCAGCATGGCGAAACTCTCCCCGCGCGCCTGGGCGCGGTAGGGCGCCAGCGGCTCCAGGGCCAGGAGGTTGTGGCCGTGGAACACGCCGTGGTCGGGCGTCATCTTCCGCGCGCGGTACCACCGGTCGAAGTGGGGATTGGCGA
Organism: uncultured Verrucomicrobiota bacterium; assembly: GCA_964610105.1. Classification (GTDB taxonomy): domain Bacteria; phylum Verrucomicrobiota; class Kiritimatiellia; order PWTM01; family PWTM01; genus CAZSUU01. The sequence continues at coordinate 12,728 of CAZSUU010000005.1, read as the reverse complement.
CGAGTCCGATCTCGAAGTGCAGATGCGCGCGAACCATGGGGATGATGGAATCCGGCGTATTCCCCATGCGCCCGAGCCGGGCGCCGGATTCCACCGCCTGCCCGGCCGCCAGGCCCTTGTCCACTTCCGCGAGATGGGCGTAGAGCGTGTACACCGGTCCGAGCGGCTCGTCGTGCAGGAGCACGACGTAGGCCCCGTAGTTGGAGTTGCCGGCGATCCGGTTGAGGTAGGCCGCGCGACCCGGCGCGACGGCCCGGATGTCGTCGAGCGGGCGGCCGCGCCGGTCGCGGCGGAGGGGCGCGATGTCGATGCCCTCGTGGAAGGACGGCAGGAGCGATCGGCCCACCTGCGCCGTCCGCACCGAACCGTACTGGGCCGATTCGATGCGCCCCGACGCCGTCGGCATGTACACCTCGGCGGAGCCGGTTTCCAGCAGCCGGGTCTGATCCGTCGGCGGAACGAAGTGCAGCGGCGGCTTGGGCCTGGGCCGCGGCGGCAGGGTCTTCTCCGGCGCGGGCGGCTCCCGGTGTCGGCGGCGGGCGGAGCGGGCGAGCCACCACGCGCCGAGCGCCAGGGCGGCGAGCAGGAGCGCCAGGAGCATCAATGCCAGCCAGTACGGCCATCGGGGCGGCGGCTGCCGGACCCACTCCATGTCCGGCCGCGGGCGGAGAAAGTACGACGGAGGCGGGATGCGATGGGACGGGGGCGAAAGAGACGGCATGAGATGGGACTCTGATATGGCCTGCGGCTGCGAGTGCGAGTGAGATTCCGATTGAGAGTGGGAACGCAGCGGTCGAGATGGAGTTGGAGCGTGGGTTAGAGGCGGCGCGGGACGAACCGCGCCGGGTCAGCGCTGAAACGTCCCCATCCATTCACCCTGGGCGAGAACATGTCCTGCGATCGCCTTCACCAGGTCCGCCTTGCGCGCGCGCGGACCGAGGTCGAGCACCGTGTCCAGGGCATAGACCTTGAAGAAATACCGGTGCGGCCGTCCGGGCGGAGGAGTCGGACCGTAGTAGCCCGGTTTTCCGAAATCGTTGAGCCCCTGCAACGATCCGTCATCCAGTTTCGCCGACACGGGCACGCCCTCCGGGAGTCCCTTGGCCTTCGGCGGGATGTTCCAGATCACCCAGTGGACCCAATCGCCCCCGGGGGCGTCCGGATCGTCGCAGATGAGCGCGATGCTCTTCGTGCCCGCGGGCACTTCGCCCCACGTGAGCGGCGGCGAGACGTTGCGGCCGACACCGGAGTACTGCGGAGGCAGTGCCGAGCCAGCGGCCAGTGCCGCGCATATGACCGTCAGTTTCGTCATGGCGTGCTCCCTTACCGGACTGATGGTAGTCCGACCGCGTCGCGTGTCACGCACAAACGCGGCCTCAGGTCGAGGGAGGAGAACACTCCTCTTCGATCCAGCGTAGGAATGCTTCCGATCCGCGAATCAGCGGGAGGGCCACAATGCACGGACACTCGTACGGATGCAGCCTTCTCAGTTCTGATTCGAGCGATGGGTAGGCGGCCTCGGTGGTCTTGAGGACCAGCACGGCCTCGGTGGCCTGTTCCACCTGGCCCCTCCATCGATAGACCGAGTGCATGACGGGAAGCACGTTGCCGCAGGCGGCCCATCGTCCTTCAACTGCGGCTCGGGCAAGGCGTTCCGCGGTCGCGGAGTCCGGGGCGGTCACATAGACAAGTAGGGCGCTCATGGGCCGAGAATCGGTCAACGCCCCGTGTGCTGTCGAGCCCGAAGCCGGGCGGAAGGGGCGGGGGGGCGACCGCGAAAACGGTCTGGCATGGAACTTGCGAAGGGATTCTTCATGTTCGACACATCCGGCACTGGACATGCGGGAAAAGGCATCTATATTGACCGGGCATTGCGCGTGAACACCCACAGAGGGAAGTGATGAGGGCAGAGCGACGGATCATCGGGCTGGCGGCGGTGGCCGCGGCGGCGGCATTGTTGAGTTCCTGTGCTACGACGGGCGCCACGTATCGTCCCGAGAAGGTGGGCCTGGTGCGCGAGGCGGAGGTGCGGGGATCGCTGGAGGTCGTCATCGAGCCCGACGAAACGCATGTCCCCCTGGGCAGTCCGGTGCGCTTCACGTCGCGCGTCCGAAACGTGGGTGTCCATCCGGTCTGGGTGCCCCGCCATCCGGTCATCGTCTACATGTGGATCTATCCGACCGGCCGGCGCGACAACCTGCTGCGCGATCAGCCGCCGACGCATCACTTCATGGGGACGGAGGCGGTGATGCTCAAGCCGGGCGAGGAGCTGGTGCGCCGCGCGTCGATCGACACCCACTATTTTCCGCGGCGGGGGATCACGGAGTTCTCGGCCTTCCTCGCGGTGCCAACCAACACGAATTCCGAGCTTCAACCTTTTGCCGCCGGACGCTATATTTCGAACAAGTTCGGTGTGCGGATCACAGGGCATCCCTGAGCCGCCGCCGGCTTGAGGAGACCCTGATGAGCGATCTGAATACCGAACCCCCGATGCCGCCCCCGCTGCCGCACTCGCGGCGCCGGTTCGAGGCGCCGCGGAGACCGCCGCGCCCTCTGCCGACCGTTCCGTGGCCGCTGGTGCTGATCTTCGCGGCGCTGGTCGTCCTGCCCGGCTTCATCTGGTTCTTCTGCCGGATCGAGCCGGAGTCGGGGCAGATCGCCGTGCTGATCCACAAGACCGGCCGCGACCTGGAGTCGGGTCAGATCCTGGCCACCAACGCCTCCTTCAAGGGCATCCAGCTCGACATCCTGCCGGAGGGCCGGTACTTCCGGAATCCCTATTTGTGGAGCTGGGAGTACCACCCCTGCATCGACATCCCCGCCGGGAAGCTGGGGGTGCAGATCCGCCTTTTCGGCCGCGATCTGCCGGCCGGGGAGATCATCGCCCGTGAGGGCACGAAGGGCATCCTGCCGGAGGTGCTGGGACCGGGCAAACACCGCATCAACCCGTACGCCTTCACCGTGCAGGAGATCGAGGCGATCACGATCCGCCCCGGCCACATCGGGGTGAAGACCTCGCTGGTGGGGATGGACACGCTCGCCGGGAATCTCGCGACCAACCAGCGCAACAGCCTGCTGGTGGAGGAGGGACTGAAGGGCGTGGTGCCGCAGGTGCTGGATCCGGGCACCCACTACCTGAATCCGTACATGATCAACGTCGTCGAGCTCAATCTTCAGAGCCAGCGGTTCGAGATGAGCGGCGACGACGCGATCAGCTTTCTCACGGCCGACGGGTTCACCGTCCATGTGGAGGGCACGCTGGAGTTCGCCATCAACCGCGAGTTTGCCGCCCTCCTCACGCACCGGGTGGGCGACATGGACGACATCGTGAAGAAGGTCATTCTGCCGAGCGCCCGCGGGTTCAGCCGCATCGAGGGCAGCAAGAAGCCCGCGCAGAACTACATCGTCGGCGAGACGCGGCAGCAGTTCCAGGACAGCCTGGAAACGCACCTGCGCGAGAAATGCGCCGCGTGGGGCGTGAACATCAAATCGATGCTCATCCGGAACATCAAGCCTCCGGAGGAGATCGCCAAGATCATCCGCGAGCGCGAGGTGGCGGTGCAGAACGCCAAGAAGTTCGAGCAGCAGATCGAGCAGGCCCGCTCGAAGGCGGAGCTGACGAAGCAGGACATGCTGGCCCTGCAGAACAAGGCCAGGGTCGAGGCCGAGACCGCGAAGATCCGGGCCGTGATCATGGCGCGGCAGAACATGTCGGTGAATATCACCAACGCGGTCCGCGAGCTGGATGTCGCGAAGCTCAAGAACGAGGCCGCCGCCTTCCAGGCCAAGGCGACCATCAGCAAGGCGCAGGCCGAGGGCGACGTGATCCGCATGGACAACGAGTCGCAGGCGACGGTCATCAGCAACCAGGTCGCGGCCTTCGGCACGGGCCAGAACGTCGCGCGCTACCAGTTCTACCAGCAGATCGCGCCGCGGATCGGCACGCTGCTGACGACCGACGAGACGTCGGGGTTCGGCGCCCTGTTCCAGTCGCTCATGCCTCCCGCCGCATCGCCGGGCGCGCCCGCGGTCCGGCCGGTCGCGCGTCCGCCCGGGACGCCGCCCGCCTCCACGGCCCCGCCCCGGCCCGCTCCCGCGCCTGCGCCCGTTCCCGCGCCCCCCGCGGCCGCGAAGGAGGTGCAGCCATGAAGGCCGTGAAATTCGCCGTCGCCGTCGTCCTGTTGTTCGCCGCCGCGTGGGGCGCGTGGCAGTGGTTCATCTGCCGGTTCTACGTGCCGCCGGATCACATGGCCGTCCTCATCGCCAAGATCGGCAAGGATCTCCCGGCCGGCCAGATCCTGGCCGACGACACGCAGCAGGGCGTGCGCGCGCGCGTGCTGGGGGAGGGCCGGCACTTCCTCAATCCGTTCCTCTACGAGCACAAGATCCAGCCCGTCGTCGTGATCCCGCCGGGCAAGGTGGGCATCGTGACCTCGAAGGTCGGCAAGGATCTGCCGCAGGGCGAGTTCCTGGCCGACGAGGGGGAGAAAGGCGTCTGGAGGCGCGTGCTCGGGCCGGGCAAGTACCGCATGAACCCCGTCGGCTACCAGATCGACGTGATCGATGCCATCAGCATCCCCATCGGGTACGTCGGGGTGGTGACGTCGCTCTCCGGCCGGCCGGCGACCGAGGGGCAGTTCGCGGGACCGGACGAGAAGGGCATCCGGCCGGACATCATCCAGCCGGGCCTGTACTACGTGAACACCCGGCAGTTCAAGGTCGACGTGCTCGAGATCGGGCTCAACCAGGTCTCGCTCCTCGGCCGCGGCGGGGGCGAGGTCCTGACGAAGAACATCGCCCTGCAGATGGAGCAGGGCGGGCAGCAGGGGGGCGTGCAGGAGCTGCAGCGGCAGACGCTCATGAATCAGATGCAGCAGCGGGCCGACTACATCGAGAAGTCCGCCAACGTCGCGCTGCAGAGCAACTCGTGGCTCGACAGGCTCTCGTCGCGGCGGGGCGGGGCGCAGCCGCGCGCGCCGGCCAAGGCGCGTCCGCAGGCGCAGCAGCAGGAGCCGCAGGCCGTCCAGGCGGCCGGCCAGTCGCCGACGTTCGTGCTGAACCAGTTCGTCGAGTTCCCTTCGCGCGACGGCTTCGAGATCAGTCTGGACATGACCGTCGAATTCGAGCTCACGCCGGAGCGGATCGCCGGCGTATTCCGGTCCTACGGTGACCTGCCGGCGGTGGTGGAGAAGGCGCTGATGCCCCAGATCCTCTCCATCTCGCGGTTGAAGGGTTCGGCGTACCGGGCCACCGATTTCATCGTCGGCGAGGGTCGCGAGAAGTTCCAGGTCGATCTGACGCAGGAACTCAAGCGGACCCTGGAGGAGCGGAAGATCGACGTGCACAACGCGCTGATCCGCCACGTCAACGTGCCGGACGAGATCCTGGCCCCCATCCAGCTTTCGAGCATCGCGATCGAGCAGGACCTGACGAACAAGGAGATGCAGAACACGGCGAAGAAACAGGCCCAGCTCAACACGGAGATGAGCCTGATCGAGCAGGCCGGTCAGCAGGTGCAGCAGGAGACGACGAAGATCACGGCGGAGATCGCCGCCCAGACCGAACGCGAGGTGGCCCAGATCGCGGCGGAGGGCGCCAAGACGGTGGCCGAGATCGAGAGCGAGACCGCGAGGGTCCTGGCCGACATGACCCGCATGCTCGGGCAGGCGAAGGCCAGGTCCGTCGTGCTGGTGGAGGGCGAGCGGGCGCGCGGCTTCGAGATGAAGGTGCAGGCGTTCGGCGATCCCGTGGCGTTCAGCCTGTGGGAGTTCGCGAAGACCCTCAATCCCGACCTGAAGGTCAATGTGCTGCATGCCGGCGAGGGCACGCTGTGGACCGATCTGCAGAAGGCCGGTCTCGGCGATCTCGGCGGCGCCGCGGTGATCCAGCGGACCCCGCCGTCTTCCCCCGCAAAATAGTCCGGCCCTGATCCAATAACGGCGCGCGGCATCCGTTCTACGGGACGATGACGATGCATCGGCAGTCCGTGGAGAAGCGCGGGGCCCGGCGGCAAGCCGCGTCCCCTGCCGCCGGCGGGCGGGGGATGAGCCTGTTCGAAGTCCTCTGCGTCGCCGCGCTGATCGGTATCGTCGCCCTCGTGGCCGTTTCGCGGTCGGGGCGGGGGGCAGGGGAGCCCGCGGCGCGCGGTGCGGCCGGCGCCCCGGCCCAGGGCGCGCGGGCGGCGAGCGCCGACGGCGGACGCGTGGGCGGCGGGACGTGGGAGGGGGGCGCCTCCGGTCCGGGGGTCGAAGTCGCGCCCGTCCACCGCGAGCCGGATCTCGCGGCCGGCAGGCCGGGGCGCGAGGACGATCCCGTGAATCTGCAGCGGATCACCCGCCAGGCGCCGGCCGTCGCGGCGGCGGACGCGCCCGCCGAGGCGCGGCGCAGGGACCGCGAGACCGCCGGGGCGCGCCCGGCGGCCGTCAGCGCGGCGCCCGGCAGCGGCATGATCCGCGAAGGCCCACTGGCCGGCCGGGCCGTCTCCGACGTCCTTCGCGAGGCGATGAGCAGCGGCGACCTCCGTCCGCTGGATGATCCGCGGGTCCAGCAGGCGATGTCGACCGACGACATCAAGGCCGCGCTCTCGGGCGTGGTGCAGGGCATGCCGTGGAGCCCGGAGGCGGAGCGGATGGTCCAGCAGCTCGTGGGCCGGTGGGGGCAGGTCGAACCGGCCGCCGCCCTCGCCTATGCGATGCAGCTCGACACGCGCCGGACGCGCGACTCCTCGATCGGGCGCGTGCTCGACGACTGGGCGAAGCGCGATCCTTCCGCCGCCTACGATTGGTTCGCCGGCCACTACGGCGACAGCGCGAAGTTCCTCGGCTCCCAGATCCCGTCGCTCTTCCGCCAGATGGCCGCCGCGGACCCGGCCTGGGCCGTGTCGAAGGTGTCCGATCTCGGGAGCGCCGATCTGAAGTCGGCCGCGCTGAAGAGCATCTTCTCCAAGTACGTCAACCAGGGCGGCGGAAACGATATGACCGCGCTGTACAACCGGTTGCCGCCGGGCGATGACCGGCGGGCGGGGGCCGGCGCGATCGTCCAGCTGTGGACGCCGTACCAGCCGGAGCGCGCGGCGGAATGGGTCCGGTCAATTCCGGACGCCGACCTGCAGACGAGCTGCTACCGCCAGCTCGTCGGCGTGTGGGCGTCGCAGTCGCCCTCGCAGGCGGCGGAATGGCTGACGCGGCAGCCGGAGGGCGACTTCTGGAGCCAGGAGATGGGGCGCGTCGTCCAGGTGTGGGCGAGGGACAATCCGGTGGCCGCCTCGGAGTGGCTGATGGCGCAGCACCCGCCCTCGCGGCAGCTGGATCCGGCGGTCTCCACCTTCGCCCAGTCGATCTCGCGCAGCGATCCGCGCACGGCGATGAGCTGGGCCCGGACGATTTCGGAGCCGCAGCAGCGCGAGCAGGTGATGGTGCAGGTCGGGAGACAGTGGCTCAAGACCGATCCCGGCGCGGCCACCGGCTACCTCCTCAATGCCGGTCTCTCCCCCGAGGCCCAGCGCCGCCTCTTCCCGCGGAAGTGAGGCGGCGGGACCGCGCCGGATGGAACGTGCCGCCTTCTGAAGGCGTGCCGCCGTCCCCTCCCGCTTTCCGCGCGCGCTGCCGACCGCAAAGGCACTATCGGGTCACCGCCACCCGGCCGCGCAGCACGCCCTCCGGGCGAACCAGCTCGGCGGACACCGTCACGCCCCTGGCGTCGGGGGGCAGCCTGACGCGGCACGTCCGGACGGAGCGTTCGCCGGGCTTGAGATCGAGCTTCCACGCCGACGGCGAGATCTCCGCGGGGGCGGCCGACAGCCGGATCTCCCCCGCCAGCGGCGCGCCCCGCGCGGCGGCGGCGACGATCCGCACCTCGCCGGGGCTCGCCGCGAGGGCGGTCAGATTCAGATTCGGGGCCGAGGCCTCGAGATCATACGAGGGCGTCGGGACGAGCGTGTAGCCCATCGATCCCATGGCCACGTCGAGCCGGTAGACCGGATCCTGCATCAGGGTGACCCGCCGGTCCATCGCCGGGAGGGTGGTGGTGTAGACGCGAAGCGCCCCGGGGGCGGTGACGATCAGTTCCTCGCGCCAGTCGCCGAAGACATCGGCGACCAGGACCGGTTCCCGGCCCTCGATCCGGACGTCGTGCGCGCCGCCCTCGTAGTCCACGATGCGGCTGCCCATCACGACCTCCCGCTGCAGGTCCGCGTCCCAGTAGACCGCGCGCTTGCCGAAGCCGATGTCCCAGTCGCGGGTGATCAACCGGCCGTCGGCCGAGAAGAGCCAGCGGTCGCCGGTCGGCTTGTGCGCGGCGGAATCCGCGCCATAGCCTTCGGACCCTGGCCGCGTCGGATCGATGTCGGCGCACAGCCCGTAGGAATGGACGTGCTTGGTCGGCTGGTCCAGGCCCCACAGCATCCGACCCGTCAGGGCGTCGACCATGCAGATGCCGTTCCTCGGTTTGGCCGGCTCGATCGTGTAGAAGACCTCCAGCCCCGGACGCGCGGGGTCGAGGTCGCCGACGTGAAACATGTCGGGATGCCCGAGCCCGGTGGACCAGAGCGGCGAGCCGTTGTCGTCGATCACCGAGCTGCCGAGCAGCACCTCGTCGCGCCCGTCACCGTCGATGTCCGCCGCGTGGGTGAAATGACCGCCCTGGCTTCGGTACCGCCGGCCGCCCTCGTCGTCGGTGAAGCCCCACGCCCGCCGCAGCTTCCCTTCGGCAAGTTCATACGCTTCGACTTTCATGATGGTATACGTGCCGCGCAGGAGGATGAGGAAGGGCGTGCGGCCGTCGAGGTAGGCCACGGCGAGCTGGTTGCGGCTGGCGTAGTTGTAGCCCCGTTCGTCCTCGCCGAAGCCGCTGCGATCCGGCCACGGGGCGCGGGCGATCTCGCGGCCGGTGACGCCGTCCCACACCGTCACCCACTCCGGGCCGCTGCGCACGCGGCCGTCGGGTCCGCGCGGATCGCCCTCGCCCGTCTTCGCCGCCACCTCCGCCCGTCCGTCGCCGTCGAAATCGTAGACCAGGTATGGCGAGTACCAGATGCCCTGTTCGATCGACCATCCCAGGTCGTGCCGCCAGAGTAACCGGCCGTCGCTGCGATACGCCTCGATGGCATAGGAGCTCGGCGACGGCTTCCAGTAGGACGATGCCGGGTCGATGCTGGCGCCGGGCCGCTTGACGACGTAATCGTACGCGCCGTCGCCGTCCAGGTCCGCCACGGCGCACTTCGCGAACGTGGGGTCGCCGGCGAGCTTGATCTCGCGGTACGCGGTCGCGCCGTCAACCGGCGTCGCGCGGGCGCTTCCCTCGTCGGCGCCCTCGCGGCCGTCCCTCACCGGACGGACGGTGTAGGCGAGCGACTCGCCGCCGGGAGCGCCGGCGTCGACGAAGTCCGTGGTCGCGCGGATCGGCTCCGCATTCGCGCGAGCGGCTTCGCCGTCTCCTGCTCGACGGTACACGTTGAAGGCGACATCCGGCGGATCGCTCCTCAGCAGCCGCCAGCCCACGTAGACCCCGCCGTCGATCGGCAGGGCGATCAGTCCGCGATCCAGCCGCTCGGCCACCCGCGTGCGCGCCAGGCCTTCGACGCGCGGCTTCGGCACGGGCTGCGGCACGCGGGTGAGCGAGATGAAATCGTAGTAGGGCGTTCCCGGGCTGCGCGCGTCGGCGTAGCGGTCATCCACCCACACCTCGAACGTCCCGTTGCGGACGGCCAGGTTCTCCGCCAGGAGCCCGCCCGTGTAGCGCCTCCACGTCCGCCCGTCGAGCGAGACGCCGACGGTGCGGCCGACCTGGAGCGCGACATCGTAGAGGCCGTTGCTCAGTCCGGTCACCCGCGTGTGCAGCGGCGGGGCGCCCTCCTCCGGGCCGGCGCGGTCCGCCTTCGTGTCGGGCCCGCGAAGGACCTTCCCGCCGGACCATTTGGCCGCGGCGTCCTTGTCCCTGCTCCAGAGGTTCCAGTGGTCCGCGCTGTCCTTGTCCGGCAGCCAGGCCGAGGCGGGTTCCGACCACTCCTCCGCCTCGAAACGCAGCTCCGCCCCGTGGACGGACAACACCATGCCTGCGACCCACCACACCCAGCGGCTCATGAGATCTTCCTCCCCGGCCCGGCACACGGCGACGGGGTCTGCGCGTTCGACGGCGACCGGAATAGCGGTGTCGATCGCGACGGCGGGGCGGCGGGCCCGGCCGTCGCGGCGCACGGGCTACACCGTCGCCTCTTTCCACTGCTGTTCCAGGAAGCGAAGGGCCTTCGGCACTTCCACCATCGGATCCGTGCCCTTCAGGACGCCGCACTCGAAGCTGCAGTGGTCCTGGTAGCCGATCTGCTTCAGACCGCGAAAACCCTCCACGAAACTCCGGTCGTCCTGGCCCGGCAGCACGCGCGTGCGGCTGGCGAGGTGGACGTGGTGCACGAATCCCGCCGCGCCGACGAAGGCGTCGCGGTCGCTCTTCTCCTCCTTGCCCATGTGGTAGAAGTCGCCCATGAGCGCAAGGCCGGGGTGATGGAGCTTCGTGCAGAACACGAGGGCCTGTTCGAGGCGGTTGATGTAGAACGTCTCGCCCTGGTTGAGCGGCTCCAGCAGCACGCGCGTGTTGCAGGCCTTCGCCGCTTCGGCGATTTCGGGGAGCATGTCGAGCATGATCTTGTCGAGCTCCGCCGGCGCGAGCGTGCTCTGCTTGTGGAAGCAGGGCACGAAGATCACGCCCGTGGATTCGAGCTCGCCGGCGACCTTCAGCGCATCCTTCAGGGCGGCGACGCCGCCCTTGCGCCGCTCGAGATCGGTCGAAACGAGATCGCCGTTCTTCGAGCCCCAGCACAGGGCGCTCACCTTCACGCGCGTGCCCTTGATAGCGTCCTTGATCTCCTGGATGCGGTTCGCGGGGGCCCCGCCGATCTCCAGGCCCACGCCGCCCCATTCCTCGAAGCGCAGCACCTTCTCGCGAAGGTCCTTGCCCACCATCCGTCCCTCCTGGCTGCCGAGCTTCAGCACGGCCTCCTTCTTCTCCTGGCCCCATGCGCGAAGCGAGCCGGACCCGCCGATCACCGCCGCCGCGCCCAGTCCCGCCAGAAAGTCCCTGCGTTGCATGCTCATGTCTCCCATGGCGGCGGGCCGCAAGCCATCGACCCTGACCGCTCAATGTCCGCACTCTAACTCGAACTCCCCCTCCGAATCCAACTCTAAGACGGCGAGCCGCAATGGCTCGCGCCCGACGCAATGGGCGAGCGCAGCGCGTCGGGCTGGAGGGCGAGGCGTCGGGGAGCCGTTCGGGGGGCGGAAGAGGAGAAGAGATGGAGGGTGTCCCGTCCTGAAATAGGTTGTCACTTCTGGGAGGGGAAACCGGGAGTGAAAAGGATGAGCATCAGGTATAGTGAGGCGTTCAAGCGGCAGGTAGTGGAGCAAATCGAACGGGGGAAGTACGGATCGGCGGAGCAGGCCCGGCGGGCGTACGGCATCAGGGGTGCGATGACCGTGTGGAAGTGGATCCAGGCCTATGGCCGCGCCGAGCTGCAGGCGAAACGCATAAGGATCGAAACCATGGAAGAGATCGACGAGATGAAAGCGGCCCGGAAACGGATCCGCGAACTGGAGGCGGCACTGGCGGACGCGCACATGGACAGCCTGCTGGGGCAGGCATTTTTGGAGATTGCCTGCGAGCGGATGGACACGACGCCGGAGGACTTTAAAAAAAAGCACGCATTGACGCTGTCCGACGTGCGCAAGATGCGGGGCGTAAGATGAAGCAGCGGGTGCCGGCCGGCCGGCTGTGCGAGAAGACCGGGATGAGCCGCCAGAACCTGTATAAAGCGCGCCGACGAAGAAGCCGTGCGGTCGCGGATCAGGGATTGATCGAAGAACTGGTTCGAGCGGAGCGGCGGGTGCAACCTCGGCTCGGGGCTCGGAAGCTGTACCATCTGTTGAAGCCGGAACTGTCGGCGGCGCAGGTGGAGATGGGACGGGATCGTTTTTTTGAAGTACTGGGGGAGAAAGGGCTTCTATTGGAACGACTTCCGAAGGCGCCGCGGACGACGAACAGCCGGCATTGTCTGCCGGTGTTCACGAACTTGCTGAAGGATCGGATCTTGACGGGTCCGAACCAGGGATGGGTGGGCGACATCACCTATGTGCGAACCGATGAAGGCTACCTGTACCTGAGCCTGATCACGGATGCGTGGTCACGCAAGATCGTCGGGTGGCATGCGGGAGACACGCTGGAAACCGAAGGGTGCCTGGCGGCCCTCGGGCAGGCCTTGGCGGAACGGCCGGCGGGCCACCACCCGGTTCACCATTCGGATCGGGGCTGCCAGTACTGCTCGCACGTATACACCGGAGCGCTTCGGGAGGCCGGCTTGGAGATCAGCATGACCGAAGAGCTGCACTGCTATGAGAACGCCCTGGCTGAGCGGGTGAACGGGATTCTCAAGCAGGAATACTACCTGTCGTCCGGATTCCGGACGAAAGCGCAGGCGCTGAAAGCGATCGAAGAAGCGGTGTGGCTGTACAACACGCGCAGGCCGCACACGGCGTTGAAATATCAGACGCCGGAGGTGGCCCACCGGGCCGCGGCGTGAAAAATTTTTTGCCCCCCCCTCGGGGGGGGCAAAGAGGCGCTCCCTTGCGGGAGCGGAACCATGAACAAAGCAGTCTGGAAAGTGACAACCGGAAGTCAGGACGTGACACCACGAGGCCGCGCGGATGGCCAGACCTTCCGCGAATGGTGTCGAGGGCTGTCCG